>NZ_FXTP01000006.1 GCF_900182705.1 Gracilimonas mengyeensis | reverse complement strand
GGCTACTGTAGATACATCACATGCAAAGGCATCATGATGTTCTTTGAAGACATAAAATAGAAGTTTCTCTTGATTTTTAACACAGTACCTGACGAATATTAGAATAAATCACTTTGATTCTACCCGGTATTCCGATGGACTTAGATCCCACCGGCTTACATTTTATCCATCAAAAATCGAGATTACAGATGGTAGTTTGAAATTTACAGGAGCTGAGGTTTTAAATCCTGAAAATGCATTTAAAGCAGAAGTCTCTGGAAATTGGTCGTCCGAACTTTCAGTAACCGGCATTAAACGGGATCCGAATTGGCACACCTTAAGTGGTGTCATAGAAAACAGGTATTCATTTAACCCTGATTCCATGACCTTTTCCTCAGAAGAGGAAGACTTCACAAAAACGCAGCACGCCGTCTTTTCAGATTCCGGAACTTACACCTATAAAGAAAACTATTTGGAATTACATTCTTACCAAGGAGCTTTTTACGAACCGGGAAAAGTTGCTTTTGAAAACAATAAGTTCTACTGGATTTTTAAGGATAGGTACAGTAAAGCAAGGAATGCCACGCCAAATATTCAAGTTTTGGAAGCCGGTATTGTTATTGAAAAGTCATATGAATAATGGGCTTCAATTCCATTATAAGGATATATTTTTTTATCCTTTTTGAATGATTCTACCCCTTTTCTACTTTTCAGTGATATGGATCAACAACATTTTCACATAAAAAATATGGTTTGCAGCCACTGCGGTGAAGTACTTCGCGAAAAACTGCAGCAGGCAGGTTTTACCGTAGAAAAAGTAGAACTTGGCGAAGTTCACCTCGCCGAACCCATTAACACCGACCAACAAGACCGCTTTGCGAAACTGGTTCGAGAAAACGGCTTTGATGTCATCAACGACCAAAATAGCCGCTTGGTAGAACAGATCAAACAGCTCATCATTCAATTAGTACGGACCAGCGAAAAACTGGAGGGCCCACTTTCCGATTATCTCGCGCAAAAGGTTCACAGAGATTACCAGCAGCTTAGCCGCCTGTTTTCCAGTGTGGAAGGTAAATCCATTGAGCGCTACTATATTCTCCAAAAAATTGAACGCGCCAAGGAATTGATTGTATATGGCGAGATGAACCTCAGCGAGATTGCCTACGAACTGGATTATAGCAGCCAGCAGCATTTCTCCCGCCAGTTCAAAAAAGAAACCGGTCTCTCCCCTTCCCATTTCAGCGAGATTAAAGAAAACCGGCGTATCTCTATTGATGAGGTGTAGGTGTTTTAAGGGGATAAGGGAATAAGTTGATAGGGAAAATGTGGTGCATTCCGCAGTTTATCGCCCTCCCGAATTTCTTCTTTTGATGACCCCATCCTTCTTAATACACAATCCTGCACAAGAAATACACAAAAGTGTAAGACTCCCTCAGGCCCTCATATTACCTTTACGCCTGATATTGTTAACCTGCGTACAGCTTTTATTCTATGGAGTTTTTAAAAAAATATTATGAGGTTGCCTGGTCATCGGTCTTTTTGGTGGCTGCCCTGTTGGTCCAATACGGACTGTCTTTTGAAGGTCAGGCTTATGTGTACCTCCCCTTGTTTCTTGCTTCCTATTTATTTGTTGGGATTCCCGTTTGGATCAAAGCATTTAAATCCATCCGTAAAGGCACCATCTTCAGCGAGTTTCTGCTGATGGGCATCGCTACCGTGGGTGCTTTCGTACTGGGTGAATATGCCGAAGGCGTGGCCGTGATGCTTTTTTATATGATCGGGGAATATGCACAGGGCAACGCCGTAAGAAAAGCACGTGGCTCCATCGAAGCACTCATCAACCAGCAACCGGATGTAGCCTTGGTAGAACGGAATGGCCAAACAGAGCAAGTGCATCCATCCGAGGTTCAACCTGGCGAAATTATACAAGTGAAGCCCGGCGAAAAGGTTCCGCTTGATGGCGAGCTGGTTACCAACAAAGCATCCTTCAACACGGCTGCTTTAACGGGCGAATCCAAGCCGATGACTCGGGAACAGGGCGAGGAAATCTGGGCGGGCAGCATTAATGAGCTGGTACCGGTCCGTATCAAAGTAACTAAAGCCTTCAAAGACTCCCGACTCTCCGACATCCTGAATATGGTGCAGGAAGCCACGCAGCGCAAAGCCCCCACCCAGCGCTTCATGACCCGATTTGCCAAAGTGTACACGCCCATCGTGGTTTGGCTGGCGGTCGCGCTTACTTTTCTACCCTGGCTTTTTGTAGATACCTATGTATTTGAAGAATGGTTTTACCGTGCCCTCATTTTCCTGGTAGTATCCTGTCCGTGTGGTTTGGTGATATCGATTCCACTGGGATACTTTGGCGGCATCGGGGCTGCATCCCAAAACGGAATTCTATTAAAAGGCTCCGATTATCTCGATCAGCTCCGCAAAATGAAAACCCTGTTCCTGGATAAAACCGGCACTTTAACGGAGGGTTCCTTTGAAGTGCAGGATGTGATCACCCATAATGGATTGTCAGATAATGAGGTCTTGGTTTATGCCGCTTCCCTCGAGCAGCAGTCCACCCACCCAATTGGACAGGCTATTCTAAACTTCAAAAACGGACAGCCTTTGCATGACGTGGAAAATCAGGAGGAGATATCAGGCAAAGGATTAAAAGGCCTCATCAACCAAAAAGAAGTTTTAGTAGGAAACCGGGAATTACTTGAAAAGCATGGTGTAAAACTCTCCGGAGATGCTTACTCCGAACCATACACCTATGTGCACGTAGCTGTTGGCGGTGAACACGCAGGCACCATTACCATCGCCGACCGTATCAAAAAGGATAGCCAACAGGCCATCAGGCAGCTTCGTGAGAAAGGCGTGGAACGACTGGTGATGCTTTCCGGGGATAATCAGGAAGTGGCTTCCCATGTAGCCGCTCACCTGGGGCTGGATGAAGCCTATGGCGGACTGCTGCCCGACGACAAATACAACTATGTAAAAGAGGCGCTGCAATCCAATAGTGTAACCGGTTTTGTGGGGGATGGACTTAATGATGCCCCGGTAATTACCCTGGCCGATGTGGGCATCGCCATGGGCGGCATTGGCTCGGATGCAGCCATCGAAACCGCAGATGTAGTTATCCAAACCGATCATCCCTCTAAAATTGCGCAGGCGGTGGATATTGCCAACTTTACCCATAAAATTGTGTGGCAGAATATTGGCTTTGCCTTGGGCATCAAAGTGCTGGTAATGGGGCTTGCTACGGTTGGTATCGCGACCATGTGGGAAGCTATTTTTGCCGATGTAGGCGTGGCGTTGATTGCCATTGCCAATGCCATCCGTGTGCAGCGTAAGTTTGCCGGTGATGAAAAAACCAACTTACTCGATTTCTTTAAAAAAGACCCAAATCCATCATCTGAGAAGCCTGCCGCCTGCTGCGAGACGTGCAGTGTGTAACCGCAGAGACGCGAAGAGCGCAAAGGTAATTTTGTTTGAATAGAAAACAATAGAGAGCCAGTATTGAGTATCAAACAACAAGAACTATCTGCTCAAATCCACCGGCGAACACTGTTCTTGTATTCCTCAAATTCCCGGCCGAATTTCTCTTCCATCATAGCTTCTTCCGGTTTAATCTGAAAAATATTCATATACCAAATGAAGAGCGGGATAACGGCCAGCGTCAGCACATTTCCCCAGTATACTGCAGGAGCGGCCAATCCAATGGCAAGCGCTAAATACATGGGGTTTCGAGAAATGCCATAAACCCCGTTAGTCACCAAACTTTTGGTGTGTTCTGGTTTGTGTGGATTTACCGTAGTACCCTGTTTCACAAAATGCCAAACGCTTGCGATTCCTATCACCCCGGCAATAGCAAGCACTGCCAAGGCAAGGAAAGTTTGGCCAGGCAGTGAAAATTCCAATGACGGCAGCCTGCGGTGCAGAAACCACTGCGCCCCCAAGGCAAAGAAAAACACAACAACCGGTGGTACTTTTAATGTTAGCATGATGGATGATACAAAAAGCTACCGAGCCTTTGTTGTCGCTTGTTCTGTAAGTATTGCCGTATTTTGATTCTTTTTGATTTACCGCTCCAACGCAGAGCGTGTGGAGCGAGAGAAGGCAAGCCTTGTTACTCACTTTAAAAAAATCAACATAAAAAACCCCGCTCCACATAGAAATATGAAGCGGGGTGAGATATGGTTGTTTATCAGAATAGATTGCTCTTACTGACAAACCTTGTTAGCATCCAAAATTATAAATATTTGAGTGATACAGAGCCTCCGCTGGTTTTGGCTTCAATACGAATACCGCCGCCATTCATGGAGCCTTCCACTTCGTCACGTTCAGCACTACCGTTAAAGTTTCTAAGATCTACTGATACCCGGTTGGCATCCAGCTCCAGGTCGTAGCCCAACTCTTCAGGTACGGTTACGGTGATACTGCCACCACTGGTTTTCAAATCGACATATTCGGACGGAGCCAGTACTTCTGCATTGATAGAACCTCCGCTGGTGCGTGCTTCCACATTACCTTCGATGCCTTTCAGGCGAATAGAGCCGCCACTGGTTTTCACATCCAGGTTACCATAAAAAGCATCAACCCGGATGGTACCCCCACTGGTATTGGCTTCGGTATTGCCTTGGGCATCCGCAATGTTAATACTTCCACCGGATGTTTTTAGCGACATCTTACCGTGAATTCCTTCCGTGGTAATGCTTCCGCCACTGGTTCTTAGTTCCTGGCTGCCCTCCAAATTGCGAGCCGTCAAACTTCCGCCTGACGTTCTCAAACGGGTACGGGTTTCGACTGGAGCATAAACAATGTAAGAGATTGAAATGCTGTTGGAATTCCATCCCCAGCCAGAAGATTCCCGGTCGGCAATCACACGGATTGTATTGCCATCCTGGGTAGAGCTAATATCATAATCACTCAGATCTGCCTCACCAGGTTCCATATATTTGCCGCGTTTGCGCACATACATTTCAACCACTACTTCATCGGTTTCCGTGCCTAAAACTTTTATGGAGCCTCCGGAAGTCTGCACCTCCAGGCTTACTTCGCCGCTGGAGACGCTAAAACTCTCAGTGCTGTACACATCACGGGCGGATTGGGCTTGAATACATTGGGTGGATACGATCAGAAAAGCAGGAATCAAATAAGCAAAAAGACGGGTAGGAGAAAATTTGAATGCGTTCATAGTGGGCGTGGTTATATTAAATGACTGTTGATGTACACGTATCAAATTTGTGATAGTTACACTTGAATTTTATGCGCAGCATCTAACAATTGATTAACTTGGTGCCCGAAAAAAAATGGATGATTTATGAAGTTACCTTTCTTTTTGGCAAAACGGTTTGTGGCAGGAGAGTCTTTTACGGAGTCGGTACCCAAAGCGGAAGCCCTCAATCAAAAAAACCTGAAACTTACCCTCGACCTTCTTGGCGAAAATGTTAAGAATAAAAAGAAGGCCTCCGAAACCGTAGACTCTTACATACGCTTGCTGGATGGCATCCGGGAGCATAATTTGCAAAGCAGCATTTCCATAAAATTGACCATGATGGGGCTGGATATTGACCGGGATTTCTGCCGGGATAATTTGTTCCGCCTGTTGGACGTGGCCCAAAAACACGATCAGTTTGTACGCATTGACATGGAAGGTTCCGATTGTACCCAGCCAACGCTGGATATCTTCAATGAGGCATTTGCCGAATATGGCCGTCATGTGGGAACGGTGATACAGGCGATGCTCCATCGCAGCAAAAAAGATATCGAGGAGCTAGCCGAAAAAGGTGCCGACATCCGCCTTGTGAAGGGTGCTTATAAAGAACCTTCAAAGATTGCCTTACAGGATATGCCGGCTATCCGCGAAGCGTTTAAAGAGCAGTTTAAAGTGCTGTTGTCGAAAACCCCCTGCCCCCGCATTGCCACACACGACGACGAACTAATTGAGTGGATGAAACAGTACGCCGAGCAAGAAAATATCCCCAAAGACCGCTTTGAGTTCCAGATGCTCTATGGCCTGCGAGAAGACACCATGGTACAGCTTAACGAAGAAGGATATCAAACCCGCGTCTACGTTCCTTTTGGCTCCGACTGGCTTCCCTACTTCACCCGCCGGCTCACCGAGCGAAAGGAAAATATCTGGTTTGTGCTAAGCACGATGTTTAAGAAGTGAAAGATAGTGTTAGGGTGTTTGGGTGTTATAGTGTTACGGTGTCTTGTTCTGCAAGAATATAGCACCGTAACACTGTAGCACCTTAACACCAAAAAACTGTAACACAATCACCCAAGCCTATGATGACTTATTTAACCGACCCCACTATCCACCAATACCTCATCGGAGGGATGTTTGTACTTGCGGGTGTGCTGCATTTTATTTTTCCAAAAGTGTATATGAGAATTATGCCGGATTATATTCCATGGCATAAAGCGATGGTGTATCTGAGCGGAGTGGGTGAAATTTTAGGTGGCGCCGGCATGATGATTTCACTGTTACGGGAAGTTGCTTCCTGGGGACTTATTCTGCTGCTCCTGGCCGTTTTCCCCGCCAACATTGAAATGTTCAGAAAAGCCTATCGCCGAAAAGGATTTACCAGGTATACCAGCCTATTGCTGCTTCGTTTGCCCCTGCAGTTTGCACTCATCTACTGGGTATATTGGGCTGGACTTTTACACTAAATTCACTCTGCCGACACGAAGCCCACTTCCTTGTGAGATCCATCGCAGAATGGTTTGGTGTCAGAAGCACCGCATCTGCAAAAACTCATCTTTTTACTACAGGTTTCAGTCCCGGTATCATCCCCCACCAAGTCATAATTTCCCTGTACTAAAAAAGGGGCGTTATCAAACAGTTTCACAGAAAGCTCTCCGCCTTTACCCTCTACCGGTTCGGTTCGCAGGCGCTCGACATTATAGGAAGTATCGGCCTTGAAGCCAGCATCTATATGGGAGTTATCACACAGTGGTTTGTTTTTGGATTTTCCACACCGGCACATCGCAACCCGAGTATCCTTAAGCACCACATTCTCATCCATATCACGAATCACCACTTCGCCATGAATATAAATGGGGCCGTCTTCTTCTATGGTGATGACGTTTTGCTGGGGCGGCTGTTCTTTCTTCTCAGACTTTTTCAACTCGTAATGCAAAGCACCGGTGGGACAGCGCTCAATAACTTCGGTAAGCTCCTCCACCCCTGCCAGTTCAGGTTTCACCCATGGTTTCCGGTCGGGATCAAACACCTTGGGCAGGCCTCTCACGCATTCGGCCGCATGGATGCAGCGTTCTTTATCCCAGCTCACTTTGATGTCGTCGGTTTGGTACTTCAGTACAAGTTCTTTCATGATCGAATAGTTTTTTCTTTAAGCTAACAAATGAGCAGGTAAAAACAAGCGGCAACCATCACTTCACCCTTGCTCCGCGAAAAGTTCATCTAACTCGCTCAATATGTTCCTTTTCTTGGAGTGATTAAAATGGAGCTCTTCCAGTACTTTTTGATTATTCAGCAATTGTCCACAGTGCACAATATCGGCTTTCAGTAGCGCCTGCTTTTCTTTTTTGGTGAGGCTGTTCAGAATGGTAATGGGATGGATATTGGACCGCTCAATGAGATCTTTTAATCCCTCTTTTTGAGGATAATCCCAGCTCAACAACTGTAACCCCATGCATTTCGCGTAGTCAAGCGCATCCCCGGTAAAGCGAGTATTGGTAACGATGTAGCCCACCGCCTCTTTATCCTGATATTCCGGTTCTGATTCCCACGTATCCCGCACATCCAAAAAGCGGGACTGTATGTACAGAGGTGTTTGTATGGAGCTATTGTGATCTTTTCGGTTGTGAAACTTACACTCTACCATCAGCACCTGCCGGTCATCGGTAGCAATCACGTCAATCTCGTGCGAAACGCATTTTCCCTGTACTACTTTTCCAACCTTGGTTTGATATCCAAGCTTTTTAAACAACTCCGACACCAGCACCTCAAACGGATAACCGGAAGGTCCCATTTCAAACAATGCTTCTTTCAGTCTATAGCGCCGGGCTACGGGATGAGACCGTTTCTTCAGCAAGCGATAGGCTTCACGATAAATTTTTTGGGTAGTGATGCCGTCGCGGAAAAGTCCTTCTTCTTCCAGCGTATGGATCACCGATTTTATAACCGGACCACCAGCCCCGGCATTGCTAAGTGAGCTCCGCAACTTCTGCACTTGAAAGATTTCGCGTTCGCCGTTGGCCTTTACAACCTCAAATGATTCCATCTTTTTTTACTGTGATGATACTTCTTCATCCCAACAGTATACAAAAAGAACATTCTGATACAACCGGTTTCAAAACTTTTTTGACATGCTTTACAAAATAAATACGTAGGTGAAGGTAAGCGGACAACAATTGTGTGAATTCTGACGAAAGTACGCCAATGAGGGATATAAAGCTCAGAAAGTCATTTAGTGATCATCCCTGCGCACCTGTCCCGACAAACTTGTCGGTGAGACAGAGATCTAGTTGGATTTCGGGGATACGCCACGAAATGACCATTTAAGCTTCATTCTGCTTAATGCGGTCACCATTTCACACAAAACATCCGCTGTACTGATTAAAACTATGAGTTAACCTAAAGACAAATGTCCACCTTACTTTTTTCCTTAATCTTTGCCCTTCAACTGGTCACTCCTGCCGGGGCCCCTCCCGGCGAGAACCAACAAGCACGTGATGCAAAAGCGGCTACCACTTACATAGTAGATACCGTTGATAACGGAACCTGCAACAATCCTGAAACCGAAATCAATGAATGTGAAGACGGCAGCTGCATGGGCTATGATTCAGAAGGTAATCCCGTTGGGTGCTCGCTGGATGCTGCACTATCCGAGGCAGGCGGACTTGGTGGTGGCACCGTTGGGTTTGACATCAGCGGTACATTTAATACCAACATGACCCCTTTGGCCCCAAATGTAAGCATGGACGGGACTGGAAAAGATGTAACGATTACCACTGACACACCCTTTTTCACCCCTCCTCAAATATTGATAGCCGCTGGAAATAACTTGCTGAAAGGTGTTAACATCGCCTGTCAGTCTGGGCAAAGTGGCATTGCCGTTAACGCTAATTCAGATGTTCAAATCGGGGATTCAGGCAGCGGTGGCGTCAGGATCGACGGCTGCGATATCGGCCTTTCGATCACGTCGGTAGACGGAACTACCACCATCACAAACACGACCATCGTAAACAACCGCCTGGGGGTGAATGTCGCGGGTTCCTCTCGCAACATTATCACCAATAACTTTATTGGAGTGAATAATGATGGAAAAACGGCCAATGGAAATACGGAAGGCCTTAAAGTACTACCGATGGCCTCTAATACAAGTTTGGAAGGAAACGTAATTTCGGGCAACAGCGAATATGGTATTCGCCTTGTGGGTGAAATAGAAACAGAACGGCTGCAAAATGTAAAAATTCATGGGAACTTTATTGGTGTGGGTAACGACAGCACCACCGCCATCCCAAATGGACAGAGCGGTATCGAAATCTTTGGTCCGGCACGTAATATCGTTATTGGAGAAGATACGCTGGGCAATGGGCGTGGAAACGTAATTGCCCATAATGAACATCAGGGCATTCGCCTGATGGCTTATGAAGATACCGGCAACGGGCTTTCGGGAGCGCCCGATCAGGTCACCATTCTCAAAAACATCATCAAAAATAACGGAGCCAAGGGCATCTATGCTTCTGAATCTACGGTATTACCGGAGAAACCTGTGTTACAGGAATTGAAAATGGACACCACCGGTATAGCCCCCGACACTATACATGGAACTGCTTTTCCCGGATCCCGTGTAGATATTTACATCACCGATTCTCCACCTGACGAACAGGGTGCCGGTGAAGGAGAAGAATGGATTAGCACGGTGATTGCCGACAGTACCGGAGCCTTCAAATCGGCGGTCAAGGAATTGCCTCCTGCCGCATCCTGCAGCGAGGCCAGCGCTTACACGGCTACCGTTATTGACTCCATGGGCTCAACCAGTGTGTTTGCTGAAAATTATCGCCCTCTGGGAGCAGTGGTACAGCCGCAATACCGCAAGATTTTTCTGCAAGATGTTCCGCTTGAAAACAGGTTCACAGTCAAAACAGATTGGGGCAATACGCCTGTTGAGGACCGACTGGTTACAATTCGTATCAACGAAGTAAATCCATGGAAGGTTTTGCGGGACGCCCCCGATGAATTTGCCTTTAATGTAGACATGGGTAGCACCTCCAACGGCCTGAATGCTATGCCGGATAATGAAATCGAAGTGCGGATATCCGGCTGCCTCGGATCTGAGCAGGAAATCCTGCATACCGTTTCGGTGGTGAAAGCCCCTGACTGGCTGGAAACAGACAAGGTGGAAGTATTACCCAAAAACGGACACGTAATTTACCAGCGAGAATGGAAAATACCCGATGAACCTATTGAGGCTTCTGTTACTATTCCCAGCGAAGTGCCGTATTGGAGCGGCCTTTGGGGACTGGATAAAACCCAGTTTGAAGCCCGCTTCAACGCTTCCTCTTTGGGTGGCACAACCGAGGGCCTGATTGAAGGCAACACCGCTTTTGGACTGGGGCCTTACCTCCAGATAGCCATTACTGCTGAAGGTTTAACTGAGCTGGAGCTCACACCTCAACAACTGGGACCTTTTACTGGCGACCTTACTCTTGGTGCCTCGGGCAGTGCAAGCTTCCGCAAAAGCATTTGCATTCCCACCCCCTTTGGTTCTGATATCGCCTGTGTAAAAGGCGGTCTCACAGGCTCACTGGATCTCACCTACGACGCTCCCTTTGAATATGAGGATGAAGTAATCTGGGAAGACGGTGAAGGCACGGGACATCCCGCCCTTTCCGGCAATGTAGAAGCCAGTGTTTCCTGGCCGGTATCCATTTCTTTTGGAGTCACGGTGGATGGTACGGCGGTCATCAATTTTGGTCCGCCCGACAACCTGAACCTTAATGGAGAAGGAAAGGTAGTAATGACACCGCATATCGCAGCTTTCGACGAAAACTATTCCACGGAAATTGAATTGTATGACTTTGCCTTTGGCGGAGCGGCCAAACGCCCGGTTATCTTTAACACAAAAAAGAGAACATGGGCTGCAAAAAACCAGGATGGCGTGCGCGCAGCGATCCCTCCTTCTTCTGCCGTTTCTTCTAATGGCACCATTGCGCTGGCTGCTGTGGCTTCAGGAGATAACGATACGCGAGACATTCTCCTCCGGCTCAAAAAGGAAAACCAGTCAGAAATCTCCATGAACCTGACCACCCAGGAAGGCCGAAACCTCTATCCCACTGCTGCTTTCACCGGGGATAACGAGCTTCTGGTAGTATGGATGCACTCCGATGATTCTCCCCCTGCATCACTTGAGGAAGTTGAAAATTACGCTGGTTCATTTGATTTGTCGTACGCGCTGGTGGATGTGGCATCAGAAAGCATTTTGGAATCAGGACGCCTGACCGAAGACAGCCACGCCGATATGGATCCAAAATTAGTACAAGGTACCGGTGGCTCAGTATTATTGGCCTGGGCTTCGCTATCGGGTACATTTGGTGGCAGCGATGAAAATCCGATGAGTTTCAAATCCATACTTTGGAATAACGGACAATGGCAAGCCGAAACCGTGGCGGCAGAAAACCTTGGCAACATTTCCAGCTGGGATGTTGCCCACTTAGACGTACAAAACTCTCTGCTTACTTTTACTACGGATGAAAGTGAACAAGACGATGCCAGCTCTCTGGTAACTATTAACCGTACTGATGGAAACTGGGAATCGCCTTCTACCCTTAACAACGGATCGGTGCACGCAGCGGTGCATGCGGCATATGAATCATCTGGTGAAGCCAAATTATTATGGGCGCGTGATAGCATGATGGTGGCTTCTACTGCATCATCTCCAGCTAATGCAGACACGGTTTTCAGTATCATTCCAGATGATTACAATCTTTTGGCCGCCGGGGAGTTCTCCGCCACCAATGGACGGTTTTTCTTTGGCTGGCCTGGCTCCAATGGTCCTGAGTTTGTCACCGACTCCGCCGATACCTGGACCCGGCCTCAGTTATTGGATGGATTTGAAAAAGGAGCAAAAGCCATAACAGCTACCCCAATTCCTTCCAGTTCCGACAGTGCCAGGGTATATCTGGCCTCTCTGAATTACAGCGATGGTGCGCCTGTCACTGATATTACCAGCCGGCAGCTCACTATTGGAGAACGTTTAGCCACCAGTACGAGGCATCGAGAAGACAAAACCGGCAACGCCATTCCGGAAGGCTACACCTTACATCAGAATTATCCCAACCCATTCAATCCCAGCACTCAAATTCCTTTTGCCCTGCCTAAATCCAGCCACGTAAAATTGGCGGTCTACGATATCCTTGGAAGGGAAGTGGAAACGCTGGTTGACAGGCGCATGGAAGCAGGTCGACATACCGCCCGTTTTAATGCCCATGGACTTTCAAGCGGCGTGTATCTTTATCGTATCACTACCGGCGAGTTCACAAAAACTAAACAACTTATTTTGTTGAAGTGATGTGATATAGTCGAACTATTTAAGCTCTACGGTCACTTTGGGCGGATAGGCATAATCATTCCAGAGCTGGTTTAGCTCATCGGGGTTGGGTTCGCCGTCGTAGGTTACCATGCGGTATTGAACTTTGTAGGGCGTGCCCGGTTCAATCACCAGGTCGCCGCCCTGTACGGGTGCGTAGTTGAAGAAGGCCATATCCGGATGTATGCGTACCGGCTGGGGGTGGCGGATGTTTTGGGGATAATCCATAAAGGTGATTCCAGCCAGTGATCCATCGCTGTACCCGCCGATATGCACCCAGCGGGCTTTGGTAGCATGGCCCTCACGGCCTAATCCTTTGGATGTCAAAAATGATATATTTTCTGGATTATCCCAGTCGGCATGTCCTCGGAAACCCACACCGCCATAGCGGTATTCCGGTAATATCAGCGGCTGACCCGCATCGGCGGACTGCGTTATCATCAAATCAAACATCAGGAATTTGCCATTATGTAATGCCGGATACACCCTCACCTGCCACTCTTCCCGCAACGCAACTACCGGGGTATCTGTCGTCAAATCTATAAACCTATGCGTTGCACGAAATCCGCCCTGAACGGGGCCTTGCCAAGCTTCATATAAAGAATCTGCCTCCACCTTGCCGGTGTTATCATGAACATTCCAAAAATCGGGCTGGCGACCCTGGAACTCTGTTTTGGGCCAGGACGACCAAATGCCGAGGTGGTGCGGATGCAGCTCGGTATTCAGGTGATTGGTAAGCCGAACCCCATTTGGCGAATATACCGGATGTATATACCCGCCCCGTTTATAGCGTTGGTCCAATGCGGCAGGCGGATTGTTATCCCGGTAATAATAACTCAGCACCTCCTGATCATCCCCCAAAAAAGTGATGGTATTTTCGTCCGTACGACTTTGCACTTTGCCTTCAATCGCAACCGGTTCAGCTGAAAATTTGAATGTTTTCATATTCCCTGGAGACAGGTTTTTCAGGATGAACCATCCACGACCGCTATCATCAACCTGAAGGGGCATGGATTCACCCGATTCACCGGACATTTCGTATACGCCGGCTGCCAAACCTTTGGGAGCTTCAAACGACACCACCGTTTCCTGACGGTCAAATTCACCCGCCGAGACCGTTAGTTGGTAGCTTTGGGCTGAAACGATCGAAGTCCAAACAATCGACAAAAACATAAAACTCAGCATGAACGTGAAGCTGCCTAAATATTTCTTCGGGTTTATTGGATTAAAGCGGTTCATGCTATTACCTATAGGTTGAGTTGTAAGATTCGGCCGCCGACAGACTTTGCCCTAAAATCTACCCGTAGCCTCTATTAAAAAACGGCCTGCTTACCTTCTTTCCTGCTTCGCAAGCATAGGCGTACCACGCTTACAAAGCTGAATGCATACGCCCCAGGGATCGCGCATCATCACCAGGTGAGAACCATCTTCGAGGTGTTCATCACTGACTACCGAAGCTCCGGCTTCCTCTAACCGCTCTCTATCTTTTGTTGGATCTTCAGAAACATAAGCAATATGCACAATCAGCGGATCCATGTTTTTGTAGTCCGGCACTTGATCGGCGGGATTTTTATAGATTTCCAGCATCACCCGGCCGCTTTTATCGGCCAGAAAAGTCATAAAAGGCGCTTCATTCTGTTGTTTTTCAATATTCAGCCCCATATGTTTTTTATACCAGTCGGCCATAGCCAGCGGTTCTTCCACGTTAATTGCAAAGTGCTCTATCTTCATTTCCTTTAAATTTATTTATCTGAGAGAATGTTGAACTTCAGCATTCCATTTGTTTCTACCAAATCCAATCGGAAAAACTATGGCTGGCTTATTTCTTCTACTGCATCTCCACAGCTATGCATAGCCTGCCCGTAAAACGGATTTTCAACCTCCTCCTTTTTACTCAACCAGTTACTTCCGCCTTCATACATCGGGCAATATTGTTTGTATAAAGTACCATCATAGCCCTGATTTTCTACAGCCGTAATCAATTCTTTAGATACCTTTTGGAAAGCTGCTCGCAACTCCTCAATGTTCTCTGCAGCCGAAGCTTCCTCTACCGCAACTACCATGTTAGAGTGATGCTTTTCATGTTTTTCCGCATGTTCTTCATGCTGATTCATTTCACTGCTGCTGTGCACTTCATCAGCAAAAGCTTGCATGGAAGCTTTCGCCGACTCAAAATCATCCTGCACCAACGCATTCTTCGCATCCATGTAATGATGGATAAGCGTATCCAAATGCTGCGTATGCCGGTGTGCTTCCTGCATTTCTGCTTGTTGATGATTTTGGTGATCTCCTTGATGCTCATGTTGGGCTGTGGCAGAGAAGCTGATCAAGCTTAATAGGGTAAGTGTGAGTATTGTTTTCATGTTGTTTGTTAAAGGTGAAAAGTTAAAAGTGAAAAATTGTATTTATTCCTGAATTCGGTTCATAGACCGCTATACTGGTTAAAGTCTTGTAGTCATTTCGTGGCGCATGCCCGAAATCTAATTGCTTTGTAGGTTTCACCTAGTGATGTACTGGGAAAAAATAGATTCCTGCCTTCGCAGGAATAACCATTTAGGTCTTTTGAGCCATGTATACAAATACATTCAATGTTCGAGATTCAATGTTCCTTGAAACTCGTTCCGCTGCTCTGCTGCGGAATGCCTGCCGGAACCTCCGGTTCTAATTAATCTTCCATTTTCAAAAACCGTGCATTAATGGCAACGATTACTGTACTCAGAGACATCAGAATAGCGCCCACGGCCGGACTCAATATCACACCCCAAACATACAATGCGCCGGCAGCCAGCGGGATGGCCCCAATATTATAGCCGGAGGCCCACCACAGGTTTTGCACCATCTTCCGGTAGGTGGCTCTGGATAGTTTAACCAGCGCAGTTACATCTTCGGGATTGTCTTTTACCAATACGATATCCCCTGTTTCCACGGCCACATCCGAGCCGGCCCCAATGGCAATGCCGACGTTGGCCTGGGCAAGGGCAGGCGCGTCGTTCACGCCGTCGCCAGTCATGGCTACCAGTTTGCCCTGGTTCTGTACTTCTTTCACTTTGTCGGCTTTTTCATCCGGCAGCACTTCGGCAAACACCTGGTCGATGCCCAGTTCTTTGGCTACGTAATCGGCCGTTTGCTGATTGTCGCCGGTCAACATGATGCACTCAATGCCCATTTCATGCAGCGCATTGATAGCATTTTTGGAGGATTCCCGGATCTCATCACCCAGGGCAATGGCACCGGCCAGCTCATCTTCAATGATCACGAAGACTACCGTTTTTCCCTGGGATGAAAGTTCTTCCACATCCTCTTTGGGATAATCCATCTCCTGTTCTTTTACGTAACCGGGACTTACCACCTTCACGCTTTTCCCGTTCACTTTGCCTTCAATACCCTTACCGGTGATGGAGTTGAATTCCTCCGGTTCCCAGGTATCTTCCGCCTTCTCCAAAATGCCTTTGGCCAGCGGGTGCTCTGAATTGGTTTCCAGCGATGCCCCGTATTTCAGGATTTCCTCGTCCGAAAAATTATCCCCGAAATTTAGAATATCCGTTACGGTGAAAGTGCCCATCGTGAGGGTTCCGGTTTTATCAAAGATCACTGCATCCAGGTTTCGGGCCTGCTCAAAAGCGGCCCGGTCGCGAATCAAAAACCCATTGGTTGCCGCAATGCTGGTTGATCTGGAAACCACCAAAGGTATAGCCAGCCCAAGGGCATGCGGACAGGTAATGACCATCACGGCTACCGTCCGGTTCATCGCAAAATCAAAACTTTGCCCGGTAAAGAAAATCCAGGCACCAAAAGTAATGAGTCCGGCGGTGATGGCAACAATCGTCAGCCAGAAAGCGGCCCGGTTGGCCAGGTCCTGCGTTCGCGATTTGCTTTGCTGGGCTTCCTCCACCAGGTTCATTACTTGTGAAAGAAAAGAATCATCTCCGGTCTTGGAAATTTCAATGGTGATGGATCCTTTCTCATTTACCGAGCCGCCAATCACCTCGTCGCCTTCGGCTTTATCCACCGGCTTGGATTCGCCGGTCAGCATGGCTTCATTTACGCTCGATTTCCCTTTAACTACTACCCCATCCGCCGGAATTTTTTCGCCCGGTTTGATCAGCACTTTGTCCCCTTGTTGAAGCTCTTCAACCGGCACCTCTTTCGTGAAGCCGTCTTCTTTCACCAGGTGAGCTTCCCCCGGCAGCAGCTCAGCAAGTTGCTCGAGTGCGGCCGAGGCGCTCATTACCGACCTCATTTCAATCCAGTGTCCCAGCAACATAATGCCCACCAGGGTTGATAACTCCCAGTACAACAGATCGCCCTCGAAACCGAACACCACGGCCGTACTGTACAGGTAGGCAATAGAGATAGCAAGCCCGATAAGGGTCATCATGCCCGGCTGTTTCTTTTTGAGTTCATCTGCCAGTCCAGAGAGAAAAGGCCATCCGCCAAAGAAATATACAACCGTGGAAAGGGCAGCCAATATCCACTTACCACCGGTAAAGCTCCAATCTACGCCTAAAAACTGCTGGATCATGGGCGACAGCGCCATAATTGGAATGGTCAGCCCAAGCACCCACCAAAAACGGAATTTGAAATCCTTCACCATCTGTTTGTGGTGTTCATGATGGGAGTGTCCGCCGTGCTCTTCATGATCATGGCCGTTATGGCCCGAATGGTTCTCATGATCGTGATGAGCATGATTATGATTCTGGTGTTCGTCGTGATTGTGATTTTTGTGTTCCATGGCCGACTCCATGTCTGGTTAGTTTAATTGCGTCAATTCGATTTGGGATATCAACACGGCACCGTTGCCATTCAACTTCATCCCTGCCGCCCCGCTTTGGGGCGCATCCCCGTGACCATGCACTTTCATCTCCCGGTTCACATATCCGCGAAAGTGCGTTCCATCAGCCACCACGCGGACGAACAGCCTGCCTTCCGGGTCAAACGTTCCTTCTTCGAAAATGGTGGTTTCTCCATTTTGCATTCTGCCCTGACGAATGGTTCCATCCGAATTCAGCGATACGAAATCGTAATTACGCGCATCCTGCACATGATGCACCAGTTCTATTTCACCTGAGAAATCATCCAGGTTCAGGTAATAATCAATCTGCACATTTTGATAATCTGAGTTGGTAACAAAGAAAGAGGTTTCACCGCTGGCATTTAACCTTAGAAAAGATT
The DNA here is from genome assembly GCF_900182705.1 of Gracilimonas mengyeensis. Lineage (GTDB taxonomy): Bacteria > Bacteroidota > Rhodothermia > Balneolales > Balneolaceae > Gracilimonas > Gracilimonas mengyeensis. The sequence continues at coordinate 228,266 of NZ_FXTP01000006.1, read as the reverse complement.
CCTCACCGCTTACAATTTGGGGATTTAAACCCTGCACAGAGCCTTCAATCCACCTGAAATTTGCGATCAAATCACCCACCGACCTTTCCGTGATGTCCCAATTCCATCCGTTTTCTTTTTGGATGAAGGAAGAGGAAGCTCCCTTCAGGCTATCCGCGGCCGGGGCAGACTCTGTGTCTTGCTGAACCAGCTGCCCGGTTCCCACTCCATATCCAAACACCATCTTCCCGCCATATTCAGCGGTTTCATAGAGCATGAACAAACCCGGAAGTACCGTGATAAATGCTACGATTTTAAAGCTGATTTTTTTCATCAACCCGAACCAATGGAATACTCCCCGCAGAATTGCATACAGCACAAAAAACCAGAGGGTGTACTCTGCCCATCCTGCATGTTCACTCAATACGGATTGAGCCCCGGCCTCCAGGAATACCGAATCGGCGGCAGCCTGCCCCGTGTAATACACCACGATGGCTGAGAGTGCTCCAAGCACATACAATACCGTATTTTTTTGTTCATCCCACCATTTATCAGGCACAAAAAATGATGCCAGGCTTCCCACAGCGGCTATCAGCAACAGGGCAATGGGAAAATGTACCAGCATTGGGTGAATATTGGGAGCCCATTCAGGTAGAAGAAATTCCATAATAAATAGGTTTAGGTTATAATAGTTGGGTATAGGCAAACAGCCCAAGGCCCACCACATTTATCAGTATGAAAATACTGACAGCGATTTTTTTGATTTTTCCGCCGCCCTCCATCTTCATCATCTTCATATCATGGTCTTGCAGGTATTTTTTATTGAGCCATACCAGGATTCCGGCAATCACCGTGAATACGATATTCATCCAAAAGGTGTAATCTATTTTGAACTGCGTGATTTCGGATACCACGCGCTGGCTTTCCGGCACGATGCCCAACAGGGTAAACAAACCGTTCAGAATCAGGGCCGTGATCACAATACTGATGAACATCACCCCGGCGATATACAGAGCCACCCGCCAGCCGTAATACTTGGCGTTGATATGTACCAGCGGCGGCACCATCAGGTCGGAATAAATGAAACCCATGATACCTGCAAAGAGCACGCCATTTTCATTTAGCACGGTAGCCAGCGGGATGTTACCCATGGACCCGATAAATGTGGAAGCTGCCACAAAGGGAGCAATCAAGGCATTCTCGATCGCTACCAGCCATCCTGGAATACCTTGGGCATCGGCTAAAAACAGGGCCGACCAGAATGATTCCGGCACCAGCACGGCTACAAAACCGGCAATGGTGAAGCCAATCAGTATATCTTCCCAGGCCATCTTCCAGTCGTTTACAAACTTATGGCCTACCAGTTGCCAGCCTTCTTTACTTTTGATGCGTTTCTTCCAGTCAAAATCTTCTTCAATCTCCCCGCCTTCGTCTTCCACTTTTTCGCGGGCCGCATCCAGCCAGCTTTTGGGATAGGTTAGTTTGATGAGCACGCTACTGATGGCAATCAATATCAACCCACCGATAATTTCAGCCGCCAGGAACTGCCAGCCAAGAAAAATCAGGATGAGAATACCCAACTCGATCACCAGATTGGTAGAAGCAAACATAAAGGCCACTCCGGCTATAAAATGTGCTCCTTTTTTGATAAGAGCACGTGCCGCCGCCAGGGCTGCGAAAGAACAGGAAGATGAGGCTGCTCCAAAAAAAGTGGAAAGCGAGATACTTTTTAAATCCCCGTCTCCCATGTATTGAGTCAGTTTGCCTTTAGGCACAAAGGCCTGGATCATCCCGGAAACAAAATAACCCAGGATAAAGGCCCAGCCCGACTTCCAGAAGAAGCCCAGGGCTGTTTTTGCCGATTCTCCATATGATTGTATTAATGTCTCCATAAGTTGTTATTTATTATTCGTGAAAATTCTTTCTTAAATAATCTCAAGATTAGCCATCATCCCATTATCTTCGTGCTCCAGGTTGTGGCAATGAAACACATACATCCCTTTTTCTGCATCGAACTTCATGATCACACGCACAGTTTCTCCGGGCATAACCAGCACGGTGTCTTTCCATCCCGTTTCAGTAGGAATTAAACCTCTCGCCCCGCTTCGGTCCAATACTTTAAACTGAACCGCGTGTACATGCATGGGATGAGGCACATTCGAGTTGTTGATGAATTCCCAAATCTCTGTATCTCCCTGAGGCACCCGTTCATCCACCCGCTCCATCTCAAACTGACGTCCGTTGATGGTGTGGCCGGTCATCATTTCCATAGCCAATCGAATGGGACGCGAACGATTTGCATCAGCTTCTTTAGGAAAGGTGGATTCCGAAAGTTTATTCGGCAAGTCAACCGATTTGGAACTGGATGCCCCGTCAATCCTGAACTCCATCAGAGAAAAACCGCCCCCTTGTTCAGGCGCATCACTTCCCATCATATTTTGCATGCCGCCCATCATACCGCCTCCACCGGGTACATCAAAAGGCTTGCTCACAAGCTGAACACGATTCTGATTTTTTACCTTAGAAAAGTCGACCAGCAAATCGGCCCGTTCGCCGGGAGCCATCAGTAGCTCATCTGTTTCAATCGCTTCTGGTAATAAACCGCCATCGGTACCTATCACCGTAAACGGCAAGTCATGTTCAAAGGCAAGATTATAAATACGGGCATTTGATCCATTTAATATTCTCAGGCGATAGGTGCCCGCTTCCACTTCGTGAAAAGGAGCCGGCACACCATTCACTAAAATCGTATCTCCCAAAAACCCCGTCATCATTCGCTCGGGCATAGAAGGATCATACACAACCTGACCATTATCGTTCACTTTCCGGTCTTGTATAAGAAGTGGGAGTTCGTACTTTCCCCGGGGCAAGTTAAGAGCTTTTTCCTCCTCATCTTCAATAATGAAAAAACCGGCCAATCCCCGGTAGACTTGCTCTCCGGTAATTCGGTGAGGATGTGGATGATACCAATAGGTGCCCGTGCGCTGGTTCAGGCTAAACCGGTAGTCATAGCTTCCGATTGCAATTACATCTTTTGGGTGACCGTCCATCTCGGGAGGCACAATCAGTCCGTGCCAGTGAATGATGCTGTCTTGTCCAATGCCATTATTAAACTGAATATCGACTTCACTGCCTTTAGTTTGACGGATGGTGGGCCCCGGCACACTGCCATTGAATTGGAAGCCTGCCAGGGTGATATCATCAGACAGTTCAATATCAGCCGGTGAGGCCGTTAACTCGAAGGAGGTGTTATTGATTTCTCCCGGAAGCGGAAGTTTATTTATAAATTTTCCAACCGAAACTGAATCCGTAAAAGAAACGCAGGAAGTCAACCAGGGCGAAATGGCCAAAACCCCGGTTCCAAGGCCTACACTTTTTAAAAACTGTCTCCTTTTCATCGCATTAGTTTGTTAGTGGCTATTTGGAAACGTACGGCTATGAAAGTAAATCCTTTTTCCGTTCCTCGAATTCTTCTTTGTCAATTTCGCCCTTTGCGTACCTTCTCTTTAATATCTCAAGGGGTGTTTCTTCTCCTGTTCTTGGTTTTGGTGAACCAAATAGCATCCTCGCTACTATTACGATCAGGGCTATAATTACGAACCACCAAACAAACATCATCCAGCCGCCTCCGAAAAATTGAAAATCATGCATAATAACTCCGGTTTAATTTAAAGTTTGGGGATGACCCCAAGCTGCTTATTATGGGTTTCAATCTCTCCTAATTGTGATGATTCATTCCATTGCTTCGGGAAGAATCTGATTTCATTTTCATCTCCATGCCAGAATCCATCATTCCTCCTTTCATCATTCCTGAGTGCATCATTCGCATGCATTTCATATGCATCTTCATCATGTTGTCGTCCTTCATCATGTCCATCATTTGGGCATGGTTCTTGTCCCCGCTTTCCAGCATGGATTGCATTTTTTGAAGATGCTCCAACATCCGCTCTTTCATTTCAGGATTGTTCATCATGGCATGCATTCCCTTCATCATTCCGGAACTGTCATTTTGCATGACCATCATTCGTTGCATCATCATGGCGCGCATCTCCGGGTTCTGCATCATCTGATCCATCATCATGGTCCGTGAGGAAGAATCCTGCATCATGTGCATCATTTGTTGCTTTTTTTCAGCCATTGAATCCTGCTGAGCAAGAGCATTCGTTGAAAGTCCTATAATTATTACAATCGCTAACCAAATTTTGTTCAAATATTTCATGATTTCACCTTATTTATATTCATTATTTATTAGACTTAACTTAAAGGGATAACGCACCAACATCTTGCAGAATACTGACTCATGTTTGGCTTTCTTTGCTTTAAAAACCAAAACCAATACCATTTGCGTCAGTTTATGACCTGTGCCCCCCTCTCTCCGTCCCGGATTCGCACCATTTCCTCAATAGGCATCACATAAATCAGGCCATCTCCCCGGGATCCCGTTGAAGCCGTTTCGCGGATGATTCCAACAATGGAATCTACATCCTGCTCTTTTGCTGCTATTTCAATTTTAACCACATGCGAATGCATAGCTGGAAAGTTCAGGGAACCATGGGCGTGTTCCGGATCAGTGTATTGTCCGGCCCCTTCTCCTCTGAACACCGTAATACAACAGTGGCCTTCCGCTCTAAGGGCTTTGTACACTTCTTCCAAAAGTATCGGCCGGATGTATGCTTTCACTAATTTCATAATGCCTCCACGTTTTCGTTAAGGTTCGATGTTCTTAATTAGATGTTCCTTGTTCGGTGTTTAATTTTTCTACCGTTTCACCGCAGTTATGCATCTGGGAACCATAAAATGGATTTTTAATTTCTTCGCTATCGCTGACCCAATTGCTTCCCCCATCATACATGGGGCAGTATTGCTTGTATAATTCACCCTCGTAACCTTCCGATTCAATTCGGTTAATCAGCCTTTCAGATATCATTTTGAACTCCGCCCGCAACTCTTCTATATCTCCGAAATTATCTCTGCTGAACATCTTGATATGCCGTTGAGCTGCATCAAAATCATCTTCCGTTAAAGCTTCTCGCAGCTTCATGTATTCGGGAACCATTTCCTCAAGCCGCATATCCATCACTTCAGGGTTATTTGAGCCTTCCATCTCTTCTTCCATTTGTTCCATCTGATGTCCGGAATGATCCTCCGCATTTTCCGAAGAATCTCCCATGTCCATATTGCTGTGATCATGAGCTCCCCGGTTGGCCCCGCTGCCTGGATTACGGTTCATCATACTGAGCTTATCGCTGAGCTGTGCGGCGGCATCGATTTTGAATGTACCGTTTGTAACCACCTGCTCACCGGCTTCCAGCCCTGATTTTATCACATAGTCATTGCCGGCCCTGGAGCCCAGTACTACTTCCCGGGCTTCAAACGCAGGGTTGCCGTTTTGGGACACATCTACAAAAACAACCGAGCGTTCTCCGGTCCACAGTACCGCCGAGCGGGGTACCAGCAACTGTTGGTTTTGGTTTGATTGGGAAATGACTTCTCCCTCTGCAAACATACCTGGTTTCATTTGTGTATCAGGATTTTGGGCCGTCACCCGCACATTTACCGTCCGGGAAGCATCATTCAGAAAAGGCTCGATAAAATCAATGGTTCCGCTGAACTGCTCGCCGGGCAGGGAACTCACGGTGAAATCCACTTCATCCCCCTTAGAAAGCTGACTCACTTCCGACTCATACGCCTCAAACTCAACCCACACTTTCGATAAATCCGCTACGCGATATAGCACCGTACCTTCGCTGATGTGATCTTCACGCGAAATCCGGATTTCAGAAACATAGCCCGAAACCGGTGAAAAGAAATCCAGCTCTTCCATAACCTCTCCTGATTGCTCAATCTGGCGGATGGTTTCTTCGGGAAATTCCCATAAAGACAGTTTTCTCCGTGCCGCTTCATACAGCCTTGGATTCTGCTCTTTAAAGCGGGCGGTCTCCAGCAACTCTCGCTGGGCCGTGATCAACTCCGGGGAATAAATAGAGGCTAGTTTTTGGCCTTTGCGCACATAATCACCGGTATAATCCACATACAACTCGCGAACTCGTCCCGGGAAATGCGCCGTAATATTGGATACCAAATTCTGGTTCACCGCCACCTTTCCTGGCAACTGAACGGTATGCTCCGGAATCTCTTCCCGAACCGCCGTTGTCTGAATGTTCGCCAGGGCCATAGCTGCCTGCGATATCTTCACGGCATTGGGGTTTTGGCTTGAACCGTCGTCGTCTTCTGCCTGATCGGCTGGAATGAGTTCCATGCCGCAAATGGGACAATTGCCCGGCTCGCTTTCCCGCACCTGCGGGTGCATGCTGCATGTGTACACAATGTTGCCTGCCTCATCGGTATGGGTTTCGCTGATATGCTCGTCCAGAGTCTGCGGCTCGGATGTCCCGCCAAAGAAGAGGTATCCAAGCAGCAGTCCTCCTATGATCAAACCGGAGTAAATAAGTATGTTTTTCGTGTTCATGATGATTGTTTTTTAGTATTGAAAATGTTTAAACCGCAGAGGGCGCAAAGAGTGCAAAGTTTTTAATTGATAAATTGATCAAGCGAAGAGTGAACTGTTTGAGTCCACTTCGAATAAGTCTCTCCTTGAGGAGAGTACGGCTTTAGCCGGGAGAGGTGTTGGAACCAAAGGCTGTTATGCTTTTCTTCAGACTCGATTGCCCTCCAAACCAGCACCCTCCGTCTTGCTTCGCTATCGCTTCGCAATCCACCTCCCTTACCGAATACTCGGCACAGGCTAAGGGAGGACTTATCTGCCTGCCCGTTCAATGTTCAATGTTCACAATCCTGCCTCCTTCACATTATGGATTCCCGTCAGATATTCGATATAAGCCTCCGCTATATGTTGTGCGGTTTTGGCCTGAATACGTTTAAGCTGGTATTCCAGCTGTTTGCGTTGCATCCGCAGAATTTCTTCAAAATCGGAGCTGTCGGAACTGTAGGCCTCCATCATCACATCGATGGCTTGCTGAATACGCTGAATCTGCTTTTGATCATACAGCTCGTATCGGCGCATGGCATCCCGGTAATCCCGCAGAGAGGCATCCAGCTCGGTTTCCAGGGTGTTTTCGCGAGATGACAACTGGTATTGTGCTTCCTGCCGGTTACGCTCGGCTTGCTGAACCCGCGCACTGTTTTTATTGCTAAAGATGGGCAACCGAATCCCCCCCATCACCATCAGGGCATCCTTGCCGCTGTCGGTGATGTTGGGCATGTCGGTTTCTCCGGTGAAGATGTAATCCACTCCCACCATCAGGCCTGGCTTGTTTTGTTTTTTGGCCAGTGATTTCATTTCATCAGATACTTCTTCCTGATACCGCAATCGGTTTAGCGCCGGATTTTGCTGCCTCACTTGTGCCAGCAACGCTTCTCTGTTTGCCAACTCCGTTTCATCCAAATTATCAGGGATGGCAATCATGGCACCTTTCTCCCGGTTCAGCAATTCATTCATCTTTTGAAAAAGAACCTCGCGGTTGTCTTTCAGCAGCTCGATTTGAATCAGCAAATCTTCTTCTTCGATCTGTGCGCGTAATACATCTACTTGGGAGGCGCGGTCGGTCTCATAGCGCCGCAAGCTGATTTCCACCAATGAATTAAGGATCAACCGATTCTCTTCCGCAATGCGAATACTTTCTTCCAGTTCATATAACTCCAGCATGGTTTTTTCCACCTGGTAGAACAGTTGATTCCGTTCTTCCTGGAAGGCCTCAAATTTTGCTTTGGCCTTTAGATCAGAAGCCGTACGCTGACTAGCCAAGGTGCCAAACCAGGGCAGCATCTGGGAGATAGAAATTCGTCCCTGCTGTGGCCCTATCCGGGTTTCAATAGGTTTGATGAAATAGGAAAAAGAGACTTCCGGATCAGATAGCGTACCTACAATAGGCCGCTCCTCCAAAGCAGAAAGGTACTGCTGGTATTTGGCTTTTAACTCCGGATTATTCTCGGCGGCTTCCTGCTGGTAGTCGGCAATGGTTTGGGCATTTGCCGTAATAGACAACGTGAGCAGGGCAAGCAGTGTGGTTAAACGCAAAGGGCGCAAAGTTTTCGCAAAGAGCGTTAAGCACTTCCCAACCTGCCCATTCAATGTTCCTTGTTCAATGTTCCTTGTTCGATATTCTTTCATACCATTTCTCGTTTCATTTTAAACTCTTTCCACATATAGTATAGCACCGGAATCACCAACAGGGTGATGACTTGTAAAAACATCCCGCCCACACTGGGGATGGCCATCGGCACCATGATGTCGGAGCCGCGGCCGGTGGAGGTAAGCACCGGCAACAATGCCAGAATGGTGGTAGCCGTTGTCATCAAAGTAGGACGGATACGGCGGGTGCTGGCTTCAATAACCACTTCGCGAAGCTCGGCACTGGTTTGTGGTTTTTTGCGATCAAACAGCTGATCGAGGTAGGTGGCCATCACTACGCCACCGTCGGCCGCGATGCCGAATAAGGCGATGAAGCCTACCCATACAGCCACACTCAGGTTTACCGTGCCCATCTGGAAGAGGTCGCGCAGGTTTTGTCCGAAGAGCTCGAAATTCAGGAACCAGCCCTGTCCGTACAGCCAAACGAGTAGGAAGCCGCCAGCCCACGCCACGAAGATGCTGCTGAAAATCATGGAAGTGGTAGCCACCGACTTGAACTGGAAATACATGATCAGGAAAATGATGACCAGCGCGATGGGCAAAATGACGCCTAGTCGTTTTTCAGCCCGCACCTGATTTTCATAATCCCCGGCAAACTCAAAGTTGATACCGGCTGGTATTACCAAGTCTCCTGCTTCTTCCCACTCTTCAATTTCACGACGGGCATTTTCCACGACTTCCACTTCGGCGTAACCGTCCACCTTGTCAAAAATCACGTAGCCCACCAAAAAGGTGTCCTCACTTTTGATGGCTTGTGGTCCCTGTCGGTAGGTGATTTCAGCCAGCTGTGCCAGTGGAACCTGCGCCCCGGTTTTAGTCGGCACCAGCAATTCTCCCAGCACATCCGGGTTATCCCGAAGCTCACGCGCAAAGCGCACGCGGATGGGATAGCGCTCTCGTCCTTCTACCGAGGTGGAAACTGCCATACCGCCTACCCCCATCGCCATGAATTGCTGCACATCCTGAATGGAAAGTCCATAACGCGCCAGTTGCTGCCGGTTCCAATCCACTTCCAGGTAAGGCTTGCCCACTATGCGTTCCGCAAATACTGAAGAAGCCTTCACCCCTTCAGCCTGCCGGAGCACCTCTTCCAGCTTCAGCCCAAAAGCTTCGATTTCTTCCAAGTTGTCGCCCTTCACTTTTACGCCCATGGGAGCCCGCATACCTGATTGTAACATTACCAGGCGCGTTTCAATAGGTTGTAGCTTGGGCGCCGAGGTGGTTCCGGGAATACGGGCCGCATCCACAATTTCATCCCAGATATCATCGGGTGATTCAATGTGATCACGCCACTGCCGATAGTATTCGCCGTCTTCGTCAGGAATAAGTTCATCGTTCTCGTCTCTGACATATTCTCCTTCATCATTCACTCTAAACCGAATTCTGCGACCATTCGCATCGGTTTTGTATTCTGATTTATAAAGGATGACGTTCTCGAACATGGAAATCGGGGCGGGATCCAATGCCGTTTCGGCCCGGCCCATTTTCCCAACCACCAGATCCACTTCCGGGATGGCGTTTACTGATATATCAATCTTGCGCATCACGTCTTCAGCTTCTTCCACACCGGCGTGCGGCATGGTGGTGGGCATCAGCAGAAAAGCTCCTTCATCCAACGCTGGCATAAACTCCTCGCCTAAGCCGGGGAAAGCCTCGGAGGCAGCCCCCCACCCTGAGGTATCGCGAATATCCACGCCTACCACATCAAAGCTTTTGGCTACAAAGCCGAAGGTAGTGGCGAAGCCCAGCCAGATCATCACCCCAAACAATACAAAAGCAGACGGGATGGCCAGGAAGCTTTTCTTATGATCCAGACACCAGCCAATAATGGATTGATAATATTTGATGATGAGCCAGAATACAGCCAGAATAAGCGCAATCAACAATACGATGAAAATCATATTCCCTGCAAAGGAAACCGAAGGACCAAACGGCAGCCAGTATTCCGTCAATATCCAGGTAACCACCACCACCGACAATGCATTGTTTAAAAATGGAATTCGGTTTTTGTAATGCTCTCCGAGGAAATAACCCGCTCCGTTAATCAGTCCAAAACCCAAAATCAGCAAACCAGCCCATCCGGAAATAGTGAAAAAGGTTACGATACCTCCAATCACCAAAAGACTATTCCACCCGAGTTTGAGTTTTCGATTGTTGATCTTCAGCCCAAAGAACCAGTGGGCAAAAGGAGGAATCAGCGTGATGGTGATGATGATAGAGGCTATCAGCGCGAAAGTTTTGGTGTACGCCAGTGGCTTGAATAGTTTTCCTTCGGCGGCAATCATGGTAAATACCGGTAAAAAACTTACAATCGTCGTGGTGATGGCGGTCAATACAGCACCGGCTACCTCAACCGTGGCGTTGTATATCACTTCCAGTAACGACTCATTCTCGTCCATCTCCTCCATATGCCGGAGCATATTCTCGGAGAGTATCACTCCCATATCCACGATGGTACCGATGGCAATGGCGATCCCCGACAGCGCTACAATATTGGCATCCACCCCGAAGTACTTCATGGCAATAAAAGTCATGAGTACCGCAATGGGCAACATGGCTGAGATCAGGAAGGAAGTGCGCAGGTTCATCACCATAATCACAATCACGATAATGGTAATCAGGATCTGCAATGACAACGCTTCTTCCAGGGTGCCCAGTGTTTCGGAAATCAGCGTAGAGCGATCGTAAAAAGGCACCACGGTGACTTTAGATTCGGTGCCGTCTTCCAGTGTTTTGGAAGGGAGTCCGGCCGAGATCTCGGCAATCTGTGCTTTTACATTATCGATCACCTGCTGGGGATTGGCGCCCTGGCGAGCCACCACTACCCCACCCACGGCTTCGGCCCCAGCTTTATCCAGCGCTCCGCGACGTGGCGCAGGTCCCATGGTCACAAAAGCCACATCCTGAATACGCACGGGTGTGTTATCCACCACTTTTACTACGGCTGATTCCAGGTCTTCCAGGTTCTTGATGTATCCCAAGCCCCGTACCAGGTATTCGGCATTGTTCATTTCCAGGGTACGGGCGCCCGTCTCGGCATTGGCTTTGCGTACCGCATCCATCACTTGTGAAAGAGTGACCTCATAGGTTTTTAGTTTATTCGGGTCGATGTCGACTTGGTACTCTTTCACGTATCCTCCGATGGAGGCGACCTCAGCCACTCCCTCTGCGCCAGAAAGTCCGTATTTCACATAAAAATCCTGAATAGAGCGCAATTCCTGCGGATCCCATCCACCGGCCGGATCGCCGTTTTCATCCCGGCCTTCCAGCGTGTACCAGAATATCTGACCGAGTGCCGTGGCGTCTGGCCCCAAAGCAGGCTTAGCAGAAGGCGGCAAGGTACCGGCTGGCAGAGAATTTATTTTTTCAAGGATGCGGGACCGGCTCCAGTAATATTCCACATCTTCTTCAAAAATCACGTAGATGCTGGACAGTCCTGTCATGGAACTGCTGCGTACCGTTTTCACACCCGGTACCGTAAGCAGCTGTGTGGTTAAGGGATAGGTAATCTGATCTTCAATATCCTGCGGGGATTGTCCCTCCCACTCGGTGTATACAATCTGCTGGTTTTCGCCCAGGTTGGGGATGGCATCAACGGGAACACGGTCGCGGGGCAGAAAATCCAGGTTCCAGTTAAAAGGAGCCACGGACAGACCCCAGCCGGCAAGTACCAGTAACAGCAGTACAGCGACCAGTTTATTTTCCAGGAAAAACCGGATGGTTTTGTTTAGCATGTTTAGGGAATAAGTTGATTAGTGAATTAGGGAATAATGGATTGATACTCGTTCCGCTGCTCTGCTGCGGAATGCCTCACGGAACCTCTGGTTCCATGATGGCAGGTTCGAGCTTGGTTGCCCTCACAGCCCTCTCTTCCCGAGTCATTCGGGACAAGCTGCACCTTCTGTCTCTCTCCTCCTCCCGATACATCGGGATCGGAGCAGGCGTAGAGAGATAAATTCTTGTGCAGATTAAGCAGTAGAAATCGAACTGGTACTAAGTGTTGGAGCTCCAACACTTCTATGTTGAATGTTCAGTGTTCGATATTCAATGTTCTACAGCATGGAGGGGCGTCAGTGGTAAGGCAACCGACTCAATAAATCACACCATCCCTAATTCAGAAAAGACTCGTTGGCGAGATAGATGGGAGGTTGGGAATAGGTGTCCGAAACGGGAATTGGATAAGCATTGGCTTCGGATTCATCCGTGTGAATTTCTGCGAATGTTTGTACAACCTTCAGCGCCGGTACTTTCACTTTAATTTGAGCCGGGGCCTGGGTACTTAAAGGAGCTTCATCAACTGAACATGCACAAGCAAATCCCAAATCATGGGACTGGTGGTGTGTTTTGTCAGTTTTGGAGTGATGTTGATGGGCAGGCAGTTCCGCATGCTGGCCATTCATGGGGCAATCTTCGGCATGGTCGCTTACCGGTTGTTGAGGATGATGCATTTCCTGCATCTCATCACACAGCTCTTTCGACATAGCGTGTAATCCAGCCGGCACCGAAACCCCGATCAGGATACTCAAACTGAGCAGCGAGGCGATAAAACGATATGTAACAGATTTATTCACAAACCGAAGGTAGTTAGGAGAAAAGTGATATCAAAGCCTGAGGAATAGAAAGTCAGGATTTGATAAATGTTTGTAGATATTCTGTAAAGCTGAAGAATATCGAACACTGAACATTCAATATTGAATATTGAAGTTTAGACCTCTTTAAGTAAAGGTTTAGTCTTTTTTTTCAAACGCCACTTATTGATGCATGCTAACACTCAAGATGTTGATAAGTAAATCTGATCCAATACTCCCGATATTTCTTACTCTCTACAATATCCCGCCGGGATGATGATGGCGGTGATCTTCAAGGTTATAAGCATGCCAGCCGATAAATATCATGTAAGCCAGTGGGATAAATATCCCAAATCCCAGGGTGCCAAATGCGGCTATGGCACCCACCCAAATGATAAACGGACTAACTAAGATCAAACCAAAACCTGAGGCGAAGTATCCTTTATACACATGACCAAGCCCCGGAATAATACTTGAAACTGCAGCGATAATATTGCGGGTATGGATTAATTTTTGATGAGAAGCAGAGTTCTTAAGAGTATCCATGATTCCCTCCCTTTTTACTCTTGAATTCTATTTAAAATACAAAAAACCGCAGATTATTGATAGAGTGTCAATGGGCTTTTCCCGCTTAAAAATTTTAATAATACCTTCCAGAAATGTCTCAACAAATTGGCATACCATACAAAACGATGTATATTTATATACATCATATTTTATCGAGAACATGGAGAGAATTATGATTCGCACGCAAATATATCTTACCAAAAAAGAAAAGGAAGCCATTGAACGACTTTCGGATGAGCGGGGTACCACGCAGAGCAATATCATCCGGGAAGCGATTGATGAGTATGTGGCGGAGCTTACTGTAGAAGAAAAGAAGAAAAAAATAAAAGCAGCTGCAGGAATGTGGAAAGACAAGAAAGATATTCCTGACATACGAGAATTGAGGGAAGGTTGGAGCAAGAGAATGAAACGACTTGGCTTAGATGATCATTGATACCAACATTATTATTGATCTTTTAAAAGGAAAAGATGAAGCTCAATCTTTTTTAGAGTCCTCTATTGATACAAATCTTTTCCTTTCTGTAATTACTACATCTGAAATCAATACCGGGATCAGGGATGAACGAGAAGAACAGATCTTTGAGGAACTGTTAAGCATATTTGAAGTTATTCCTGTTACTCAAACGATTGCTATAGAAAGTGGCAAGTTGCGGAAAAAGTTTTTAGCAAGTCATGGGATTGAAACTCCAGATGCCATCATTGCAGCAACAGCCAACCTTTTAGAAGTGCCCATTGCTACCCTTGACAAAAAACATTTTTCGGTGCTCACGGACGAGCTTATTGTTCCCTATTAAAACAAAAACCTGAGGCCCAACTACCATGCAAGAACACGAAAAGATCGATTACGTAGAATTTCCGTCCCGGAACCTGGAAGCCACTAAAACTTTCTTCTCTAAGGCCTTTGGCTGGAAGTTCACAGATTACGGCCCCGAATACTGCGACTTTGCTGATGAAGGTATCAACGGCGGCTTCTACAAATCTGAAAAACAATGCACAACAGAAACGGGCGGAGCTTTGGTGATTTTCTACAGCAAAAACCTAGAAGCCACACAACAGAAGGTCGAACAAGCCAGAGGAACTATTACCAAAGACATTTTTGACTTCCCCGGCGGGCGGCGCTTCCATTTCACCGAACCAAGTGGCAATGAGTTTGCTGTATGGTCTGATTTAGAAGCTGAGTGATATTGCCACAAAAATAGTAATTGTTGTGTTAGCGTAGGTAATAAGTAGCCACCATTTCGACAGCTGTGTCCCTCGCGGAGGGACAGGAAAATCAACTCGCTGATTTTACAGGGAGGGTAGTGACTGATTTAGCACCCTTCCTTAATCACCGTAACCTCCCAATATCAAACCGCAGTGAAATACGGTGGGTAAAACCCAGGTCACTGGAGGCCCCGGCAAAGCTAGCGAAACCATAATCCAGCACAAAAGAAGAGAGCTTCAGTCCCACCCCCAAAGTGGGAGAAACGGAAAAGCCCGAAACAGGATCGGTGATAAAATCGGTGAGGCCGGCACGTAAGGCAATCACATCTTTATATGAAACCTCACCCCCTACGTGTGGCTCAAAACTCATGCGTCCTAAGTTGATGTAATAAGCCTGACGGTTTTCAAACAACACATCCACATCGGCGGCTGCGGTTACGAGAAAATCCTCTGAAATCACAAAGGGTCTGGAGGCTCCTAATTTCAAGGATGGCAGCACGTATTCATTTTGTCCGGTAGGTAAGGTAGCGCCGAGGCTGTCGAACTGGGATTCGTAATCCCCAAACTCTGCCTGATCTACATCCCACATTTTCTGCATAGTGGTAAGATCGCGAACGGAGACTCCGAAATCAGCGATTTCGGTTTTGTATTTTGCCCCTACATCCAGACTGTAGCCCCAAGCTTGCGCAAAAGGACCCAGTTTATGATGAATGATCTTGGCCGAAGCTCCATACGATAACTGCTCATTTCGCTGAGTGGCATAAGAAACGAAAACGGCCATATCGGCGGCACTAAAGCGGGTGATATAATCTTCTACATTTCCTTTGGGTTGATCGCGCTCACGGTCCCAGGCGTTCAAGGTATTGGCAATATTATCCACGCCCTGACGGAAAAAACTAATGGCCAGCACACCATCCTGATTCTTGAGTGGCATGGCTGCAGCTCCATAGTCGTAGCCTACAATGCCGCTAAAACGTTCGGAATGCATGTACATGATTTGCGGTTGTTGCATATCGGCCAAACCAGCTACGTTCCAGTAAGCGGCTGTTACATCGTTGGCGAGTGCGGCATGAGCGCCTCCCATCCCTAAAGCACGTGCTCCTCCCCCGGTGCTTAAAAAATCACTGCCGTATTTGGCCTGGGAGGACTGTCCCCACGCCATGACCGGAAACAGAAATAGAAGTGCAAGCGCTGGTATAGACTTTCTCATCTCAAGATAAAAGTAAATTGTTAAGTGTTACCGTAGCGCTAAAACGATATAATCCGGAACTTATTTGGGGTGAAAATTGCACTTTCTGCGGTTGCAGAGAGAGCCAGTATTTCTTAGTATAAGCACACTCCAACGAAAGGGCAACTTCTGTTTTAAAATTGCCCTTTAACCTATTTAAATCATGCATGTATGAAATTTTCTGTTTCGAGTAATGAACTGAACAAAGGGCTGTCGGCCGTGATTGGAGCCGTGCCATCCAAAGCCACTCTTCCCATTTTGGAAACTATTTTGTTTGAGAGCGAAGATGGCAAACTGAAGCTTACCGCTACCGATCTTGAGATTTCCATTATTGAATATATTCAGGCTGATATTGAAGAAGACGGCGCCGTTGCTATTCCCGCCCGCCGCCTGCTGGAAACCCTGAGACAACTGCCTAACATCCCCGTATTTTTTGATGTTGATGAACGTAAAAACATCAACTTCCGTACCGATAAAGGTACCTATAAACTGGTAGGCGATGATGCAGATGAGTTCCCTGAGGTGCCCAGTTTGGACGAAGGCACCACCATTGGAACCACCACGGAGTTGATGCACAACGCCATCCACAAAACACTTTTTGCCGTTTCCAGTGACGATTTGCGTCCGGCCATGATGGGAGTGTATTTCCAGATTGGAACCGAGGAAAGCAAGTTTGTGGCTACGGATGGTCACCGCCTGGTAAAATATACCAACCGCGAGATCAAAGCGGATAAAGACGTGAATTTCATCGTTCCTGATAAAGCGCTGAGCCTTATTCAAAAAACGATTGAAGGCGATGATTGCGACCTGACGGTAACTGAAGATCACGCACGCTTCAAAAGCGGTAACACCATTGTGATTACCCGCCTCATCAACGAGCAGTATCCTAATTATGATTCGGTAATTCCGCGCGATAACGATAAGTTCCTCACCATCAGCAAAGACCAGATGCTGGCTACCGTTAAGCGTGTATCTATTTTCTCAAGCTCTACGACTCGTCAGATTCGGTTGCAACTGGGTGGCGACAAGCTGACTATTCGCGCCGAAGATCTGGATATGAGCAGCGAAGCGAAGGAAACCATCGAATGCGAATATTCAAACGACGAGATGGAAATCGGCTTCAACGCCAAATACCTGGGCGATGTACTGAGCAATATCGATGATGATGAAGTGACTTTCGAATTCTCTTCACCCAACCGTGCAGGAATTGTGAAGCCTTCCGAAGAAAATGAAAACGAAGATATCCTGATGCTGGTGATGCCGGTGATGCTCAACAGCTATGCCTGATGAGTCAAATAATTACCCTTACAACGGATTTTGGCACCCAAGACCATTATGTGAGCGCCATGAAGGCGGTCATGCTGGGCATTGCCCCGGGTGCGCGTTTTGTGGACGTCTCGCATGAGATTCCCCCGCAAGACATCATGGCCGGTGCCTGGGTAATCCGTAACAGTGCGTTTTTGTATCCGCCGGAAACCGTACACCTTGTAGTGGTTGATCCCGGAGTCGGCACTTCCCGCCATCCGATCGCACTGAAAGTTAAAGACCAGTATTTTGTAGGCCCCGACAACGGTATTTTTTCGCTTTTCTTTGATGAGTTTGATTATCAGGCCTGCAAGCTTAATAACAAAAAGTACTGGCGCGAAGGCCTTTCTCAAACTTTTCACGGGCGTGATGTTTTTGCACCGGTGGCCGCTCATATGAGCAACGGGGCCTCACTGGAAGAAATCGGGGAGCCTATTGAAGACTTGGTAACGTATCACTGGGCCGTTCCTATTGCCGACAAAGACGGTCTGCAGGGCTGGGTGGTTCACATCGATCGTTTTGGCAACCTGATCACCAACATTTCGGATGACTTGCTCGACGAACACCTTAAGGATCATCAGTTAAAGATCTACGTGGGCAATACCATGCTCGATAAAATTGTAAACACTTTCGCCGATGTGGAAGACGGCGAGCCGGCCGCCTACATTGGCAGTTCGGGGATGCTGGAAATTGGCATCAACAAAGGAAATGCTGCCCGCATGCTAAGTGTTGACAAGGGTGCGCAAATATCGATTGTGTTGCAGAAGTAAGCTCGTTGCTCGAAACTGGTTATTTTTTACACCTGATTCAAGCGTCTCGCTTGGATCAAATTAATCTTATTCGCACTCGTTCCACACGCTCCGCGTTGGAACGAAAAGATGGCCCAGCAATTATTACAATCTCCGGTTCAATCGTTAAAAATTCAATGAGTCTGTAACACCATCCGGTATTAAGCGTATTCAACCAAAAAACAATGATTAGTTAGCTTATTATGAAGCTCGAATTACGCTCCCCCATAGATGAACGCGCCGGTATTTCCGTCCCCGACGAAATTACCAATTTGGCTACGCCTTTCAACGGCACGGTTGGCTCGCAGCAAGGCGATGAGTACAAGGTCAAAAATAATATCATCGACTTGCTTGGGAAAGAGCCGGAATTTACTTCTATTGCCCAAAGCACCAATCACTGGAAAATTACCGCAGCCATCTATGAAGATATTTGGCGTAAACGCTCCCTCTCCCTCCTCTCCGGTGAAGAATTTCCGATTGAAAAAGAACACGAACTACTCATTGACTGGACTGCCCCTGTAGAAGACGGCTGGTACCTGGATTTAGGATGTTCAACCGCTCTTTACGGTCGTGCCCTGAAGGCTGCCCAAAAACAGGCAAACATCGTGGCACTTGACTTCTCCTACCAGATGCTTGAAGAAGCCCGTCTCAAAGCCGAAGCCGACGAAACCGACATGTACTTTGTGCGTGCCGATGGCCGAGAGCTTCCCTTCTTTTCCAAAACCTTTGACGGTGTTGTTATGGGCGGCACCCTGAATGAACTCACCGATGAACTAAAAGTGCTTTACGAAAGTAAACGAGTACTCAAAGAAGATGGCACGCTGTTTATGATGCACCTCATCAAATCCGATGCATGGTACGGGCGACTGTTACAAGAATCCGTTTCCATTGGCGGCATCCGGTTCTGGAGCGTAGATGAAAGCAATAAGCTGTTCAATCGCGCCGGCTTTGAAGTAGAAGAGCAGTTGGTAAAGGGGATTGTATGCTTTACCAAGTTGAAGCCAGAGTAGCCCCCAAAAGTGTTGAGTTTTAAGTTTCGAGTGTTAAGTGGAATTCTCAAGACATCCACCTAACATTCATAATTCAACATTTAAAATTTCCAATTTCAATAAGAAGAAGCTTCATCAAGTAACCCCATATCTTCCGAGCTTAGTTCCGTCTCGGTTGCTTCCACAAAGGCAGAAAGGTGGTCCTTTTTAGTGGCACTGGCGATGGGCGCGGTTACATTGTCTTTGTGAATCAACCATGCTAAAGCAATTCCAGCTTGAGTCACTTCGTGTTTTTCAGCAAGTTGATCTAAGGCAGACAGGATACGGAAGCCACGGTCGTCCAGGTATTTATCGATGCCCTCGCCCCGAACACTTTTATCCAGATCGTCTTCACCACGGTATTTCCCGGTTAGGAAGCCACTCGCTAAAGAATAGTAAGTGATCACACCAAGACCTTCTTCATGGCAAAGATCCGCCACTCCATTCTCTTATCCCTCCCGATCATAGAGATTATATTCCGGCTGAAAAACTTCATAACGCGGTAAGCCTTCTTTTTCGCTCGCTTCCAAAGAGGCTTTGAGTCTTTCGGGTGAAAGATTGGAAGCGCCGATATTTCTCACTTTGCCTGCATTTATAAGTTTTTGGTAGGCGCCTAATGTTTCCTCAACCGGCGTTCGGTCATCATCCCAGTGAGTCAGGTACAGGTCGATCTGTTCAATTTGCAGTCTTTCAAGGGAATCATCCACCGCCTTGAGAATGTGTTCTTCCGAAATATCTTTTTGCCCCTGCCCCACATCAGATCCTACTTTGGTAATGATATTGACCTCATCCCTGATGCCACGGTCCTTGAGCCACTTGCCAATAATAGTTTCTGACTCTCCACCTTCATTGCCATCGGCCCAATGGGAATAGGAATCGGCCGTATCAATGGTATTGAAGCCTAATTCAACAAAGGCATCCAGAATCTCAAAAGATTCCTTCTCGTTAAGCGTCCATCCAAATACATTACCTCCAAAAACAATGGGTGCTGTTTGAATGTCCGTATTTCCTAATTTTCGTAATTCCATAATGAATAATAATTGATAGTTCTTTTCTCGTTGGATGTATCAACAAAATTAAGGTCGAAAGCGGTCAAAGTAATTTTCAGCCCCATATGATTGTAGAATAGAAGCCAATATTTTTACAGTCACGCGTTTACCGTTTGAAGTTCTTAAGAGAGAAGGAGTCATAACCATGGATGGATGAGCAATCAAGCCGGTCTTTGAAAACCCCGAACGGGGTTTAATGTGAATAGCCACGGGTGAAGGTCGGGCAGCGACCGCAACCCGTGGAAAACGGCACATTTAGATGCTAACCCTGAAAGGGTTCAACCTTGCGAAACATTTGTGTAAACACGGACAATATTCTTATTCAACCCTTTCAGGATGCAGAGGTTTTGGAGGAGACTGGCGAGTTTACGCCGTTCTGTGCTCATTTAAATTATATGCTAAGCAGTAAACGCGTTACAGTCCTCATTAATTAAAGTGAGATCGAGATAAGAATGACGAAAAACAGATGCTATTTTTCCTTAGTCCCCGAATGGGGACAAACAATAATAGCCCAGGGTAAATCCACGTATGTGGATGCAGCCCTGGGTAAACGACTCCCAAACGAAGAACCCGAGAGTTGAATGGTGTTCAGGCATACATGCTTACCGAGATTTGGCAATCATAGCTTTTCAGGATGGTTTGCCAAAGCTTCGTTTGAAATTATCGTTCCCTTTCTTCTTCGGGGCGAAGCTTGATGTTTTTGTTTTTAGAACCCCGGGTTGCGCCTATTTAGGCTTACCTTTAAACAATGTAATTCGCTACCCCGCCATCAACCCGGAGTGCAGCACCGTTGGTAGCTGAAGAAAGCGGACTGGCTACATAAGTCACCAGGTTAGCAACTTCATCTACCTTAGCAAAGCGTTGAATCAAAGAGGTTGGACGTACTTCTTTAAAGAATCCTTCCTCAATTTCATCTCGGCTTTTCCCTGTTTGCTTCACTTGTTCATCCAGCATATTATCTACACCGCGACTTTCAGTTGGTCCCGGCAGCACGCTATTTACCGTTACTTTTGTGCCCTTGGTAAGACGCGCCAGTCCACGGGAGATGGAAAGCTGGGCGGTCTTACTCATTCCGTAATGCACCATTTCTGTGGGGATATTCAAGCCCGACTCACTGGATATAAAAATGATTCTGCCCTCATTCTTATCCATCATTTTGGGGAGATAATGACGGGAAAGGCGTACACCACTCATCACATTCACCTCAAACATTTCAAACCATTCTTCATCGGTGATGTCTTCAAAATCCACTTCGTTGAATATGCCCACGTTATTGATCAGGATATCAACATCCGGAACCTCTTCCATCAGCTTACTGACTTCTTCCTTCTTGGAAAAATCGGCCGCAACACCCGATATGCTTTGGTTCCCGGTATCTTCTTTCAGCTGGTTTACCTGAGCCTCTACTGACTCTTTTGAGCGCCCGTTGATTATCACCTCGGCACCTTCTGTAGCTAATGATTCTGCAACTGCATACCCAATTCCTGCTGTAGAGCCTGTAACCAAAGCTCTCTTACCTTCTAATTGTAAATCCATTTCTCTGTTTTTTTGATGATTCTTTTTAATCTGATCAAAAAACAAAATCTGCACCCTTAACGTGCGCGCATATTTTCCGCATTCCGGATAAACGAAGACTATATCCTACCCCAAAAGTTAAATGCCGCCAGAAATCATCCTTCTAAACAGCATTCAACATTCAAAACTCAAAATTTCCATCACATCTGTTCCGGAGCGGTAATACCCAAAATACCCAATCCGTTTCTGAGGACTTGCGCCACCGCTTTAGCCAGCTCCATCCGGGCCTGGGCCAGCTTTTCGTCTTCGCCGAGAATGCGGCAATCGTGATAAAAACTGGTGAAGGCCGAAGCGAGCTCTTCCAGGAAATTAATCACATGATGAGGCTCCCGCAATCGGGCGGCATTCGCCACGTTCTCTGGGAATTTCAACATGGTTTTAATCAGAGTGATCTCGCTTGGATGAGTAAGCACACTCAAATCAGCCTGTGATTCAAAATCATATTCCTCTTCCACCTTGCGCAGGATGCTGGCGATGCGGGCATGCGCATACTGCAGGTAAAACACAGGGTTCTTTTCTCCGGCCTCTTTGGCGCGGGCAATATCAAACTCCAGGTGCGTGTTGGGCGAGCGCATCAGGAAGAAGAAGCGCGTAACATCAGCACCGACCTCGTCCATCAGTTCATCCAGCGTCACGAAGTTTGCTTTCCGGGTACTCATTTTGAACGGCTTGCCGTCTTTCACCAACGTTACAAACTGGTACACCACCACATCTACTTTTTCGGGATCGTAACCCAGCGACTTGATACCGTTCAGCACATCGGGGTAGGTGGCAATGTGATCGGCTCCAAATACATCCAAACACAAGTCAAAACCGCGGTCCAGCTTGTTGGCGTGGTAGGCAATATCCGGCAGACGGTAAGTGGGCTCGCCAGAGCTTTTCACCAACACGGTGTCTTTGTCTTTGCCAAATTCAGTGGTTTTAAACCAAACTGCGCCGTCTTTATCATACACCAAATCTTTGGCGCGCAGCTTCTCGATGGTTTCTTCAATTTTGCCGTCTTCATACAAACTGCGCTCATTAAAAAACGAATCCATCTTGATGCTCATCCGCTCCAGCGTACCGCTGATGTCGGCAAAAATCTCTTCTTCGGCTTTTTCTTTAAAAGGGGATTCATCCTTGGCATCCGCCAGCTCTTCTCCTTGTTCATCGATCAGCGCCTGTGCAATATCGCGGATGTATTCGCCTTCATAGCCGCCTTCAGGAAATTCGGCGTCTTTACCCAACAACTCCAGGTACCGGGCCTGTACACTTTCACCTAAAACACGCATCTGCCGGCCGGCATCGTTAAAGTAATATTCACGCTCCACCTCTGCGCCGGTCCATTCCAACAGACGGGCTACAGTATCACCCAATACGGCATTACGGCCGTGTCCCACCGTTAGTGGTCCGGTGGGATTGGCACTTACAAATTCTACCAGTACGCGCTGGTCTTTATTTCCTGCTGATTTTCCAAAATCGGCGCCGGCTTCGAGGATACTTTCCAACTCATCAAACAGATAGTCTTCAGCAAAACGGAAATTGATGAAGCCCGGTCCGGCTATTTCCACGGCTGAAATCTTGTTCTCGTCGTATTCCAGTCCGTCTACGATTTGCTGGGCGATAGCGCGGGGATTGTTGCGCAGGGGCTTGGCCAGCGTCATGGCAATGTTGGTGGCGGCATCGCCGTGTTCGGGTTGATTGGGGTCTTCGATCTGGATGTTTGGCTGCTCTTCCAGTTCAAACTGTTTCAGCGATTCGCTGATGATGTGTGCTAAATACTCTTTCATGGAAAAATCGGGTTTCAAAATTCAGCCCAAAGATAAGAGAAATGCACGGGAATGAATATCAAAGTTTTTTGCTGGTTGCTGGTTGCTGGTTGCTGAATTTACAAAGTGTTTGAGATAAGCAAGTTCAAATAACTTTTCAGGATTTGCTATGAGTTTGGACCGTGCGGTGACGCATTTCTAAGGAGTCGTTGTACAAGTAGAATTCTTATTTAAGGAGCAAACATTTCTTGTAATACACTCAACACTTTTTCTTTGGCTGAACCACTAATTGTGCCAAGTTGTTTTAACAAGCGGCTTTTATCCACCGTACGAATTTGGTCTAATACCACTTGTCCCCTTTTTCCCTGAAAGGTAGTAGTGACTCGCGTAGGATAATTTTTTATGGAGGAAGTCATAGGTGCAATGATTACTGTCCGGATATGCTTATTCATCTCATCGGGTGAAATGATGACACATGGTCTGGTTTTCTTGATTTCAGACCCCTTTGTAGGATCAAGGGAAATCAAGTGTACCTCAAACCTTTGAACTGGTGTTTTTGCTACCATTCCCATTCAGTTTCGTCCCAATCGGAAGGATTTTCTATGTCTTCCTGATCCAGCAGAGCATCGTCACCTTCCTTAGCCATCTTTTCGAAGGAATCTTCCCAGCCGTTTCGGGTTTTTTCTGCAGAGCGGAGAACAATCTCATTGTCTCTGAGAATCATCTCAATTTCATCAGTAATTCCACTTTCTTCAATCAGAGGTTTTGGAATTCTAACGCCCTGGGAATTTCCTATACGTATTATTTTTGTTTTCATGACTTGGGCATTGCGTGAACATTAATATAATTACAATGTACTTACATTTCAATGAAAGGTAACGGTTTTAGAGCTTTGAACAACTCTTTTATCCCGATAAGGCATTACCTACTAAACGTCGGGAACGAGTAGAATTAAACACTTTTCCCCAATGTAATCCCATCACCCAAAAAAAAAGCCACTAAAACAGCATTTCCCTTTCAGAAAACATCCGCTTTAATGGCTTTAACCAAACAACCTTAAAGTTCGTCCCTTCAGTATCAGGACTGCTTCATATAACTCTCAACAATGGTTTTGAACTGCTCGTAGGTGCGGGGGTTGCGCTCTAGCTTTTGGCCGTTGATGAAAAACGTCGGAGTAGAGTTTACATTTTTATTGAGACCTTCCCGCTTGTCTTCCATAATAATTCGCTGCATTTCAGCAGAGTTCATATCCTCCCGGAATTCCTCAATATCCAGCTTGAGGTCTTTGGCGTAGCCAATAAAAATAGATTCAGCATTGCCTCTTGACCACTGATCCTGTCCCTCAAAAATCAGGTCGTGCATTTCCTGGTACTTGCCTTGCTGGCGGGCAGCTTCGGCCACACGAGATGCCAACTGGGCGTATTGATGCATATTGAGTGGAAAGTGCTTGGTGGTAAACTCGATGTCATCCCCGAAATCTTCTTTTAACTGTTCCTCAAATGGTACAAAATATGCACAGGCCGGGCACTGGTAATCGCTGTATTTAACAATGGTAACTTTGGCCTCGCTGGCCTCTTCTCCCGACTGTGCAATGGCTGGTGCGGCTGCAAAAAATGCGATGGCGAGCGTAAGCAGAAATAATCCTCGTTTCATGATGTAGGTCCCTTCTTCGATTTGTAGTGATTCACTTTACTAAAGTGTCGTTCTAAAATAACACTCATTTTTTGAATTATCTGTGAAATTTGGTCAAATGTGTTGGCTTTTCCGAAGGACAAACGCACAAACTCGCGTGCTTGTTGTTCGTCTTTCCCGATGGCTGTCATGGTTTTATTGGGTTTCTCCGATCCCACCTGGCAGGCACTGCCTGTCGAAATAGCCAGGCCGGCCTGATTGCACTCCAGCATCAAAAATTGCCCTTCCATCCCCGGCACCCGGATCCCCAAAATATTAGGCACCTGCTTTTCAGGGTGTTCGATGATTTCCACCTCATACGGCAACTTTTTCAATTCCATCACAAATTCAGCCCGGAATTCAGCTATTCGCTGTTGCTCAATATCCATTTTTTGAGTGATTTCTTTGGCCGCCGTGGCAAAGGCTGCAATGGTAGGCACATCCGCCGTTCCAGGCTTAAATTTTTTGGGTTGATCCGGATTGGGAAACACCGGTTTCCAATGGGCTTTGGGGTTCATCCAAACCGCGCCGGCACCTTTGGGTCCATAGATTTTGTGGGATGAAATGGAGATCGCATCTATTTTCATCTGTTTTACATCCAGCGGCAGCCGGCCGTAGCTTTGCACACAATCACTGTGCAGTAATACGCCGCGCTCGTGCAACATGGCTCCAATCGCCTGTAAATCCTGTATCACACCAATTTCTGAATTAACATGCTGGATTGAAGCCAACACGGTATCCTCACGCAATAGATTTTGCAGTTCATTCAGATCTACCCGACCAAATTCATCTACCGGCACCTGGCTTACTTCATATCCTTCCTGTTCCAGCTTCAGAAAAATATTTCGTACAGATGAGTGTTCTATGGGTGTTGTAATGATATGCTTACCCTCCTTGCCTGCCAGTAAGGAATAGATGGCCAAAAAATTGGATTCCGAAGCGCCGGACGTAAAGAATACATCCTTAGGACGGGCATTCAAAGTAGCTGCCAGCGTATTGGCAGAGGCATTTAAAATCTGCTCTGCCGAAGAACCTTCATCGTGCATGCTGCTGGCATTGCCAAAATAATGCTTCGACACATTGATATACACTTCCATCGCCTTATTGCTGATTTGCGTGGTGGCAGCGTGATCGAGGTAAATCATGAAAATGACTCTGTTATGTGATTTAAAAACGGTATCTTAAAAGGCTTCCTTGCGAAGCATCTTTCAGTTTTAGGGCTTTGCAGAACAAGAGATTTTGATCTACAAGGCCACAAGAAAATAGACAATAAAATCGCCCTAATCACTCCATGAATCAGCTTGCCCTTTCCAAAATCATAGAAACCGCCTTTGCCGAAGATATGGGTATGGGCGATCTCACCACCGAATCTATTTTTTCAGGAAACCAGGCCGGCAAGGGCGTCTACACCGCCAAGGCCGATGGCGTGCTGGCGGGGCTCGATATCATCCAAACGGGATACGGTTTGCTGGATGAGTCTGTGAGTGTCACCCTGCATAAAAACGACGGACATCCCGTACAAAAAGGCGAGAAAATTGCCGAAGTAGAAAGCTCTGTGCGGACTTTGCTCAGCGGTGAGCGCGTGATCCTGAACCTGATTCAACATCTAAGCGGCATCGCCACAGCTACCCGCGAAGTGATTAACCTCCTGGATGATTCTTCTATTACCATCACCGATACCCGTAAGACGTTGCCCGGATTACGTGCCCTGCAGAAGTATGCGGTGCGGTGCGGAGGCGGCAAAAACCATCGTTTCCGCCTGGACGATGGCGTCATCATCAAAGACAATCACATCAAAGCGGCCGGCAGCATTCAAAGTGCTGTAAAACTGGTGCGTGCCCGCGTGGGACACATGGTGAACATCGAAGTGGAAACGGAAACGAAAGAGCAAATCCAGGAAGCCGTGAAGGCCAAGGCGGATGTCATCATGCTGGACAACCGATCTCCTGAAGAGGTTAAAGAACTGGCGCAGCTCATTCCCAACGAGATTATCGTGGAGGTTTCGGGCGGCATCACCCCGCAAAATATTGCCGGTTATAAAGGCTGCGGTGCAGATGTGATTTCCCTGGGCTGGCTTACCCACTCGGTAACAGCCCTGGATATCAGCTTTAATTTGGAGTGATCATTTTTGGACTTATAAGAGTTGAGTCTTAGTAAAAAGACCTCAACAGCTCCTCTGTGAATTTATAACCACTATTGTTACTAAAGACCAACCCTCGGCAAACACACATGCTTTAGCCCCATAGGTAACTCGGGTTTGTTGTTTTTTCTCTTTTACCCAGGGCTTCAACCGCTTATGCGGTTTTACCCTGGGCTATTCATGTTTGACCCCATTCGGGGTCTTTTAACTCTTACCAAGCCTCCCACAGGATCCCTCTTTGTTTCTCCCCTTCAATAAGGGGAGAGGACGCTTTGGTGAGAAATAAGTACCAAGTCAAACTAAGATTCGATTGCCATTACAGAGTCCTCTCCCTTGCCCTAAATCCTCGCGAGCAGACACAGAGGGAGCCGCTACCAAGGACTCGAATATCAGCTTATAAGAAAAGATGGTTCCATTGCAGTTCAGTCCCATTTGTGTTACTCTTTGTGTGAACGAACACTCATCGCCAAACCTTTTTCACTCATGCTGATTGGACTGATTTCTGATACGCACGATCACACTTCAAATCTTGAAAAAGCCCTGGAGGTTTTTAGAGACCGGGAAGTTGGGCTGGTATTGCATGCCGGAGATTATTGCAGTCCGTTTATGATCCCACCTTTTGAAGGCCTCAACTTGAAAGGCGTATTTGGCAATAACGATGGCGACAAACGACTGCTCATTTCTAAATTCCAGGACATTGGCGCCGAAATTGCAGGTGATTTTCTAAAGACAGAGGTGAATGGGCTTACCATCGCCGTGTACCACGGGACCTACGCTGAAATTACGGCCTCCCTCGCTGAATCAGGTCGCTACGATGTGCTGGTAACAGGACACACCCACGAGCAGGTTAATAAAACCCAGGGAATCACGTTGGTGATTAACCCCGGCTCGGCCCACGGTTTTGACGGCACGGCCTCCGTCGCCCTGCTGGATACTGAAACTAAAGAAGTGGAATTTGTGGAATTGCAGTAGTCCCCATTCCTGTTATACTATCCAATCAAAGGAGCTAAGTAATGATCAAACAATTTCAAATCAACGCCAACCACCGCAGCCGCGAGCGGCAAATCATCAATGCGCTGCTTACCCTGGCTACCGGCGTACTCACGCTAATATTTCCAAACTTTCTCTACCTGATTGCCGGAGCCTATCTTGTTGCTTTAGGGGTGATGTTTCTTACCTTCCGGTTCCCCACCTTCTTTGCGGCCGTTCCCATCATTGCGGGCGTACTGATTTTTATTTTCCCTGAACTCATCCCCCCCACCTTTGCTGCATTCCTTGGGCTTTTTGGGTTGATGTTTCTCTTTGGTCTGCAACTGAGCATCCTCGGCATTTTGATGATCGTCATTGCCGTCCTTATCGTAATGAACCCCGATTCGGTGGCTTACCTGATAGCATTTTTTATGCTGGTATACGCTACCTCCAACCTGTTTCAATTTTACAGAGAGTGGAAAAACAAACAAGACGAGGGCGATGGCTTTGACAATGATAAGGTGACGATTGAAGAGTGAGTTTAATAGAGTCCTATCCCATGTCCCGAATCCTCGGAAGGGAAAGACAGAAAGGGGTTGTGTAGCCAAGGGCTTCTAACCAATCGATAGCTTATATAGCGTTCCAAGTTTTGGCGATGAACTCCTAATGGACATCGATTCGCAACCCTCGACATACACTCGGACTTTACATATAACCTAAGCTCGGGTTTTCGAACTGGCTTTCCTGTCCACCGGCCTGAAGGCCGGAGCTATTTGACTTTTTCTCATCTTTATCGAAATGACAGACAAAGAGGGTGCGAATAGCGAAGGGTAAAATTTAGTATCAGGATGAAGCCCCATTCACCCTATTCACCGCATCATAAATAAAATAAGGCGGGATGTTCTTCCAACAGAATTCGGTGGTGAAATTGCCAAAGGCTTCCTGCAGAGGATCTTTTAAATGTCCCGAGGTTTGATAAGCCAGGAAGGAACCTTCAGGGCGTAGAGCTTCCCTTGTTTTTGAAAGGATATCTATTTTCATTTCCCAGTCGAAAAAAGAAAAGGGGATACCGGAAACCACGTGGTCTACACTTCCAACCACATCAGCGGGCAGCAGTTCCAGAAGGTCTTCCACGGTTTGGTGGAAAACAGTGAGCCGGTCGTCGTCGATACTGTTTAACAGGTCGTAGAAATTATCATTGGTTTCAAAAACAAATAACCGGGCATCCGGCCGCATCTTTTTGAGAAAGTGCTTGGTAAAAACGCCGGTGCCGCCGCCATATTCCACAATCACATCGGTAGTGGAAAAGTTGATATGCTCAGATAATTTGCGAACGCAATATTTTGAAGATGGGGTGATAGAAGCCACATCTCGGTCGGTGGCAAATGATTTCAAAAACTCAATAGTACCTTTCATGTAGTAAATGGATTAATGGTGTAATGGTTAATGGTGCATTTGCCTATAACAAATAACCATTAACCATTAACTAACTATAGTTCGTCTTCCAGTTTTGCTATCTGGTCGCGGATGCGGGCCGCTTCCTCAAACTCCATATTTTTCGCCGCCTGATGCATGGTTTCCCGCAAATGCTCAAGCAACTCGTCCTTGTTCTCGAAGGTCACTTCCTTCATGGCCGGACTCGCCTTGTATTGTATGCCTTCTTCCGCCACTTTGATCACCTCGAGAGCATCATCTTCCGGCTCTTCATCTTTCTTGGCAAAATCAAAGCTTTGACTCGAAATCAGGCTTGGATCAACCAGCGGCTTCAACTCCTTCTTGATAGTTTCCGGAGTGATGCCGTGTTCCTTATTATATTCTTCCTGAATTTTACGGCGACGGCGTGTTTCATCCACCACCTTTTGAATGCTGTCGGTTATCTTATCCGCATACAGGATGGCTTTACCGCCTACATTCCGTGCCGCTCGTCCTACAATCTGGAACAGCGACGTCTCGGAGCGCAGGAAACCTTCCTTGTCGGCATCCATGATGGCCACCAGGCTAAGTTCGGGAATATCAATTCCCTCACGCAACAAGTTGATCCCAACCAGCACGTCAAAATCGCCGCGCCGGAATTTATACAAAACTTCGATTCTTTCAAGGGCACTTAACTCACTGTGCATATAGGCCGCACTGATGTTGAGATTCTTGAGATATGCACTCAATTCCTCACTCAGGCGCTTGGTAAGTGTAATAACCAACACTCGCTCGTTTTTCTCAATTTTTTCACGGATTTCACCCAACAGGTCATCTACCTGATTATCCAATGGACGTACTTCAATTTCGGGCTCCATCAATCCGGTTGGGCGGATAATCTGTTCGGTGTACACCCCGCCGGATTTCTCCAGTTCGTAATCACTGGGCGTGGCACTTACAAAAATGGCCTGTTTTACCAGCCCTTCCCATTCTTCAAAAGTAAGCGGACGGTTATCCAGCGCAGAGGGCAAACGGAATCCGTGTTCCACCAGCTCCATCTTTCGGGAGCGGTCGCCGCCGTACATAGCATTTATTTGGGGGATGGTCTGGTGGCTCTCATCAATCACCAGCATGAAGTCATCCGGGAAATAATCAAAAAGACAGTACGGGCGCTCCCCGGGTTTTCGTGCACTCAGGTAGCGAGAATAATTCTCAATACCGGAACAATAGCCGATTTCCTGAATCATCTCGATATCAAACAACGTGCGCTGCTCAATGCGCTTGGCCTCCAAGAACTTCTCTTCATCAATGAGAATCTTTTTACGCCACTCCAGCTCTTCCCGGATTTGATCAATAGCCGTATCCAACCGTGATTTGGAGGTCACATAGTGCGAGGCCGGGTACACCCGAAATTCGTTCACATTTTCGATGATGGTGCCGTCGTTCACATCAAACAGCTGCAGCGATTCAATTTCATCGCCCCATTGAGTGATCCGCAACCCCTCATCAGAATAAGCGGGATACACGTCAATCACATCACCCCGCACCCTGAACGTACCGCGTTTAAAATCCAGGTCGTTGCGATTGTAGTGCAAATCCACCAGATCATACAAAATGGTATTACGTGGAATCTCCTGCCCTACTTCCAGGTTCAAAATGAGCTTCTCGTATTCCGAGGGCGAACCGATACCGTAAATACAACTCACCGAAGAGACAATAATCACATCGCGCCGGCCGGAAAGCAGTGAACTGGTGGCTCTGAGCCGCAGTCGCTGAATCTCATCGTTGATGGATAAATCCTTTTCAATGTACTTGTCCTGTGTGGAGATGTAGGCTTCCGGCTGGTAGTAATCATAATAGGAGATAAAAAATTCTACCCTGTTTTCCGGGAAGAAGTCGCTAAGCTCGCGGTACAGCTGTGCAGCCAGCGTTTTGTTGTGGCTCATCACCAGCGTGGGCTTTTGCACATTTTCTATGGTATTGGCTACCGTGCGCGTTTTACCCGAGCCGGTTATACCAAGCAGGGTTTGATACCGATCGCCCGCACGAATGCCCTCTGTGAGTTCAGCAATCGCTTTAGGCTGGTCGCCTGCAGGTTCGTAAGGAGAATGAAGTTTAAATTGAGCCATAAACAGCTTTTAAAGGTACAAACTGTAACGTAACTTAGGAAACCGTAAATTCGATAATTTAATTGCCACGGAAACACTAAAACGTGAAGGCTGAGATATCATTCCATGTTGGAACCTAGTTGCTGGATGTTCGATGCTGGTAACTCAAAATACTGTCTTATTCAATCCGAATAGACTGGTTCAAGCGTCTCGCTTGGACCAATCATTGTTTGCCACAAGCGAGACGCTTGCGGCAGGCACTTTAGCAACGAGCAACGAAAATTAGTGCTTCATTAGTGGCCAAACAAAAAGATACCAAATGTCTCACCGACATAAAGATTTAGAATCGCCCCGCAAACGCATTGACGAAATTGATGAACACATCCTGGACCTGCTGGCCGAGCGGGGTGAAATTGTGCGGGATGTCATCAAAACAAAAGTGGAAAACCAGCTACCGGTTTTTGTACCGAAGCGTGAGGAAGAAAAATCCAAAGCTTTTAAAGAGCTCGCCAAGTCCAAGGGTATTGATCCCGACTGGGCCGAAGATTTTCTGCGCATGATTATGACAGCCTCCCGCGCTACGCAGTCGCAGGAAAAATTTCCCATTGCTACCAAAGAGCCTAAGCATATTTTATTTATTGGCGGTGAAGGTGGCATGGGTAGCCTGTACAAGCGCATTGCCAGCCAAACGGGGCATCACACCTATTCCATTGATAAAAGTAACTGGTATGAGCTAGAAGAGTTGCAGCCAAAACTGGACATGGTAATTGTGACGGTACCCATCAAAGTTACTGAAGCGGTGATTGAGCGGTTGAGCGGGCGCCTCAAAAAAGAAACGATTTTGGCGGATTTCACCAGTAATAAATCTGCGCCTATTGAAGCAATGCTGAAGGCACACAATGGCCCCGTTGTTGGGCTTCACCCCATGCATGGGCCCGATGTACAAAACCTTTCCAAGCAGCTGATGGTCTTTTGTGATGCGCGCGGCGGCGAACATGCGCTGTGGTTTGTAGAACAATGCCGGCTTTGGGGTATGCGCGTCATTGAAGCCGATCCTAAAAAACACGATCACGTGATGCACCTGGTTCAGGGTTTGCGACACTTTGTAGCCCTGCTGCACGGTTCCTTTATGGAGGAATACGACCTGAAGCCAACGGACATGCTGGACTACTCCTCTCCCATCTATCGCGCTGAACTGATGATGACCGGCCGGATTTTTGCCCAGGATGCCGAGCTCTACGCCGACATTGTTTTCGCCAATAAAGAGCGCCGGGATTTGCTCCTGAAGTTCTTCAATCACCATAAAAAACTCGCAGAACTGGTTGAAGAAAACGACCGCGAGGGTTTTGTGAAAGAGTTTGAAGGTGTAACCGATTTCTTCGGAAAGTTTGCGACCCAGGCACTTGAGGAAAGCGGTTACCTGATCAACCGGCTGGCGGACCGTTTCGCATAAAAGCCAGGATGTTTCGTTTGAGGAATGCCGGATATTAAAGTATTGTTAGATTAACCGCCTTTAACAGGGGTCGTTTATTTAATTTTTTTGATGTACTATGGTTAAAGCCTTAGGAGTCCGCTTTCCTGAAAAATAACTCAGGATCTACTTTTTTTATATAAACCAAAAGAGATGCTATGAGGAATATTACATTCTGCTTGTTAATTATCGCTGTTTTTTTGAGCACAGCTACTCCAACAATTGCTCAGCAGCAGGTTTTCCAGCTCAATACCCTTCAACCCGAAACTAATTCCCTGGCCGCAAAAACAGATCGACA
Organism: Gracilimonas mengyeensis; assembly: GCF_900182705.1. GTDB lineage: Bacteria > Bacteroidota > Rhodothermia > Balneolales > Balneolaceae > Gracilimonas > Gracilimonas mengyeensis. The sequence goes on along the minus strand of NZ_FXTP01000006.1, from coordinate 195,006 downwards.
GTTTTTTAAGCTGAACGGAAATGTTTTTTCCAATCCCGAATTTAAGAAAGGGGCTGAGTTTACTTTTGACACCGGAGAAGATGAACCCACCCGTTTTGTCGTTACACGCCACACGGAATACCTGCCCGGCACGGTCTCCATCATTGCCCGTAAGGCCGACGGAAACAACCGCGTATTTACGGCAACCTATGCCAACGGGCGCCTCTTGGGTAATTACCATACCGAAAACCACCGCTCTGTCTCCATTTCTTTTGATGCACAAGCTGGCCAGCACTATCTAAGCCGGGGCAAGGTAGCGCAAGAAAAAGAATTATCCTGCGGACTGTATGGCAGGGAGCATGAATTTGTGGCCTGGCCGGATCGTCCTGATCAAAAAAGATCCTGGGCTAAAACTTCCGGTAGCACCTATCAATACAAACCTTCTTCATTAACTTCATCTATTGAAGACAGCACCACCATTGACCTGATGCTGGTGTATACCAATAATGCCGCAAGCTGGGCTTCAGATTCTTCCAGCTTTGGTAGCATTGATGTTATCCTTTCTCAGGCTATGAATCGGTCTCAGACTGCCCTTGATAACAGCCAGCTGGGCATTGAGCTGCGCCTGGTTCATGTATACAAAACCAGTTACGATGAAATTAACGACGGTGTGGAATCTAATGAATTACTGAAGCGACTCACCCAAAACCCTGACAATCCCGTTTATGGTTCGGACGAGGGCTATGACGGATATCTGGAAGAGGTACACGATTTACGGCAGGAATACGGAGCCGACTTAGTAGCTATGATTGCTCAAATTTGGGATGTTGGTGGTTTAGGCTGGCGCCTGGGTAGCACAAGTGGGGATCCGGTCCGTGGATTCAGTGTAAACCGTGTACAACAAATTGCTACGGGATACACACTGATTCATGAAATCGGTCATAACATGGGCAATTCTCATGCCCGTACACAGCGCGAATCAGCAGCGGATACCACCGGCGGTTTATTTCATTATTCAGTAGGATATCAGGATAAAGACGCAGGCATACACACTATCATGGCATATCGCAACAGTGCCGATAATATCAGACTTGAAGAGGTTCCTATTTTCTCCAGTCCCGATTTAGAGTGGGAAGGCGTTACCTTGGGCACTAACAACAATATCACACCGGAAAATAACGCGCTTAGCATGGCACAAATCAAGCGCACCGTTGCCAATTACCAACTCTCTGTGGTAGATCCCCCGGTGGCACAAACATCTACCGATGAAATCGCCCTAACCTTAAACCGGGAAGATGATTTTACTGTGGTCTATAATCTCTCAAACAGCGGGGCCAGCAACCTGATGTGGGAAGTAGATTTTGATTTCCCTGGCAACATTCTTAGCAAACAAAAAGCAAAGTCCAGCGGCCAAAAGCTGGTAAGTACGGAACCTGCTGAGTTACAAGACCCTGTTAGATATCCTGCCAACCTCGCCCCCTTTGCAGGCTCAGCCAAAAGCAGCCAGCGGCAGGAAGAAGTGATTTATGAAACCTCTTTTGAAGGCAGTGAGGGATTTGCCCCCGGCAGCTATAGTGCCATCAGCGACTGGCGGTTGGGCAACAACTCTGAATTTCTTATTTCATCTGCCAACGCCAATTCCGGCAATCAGCATTTACGCCTCGAATACGACGGGAATACCTATACCAACAATGACGGTGAGGAAGTCCCGTCCATTCAGTTTGTTTCAGCCCCTTTCTTTGGATACCAGCCATTCGGTAACTACGAAGTCATCATCAACTTTGAAATTGGCGGCACCGGCTACATCAACGAAACTTTTGACTTCTATCTTATGGATGGTCAGACTGGCAATTTTTCAAGTGGTGTCATTATTTCAAACAGTGATTTTGGGTACACCCTTTTTGCTGCAGATTTGGACGAAACAGGAGCTTTGACTTGGCTATCTAATGGTTCGGCCAACCCCACAAGCGGACGCTACCATACGCTTCGCATTCTATATAATGCCGATGAAGAACAAATCGAGTATTTCCTGAATGGCTCCCGTTTTTACACCGCCAGCTATCTTAACGGTAAAACCCCAGGTGAAATGCAGGTCCTGCACCGTAATTCAGTTGCAGGTACCTATATGAATATAGACGATATCGAAATACGCCGCCTTAATGCGCCAACGGAATGGCTTTCAGTGCCTGATCCATCCGGCATTACGGGTGAAAATGGAAGTTCTTCCATCAATCTGAATTTCAATACACGAGGCGTTTCAGCCGGCACGTATGAAACGCTAATGACCGTTGCCACTAACGATCCCATCAACCCGCTGATAGAGGTACCGGTACAGCTGACAGTCAATAATACGGTATCCAGCGAACTGGAGGAACGTCCACAAAAATTTGAGTTAAATCAGAATTACCCCAACCCATTCAATCCTACCACGGTAATTAGTTACCAGTTGGCTGTCAGCAGTGACGTACAGCTGGAAGTATTTGATATGGCGGGACGGAAAGTAGCTACGCTGGTAAATGAGCGACAAAACGCCGGACAGCACCGCGTAAACTTTGACGGAGCCAATCTTGCCAGCGGAATCTACATGTACCGCCTGAACACGCCCAACCAAACTGTAACCCGCCAAATGGTTTTAATTAAGTAAAATGAAATTCCCCAACTTTTTACATACTTCTCTTTCACTCTTTCTGATTTGCATTGTTGCCATTGGCTGTGGGCCCAGTGATAATAAAACCTCAGAAAAGCCCAACGCTGATTCAGCCCCGATTGAGGCCCCCAGCCAACCTACCCTCACCCAACAAAAGGAATACATAAAAACAAATGTTCCTATTTCTTCCTTAAACGAGCTATCGCAGGGTGATTCGATGAATATAACCAATACTATTCGCAATGAAACCTACACGCTAAAGATTCGCTCGGTTCGTAACACGTTGCCCACTGTGGTTTCTATTACAGCAAATATCGAAGATCGCGAAACGGGTCTCGCTACGCTGAGTATTAAAGACAACCAGCTCTTCGGTATGCTGGAGTTTTATAAAGAAAACCTTCGCTATCAGGTAGCTTACGATTCTGCAGCCGGACAAGCCTACCTGGTGGAGCGTCCTTTCGAAAATGAAGATGAACTCGAAGGCGGCACACCTTTGGAGTCTTCTGAGTATTAAACTGAGTTTGCTTTGACAACTCCCCTGACCTTTCTACCACTTCTATATTTTTTAAGGAAAGGGTGATATGGTGATTTAGTGATATAGTCTTCTTCTGCAACCGAGCTCTCATTCACACCATATTACCATATCACCTAATCACCCTAACATTTAGTCCTTCATCCGGCTGAAGCGCAGGGCCCCGATCATCCAGTTTGGCAGGTTCTTTTTGGGATCGCGCTTGGTCATATCAATGTACCAGCCAATCTTTTTGATGATCGGCACTTTATGTGTTTCCACAAATTCAATGAGAGTGCCGTCAGGATCTTCCACATAAGTAAAACGTCCGGCAGCTTCGCCCATATCAAAACTGTTGGCAGAATCTACCGTGAAAGGGAAACCTTTTGCCTCCAGCTCTTTTTCCAGAGCATCCATACCCTGCACATCAAAGCAAAGGTGAATAAAACCCAGGTCGCCCCAGTAGCGATCTTTAAAGATCTTCCGCGGAGTCCGCGCCTTAACGTCAATCAGTTCAATTTCTGTAGGACCAAACATGGGGCTAAAACCACCCTGCCTTGGTTTGGAATGGCGCAGCAGCACCCTTCTGAATGTGTGCTCGCCGCCAGGCAGTCCCTTCATATCGCTAAACTTTCCGGTTTCATCATACACCACTTCGTCGTAGCCCAGCACATCCGAGTATAGTTTGCGAGCCTCATCAATATCCGTGGATCCAATAACAGCTCCTACAACGCCACCGGTGGAGGCCGGTGTCTTCTCACGGAAAAACTCCCGGCCCTTCACCACCTGCCAGATGTTGCCATAGAGATCTTTAACAAAAAAGGTGTATTCTCCTGCAGGATTTTTCTCAAGCGGTGTCAGGATTTCAACATCAGCTGCTTCCATCTCGTCATAAGTGCCCGGCACATTGATGGATTTAATTTTTCCGCAATTGATACCCAAGTCTCCCATCATCAGGTCAAAATCAGCTGGCTGTGGGGTACGGCTGGTGTATTGCCAGATTTCAAAACCGCCTCCGCCTTTCATATTCAAGGTAAGTATGGCTGTGCGGTCGTGTGGTTTACCACCGGTGTACGGGAGCATCAGCTCGGCTGTAGCTTCATCCTCAAATACTTTAATATCCATCCCAAAATGCCGCCGATACCAGTCTGTAGCCTTATGCACATCCGGTATACCAATGCCTATTTGTTGTATTCCTGCTATTACTTTCTCCATACCTCTTTTATTATTACTTATGAAAAACTGACCAGCGCCAAAGTACGCTTTTTTACAGACGGGTGACAGGCTTATTTAAGTAATAAGGAAATAAGAAGGTAAGGTGATATGTTCATTATTTTTATAGCTACCTGCCCTCTGCAGCTGAAATGGCTTTTAAAAACTCTGTGAACTCCTTTGTGTCATATTTTGCCATGCCCTGATGTTCCATCATAATGCTGCCATCCGGGGCAATTACATAGGTGGTAGGCACTACGGAACTGTCGTAACTGCGAGGTTTGGAGAGTACCGAATACACCGGGAAAGTGAATCCTTTGCGCGCCACAAAATCCCGTGCTTTTTGAGGTTCTTCATCCAGCGAAGCCATCACAAATACAATGTCTTTGGAATGAACTTTTTCATACAAGCTTTGGATGTTGGGCATTTCAGCAATACAAGGCGGACACCAGGTTGCCCAGAAATTCAGGAAGATGGTCTTGCCCTCAAATTCTGCCAGTGAGGTCCGGTCGCCATCCAGGGTGAGTAAGGGCATGTTGTAATCAGCGGTTTGCCCGTGAACGATTGATGCGTCGGTATCCGGCTGCAAGATGCCTGTATATAACAGCACACTTTGCAAGCGGCCAATAACTTCGGCGTGATAGCCGGTTGCATACAAGCCTGCAGCCACCAGAAGTATCACGGCCCACTGGATGAGCTCTTTTTTCAGAGCAGTTTTTTTAGATGATTTGTTCTTCTTATCCATAACGTAAAGATCTGCACAAGTACTAACAATTGCCGGCTTGTTATCACAGGTTTAACTGTGATAGTTTTGATCTTCTGATATGCTGTGATTTATCGCTCATATGCTATATAAAGCTGGCGATCTCGTCGAGTGATTTCTTGGAGATGTCCGGGACTTTCACGTCATCGGCAGGATATCCCACCACCAGCAGCAAAAATGGTTTCTCATGGGATGGCCTCTCCATGATTTCATTCAAAAAGCCCATGGGACTGGGCGTGTGTGTAAGGGTGGCCAGTCCCGCATGGTGCAGTGCCGTTATCAGCATCCCGGTTGCAATCCCCACGGATTCTTTCACATAGTAGTTTTTCTCTTTCTCGCCATTTTCATTCAACGTATAACTTTGTGCAAAAATGCCAATAAGGTACGGAGCGGTCTCGAGAAAAGGCTTATTAGCGTCCGTGTTAAAAGGCTCCAGGTCCTCCAGCCATTCATCAGAAGCACGGTGGTCGTAAAACTTGCGTTCCTCCTCTTCAGCTTCCATCCGGATTTTCTTTTTTACTTCCGGATCACTCACCACCGCAAAATGCCAGGGTTGTTTATTGGCGCCATTTGGAGCTGTTCCCGCAGCCAGCAAGCATTTTTCAATAACCTCCAGGGGAACTGCTTTATCTGAAAAGTCGCGAACGGTACGGCGGCCTTTCATCTTTTCATAAAACTGATCCGCTTGCCGCTGCATCTCTTCAACCGGCAGTTCTTTATAGGAAGTGTGACGTATAAAAATGGCTTCTCGCATTATTTTTGGTTGGATGTTAGATCACAAATCAACCTAAAATACTAAAAAACGGCGTTCTGCTGAAGGCATAGTATAGCGCATATGAAATACCCAGTTCGGGATTGAAAAAATAATTTTCCTATATGGCAAATTCAGCTTTAGTTGGATGGGCGGCGGCAGGAAATCATCCACACTTTCCAACTAACACCCTCCGCCAGTTTTGGCAAACCAAAACCGAGCACCTCCCTCAAGGGAGGACTTTAAACGAGACCTAAAATCCTCCAGTGCCTTTTAATCAAACTTAGCCTAAAACTTAGAATTGAGAAAACACGGCCTTCAATGTAGACTTTGTTCGGTTGGCCAGGAAAAACATACATATTCAAAATTAGGCTTTATAAACATAAATGATAGCATTTCCCCACAACATAGAGCGTATGGAATTAGGACTTCACTGCCTCACACTCTACCAAATCACAGCATCACTATATCACCATATTACAATATCACCTTACTTAACCCCTGAACCTTTAGCCAGCCACCAAGGATGAACTTCCACAGCCAAACGACCTGCTTGTACCATCGGGTCTTTTTCAGCATACTCCCGGGCCTGCTCAATGGTTGCCACGTTGTATACCGAAAAGCCGCGGATATCGCCCTCACCGCCACTGGGGCCGTTTAGGTTGATGATGCCTTCTTCATACAAACCGCCCAAGTAAGCCAAATGCTTCTCCTGCAATTTCATGGCCTCCTCTTCGGTTTGGCTCCGATTGGGACCACTTTTCAAAAATACGATAAAGTACTTTTGCATGGTCATCTGCTCCCCGCCCCATTCGTACTGAAAGGTTTCAGGTTGGGCCGTCGAATCCGCTTGCTGTGCAATAACTGTTCCCGTCATCATCAAAAAGAAAATTACCAGAAATGATTTTTTCATAGCTATACCTGTATTGAGTGCATATTTGTATTCCCTATTGCCAATTATACTCTTTATTCCGATAACTTGAATGATTTTAGAAAAACTTCGCCACCTTCCGGCCATCTCGAGAAAGCAACATGATTACACCTGAGTTTTTATGTTTAGTGACGAAGCGATCTGTTGAATCTTATTTACTCTTTTCCCAACGATTCGTTGTTGCATATCCCAAATGGTATCAAGGAGATTGCCACGTCGGTTTGCACTCTAAACTTACCTTAGGCATAACAGACTCCTACCGATGACAGATTTAAAGACAAAAGTGGTTTATTCAAAAATCTACCCAACGCCTGTCCTCGCGAGGAGGCAAATTGCACGCACTCGAGCTTTACGGCTTTCGACGTGGCGATCTGTTGAATCATAGCAACTACTTTCCCAACGGTTCATTGATAAACATCCCAAGCGGTTTTAGAGAGATTGCCGCGTCGGTAGACATTTCAATCCTACTTTAGGCATTATGGGCTCCTCGCAATGACAGTGTTATTAAGAGATAAGAGTGGTTTTAAAGAAATCACCAATGTTCGGTTTGCCGATCACAGAACTGTCATCACCCCAATGGTGTTGCCCAGCTGCGGGCAAAATTAGTGGCTCGCAATGACGGTGGCGTTTATGGGATTAAAAGTGGTTTTATACTCCATCTTTTAAATCACTGGTTAAACCTTACATACGAAAGCGGGTTCACATGAACCCCATCTTTTATAATCTCAAAATGAAGATGTACGCCCGTTGAAGTCCCGGTATTTCCCGCGCGTCCCACAACCTGCCCTTTGCGCACCCGTTCCCCCTCTTTCACTTTGATGCGCATCATGTGGGCATACACGGTTTCATAGCCACGGGCATGTTTGATGCGAACCATCTTGCCATAACCGCGCCCCTCTCCCGCTTTCACAACCACGCCGCTTTCTGCAGCTACCACATCATCCCGCAATCCGGCTTTTAAATCGATTCCCTGGTGTGGCCGATTCCAGCGCTTTCCAAAGGGAGAGGTCACATAGGTATCTCTCTTTAGCGGCTGACCAAAACTCACCCCGGAAACACGCATCAATGGCGGTAGTTTCATTTCTTTCACTTCGGCCCGGGCCTTTGCGCGGCTGGTCCATGGAACACTTATGGAAATACCTACCGTAAACGAAACGGGATTGAAATCAAAAGACCGAAAAGCAGGATTGCGGGTAAAACTACTTTTTGGGATGATTTCTGTAGGAGGATTTTCCAATTGAGTGATTTCGGCCTGTAACCGTACAAAATTCAACAGGTAATATTTTACACCTGCCGTGAGAGCCGTGGTGTAGCTATCAACAGGTTCTACTGGTTGCGTCCAAAATTCACCGCCATCCCGGGTGGTGCCATGAATTTTCACATCCCAGATTCTGCCAATCTTCACCCCACCATATACGCCCCATTTTGGCCATTGCAAGCCCAGTAAGCCACTGGCATAGGCTTCCTGAAAATTTACGGGACCGCCAAACAATGCGTCCTCCTGATTCTGAAGCAGATATTCTCCTTTACCTGCCAGGTAAAACCGGTAAAAAAGATATCGCTCGAATTCCGCCTCAACCGTACTTTTAACCACCCGATCGATACTGCCACTGTAATTCTTATCCGGTACGTAACTCAGGCTTACACTTTTGATGTTATAACCTGCCGAAGCCCTGAAATGCTGACCTGTTGCAAGAGAATAAAACCCCATCAACGCTACCATCGCCAGCAGGCCTGTTTTGCTTAGAGATGCGAAGAATGTAGTTGCCATAGATGAATGGTAGCACTGGGATTAACGAGGCAGAAACTTGGGTATAATCTGCTTAACCTGCAACGTCAGGATTTAGGGGTATAAGTAGATAAGGGAATAAGGTAATTAGTGAATGTGTATAATTGGTGATGACGGCTTTAACTGTTTCCGGAGTTTTGTAGCATGAATTTCAGCCACTCTTTTTGCTGTTGCAAACGTTCCTGGTGTCGTAGGCGCAAGTCTAGATTTTCTGTTTTCTCTATCCATTTTTTTGCCAGATCATAGTGTCCCAAAAATACAAGCCGGTCAATCGTGCGTTCGTAGATATCAAACCAGTCTTCGTGAGCTTCCTCTTTTAATAACCCTGCTGCATATTTAGTCAGTGATTTATTCTCTCCCCTGCGTAAAGCCTGATCCACACTCAGCATTTTGTTGGGGTGATTAAGCTGTTCAAAAGTGGCGCTGTCCGGTAACCAATTATCATACCTTCGTTTAAGGTGATAGCTCCATTGCAGGCTGTCTGCCCGAAGGTCCAGGGTATACCGAAGATTTCGTGCTTCCGAAGATCGAATTTTGGGGGTATAAATTTGCAATAAAGAATCGGCAGCGGCATAGCCCTTTCCAAGAAATAGAGCGTCTGCATGCATTGCTTGCAAACTCAGCAAGCTGTCGTTTGGGGTGATGGCATTTGTCACGGCTTCCGGCTTTTGTTGCTGAAGCTGAGCCCGCTCCCAGGCTTCTTTAACCAAGGCATTACCCGAATTCATGGCATATAAATCCTCCAACACTTTCCAAATGGCGGAGGTATCATCCTCTGCCACCTCTTTTTGATACTGATCCCATAATCGCCACTCCGGATTCACCGCATGTGGACAGGTTTTCTGAAACAAAGATCGCCGGGCAAAAATGAACTCAGATAGCTGCCGGTCGGTAGAATCCAGCGGCGTAGCTTCCAGAACTTCATGCCATCCTTCGACCAGCTGCTGCGTAGTTTGGGGATATGCCTCTTCGATATCTCCACAGGCATAAGCCTCTTTCAGGAATTCAGGCGGATAATTATCTAATAGGAATTCGGTAAACGAACCGGTAGTGGTATAGCTGATGGCGCCTGCACTTCCATAGAAACCACGGATTGACATGGCGTGCTGCATTTGCCTGGCATCGGGCCAGGGCGTTTCGGCGGCTACAAGCTGGTGCAAGGTAGATTGCCCCGATGCATCTTTGGCAATGGCCTCGGCCAGCCCTTCGATCAACCCAAAACTATAGCTGCCGTTAAATAACCTGTTGCCAAACTGCTTGGAAACCACATGCACCAGCTCATGCTTCAACACGGCATCCAACTGCTGCTTGGCAATGTGCAATTGGTCTTGCTGCAACCAAATGGGTACATAACTGGTGAATTTTGCTCCGGTGATTTTTTTCTTTTGCCAGGCGTGGGCGTAGAGGTAGCTTTCTATTTTTCGGGATGAAGGATGGCTGACATTCAGGGCTTGCTCTATCTCTTCCAGGTGAAATTCGTGCCGGGCAGCCCAATACCGGATTTCCTGTTCGTCGTAATGCTCTTTATCGTAATAAATCTCAAAATGCCCTGATGTATGATGACCGCCCAGTTGCTGCTGTATACTCTGTCGCGGACTGATGATACCCATTTCATTCAGGCTAAGATAACTGAACATCAGGCTGAGCAGAGCCAATCCTGTAATGAGCTTGGTTTGCAATGTTTTGCTCCAGTCCGGGATCAGCCAGAACAACACGATCCAGAGAAAGGTAATCCACCGGAAAAAGAACAACGAACCCGTTAGCTGGATAGCTTCATCGTAAATAGGGCCCGGCCATACGCCCCAAACATGATTGTAGAAATAGACCTGCGGCAGGGTGAAAAACTCAATCAGCCAAATCCCAATGGCACAAAAAAGCAATACAGCTACAGTTATAGTTTTTGGGATAGGCACGTCAAATCGCCTGATTAAGCGCCCCACAGCGGAACCAAAAAATACGGAGGGAATGGGAATCATCAACCAAAAACCAACTCCGTCGATAGTCAGGCAGCCACTAAATAGAGTGTATATGAAAAGAGGAATCGCAGCAATATACAAATACCCCAAAATGTGGAGCGACGCCAAAATATCCTGATGTTTACCGGATTTAGCCGCCCTTATGCCTCCCCAAAAACATCCTAAAATTCCCGCCAGCATCGCTGATTCGAGGTGTAGATCCCTCAGCAGTGGGATGGCCAGTAAAACCAGACCAGCCAATAGTGCAAGCATGTATTTGTAGATTGATTTCAATCGGTTTTTTGTCTTTGAGATTCTCTGGTTAAGGTAATAAAGGTGACGTAAAATCCTGCTTGTATTTTGTTGGCCTTGTTGATAAAAGGCAAAGCCTTGCGCATCGGTTACTTTTGAGGTAGAACCTCAAAAGATCTTAGTATTGATTATATTCAGGTACAAAAAAATATTACAAAATTTTCCAGCCGTCTTTTTATGAACAACCCCAAACTCATCATTTCCATCGCCACTTTATTATTAGCCATTGCTGTGGCTGCCGGAGCTTTTGGTGCGCATGCGCTCAAAAACACACTAACCCCGGAACGACTGGATACCTGGGAGACTGCTGTTCAATACCATGCATGGCACGCTTTGGGACTTATTTTAGTGGCTTTAATTGGTGCGTACTTTCAGGTGAATATCATGTGGCCGGCATCTCTGCTTTTGGCTGGTATTCTCATTTTTTCGGGCAGTTTATACACCTTGTGTTTAAGCGGAATTGGCTGGCTGGGAGCAATTACTCCTATTGGCGGTGTAGCGTTTATTGCAGGTTGGATCGTATTGGCAATACAGTTCTTCCGGGCTGAGTTTTAAATCTTTTTTTCGAGGTTCCCGGAAGTGAATCGATCAAAGCTTATCCTATAAATTGCTTCCGCCATGAGAACCTTTATTCTGCTTTTGCTGTTTATGGTAATGATTAGTTGTGACGATGGAACGGATGGTACGGTTACTGCTAATGTACATCCGCCTGAAATCACACTTCACAATGAAACTAATAAACCGGTCCACTACTTTTTAATTGAAACCGGGACTAGTCATCTTATTGATCTTGCAGATCCCTGTTATAATTTTCGACCAAATTTGCCTGCAAACAGCGAGTTGACCCTTCCCTATGACGAGATTTATGGTTTCAATGAAGAGGCACGTTCCGCCTGGTTTTCTTGGACAGACTGTCAGGGAAATTCAGGTAGTGAGACCATAGAACTTTTTTGATTTATGTGTTACAGAACTATACTGCTGGTCTTAATTTTAGGATTTTGCTTCACTGCAATAAGCTACGCCCAAAACGAAGTGATGCGCGAGCAAGATTCCCTCTACGGCATCCAGGAATTTGGGGTGGTGGTGAATATTGAAAAACCCAACCGACTGGATGATGAAATCAGTCTTAAAGTTGACAGTGTTCGTTCCTTGTTGCTGAAAGAAATTGATGACCTTCCGGTCACCATCCTTGAGGATCAGACCCTTAGGGAATCTGATCAATTTCCCATTTTGCACCTTCATATCAATGTAATGTACACGGAAATTGGAGTATACCCCTTCACGGCCGAACTTAAATTCTACCAGCCTGTAAAGCTGCCCCTCAACAAGGATAACCGTACAATGGGCGCTACCTGGCACGATAGCTTTATCGGGGTTGTATCGCCTGACCTGATCAATTACATTGCGCAACAATCAGTCAACCTGACTGGCAACTTTCGAGATGCCTATTGGGCCGTTAATTAATTTTCTCAGAGATGCATATCGAAGCCTTTTACCACTTTTGTATGGATTTTCCCGGAGCGAAAGAGGACTTTCCTTTCGATGAAAATACCCTGGTTTTTAAGGTGATGGGCAAGATGTTTGCCCTGGCTGATGTAGATGAGTTTGAAAGCATCAACCTAAAATGTGACCCTGTTCGTGCCCTCGAACTCCGAGCTGCTTATGAAGAGGTACAGCCCGGTTATCATATGAATAAGAAACATTGGAACACGGTCAGTATGCAAGGCAACTTACCCGATGATTTGATCAAGGAACTCATCAAGCATTCCTATGAATTGGTTGTAGCCAAGCTGCCCAAAAAAGAACGGGAGAAATTGTGCTAGAAGTTTTAGTTATTAGGTGTGAGGTTTTAGTTTCTCTTGGCACCACCAGCCTATAAGTACCCCTCACTATTAGAGTAGTTATTCCGCGGCGTATCTGTCCCGACAAACTTGTCGGTGAGGCCCGGAATCGTATTGGTTGCCAGATATCAATAGTTGGGTTCAACGCAACATTGAGATCCCTGCCTTTGCAGGGATGACCCTTGGTTTGGGCATAGCAAGTCTTAATGCCTACTAAGCCAGGGTTGCAATTTGGTTCAGCAGCTCTTGGTTGCTATCGGTGTTTTTGAGCACCTTCAGCAAGCCAAGCATGGATTCTTTAGGTGACTTTTTCAGTAAATACCGTCGAACCATATTGCGCTCTTCCAGCGAATCGGTAATAAATTTAGCTTCATTCCGCGTGCCGGATGCACCAATGTTGATCGCAGGATAAATACGATCGTTGGCCAGCTCACGGTCCAGTACCAGTTCCATGTTACCCGTTCCTTTGAATTCCTCAAAAATGAGGTCATCCATCCGGGAGTTGGTTTCAATCAGGCAGGTAGCAATGATGGTAAGCGAGCCGCCGCCTTCAATTTTGCGGGCAGATCCAAAGATTTTTTTCGGGATTTCCAGCGCCCGAATATCCAAACCACCGGAAAGTGTACGTCCACTGTTAGACTGTATAGCATTATAAGCACGGCCTAAACGAGTAAGAGAGTCGATGAGCAGTACCGAGTCTCCGCCCATTTCGGCTTTTCGTTTCGCATATCCCAGCGCCATTTCGGTAATACGGATATGGCTTTGGGTATTTTTATCATTAGACGAAGCAAATACTTCAGCCTGGGTCGTTCTGATAAAATCGGTTACTTCCTCAGGACGCTCATCCACAAGTAGTACGCTTACGTGAATATCGTCGTAATTGTCATTAAGCGACTTGGCAATCTTTTTAAGCAATACGGTTTTACCGGTTCTTGGAGGAGCTACAATCAAAGATCGCTGCCCCTTCCCAATAGGAGAAATCAAATCCATAACACGCATTTCAACATCATCGGGCTGATAACCAAGCTTAATCCACTCTACCGGCATGATTGGAATTTGGCGTTCAAAGCGGCTTGATTTCTTCCATGCATCCACCGGCTGTCCGTTGATGATATCGACCGATACTACATGTTTGTGGCCTTTATTGTCTTCTTCAAACTCACCTTCCAACACTAAACCGGGACGCAAATCCAAGTCTTTTACTTCATCAGGTTTCAAAAACGGATCCTGGGGCTGGTAAGAAAATTCATAATCCAGCTTGCGGATAAAGCCCCATCCTTTAGAGTTAATTTCTAATACCCCTGCATACCTGCCGGCCACTCCCTGGTTATTTTTCCAGTGGAATTTTGGGATAAACACGTTACCGTTTTTGTTACGGTTACGGTTGTTTTTATTGCGCTTCTTATAGTTTTTTTTACGTGCCATTATTATCTACGTATTGTTTAATCCTTCTCCCGATATCGAAAAGTAGTGAAATAACTAAGCTGTACGTGAAAAGAAGGGAAGGGAAAAAAGAGGTGCGGATGTTATCTCCGCACCATTAAATCTTGAAGACAGGAAAAGATACAAATGTTTTTGTTGTTTGCCAATTAACGAACCGTCGTGGTTTCATTAATCCAGCTGTAGCAATCCATTCGTGAGCCATCTATGGTTATAGAATCTCCATCCTCAAGGCTCAGTGTAAAGAACTTGTCCTCGGCATTTGGAGTTACATCTTTATAGGTAGAAAGCTGACGATTCACTGTGTTGGCCACGGATGAATCTACCTGTTTCGCTCTGTTCAGGTAATCAATAACCACCCAGTATACTACTTTATCGGCAGCTTCAAGCTTGCGGTTTTCTGTACATTGCGTAACCGCAGCACCATATACGGTGGCCATTTTCAGGTATACATTCCCGTCATTAGGGGCAATTTCACGAGCTCGTTGTACATACTGTTTTGCTGCTGGCAATTGCTCCAAACTAATATAAGCATCTGCGAGGCGCATGTATAACTCTTCGCGCTGATCGTCAGTTTCTGCCCGGTCTAAGGCTTGCTTAAAATATTTTGCGGCATCAGCATAACGGGCATCACTGGCAGCCTGTTCGGCAACAGCATATGCACTTTCATAACTGCTTTCTAATTCATTCACTTTGATAAGAGCATTTCTCTGCTTTTGGCGCTCACCAACTGAACCATATGCTCCTGCCAAAGCTTTCCAGGCTTCTACATTTTCAGGTTCATCTTTTATCAAAGGCTCGTAGTATGCAATTTGCTCTTCAGGAGAACCCAACAGCTCCTGCTGTTTCTCCTTAATCATATCGAGGGTTTGTCCCTGAGCAACCGGCTCAGCAACATCAATTACTGTTTGAGCCCGCTCTTTCATATCGTTATCAACCAGATATTCCAGCAGTACTCGCAGGTAATAACCATCTCCTGCGCTCACTCCTTTTTCAGGATTAAGCTCAATCATTTTCTGATAGTCATCGTAGGCTTTTTGAAGACCATTTTCGATGGCATCGTAATTTTCCTGATAGAAACGTCCCCTTCGGAAAATGATATCAAATTCTTCTTCAGGAGTATCTCCAAAGAGTTCAAGGCTTTCATTGATCAGTGTCAAAGCGGTATCAATGTATGCTGATCTCTCTTCAGGATCTTCTTTGGCCCGTCCAATTTCAGTGTAGATATTTACCAGGCGATTGTACTGGGTATCTAACTTAAATTGCGGATTGCCCTCAATCTGGTCTGGTTTGGCGCATGCCATCCATTTGCCATACTTGAGAGCAAACTGATAATCGCCATTTCTGTAATTTTCATAGAATAATGAATAAGCAGCAATTGGTGAAAGACCGTCGGGCGGTGTTTCGTTACAATCTGCTTGCGCGCGTGTAAGGGAAGAGCTAACTAAAAGGATCCCTAAAATGAGTATTAACTTTTTCATTGGATTGATACTTGTTGAACCTGTTCGTATCTAAAACTGATTAGATACCTTAAATATTATTGGATTTATGTATTAGTTAAATTTTGGCCGGAAAAACATAAGTTCTGATAGATTAACAGACAAATTTAAGGACCAAATTCTTTCACTTATTAAGTTATTTGTTGTAGTGCCTCTGATGCCATAGCGTGCGCTAATGTCCACGGTGGAACGTGAGCGGCCGGAGACTAATCCAAGACCGGCTGAAAGCCAAAGGGTACTTATATCTTCGTTTTCAATGGTTAGATGGCCGGAATCGAATGATGAACCCAGACTATACCTAAAGTTCGAGAAAAAAGATGAGGAGCTTGATCTATATGGATGATACTCTACTCCCAGACCTAACTTTTGTCTGTCTGTCATCATAATGGAAGCATTGTCGGTATCAAAATCCGACTCATATTCGCTCCATTGCTGAAACTGACCTTCTAATGAAATATTTACCAAGCTACTTGGATAATAAGTTAATCCAGCATTTATTTCTACGGGAAATTTAATATCTCCGGATTCTTTTTCTGAAACCGCCACATCTTGCTCAACCTGGTTCACAATTTTAGAGCTGGTAACTTCTCTCTGTGCATCTATAGTAAAAGGTAAATTCACGCTGGCGCCGATACTCATCCGGTCTCTTTCAGATGCTATCTTACTGAATGACGCTAAAGCTCCAAATCGCTGAGAAAAAGTGCCACCGGTAATTGAACTGTTCAAACTACTGGTTCCGTAAGCTGAACGATCGAAGTATACATCTTCCGAGTTGTTCTGAGAAATAAAAGCAAAGGAAGGTGCATAACCTATAGAGAAGTTTCTGTTAATCTTCCAGCCAAAGCCAATTTCCAATTTATTGATTCCGCCGTCGCCTCTTAAATCAGATACATAGTTAATGTAATCGCTATTGGGTGACGCTAAAGAATCACTCTGAAAATAGCGGTAGTTGGAGCGGGTTACCGAATACATAGAAGCGGAAATACCCAGCTTCTGCCTCAGCACCGGGAAGGTAAACTGAAAGTAATTGGCTCCAAGATTCGCATTGGTACTGGACGTAAAAGGATCTTCGGATTCATATCGTGAAAGATGAAAACCGGAAGAAGCTGTTGTGAAGCTGTTATTGCCCCATAGTGCCGGGTTCTGCAGAGTGTTAGACTGTGTATTATCAAGTGAAACACCGATGATACTCAACCCCAGCTCGCGGGCATTATTGCTTTGGGAAGGATAACCCACCCCAAAAAGGGAATAAAACGACCCACTGTTACTTTTACTGGCTTCCTCTGTTTGTGCATGCAGCATGGTTGTGCCCAAAAGGCTTGCGACAGTAAACACCGTTAAAAAAAGAAGTGCTCTCAATCTCTTCATTTCCATTATTCAGCTAAGGATGTAAAAATTATTTTAGGAGTCAACGAGTCCGGCGCCGATTCATTATAAAGCAACATTGAACGCAGTGCACCCGAACTTGAGCCCACACCAATTAACATCTCATATCGATCCTCGCTACCATACACCACATTATTGATGTAGTTGGTAAGGTTTAGTACAAACTTTTTTGAACCAGTCTCTTCGCGAGAGGCAACAAAATCAACCGCTCCAAATTGGTATTCATAAGCAGCATCATTTTCTTGTAGAAAATCCAGACTTAATGAATTTATCACCAACCGATTATGATTGTCTGGCAGCATTTCTGTTGAAAACTCTTGATTTTCATATAACAAAAATTCTGCTCGCACCAGGTTTTTATCGCCCATCAGAGTCTTGATCTCTTCTTCCGGGAATTGCACTTTAGTCATTCCCTCTAAAGTAGAATGAAGTGCATTTGCTTCTGGCGGAATATTAGTGTTGCTGCGATTCAACGAATATGCCCAATCCATCAAGCCGGCACTCACAGTATCTGTTTGCGCCTCGTTGATGATCTTAAAACGTGATTCACTTGCCACTGCAAATGAAATCTTGCTGGAATTGTTATCGGGAACAATAGCCAAACCTTTAAAATCATAATTATAGGTTGAATCCAGACTGTTATCGGTCAGATATACTTCGTATTCATCTACCCAGTCCTGGCTCAGTTGCTCAACTACCATCGTATCCTCTGCACCAATCGTAAATGATGCCACAGGCCGACTCTCATCAAAATTTAATGCCTGATCGTGACGGAAAGCAGCCCCTCTCCAGTTGGAGGTAACAGGATACGCCGTAAAGCTGGTTTGAGATAGCGTATCGCCATAAGTGTTCAGGCTGTCTATGCCTATCTCCAGATACATGGAAAAATTACCCAGTTCGATGCTGTCCGAACTAATACGGGCAGGCCGGCGTATCGGCTTTACCATACCAATGGCTTCAACTTCGCCAAAAACGGCGTCGTCGTAATAACCTAAAGGTATGAAGGCCAGCCTTCCGGAGTACCCGGAAAAGCTACGGGTTTCGATTTGTGAAACGGCAAGGGTGTCGAAAGTGAGTTCAGGGTTATCAATGTAGTCGTTACCCACACTTCCGGGATTTTCTTTACACCCCGCAACTAGTAAAAGCAGGGCAAACAGGGGGATGCATAAGGAATACAGCCCCTTATTGGTTTTGCTCATCAAATGATTATTTAATTTATCTCTTTCTGTGATTATTCAGCGTCAGAAATAGTCCGGTAATATTCTGCAAACTTATCAGAAACGTCTTCGGGGGAACCCTGAATTTTCTCAGGTGTTATTCCCAGCTCTTCGAATACATCGTCAAATTCGTCTTTCAGGTAATTACCCGTAACAACATGATCGCTGTACTTGAGACCGAGTTTCAACAAATCCACCTTCCCTTTTTCTGTCAGGTTGTCGATATCGGTATCCGCCGGCAGGCCGAGCAACTCAAGTACACGTTGCGAATCTGAATCCCCTTCGTTGATGGGGTGATGCAGGTTATACACAATTTTTGTGTTCTTGAAGATGTCTTGGTCTTTGTACTTGGTACGTACCAAAAGGGGCACCAGTCCGGCAGGCCAGTCATGACAGTGAATAATGTCAGGTTCCCAGCCGAGCTTAATAACTGTTTCCAATACGCCTTTATTGTAGAAGGCCAAACGCTCGTCATTGTCCTCGTAGAACTCTTCCGTGTCAGGCTTTCTGAAAAGGCCTTTTCTCTTGAAATAAGTGTCGTTGTCTAAGAAATAAACCTGTAGCTTGGCATTGGGAATGCTGGCTACTTTAATTTTCATACTTTCTTTGGTATCGCCCACTTCAACCTCAATACCAGACAAACGGATTACCTCGTGAAGACGGTTACGACGGTCATTAATCGTACCGTATTTCGGAAGTAAAATTCGTATTTCAAATCCTTTGTCTTGTAATGAGGCAGGCAAGAACCGAAGTAAATCGGCCGTATAAGTCATGCGTGCAAAAGGGGAGATTTCAGCGGCAACATACAGTATTTTCATAAATAAGTACTCTCAGTGATTACTCTTCGTTAGAGATTTTATTGTCTTTCATTACGTTGTTTAAGTCCTCATCGTCATCCAGAGAGTAGAAATCCAAAAGAGTGTCTCCACGTAAGCCGAGACGCAGGGTTTCTACCGGAATCACTTCAGCGGGCTGAATATTTCCCAAATTCACATTACTGCCGAATTTGCGGATAAACCATACCTGCTGCTCTTTCTGAGGTGCTTCAAAAATCAGTTTTTCCTGGGGTATTTGGTCGGTAATTTCTTCAATTAAACCGGAACGTACTTCTCCATTGGGCCTGAACACCCCAACCGTTCCGCTTTCACGTGCTTCACAAATAACTTTTTCAGCGCCTGCTTCCAGCTCTTTTTCGATGATGCGCACCCATTTGTAAGGCGGGATAATGTCGTTCGGGTTTTTGCTACCCACTTCTGAAAGAACGTTAAACTCTTTGCTCAGTTCACGGATGATAGCCAGCTTTCGCTCGTCCGACAACCAAATGGTGCCATTCGAAACCTCCACATGACCAATTCCATAGCGCTTCATGAGTTCCACATAACCGTCCAGTTGGTCACGAAGTACATAAGCTTCAAACAAAGTACCACCAAAATAAACAGGAATGCCGGCATCATGATAGACCGCCACTTTTTCTTCCAGATTCTGCGTAACGTAGGCCGTACCCCATCCCAATTTGATAATATCTACATAATTGGAGCAGGCTTCTACAAAATCTTTGGCCTGACGTACGCTATACCCTTTATCCAAAACCAACGTTAAACCATCATTCCTTGGTTTTTCGGTCCGCTTCGGTAAATGATTTAATGAAAACGACATATATTTCTTTTGAAATTTCTAAGCCCTGAATATACAAAAACACGGCCTGTATATGAAATCGGGCAATTTTTAGTTAAAATTTTATTTCCTGCGCCGGTTACTCAGTTCGGCTAAATGCTTGATTTGTTCTTCATCTACCTTATCAAGCATGTTGCTGGTGTATCGCCACAACCAGTTGCCCGACGAAGTTCCGGGAATATTCATGCGATCTGCGCTGCCAAGGCCCATATAGTCCTGCAGGGGGAATATAGCCTGATCGGAAACGGAAAGCATTCCCAAACGAATAAACTCCCAGTTAATGGTTTGTCCGGATGAACGGGTGTAAATGCGCGCACGGTGCCGCTCTTGCTCATTGGTTGTATGGTACCATCCCAGTGCAGTGTCATTATCGTGCGTACCGGAATAAGCTACACTGTTTTGCGAATAGTTGTGCGGCAAAAAACTATTTGCAGAGTCCGAATCGAAGGCAAACTGAATGATTTTCATCCCGGGGAAATTATACTTATCGCGCAATTTCTGCACGCCTTCGGTCATAAAGCCGAGATCTTCCGCAATGATGGGAAGCTCTCCGCATTTGTCCAAAATGGTATCAAACAGCTTCTCACCGGGGCCATCCACCCATTCGCCTTTCTCCGCCGTTTTTGCGGATGCTTCCACTTCCCAATAAGCATCAAAGCCACGGAAGTGATCTACACGGATGGCATCACAAATGGTAAACATATGCCGGAAGCGGTCAACCCACCAGCTAAACCCGTCTTTCTCCAGTTCATCCCACTTGTAAAGTGGATTTCCCCAAAGCTGACCGGTTTTACTGAAATAATCGGGCGGTACGCCGGCTACCAATTCACGATTGCCTTGCTTGTCAACTTCAAAATATTTTGGGTTGGCCCATACATCGGCACTATTGTGATCCACAAAAATGGGGATATCACCTACTACACGAATGCCTTTCTCATTGGCATATTCCTTCAGGGCAATCCACTGGTTGTGGAACTCAAATTGCAACCAGTACTGAAACTCAATTTCTTTACTGAATTTTTTGCGATAAGCCTTCAGTGCCGCCGGTTTGCGCTGTGCGACGTCCTTGTCCCAGGTATTCCAGGGTTGTTTATCGTAATGCAGCGAACAGGCCATAAACAGCACAAAGTCATCCAACCAGTGCTTATTCTGCTTCTTGAATGCATTAAAAGCCTTTTTGTCCTTGGCCGTCATATTATCATAAAACCGGTCGCAGGCTTTTTTAAATACGCGGTCTTTATTAGCAAAGGCTTCGTCGTAGGCCGCTTCGGTGCCTTCAGGTAACTCAATTTCTTTTAGTTCCTTTTCCTTAAGCAGCCCCTTTTTTTGTAAAATATCAGGGCTGATCAGATATACATTACCGGCAAAAGCAGAATAGCTGGCATAAGGAGAGTTGCCGTAGCCCGTTGGCGTTAACGGAAGTACCTGCCATATAGTTTGATGGGTGCGTTCTAAAAAATCAATAAAAGTGCGGGCTTCAAATCCGAAATCTCCCATTCCGTATTTTCCAGGAAAAGAAGTGGGATGAACTAAACAACCGCACGAACGTGGAAATCTCATCTAAAAATCTAACTCTTTGGTTTTAATATTACACCAGCCAAAGGCGGTATGGTTATAGATATATGTGCTTTTTGATTGTGCCACTCTCCCCACTCGGCATGGATGTGGCTGTCTCCGGCATTACTGCCCCCGTAAAATTCCGAATCACTGTTCATCAGCACTTCGTATTCGCCGGCATGGGGCACCCCAATTTTGTATCCATATTGCACGGTAGGGGTAAAGTTTAAAATCACTAGTACAAAATCGTCAGGGTCTTTGGCTTTGCGAATGTACGATATAATACTGTTGTCTGCATCACTGATGTCAACCCATTCAAAGCCTCGCCAGTCAAAATCAACTTCATGCAGGGCTTTTTCTTTTTGGTTGATGCCATTCAGGTCTTTAACCAGCTGCTGCAGCCCTTTATGCTTTTCCCACTCTAACAGGTGCCAATCCAGTGAGCGATCTTCACTCCACTCAGACCATTGTCCGAACTCGCCCCCCATAAATAACAGGTTTTTCCCGGGATGCGTGTACATGTAGGTATATAAAAGTCGAACATTGGCAAACTTTTGCCAGTCGTCACCAGGCATTTTTGACAGCATGGATTCCTTCATATGTACTACTTCATCATGCGAAAACGGCAAAATGAAATTCTCGGAAAAAGCATAAATCAACGAAAAAGTCAGTTGATCCTGGTGGTATTTTCGGTAGATGGGATCTTTTTCAATATAAGACAGCGTATCGTTCATCCATCCCATATTCCATTTAAAGTCAAAGCCTAAGCCTCCCGTATCAGTCGGTTTAGAAACGCCACCCCAGGAAGTAGATTCTTCTGCAAAAGTAATCACACCGGGATACTGCTCATGGACCGAGTCATTGAAATTTCTCAAAAATTCGATGGCTTCAATATTTTCCCGGCCACCATATTCATTGGGCACCCACTCACCTTCATCACGGGAATAATCCAGATACAACATAGAGGCTACCGCATCTACACGCAGTCCATCAATATGGAACTTATCACACCAATACACGGCGTTTGAGATAAGGAAATTCTTTACTTCGTTACGGCCAAAGTTGAAAATGCTGGTGCCCCAATCTTTATGTTCGCCTTTGCGGGGATCGTCATGCTCAAAAAGTCCGGTACCATCAAAACGGCGCAACCCGTGTTCATCTTTGGCAAAGTGGGCCGGGACCCAGTCAACAAGCACACCAATGCCCGCCTGGTGACACTGATCCACGAAGTACATAAAATCTTCCGGCTCGCCAAAACGACTGGTTGGGGCATAATAGCCGGTAATTTGATACCCCCAGGAAGGGTCATACGGATGCTCGGCAACCGGCAACAACTCCACATGAGTATATCCCAAATTCTTAAGATAAGGCACCAGCTGGTCAGCCGTTTCCCGGTAATTCAAGAAGCCCGGCTCCTCGCCTACTTTGCGGCGCCATGATCCCAGGTGCATCTCATAAACCGAAATAGGCTGATCTTTAGCCTGGGTCTCGGTCCGGTTTTCCATCCAATTTTTATCTCCCCATTCATATCCTTCAATATCTTTTACAATGGAGGCCGTGCCGGGGCGCAACTCCGAATAAAAAGCAAAAGGATCGGATTTGAGCAAAGGCGGATCTTGTACCGGCGTCTTGATCTCGTACTTATAATAGTCGCCTTCAATTACATGCGGAATGAAAATCTCCCAAAGCCCCTGATCATGAAACTTACGCATGCGGTGCACACGACCATCCCAGTTGTTAAAGCCACCTACCACACTTACGCGCGAGGCGCTGGGGGCTGTCACCACAAAATGGGTTCCCTCCACACCATCCACCGTGCGCGGATGAGCCCCCATAAATTCATATGCTTTCTTATGGGTACCTTCTCCCCACAACTGCAGGTTAAAATCATCAATCAGCGAGTCGTATTGATAGGCATCACTGATGGTAAAGCTCTCGCCATCATAAGGTTCTACCTCTAACTGGTAGCTCACCTTGTTTTTACGGCGGGCAAAAACATATTCGAACAAACCCTCGTCAGAGAGTCGCTCTAACTCATATTTTTTCTTTCCGACAATAGCCGTTAATGCGTTAGCCTCTGGCCTAAAAGCCCGAAGCACTAATTTTGTTTTTCCATCCACCTTCACTTTATGAAGGCCAAGAACCGAAAAAGGATCGCCGTGTGAGCCGTCAGAAATTGAAGCTATTATGTCTTTAGAAAGCGTTGAACTCATCACTATTTTTGAATTCGAAGGGGCGCTTAAGATACTAAAACTTTCATAAAACTCAGTGTCCAATTCAAGTGCTTTCCACGCACTTATTCTATATTTTGGTGATATGAAGAATTCCGGATTCATCGCGCGGCGTTATTTATTTTCGCGTAAGCACATTTCACTCATTTCTACGCTGACATTCATCAGCATCACAGGTATCACCATTGGTACGGCTTTGCTGATTGTAGTACTGTCTGTTTTCAATGGTTTTTTTGATGTGATAAAAAGCTTCCTGCTCTCCTACGACCCCGATGTACGGGTTGAAGCCACCGGCACCTCTACTTTTGCTCAAAACCGTGAGGTGATGGAAAAAATAGAATCCTTGCCGGAAGTGCGTGTAATCTCTCCTTATATGGACGGGAAAGCACTGCTGGCCATGGACGGTGCCCGCAACGAAGTGGTGGATGTAAAGGGCATTGAGCGTGACCTTTTTTTTCAACTGGTAGATATTCAGCAAAGCATCAGTTCCGGTGTGTTTGATATTTCCGTGCGCGATCAAACGCCTGGCATTATCGTCCACGATGAGCTCAAAAACCGGCTGAACCTGCGCATCGGAGAAGACATTGCCCTGCTCAGTGCCGCCGGCATGAAAAATGCCCTTACCCAAATTACCGTGCCCCGCACCTACCGCTTTGATTTGCGCGGCTCCTACTTTCTGCAGCAAATTGTGGGCGGACCCAAAGTTTTTGTTGATATTGAAGCGGCCCAACGCCTCTTTCGCTCTCCTAATCAATTATCCGGTCTGGATATAAAACTACATGACAACGACGAGGCCGAACAGGTAAAAGAAGAATTAGCAACCATGTTGGGCTCCGATTTTGAGATTTCCACCTGGTACGATCTCCAGAAACCGCTCTACGATGTGATGCTATTGGAAAAATGGGGTTCTTTCGTGATTCTCATTCTCATTGTGATTGTTGCCGTGCTCAATATCATCGGTTCACTCACTATGATTGTGATTCAGAAGCAGCGGGATATCGGCATCCTTATGTCGATGGGATACAGCCGGAGCGGTATCAAAAACATTTTCCGCAAGCAAGGGTTTTACATCGGTTTGATTGGCTGTGGCATCGGCGGTTCGCTGGGTTTGTTGCTAAGCTGGGCCCAAATGAAATTTGGACTTGTTAAGCTCTCTTCCGCCTTTATCATTGATGCCTACCCCGTACAAATCCGTCCGCTCGATGTAATCATCATCCTGGCCGCCAGCCTGCTGTTGTGCGTGCTTGCGAGTTGGTACCCAGCCCATCGCGCCTCCAAAGTGCAGCCTGCGGATGCGGTGCGGTATGAATAAGGTGATTGAAGATTGAAAATTGCAGATTGCAGATTTTGAGGGATAAGGTGATAGGTTTTAGTTTTGGGCCTAATTTCTTTTTCCAATTAGGAATAAATAATCCTGCAAATCTTACTCATCCTTTTTAATCCTGGTTCAAAACTATTGGATAGCCAACACACCTCGTTCCACACGCTCTGCTTTGGAACGGAAAGAGCTCAAACAACCATTTTTGGAATCGGAGGTTCCGGCAGGTATTACGAACGAGACGTTCGTAACGAGGGCAATGGCTCTTCAATTAATATTTAGGTTTTGTTGCAATCATTGCTTGTGTCCTTCCCTAATTGGTTACTCTCTTGCCAATTGTTATAAATGCTTTTCTTCCGTCATAACCCACAGCCATAACCGCATTTTCTTTCATAGCTATATCATATAAATTGCCTTCAATTCCCTGCTCGTACAAAGTCCATACGCCCCCGTTGAAATGAATTATTTCACCATATCCGTCTACAGCTACCAAGTCATTTAGCCCATTGGCATCCATAGCAAATAGGTAGGGATGATCAATAACACTTTTGTCAAGAACTCTCCAAGGTCCTGTATAGTCTATGTCAGACTTTACAGAAATTCTGCTTCCCACTACATAGGTTACTCCAGAAGCATCAAACCAGATGCCACTAATACTGAACGGAATGGGTGTAGTGGATAGGGGTTTGGTGGTTAGATCTTCTTTTATCCTTACAATAGCTTTATCCGAGCTTACCGATTGCCGAGCCGCAATGGCCACCACGCCCTGCTGCTCATTCCCGTGGATATCATAAAAATCCAGCTCCGTGCCCGTTTCAATCTTTTGCCAGCTTTGGCCGTTGTAATGGGAAATTGTGCTATTATTTCCAACGGCATAAACGTTTGAGCTATCTGTTCCCCATAGTTTGTTCACAGATGTCGGAATGCATTCTGTCACTATTTGTTCTGTGCCATTGTAACGTGTTACTTGCGAAGCGGAAGAGATCCTAAGATCATTTTCAGAAAAAGCAATTACAGAAGTAGCTGGATATGAGCCTGTATTTGGTTGATTACAAAACGTATAAAATTGTAGTTTTTTAAAATCCCATTCAGTTCCATTCCAATGCGCTACATTATAAGCATCACTATCCGCCTGCCCGGTCGAGTCATTCATATAAATTTCCCCTACGGCCCAGATGTTGTTTTCATCAATAATGGAAACGCCATAGAGCACGCTGGAGGAATGCTCGCCAAAGGAGAAGGTTTGCCAGGTGAAGTTGCTGGAGGTGGTATCTAAAGTAGTGGCTTGCTGTTTGTGGTTTTGCCACCTACCGTTAATAGTGCTTTGGTTGGTTATGCTCCACGTGTAGGAGGTTGCGGGCTCCAGGCCGGTCTCGTAAATCAAGGTGTCGGGCTGGTTGAGACGGAAGGCGTAGCGCTCCTCTCCGCCCCGGGCAATGATAATCTGGTCGCCGGGATTTCCCTGTACTTCCAAAGCCACCTCAACGGCTGAGATAGTTTTTACCTTTAGCAGGGTGTTATCTTCATCACTACTTAAAATTCCGCAGGCAGAAACAAGGGTAAGCAGCATAATAAAACCACCTAATATCCAATACTCTCTTTTCTTATTTACCATCGACTTTCGGTTGGGGCATTATTGACTTCTCTTGTTGTTTCTGTCTTTAATCTAAGGAAAACTCGGCATGATGACTGGCTGATTCACCGAATTCAAAAATTATCCGTTTACATTTGTATGAGGTTTTAGTTTTGAGGTGTTAGGTTTTAGTTCTATTCCCAAACACTTTGACTTAGTGCGAAGATCATCCTGCAAATCTTACTCATCCTTTTTAATCCTGGTTCAAACAATGAACTGATTATACACACCTTGTTCCACACGCTCTGCGTTGGAATAATCAGGCCTCAAATACACAGTTTTGAACCAGAGGTTCAGACAGATATTATCGCGATAACTTCGGGAGGACGTTCATAACGAGCAAGAACGGTGTTAACTGTGATGGGTGAGATGAAGTTGATTCACTGTGATAAAGCACCTCATCTCAGTTTATCAAACACATCATGACTATCACAGTTATTTGGCAGGCGTAATGATTCCTTATTCTATTACTGCTGTACCATGAAATTATCCCCCTGGCAGCATTTACCCACTCCTTAATCCCCGCCCTCCGAATGCTCGGAGCAAGCTAAGCGGGGAAGCTCTTTGGTTAATTAGGAGAATAATAATTCAACATTCAAAACTCATCATTCAAAATTTCTAATTCCAACTACTCATTATACACATCGGGCAGGTCGTTCTCATAAAGTACCACGTCGCCGGCCCGGGCATGTTTTTTTACCAGATCGTTGGCTTCATACAGGGAATTGACCACCCGCACATTCATGGCCGCCCCGTCTTCTTCGCGGATGCCTTCCAGGATGGGCTGTGCACGCTCCTCTCCTACTAAAATCACCAAATCCAGATTGGCGCGTCCGATAGCGGCTCCGAATTTCTTGTTCTCTTCGGCTTCAATCTCACCTAGCTCAATCATTCCCGGGGTGATGATGATGCGCTGTCCGGAATTAAACTGCGCCAGAATCTCTACTGCATTTTTAGCTCCTACGGGATTGGAGTTGAATGCGTCATCAATCACCACTAAATCGCCTTGCTGTTTTAATTCCAGGCGGTGTTCCACAGGTTCAATCCTGGAAGCCGCCAGCGCCATGGTCTTCAGGCGAATGCCAAAATGATGCGCCACGCCAACGGCCAGCAGCAAATTCTGGACATTGTGTGCGCCTAATAACCTGGTTTTAAACTGTTCTTTTTCATCCCCTATACTCACTTCAAATTCCATTCCAGAAGTATCATAGGTGATATTGCTGCCTTGAATCTCGCCCGACTTCAAACCGGCCATGATGCGGGTAATCTCTTTTCGCTTGGCGCCCATTTGCGAAACGCGGGGATCATCGGCATTGAGTACGGCAACATCGCCGGCTTCCAGGTTACGAACGAGTGTCCCTTTTTCCCGGGCAATCACATCCTGTGAGCCAAAAGTCTCCAGGTGCGCCACGCCCACATTAGTTACTACCGAAATATCCGGTTTGGCGATATCGCAAAGCTCCTGGATGTTGCCTTCGTAACGAGCGCCCATCTCCAGGATCAGGATCTGGTGGTTGGACTGCAGGTCGTTGTTGATGACTTTACAAATGCCCATCGGCGTGTTGTAACTCCCCGGCGTGGAACACACGTTGTAGCGCTCCTTCAACAAATCACGAATCATGAATTTGGTGCTGGTTTTACCGTAACTGCCGGTGATAGCCACCACTTTTAAATCAGGCATAGAGGCCAGTTTCTTTCGCGCCTGTTTCTTGAATCCGTTCTGGATGTATTTCTCCACCGGCTTCGTAATCAAGCCCGAAAGAAGTACGTAGAACGGGATAATCATGGTACCAAAAGCCCAACCGAAAACCAGCATCACTAAATCAAACGACTGAAATCCAACAAAATAATTGGGCAGAGGCAACTGGTAATACGGGATGAAGCCAGTGTAGCTCATGTAGAGGAAAAGCGCCGGGAAAAAGACCGACAGCAACACATAAGGTACCAGGAATCGCTTAACCCGGGCGGTGTACACCAGTGGCTTTTTCACTTTCTCTGGCCGGTAGCGTTTCACCGAAGCAAACCACGCGATACTCAATCCCAGGAAAAACACGCTAAGTGACGAGTAGGTAAAGGTGGCCATCAGCCATCCATCAAACCAAAGAAAAACAAAAATGAGAATATTGAGAATGGCGATATCCGGAGGAATGATATAAGCATCCCAGTGGCTTTTCATCCACTGCCAAAATTCGTTGTTCTTATAGCCCACCTGTTGATAGTTGTGCAGAAAAAAGCGCATACGATACCACGTATAGCGGGCAAAAACGAGGCTGAACAGGATAGCCCCGATATCAATAAAAAGGTAATACCAGTTCAAACGAAGATGATGGTTTTTGAAATTTCAAAATTGTGGCCTGAAAATACATAAACAGGGGCAGATTTTTAGTGTTCTTTTAGTCTCATGTTCCATAATAGAAATAATGCTGAAGAAGCTATCGGAACTATTCATTTACCTGAGGATTATAACAAGTCCAGACCTGCTTTAAGAACTGTTATTAAATAATTCTATTTTTTGAATAGTCGAAATCGGAAAGCAGGCTTACTATATTCATCGCCAACAAATACCTAAATACTAATCAAGACAGATTAAGCTCATGAAATTAATAATTCCTATGGCCGGACGGGGTACTCGCGTTCGCCCGCACTCGCATACTGTTCCCAAGCCGCTTTTACCTGTAGCCGGCACCATGATTGTGGAGCGACTCGTAGAAACGTTCAAACGTACGCTGAACCGTGATATCACCGACGTAGTATACATTCTGGGACCAGATTTTGGGGATGACATCAAAGACATGCTGCGCGAGATGAGTAAACGGCAAGACGTGAATGCACTTTTTGAAGTGCAGGCCGAAGCTTTAGGTACCGCACATGCTGTTTCCTGCGCTAAAGAACATCTGGACGGAGAGGTAATCATCGCTTTTGCTGATACTATTTTTGACAGCGAGGAGCCTTTTGAACTGGGCGATGCCGACAGTGTAATCTGGTTGAAGAAGGTTGAAGATCCGTCTCGTTTCGGGGTTGCTACGCACGAAGGTGATACCATTACTGGTTTTGTTGAGAAGCCTAAAGAATTTATTTCTGATCTGGCCATCATCGGGGTGTACTATTTTAAAGATGGCAATTATTTCAAAGAGCAGATCCAGTGGGTTTTGGATAACGACATCAAAGGTCCGGGCGGCGAGTATTTCCTCACCGATGCCCTGGATAAAATGATTAAAGAAGGCAAAGTATTTAAAACGGCCACTGTCGACGAATGGCTGGATTGCGGCACCCTGCCCGCCTGGCTTGATACCACCGGCATCATCACCGAGAAAGAATTTGATGGTGTGGATGAAAGTAAATATCCCGACTCAAAAATCATCCCGCCGGTGTATATCGGGGATAATGTGAAAATCGAAAACAGCACCGTTGGACCAAAAGTAAGCATCGAGAACGATACGGTGATTAAAAACTCTAAGATTGAGAACACTATTATTCGTGATCATGCTGATTTGGATGAAGTGGAAACAGAGGGATCAACCATCGGCGCCCATACCACGCTTAAAAACGTGAAAGGCAAAGTGGATGTGGGCGATCATAGCAGTTTGAATATTGAATAGAGAATATTCAATTTTGAATGTTGAAGTTTTTTTGCCCCGGTTTATTCCGGGGCTTTTTTGTTTCTCACCTGCGTGTGATCTTAACGATCTTTTGAGGTTGTACTTCAAAAGTAAAAGCAATGCAAGGCTTAGCCTTGTGTGATACTGTTATAAGTTCTCTTATAGATATAATATACCCATTTACTCTTCTTCCCAGCTGTACAGATCAGGCAGCTCATCCTCAAAAAGAATGGATTCATCTTGATAAAACTCTACAAAATCATCCGCACTGACTTGCCCTGGATAAGGTGCGTAGTAATGATCGCGTTGCTCCCGTTCGAAATTGGCATTACGCCACACCTGGAGGTAAACAATTTTGCGTGATTGCTCTGTCGCGTTTATTCCTTCCATCATCACATCCGTCCACCAGGTTGAGTCAGGTATAGCCTCCATGCCGGTTTCGGTGAGGGCTGCTACCTTGTTCTTCTTATCTGCAATGGAGGTGGCCAGCTCAAGACTGCGAATAAAGTTGATGGAATCTTCTTCCGCAGAAGCATCATTAGCCGGGTGACCAACGTCCCAATAATTATCCAGGCCAATGATGTCCACATACTCATCGCCGGGATAGCCGTAATAATAAGCCTCCTCGCCCCCGTCCAAATCCATGCGGCTGCGGTCTGGCGAGAAGGCGTAAATCACATTGTGCACTTTTTTTTCATTCATCAGGTAGTCCACAGTAAACTGCCACAGAGTAATGTAATCTTCTTCAGAAGCCAAGCCCTTACCCCACCAAAACCAGTCTCCATTGTGCTCGTGATACGGACGAAAGATTATGGGAATGGGTGAGACATCATGGAAAAAAGAGGCCAATGTATCCAGCACGGTTTTGTAGTATGCATGATTTTCGCCTCCGGGAATGATGGTATACACAGCACTTGTGGTATCATAAAAAGAACGACCGGTAGCCGGATTTGCCTGATGCCACGCATAGGTATTTACGCCTCCCCTTTCGTAAGCTTGCTTCACCCATTCCATATGTTGTTTCTTGTTCTCGAGATAGCTTTCCTCATTCCGTGCAAAGCGTTCAAAGCCACCAAAATCCCAGCCATATACTGCCGGAAACGAGCCGGTCACATCTTTCACGTCCGAGCGGTTTTCTTCCCCTGCCCAGGTGTAGCCATAGTCCAGCGTGGCCTGGTGACCAAACATTGTTTGCTCCGGGGCAAGCTCGTGCAGGTTTTTATATAAAGCCACCGTTTGTGCATTCGCATTTTTGTCGATGAGACTAACTTCTGCTTCTCCGGAGTTTTGTGATTGCGGGCCAGAACAGCCAGTTATCAATATCAGTGTTACCAAAAAGGAAAGAAGCTTATCCATATTCTCCAACAGGTTTATTCAATTTGTTTGAGAATATAAGATTGACAGATTGCAGGCAAATTTTTTTAGCCAATCTAGAATCTGCGCGGCTTTAATGGGAAGGTAAAGGAAAGGGTGGTTCCTTCGCCTTCTTTGTTGATATCCATCTTGGCCTCTAACTTCTCGGTAAAAGAATCGACCAGCAAAGTACCCAAACTACCTCCGTCTCTTTTATAATAAGTATCGGGCAGTCCCGGACCATTATCCGACACTTCCAGAAGAATCTTGTTACGACGAACTTTCAATCGGATGCTAAGTACCCCTTGCTTATCTCTTTTGAAGGCATGCTTGTAAGCGTTTACCACTAACTCATTTACAAGCAACCCGCAAGGTATAGCCCGGTCGGTATCCAGTTCAATGGGATCAAGATCAAAGGTTAATTCAACCGCTTCATGATATTCCGTAAAAGTTTCGTGAATGGTTTCTACCAAATCCCGAAGGTATACATCCAATTCAACCCTGGCCAAAGATTCCGTTTTATACAACTTATCATGTATCAGCGCCACCGACTGAATTCTGCTTTTACTATTTTGCAGCACGCCTTTAGCTTCTTCGCTATCGGTTTCATGAAGCTGCAGTTCTATGAGCCCCGAGACTGTAGAAAGACTGTTTTTTACCCTATGATGTATCTCCCGCAATAACACCTCTTTCTCTTTTAGGGATGTTCTGATCTCAGTAGTTTCGGTTGTAACCCTTCGTCGCAGCATTATAACCCAGCCAGCGATGATAAGTCCCAAGAGTACTGCTCCTCCGACAACCAAATAAAGATAGAATTGAGGAAGCCCTGCATATTGAAGGTCTTCGGGAGTTCGCAAAAACACTTTGAAGATACGTTCCTCGGGGAAGTCCGGATTACTTTCACTTACCACACCTTTTATATCGATTTCATCCCCAACGCTAAGTACGCTAAAGTTAAAGTCTTCATATAATCGGTGAAAATTGGACACGTATACCATAATGCTCTCTTCGGCATCAGCAGGTTTAATTCGCAAGTATTTTCCGTTAAATGTATTTCCTTTTTCAATGATGCATCCCTCTCCTTCAATCAGCATCCCAAGATGGCTGGCAGGATTTTTTGCTGCATCTTTGAGGCTTTTGGGTTCAGGCTCTCTTCCAACATCTTTGTACACCTTATAGCTGTTGGCGTGAACCTCGGTAAGACCATTATAACGCTCTATCTTTCCTTTAACCACCAAACTGTCTCCCACTTCAAAGGGAGTATTAATCTGGTAAGCAAAAATGGACATTCCTGCCGAATCGTTTTGTATGAATACCTGAAGATAATATTCGTGTAAAAGACCGGTAGCTGTATTAGCAATTCCCGTTACGGTTACTTCCCGCCCGTAATAATCCAGATCATTATCGCCGTCCGCATCCATCCGAACTTCTGAAAAAGTCCAAATTGAGTCCTGTTCAACCTGCGAGAGAACCGAACTAGTGCAGGAAACATTAACCGTAATTACAGCTAAACAAAGGCCTATATACTTCTTATACACCCTTTTCCTCATCCAGATTAGCAATGTGCTGGCCTAAGCAATTCATTTTTACTCCAACCAAATCAGATAGATAATTCATCTCCAAAAAGTATTAATTCTTTTTAATATAATTCAATTAAATTATTGGCATTTGTTTTCAGTGATAAAAGGCATAAAGAATTACTCATCAGCTTGCACCATAAATGTACCCGGATTAGTAACAGACTAAGCAGCAGGCATTATATAAAAGTTTTACCGCTTACCATTTAATCCTCCGCTAAAAATACCTTATTTTAGTTGCGTGAAAGGGGTGCCGCCTTTAGAGTGGCTGAGATCATACCCACAGACCTGATCCGGATAATACCGGCGTAGGGATTACACCGCTGCTATTTATTTAGGAAGCTGTTTTTCTGCGCTGCTTATCTCCCCTCCTTTTAAAAAACGCCAAAACAGCACTCCATGAGCAATATTGAAAAGAAGGAATTTAGTCTTGTAACCAAACAACTGGATCAGTGGCAAGACCGTGAGGAATGGTTTTTTAATCGCGAACATACCGACGTTTATGAAGACTATTACGAAGGTCCGTACAAGCGGGCAGAAGTTTGGCAGAAAAAAATACTGGCCAAGCTCATTAAAAAAGATCCCCGCGTAGAAACCTTGCTTGAATATGGCTGTGGCACCACCCGCTTTACCCGCTGGTGGGAAGAAATTGGCATCGAAGCCATGGGCGCTGACATCTCCCCGTTCATGCTGGGGCAAGGTGTACATTTGTTTGACGGCGACCTGGTGCTGGCCGATTCTCATCATATGCCTTTTAAGGAGAACACCTTTGATGCCCTCGCTTTCATTGCCACTTTTGCGTACTACAAAGATCCTATTAAAGTAATCCGCGAGGCAGCCCGGGTTAGCAGGTACGGGTTACTGTTTGGCATTATGAACCGGAACTCTCCCAAGCTGATACGCCGGCGGGTACAGCAGGTATTTGGTAAAAATGAATATTACCGGACCGCCAACTTTTACACGCCCAACAAGCTGATTGAAACGCTGCACGAAGCTTTGGGTGACCGACTGTATAAAATTGAATGGACTTCAACCGGCTTGCCAAAATGGTTTCCGGTGCAACAGTGGGGACTGCCCATCGGCGACTTTTTTGCCTTACATGTTAAATTCACGGATGTAGAATGAGTGCTTTTGACAACAATTTTGGCAAGATAACGGACTCGGTTTTCAAGGATATCCTGCTCCCAAAAACAGGCAAAAAACGCCCCGAAGTTAAAAAGGGCGCCGCTTTTGGGGTTGATGTTTCTGTGATTGACATCGGAAATGGTCAGGGTTTGGCTATTTCCAGCGACCCGCTTTCGCTGATTCCCAATCTTGGATTGAAAGAATCGGCCTGGCTGTCGGTACAGCTGCTGGTGAATGATATGGCCACTACCGGTTTTGCCCCACAATTCGTGCAGTTTGTGTTAAATCTTTCGCCAGATCTGAGCCAGGAAACCTTTGAGGAGTACTGGAATCACATCCATCACTTTTGTGAACAGCGCGGCATTGCCATTACCGGCGGACACACCGGCAAAGTGCCCGGACAGAATTCCACCATTCCCGGAGGCGGCACCATGTTTCTGACCGCTCCGCTGGATGATATCATCAGCAGTGACGGAGCTGAGCCTGGCGACAAGATCATTGTAACTAAAGAAACGGCGCTGAACTCGACCGCCATCTTAGCCATGAGTTTTCCCGAGACGGTACAAAACAAGCTGGGTAAGGAAATCTATGACACGGCTTGCGAGAACTTTTACCGAACTTCCGTGCTGGAAGATGCTCTCTCTGCTTCCGAAATCCTAAAGCCAAACACCGAGCTTAAAGCTATGCACGATGTAACCGAAGGTGGCGTGCTGGGTGCCATCATTGAGATGGCGAAAGCCTCCGGTTGTGGTTTTACAGTGAATAACGATGCCCTGCCTGTTGGCGAAGCTCCAAAACGCATCGCCGAGTTGTTTGAAATTGATCATCGCTTTTGTGTAGGCGCAGGTGCCATGATTATGGCGGTTAAAGCCGGCTGTGAAGATAAACTTGTTGGCCATTTAGAAGCGCAATCCATCCCTGCCGCTGTGGTAGGAACTATGGGCGACGCTGAGGACGGCTTTAATCTCATCGAAGATGGAGCTTCAAATCCCATCTCATTTGAAGGGGATGATCCGTACTGGAATGCTTTTTTCAATGCGTTAAATGCGGGATGGAAGTAGCTATGTCATCAACCCAACAAAAAACCATTACCGGCGGCGTGTATTTAGTTTTGAACCCGGCTATGGATACATCTGAGTTACTCCATAAACTGAAGCAAGCCCTGGATGGCTCAGTAGATGTGCTGCAAATCTGGAACAACTGGCCGGATGACATCACCCCAAAAGAAAAACAAAAAATGGTGCAGCAGTTACTGGAGGTTGCAAAACCCTACGACGTACCCGTTTTGATTAACGATGAATGGGAGCTGTTGGCTGAAACCCAGCTGGACGGAGTTCATTTTGATAAAATCCCGGACAACCTGAAAGAAATTCGACAAAAACTTGACCGGGATTTTTTAATTGGGATTACCTGTGGAAATGATCTGCAGGTTATTCGCCGCGGAGAAGCTTTGGGGGCCGACTACTTTTCGTTTTGCGCAATGTTTCCTTCCAGTTCGGTGGATGACTGCGAGATTGTCCGCCCTGATACCGTACAGAAAGCACGCGAAATTACAGAGAAGCCGCTATTCGTCTCAGGCGGTATCACCCCGGAAAACCTGCCAAAATTAGAGAACCTCGACATTGAAGGCGTGGCTGTAATCTCCGGCATCCTGAGCGCTGACGATCCCCGCCAGGCCAGCCTCGACTATCATCAAGCTTTAAAAAATTTAAACTGAACTGAATTATGAAAGCATCACTTATCGACAAACTGTGCTGCCCCATGGACAAACACGACCTGAACATGCGGGTTTTTGTGAAACATGAAGACGGCGATATCATTGAAGCCCTGCTCACTTGTCCCGAGTGCCGGCGGTATTTCCCGGTCATTTCAGGTGTACCCATTATGACGCTGGATGAGTACCGGGATAAGTCCATAGAAGCTCCCACCTTGCAACGCTGGGGCGTTACCCCTGCTGCCCTTGAGGGTGAAAATAACTTTGAGCTGAAAGAGGAAGAGCTGCTTGCAGCAAGCGGACCGAAGGCTTTGGATGCGCCTGAGTTGCCTGGTGATGAGGGTTAGTTGTACTAATAGCCCCTGGCCACATAACCCATCCTGACTCTAATCCGAAAATCGGAGCTTCCCTCCGTTACGCTGGCGCTCCGCAAGGAAGGAGACGCCTTTAGAACTTTTTCTGAAGGTTTACACAGTTGGTCGTTAAATAGTACGAGTGTTAAGTCAATTGTAAACTGTTGGGTAAAGACCTGTCAGGTTTTATATAAACATCATTGAACTTATCAAATAGAGTCAAACCTGACAGGTCTGCGAATAAATTTCGATTGATAGCACACGAGTATTCCCAATGGTAAGAACCTATGTCCCTCATGGAGGAACAAAAAATTTATTAAAGCCGTCATTCTGAGGCTACTGCCGAAGAACCTTAGTCAGAAAATGATTACTAATAAGCTAAAGTTAGCGCGTTCAGAATTGTTGGAAATAACAGTTCAAGAATTATGTGCAGATGCTCTGCAAAATGAAAGGTCCATCGGAAGAATCCTCTGGATGACTGACTAGAGATTATACAGGGAATTTCAGTTCAGCGTAGTTTAATCATATACGCCTTACCACAGCCCAAACAAAGATCGAGCCGCCCACCAAAAAGCCAATACCGGTACCGATGTTGAAGAAGAAAATCTGCCCGAGTCCGTAGAGATAGAAGAAGATGGCCAGCAGCGACATGGCGATGTTGATGAGTGAGGGCCAGAGCGCGTCAGGTGACGGAATACCATCCGAATATTTTTTCCAGTTTCCCATTGGGTGCACTTTAGCGTAGAACTTCCGAAGGGTCTCTTCGGATTCGGGTTTGGTGATGAAAGTAGCTATCAACCAGGCTATGGTAGAAAAAGTTGTGGTGAAGATCATGCTGGCAGCAAAATCGTAGCCCATTTGGTTGGAGAAAATAGCTCCAATCATGGCGGCAATCATGGCGGTGATTTCACTCCACGCGTTTATACGCCACCAGAACCAGCGCAGCAACAGTACGCCGCCAATACCTGCGCTCAGGGAAAGAATAAATTCCCATCCCCCCGAAACCGAGTCAAAGAAATAGGAAACACCCACGCCTAATGCGGCCATCAGCAAGGTGGCAATGCGGGAGACAAACACGTAATGCTTTTGGGCTTTCTCTTTGGATGCAAACTCCTCCGGGGTTTTCATAAACCGCTTGTAGAAATCGTTGACTACGTAGGATGTTCCCCAGTTCAGCTGGGTGGAAATGGTCGAGACGAAAGCCGAAAGAAAGGCCACCATCAGCAAGCCCATCCAGCCGACGGGGAGCACCTCCAGCATCATCAGCGGGTAGCCTGTTTCTGGATCTTCGAGGTTGGGAAAAACCACCATGGCAACCAGTGCAACTAAGATCCAGGGCCAGGGACGTACGGCATACATCAAAATATTGAAAAGCAGGGTACCTCCCACCGCATTTTTCTCGTCTTTGGCAGAAAACATACGCTGGGCAATATAGCCACCCCCGCCCGGCTCTGCCCCGGGATACCAGGCCGCCCACCAGTTCATTCCCAACCAGATAAGCGCCGTGGTAATGGCAATCTTGGGATTGGTGAAAGGGTTGAAACTGAGCACATCGTAATCTACCGCCTGGGTTAGCTGTGTTTTGAGTTCGGCTAAACCGCCGATATGATCGACTGCAAAATAAGCGAGTGCAATGGTTCCAATCATCGCTAAAATGAATTGTACGAAATCGGTAACAATGACGCCCCATAACCCGGAAATCGCAATGTAGAGAGCAATCAAGCCGTATAGAATCAAAATAACAATCCATTGGTCGGCACCGGTTACTACTGTGAGGATTTTGGCCATGCCAACCGTTACCCAGCCCATTATAATACAGTTGAACGGAAAGGCAAAATACAACGCCCGGAAGCCTCTCAGGAAGCTGGCCGGTTTGCCTCCATAACGGAGTTCTATGAATTCTACATCGGTGAGCACATCCGCACGTTTCCAGAGTTTGGCATAGATAAATACGGTGACGATCCCCGAAATCATCCAGTTCCACCAAAACCAATTGCCGGCAATGCCTTGCTCAGCTACCAGTCCCGTAATGGCCAATGGCGTATCCGCAGCAAAAGTGGTAGCCACCATGGAGACGCCTACCAGCCACCAGGGCAGGTTTTTGCCACCGGCAAAAAAATCATCCAGGGATTCCTGTCCTCGCACTTTAGCCGCCCAGGCGACGGCGATCATCAATACAACATATCCGGCAACAACAAGATAATCTAAAGTCTCAAAGGGCATCTTAGAAATTGAAGATTGAAGAATTTAAAATTAAAGATGGCTTACGGGAGAGTATAATCAAAATTTTTAGTTAATTGTCTGTATATAAAAAAACACTTTACTACTTACTCCTACACCCCTAACCCTCTAACTATTTTTCTATTTACAAATTAACGAAATATCACCTTGGCTGTACCGGTTGGAGCTTGCAGGAATGGAAGGGTTCTTTTTTCAGGGATGATGCCAAGCCCGGACAATTCCTCTCCCAATATGCATCTGTATTTAATTCCGTAGAAGGCAATACTACTTTTTACAGCGTACCGGATCCGGAAACCATTCAAAAATGGGGAGAGCAAACACCAAAAGGTTTTAAGTTTTGCTTTAAGTTTCCGCGGTATATCACCCATGAAAAGCGCATGCATAATGCAAAGGGTGATGTGCTTGATTTTGTACGGCTGTTTGAACCCATACGGGAAAAAGTGGGGCCATTTATGATTCAGTTGCCAGACAGTTTTTCTCCTAATGAGTTGTACCGCTTGGAAGAGGTGCTCTCTGTGTTACCCAAAAGTTTCAGATATTCAGTAGAAGTGCGACACCGCGATTTCTTTGATCACGGTAAACACGAACGGAATCTGGTTTCCCTTTTAAAAAGCTATGATGTGGATCGTGTTATTTTTGATACCCGAAAGCTACATTCCGTTAAGTCGCAGGAGTCCAGTATTCTGGAAGCGCAGAAGAAAAAACCCAAAGTGCCTGTACGGTTTGACAATACGGCATCGCGTCCGATTTTGCGATATGTAGGTACCAATGATATTATCAACAATGAGCCGTACCTGAAAGAATGGGCCATTATTGTGGCAGAATGGATTGATGACGGGCTGCATCCATATATTTTTATACATGCGCCCAATAAAGCGGATCAACCCAAATTATGCCGGCACTTTCACAAGTTGCTGTCTAATTTGATAGATGTGCCCGAGTTGCCTGCCTGGCCTTCTGAAAAACAGAATAAGCAACTCGGACTTTTCTAATAACTGGGTAGAGCTTTTTTCTAATGAACTTGCATCCGGTCGCGTTGCACCGTACCTGTTTGTGACTCTTTCGCTTCCTTACTGTATTTAGCATGGGGCACCACTTCCAGTCGTTCTTTTGCAATGGGCTTACCGGTCACATTGCAAATGCCATAATTGCCGGCCTCAATTTTATCCAGGGCAACCTTGATATCTTCAATCTTTTCTTTTTCCCTTTCAATCATCGTGTAATACTTCTCTCTTTCCTCTTCCGATGAGGCAATAT
Source organism: Gracilimonas mengyeensis (assembly GCF_900182705.1). Classification (GTDB taxonomy): domain Bacteria; phylum Bacteroidota; class Rhodothermia; order Balneolales; family Balneolaceae; genus Gracilimonas; species Gracilimonas mengyeensis. The sequence continues at coordinate 155,141 of NZ_FXTP01000006.1, read as the reverse complement.
TACCTTGATGATGAGCTGCAGAAGATGTGGTGTCGTTAAGTTTCTCTTCTAATTCTTCCACTCGCTCCTGGAAGGTTTCAATTTTATTTTGAGCCTCTTCCTTTTCCTCGTTTAGAAGTTCTTTAAAATGATCCAGTTCTTCTTCTGAAAATGGCGTGTTATTAACCGGTGTTTCTTGCTTACTCATAATACTTTCTCTTTTTTTTTCAACTTCATTCTCATAACGCGAGTAAACTTGGCAGCATTTCATTTAGACCTATCGGACTCTAAGCATGTGGATATGACTCCAAATGGTAATACAAAAGGCTTATGCTTTCAGGCCTTTTCCGGGGATAACAGCCGTGCTTTCCAACTCAGGGCAGCTACCAGCAGCATGCATATCACAATAAACATAAACCCTCCTGATAGCTGGAAGTATTCAACCAAAGCACCCATAACCGGTTGAGAAATCATCCCACCCAAATAACCCATAGTTGCGACCGATGCTAAGGCAACAGCGCCCTCTCTGCCCGCGGCACTAAAAACCAAAGGAAACGTTAGTGCAACGCCCCCACCTGCAGCGATAAACCCCATCACCCCGACAATAGCATTTGGTGCAAAGATGGCAATTAGAATTCCCACAGCGGCTGTTATGGTCCCTGCCGTAATCAACTTTTGAGAGCCAAATCTTGGCTTAAGTCTATCACCTACCAAGCGCATGGCCAAAAGCGATCCGGCATAGGCTGCATAACCGATGGGAGCTAAACCATCAGACGTTCCGATGTGATCAGTGAAAAACAAAGCCACCCAGTTGGTTACAGAATCTTCAATGGAAGCACTCAGGAAGCAAATTAACCCCAGCCAGATGAGCCCGCCATGCGGTAATACAAAAGCTGGTTTCTTTACGGAACGATCCGGTTGATCTTCGGGCAAAAAACGGTAGATGGCTAGCATTAGCACAAGCAATACACCGGCTGTGCTCCAGAAATGAATAGAAGCTGAAATCTGTGAGGAAGCCAAAGCCGTGCCTAATAATGCGCCTGCGAAGTTACCCACACCAAACCAGGAATGAATCATCGACATATGTGATTTGCCCGTGGCCACCTCAATTTTGGAGCCCAACGCATTAATGGAAATATTGTAGCCGCTTGCACCTACTCCTGCCAAAAACAAAACCACGGTAAGAATCTCCCAATTTGGCGCCATGGTCATGGGTATGAGGGTTAAAATTACCATCAGCCCAAAAAGTAACGATGAAACTTTAGCTCCAAAACGGTGAATAGAAGCCGTTACCGCCGGCATGGTAATCACCATTCCGATCCCCTTACCTAATAGTACATACCCTAAGGTGGCGGGGGTAAGCAAGGAAAGATCGCGAATGGCCGGTATACGGGAAGCCCAGGTGGCGAAGGATGCACCCAGAATAAAAAATGCGGCACAGGTAGCTATCAGCTGTAGCCTTGGTGGTATTTCTTCTCCTTTCCGGAGTTTAAAAAACGAATACTGCATGAGTGATTTTAATCAAGAGTGCGGGCAAAAATACCGCGATTCAATAAGAGTTCATAAAGGCAATCACTTGTTACTACCTAACTTTTGCACGTATCTATCTACCCAAATAATTGCCCCGTTCTTTGCTTCTTTGAATGATCTTTCTGGAATGACTTTGAACCCATTTTCCTGAAGGAGCTTGCTGCTTTTTACATTATTGCGCTCAACTTCAGCCATTATTTTTTTGAGCTTCATATTTCCAAAACCATATTGAAGAATCCCCGGCAATGCTTCGCTCATCCATCCATGGCCTTGGTATTCGGGCAACAACCAGAAGCCTATCTCAGCTGAATGTTCCTGGTGGTTCCAGTCATTAAAGCCGCAAGCTCCTATTTTTTGTTTGGACTCCTTCTCGATTAGCTTCCACCAAATGCCTGTATTTTCTTTCATGAGTTTTGCATACCAGTCCATCTGCTCCTGGGTTTCCTCTAAGGTATCAAAATGCACGTCGTAGTGCCGGGTTACCTTGTGGTTCGACAGGGCTTCATGGATAAAGGGCAAGTCATCCGGTTTGATAATTTGCAGGATCAGCCGCTTGGTTTTTAGCGTATATTTATCTTCATTTGAAAGCATCCCTTAAGATATGCAAAAACTGATCTCCAGCGCATGCCGCAATTCGATATTGTCATCCTTACAGAATCCCGCTACCTGGCCCCAAAATCACCCACTGAGTATCAGAAAAATGTACTCAAAGAAGACATGCTTGTTAAGGATGCGCTCGAAGAAAAAGGGTTAAACGTCACCCGCAAGGATTGGGCGGATGATGGTTTTGACTGGAATAATACCTCAACCGCCTTGTTCAGAACCACTTGGAATTACTTTGACCGTTTTCAGGAATTTTCTACCTGGTTAGATCAAACTTCAACCGCCACAAAGTTTATTAACTCTGCCTCTCTTACACGCTGGAATACCGACAAACATTACCTTAATGACCTGGCTCGAAATGGGATCCCTATTGTTCCTACTCGCTTTATTTCTAGAGGGTCTGGACTTACCATAAATGAACTCCATGAAATAACCGGCTGGAAAGAAACCGTAGTAAAACCAACTATTGGTGGCGGCGGACGGTACACCTATCATATCACGCCCAAGAACCTTGAGGCTATATCCGAAAAAATGGATCAGCTGATGAAACAGGAAGATTTCATGCTGCAGCCTTTTCAGCGTAATGTACCGGGACAAGGTGAATGGTCGTATATGTTTTTTGGAGAAAGATTTAGCCACGCGGTGTTAAAAAAAGCTCGTCCCGGTGATTTCAGGGTTCAAGATGATTTTGGTGGAACGGTGCATCCTCATCAACCCAACCAAACTGAAATAGATTTTGCGCTGGCTGCCGTGAAAGCATGCCCCGAAACACCGGTATATTCGCGCGTGGACATTGTTATGGATAATAACGGAAGGCCCGCCGTTTCAGAGCTTGAGCTGGTGGAGCCGGAACTCTGGTTTCGTCTTGAACCGCAAGCGGCTGAGCTTCTGGCTGATGAGATTGTCGGCCGTTATTTTTGATAGGCATTCAGGTAATTCTTAATGCGTTGGGCATTCACTCCCAAATCCCCTCGTCCGATACGGGATTTTGAACGCACATCGATGCGACTTCCTTCTTCAGTTTCCGTGACGCGTATCACTACATCGTCAATAAAACCGAACCAAGCCAGCTTTTCATAGGCTTCAATGCGGCCTTCTCGCTGATTTTCTGCAACAATGGTCCAGTCCATCTGCCGGGCTGTTTCAAGCGCTTTGTTGTAGGCTTGGTCGTAGTTCAGATCGGTGTAAAGAGGTTCCAGATTCGTATAAAAGTTTCGTTGGGCCTCGGCCGTTTCTTGTCCGGCATAGTTAGCTGGGTTGGGAGCGTCGGCTCTCAGCGGTTCAATAGCTACAAACTCAGGCGGATTTTGCAGATCGGTTGTGATGTCGTGAATGGGAGGATACCCTTGCTGCACCTCGTTGTACCAATAGCCGATGTTGATGAGTGCGGCCAACCCCAAAACGGTACTGACCGTGCCCATAATCTTAAAGTTGGTGGAGATATCATCCATCCTGAAAAAACCAATGCCGGTTGCTATACCTCCCAATACAGCTGCTCCTGTCCCCCACGGTATGATGCTAAAGCCGGTTCCAAAATGCCACCAGCCCCACTGATATCCATAGCCGGAAAGTATCACAGCCAGCGCACCTGCAACCGATAATCCAAATCCCCATTTTACAAAACCTGATCCCTTACTTGCCACGTCATTCATAGCTGCTCCATTCTTTTGTGATGGTTTACCCAATATACATCACAAAAAGGAATTATCGTTCCTTTTCTGCTATGCAGGCAGTTTAAGCCATAAAAAAACCCCGGTAAGTTTTATATCACCGGGGTTTTACATTTTCTTTACCATAAACAGCGGCTAATCAAGTACCGCTTTAATTCGGTTAAAAATTTCATCTATGCTGCCCTGTCCGTTTATCTCGCGCACTTTGTCTTGTTCTTCATAATGGTCGAGTACGGGCTTGGTTTCTTCGCGATACACTTCTAAACGGGTTTTTATTTTTTCTTCTGTGTCATCACTCCGGCCTTCACCCCTGGATAAAATGCGTTTAATAAGCTCTTCTTCAGGAACGGTCAATGAGATGAATGCATCAAGATTATCATCGTTTTTTTCCAGAAAATCATCGAAAGCCTCCGCCTGCACCACAGTTCTGGGAAAGCCGTCCAGGATGTATCCTTCCTGATATTTTTCTTTGTTCAGTTCGTCGGCAACCAAATCTACCACCGTTTGATCCGGAACCAATTCGCCGGCATCCAGGATAGATTTAACTTTTACACCCAGGGGCGTTTTATTTTTGATGGCTGAGCGAAAAATATCACCGGTAGAAAGATGCGGGATACTGTATTCGTCTTGAAGAAGTTTAGCTTGTGTACCTTTACCAGCGCCAGGAGGCCCAAATAGAATGATATTCATCTGGATGATTTTTATTGGAGTAATTAAGGTTGGAACAGCGAAAACTGTATGGATCGTAGAATAACAGGACCACTGGTAGATATGATGCGGCCCGTTGGCTCTTAAGCAAAGTTATACAACATAAAAACAACTGAAACAGAACCTGATGGTTGCTGTTTCAGTGTTTAAATAGTTGTGACAGGCTTTAAAAGCACAAAGAGTGCAAGCTTATTTACTTGCGTCTACGCCTTTTTCTTTAATACGAGCAGCTTTACCACGCAGTGCACGCAGGTAAAACAGTTTGGAGCGACGTACCTTTCCTTTTTTCTTAACTTCAATCTTTGCAATGAACGGAGAGTTCAGCGGAAAAACACGCTCAATACCTATACCACCAGTTACTTTACGTACGGTAAAGGTCTTGTTCGGGCCGCTTCCACGCTCAGAAAGCACAATGCCTTCGTATTGCTGAATACGCTCTTTCTCACCCTCACGTACACGGTAGTGCACATTCACGGTATCGCCTGCAGTAAATTGAGGAATGTCCTCATTTATTAGGCTTTGCTCTACAAGTTTTAACTTATCCATTGTTTCAGTTTTTGATGCCCCCGAAAATCCGGGAGCGACGATTATTAATGTTCTTTCTTAAATTTTTTGTACAAATCTGTTCTTCGCTCTTTGGTGCGCTTTTCTGCTTGCTGTTGTTTCCATTCGGCTATCTTTTTGTGATTACCTGATAACAGTACTTCCGGAACCTGAAGTCCGCGAAAGTCCGACGGTCGCGTATAAACCGGACCTTCAAGCAGTCCATCCTGAAAGGAATCGTTTAACGCGCTTCCGGCATCTCCCAACACACCAGGGAGTAACCGCACAATTGCATCGGTTATCACCAGGGCCGGAAGTTCACCGCCCGACAATACATAATCACCAACCGAAAATTCGCTGGTAATCAGTTCATCGCGCACTCGCTGATCCACACCTTTATAGTGCCCGCATAAAATCATGATGTTTCCTTTCAGTGAAAGCTTGTTGGCATGTTCCTGCTCAAACGTTTCACCATCAGGGGCCGTAAATATGACCTCATCATAATCGCGTTCACTCTGCAAATGTTCCACACAGCTAAATATTGGCTGTGGGGTTAACACCATGCCCGGCTCTCCTCCGTAAGGATAGTCATCTATTTTATTGTGCTTGTCTTCGGTATAGTCCCGAAGGTCATGCACGTGTATCTCTACCAAACCTTTATCTAATGCCCTTTTCACAATACTGTGATTCAGGGGGCTTTCCAACAAGGCTGGAACGGCTGATATGATATCAATCCTCATATAATCAGATGCCCTCCAGGTCGTCAAGGTTTTGGCAATAGATGTTGCCGTTGCGATGTTCCTGCACAAAGTGTTCTACAAAAGGAATCAACCGACTGCCCGAGGTAGTTGCAACCACCAATATTGGGTGAGCCGGATTTTCCAGTACGTCCACAACCAAGCCGATAGCTTCATTCTGTTCGTCAAACACTTCGCAATCCATCAAAGAGTCTTCTGCAGACTCTTCCGGATCTAAAAAAGCAGTGGCATTTCCTGTTTCCAGAAATAGCCCTTTGTTTTTAACTGCTTCTGCTGCAGTGCGGTCAGCAATTTGATCAAGTTGTACAAAGAACGAAATGTTGTGGTTTTTGTCTTCCACACGCAGATTTGTAATACGTGCCGGATAAAAGTCACCTCTTTCGTTTCGAAGATACACCAGGTTTAATTGTTCAATATCGGAAAGCTCGCCTGCCTCAAAAAAAACTGCAAGTTCGCCATCCATACCGTGAGTCCCCACAACGTGGCCCACTTGTACAAAACCCGGGGTATTGGCGTCCCGATTCATAGGCGCCGGAGGTTAATTATCCTTCTTCTTGTTTGCTTTCCCAGGCACGCTGAACCGTTACACGGTCTTCGTCTTCTGTTACAAAGCCTTCCAGCTCACCAAGGTCATTTTCTTCAATATGATCGATAGCCTCTTTGGCTGTCATATCAGTAGAGGTCTGTCCGGATGCTTTTTCTTCAGCATCGCCTTCTTCTTCCTCTTCTTCAGAAGCATCAGCGGCCTCGCTTTCTTCAGCCACATCTTCCGTGTCAGGCTCTTCGTCAGCTTCAGCTACGTTTTCTTCAACGGCTTCAGCAGCTTCTTTAGCTTTTTCTTCTTCCGCTTCGTCATCAGCGGCAGTTTCTTCTTCTGCGGCTTCTTCGTTGGTTTCAGCCTCAGCAACCGGAGTTTCAGCTTCTTTATCCTCTGCTTCTTCCACAGCTTCAGCTGTTTCTTCGGCAGACTCTTCCGCTGACTCGGCTTTTTCTAAAGCTTCTTCGATTTTATCCGCGTCTGACTTTTGCCCTTCTTCTTTCTGGGCTTCGGCTTCTTCAGCTTCTTTGGCCGCTTTTTCAGCTTCTACTTCAGCAGCTGCTTTTTTAGCCTGCTCTTGTAGTTGTGCCTTGTATTCTTTTTCCTCAGCAGCAAGTACGGCTTTGTAGTCTTCCTTACGGCTCTTGGCATCTTCTTTCTTAGAGTCGCGGTATTCTTTCCACTCCGCCAGGGCTTCTTCAATTTCTTCTTCGCTTTTGCCCCAGTTCATCAGGTGGCGCTTGTATAGCAAACCTTCGCGACGTAAAATTTTGCGAACGGTGTCGGTAGGCTGTGCACCGTTGTCCATCCAATAGAAGATACGATCTTCCTCAATACGGACTTCTTTCTTTTCGGTGGCGTTATCATAATATCCAACACGCTCCACAATGCGACCATCGCGGGCTTCGTGTTTTTCGGCAACTACGATATGCCAGATTGGGCGTTTCTTACGTCCTTTTCGTTGTAATCTGATTCTTAACAATGCTGTTCTCCAATATGTGTGTTTGAATTATAAGTTCTTATCGGCCGATAGGCAGATTTTTCAGTCCCTGAAGAGCACGTCCTGCTTTACTCATTTTAGACATGGTCTTCATCATTTTTTTCATTTGATCGAACTGTTTCATGAGCTGGTTTATCTCACGAACTGTGGTGCCAGAACCTTTTGCTATCCGCCTTCTGCGGCTTCCATTTAAGAGCTCGGGGTTCTGACGCTCCTCCGGCGTCATTGATAAGATTATAGCTTCAATCGGTTTGAACGCATCATCGTCGATATCTGCAGTATCCAATGCTTTGCTGGCGCCGGGAATCATATTAACAAGATCACCGAAGTCTCCCATCTTCTTGATCTTCTGAATTTGTTCGAGAAAGTCATTCAGGTCGAACTTGTCCGACTTAATTTTCTTTTGAAGTTTTTCAGCTTCTTTCTCGTCAAATTCTTTTTGAGCTTTTTCAACAAACGATACCACATCCCCCATGCCCAAAATACGCTGGGCCATTCGGTCGGGATAAAAGGGAGAGAGAGCATCCAGCTTTTCGCCGGTACTCACAAACTTGATGGGCTTGTTTACAACGGTTTTGATAGACAGGGCAGCACCACCGCGGGTGTCACCGTCCAGCTTGGTTAAAACCACACCGTCGTAATCAATACGTTCGTTAAATTCTTTGGCTGTATTTACAGCATCCTGCCCGGTCATAGAATCAACCACAAACAGGATCTCATGAGGATTGACGGCTTCCTTAATTTCCGCAACCTCATTCATCATCTCCTCATCTACGTGCAAACGACCCGCGGTATCAATAATAACCGTATCAAGCGCCAAGCTTTTAGCCATGGAAACGGCTTCTTTAGCTACGCGAACGGCATCTTTCTGTTCGATGGAATACACCGGAACATCAATGGATGAAGCGAGTGTCTTAAGCTGGTCAACAGCGGCAGGGCGATAAACATCGGCGGCAGCAAGAAGAGGATTCCTTTTATGCTCCTGCTTTAAGTGTCGGGCTAACTTACCGGTGAAGGTAGTTTTACCCGAACCCTGAAGTCCGGCTATAAGAATTACAGTAGGGGGAGTTTGAGCTTGTGCGATATCGGCCTTTTCGCCACCAAAAGTCTCAACCAGATTGTCGTGCACAATTTTTGTGAACTGCTGGCCGGGATTTACGCTGGTGAGTACATCAGACCCGAGCACTTGCTCTTTAACATCATTTGTAAACTGGCGGGCCACCTCATAGTTAACGTCAGCATCCAGCAATGCACGGCGAATTTCACGGACAGTCTCCGCGATATTCACTTCCGTGATGCGTGCTTCTCCCTTCAGGGATTGAAATGCCTTATCTAATTTTGAGGATAAATCTTCAAACATAATAGTTACTGATTTTTTCTCCGCCAATTACAGAGCCTGTAAAAATACGGGTTCTTTCCGGCGTTATCAACATTAATGTGGATAATTATTTTTTTGTTTGGGGTGATAGTGATTTAGTGATGGGTAATATGGTGATTTCGGGGCTTTATAAGGATTTCTTCCATGATTACTTTTGGTTTTTGTAACTTGACGGACTATGTAGCCGTCAGTCCCCTGCCTATCTATACCTATCTGTTGTTCCATTCCCGTTTAGTAGAAGCCCTTCAGAAGTTTTGTCTCAATAACTAAATCTCATTCTCAACAAACCATGTCAATTATCGGTTATTTCATTATAATAGATGAAACCGTCCTAAAGAGACCAATATTATGAAAGAGATTATCCTGAGAATTCCCGATGAAAAGGTAGATTTTGTATTAGAACTCATTGAAGAGCTTGGCCTTGAAAAAGCTGATGATCTGAAAATTCCGGAAGAACATAAAGAAATTATCCGGAATCGGATTAAGACTTCGAATCCTGAAGATCTAATCCCTTGGGCAGAAGCCCGAGAACAATTCAAATTTAAAACAAAGGATAATGGCTTTTAAAGCTGTACTTGACCCAAGGGCAATGCAGGATATCCAAAAAGCCATAGATTACTATGATGAACAGCAAACAGGTCTTGGTGAAGTTTTTGAAGAAATTGTTCATCAGCATATTCTAAAACTCGAACAAATTCCTTTCTTTCAAACGAGATACGATAATTTCGCTGTTTACCCATTAGCAAATTTTCTTACATGCTCCATTACACCATTGATGAAGAAACAGAAATCATTACCGTTCATGGTGTAATTAATACCTATATCAATCCTAAAAATTGGAAAGACAGAAGCTGAAAATTCACTGCCCCTGTTTTGGCTTATGAAGTTCATGGCCTGTTAGATTGATGTAAACATTTTCAATCTTCAGACCGCTAAAATAACTCAGCCTCCACTTCATTTTTCCAAGGCGGTTGAACAAGTCCGAAATTTCGTGCAATTATTTCTACTCACCTTACGAATGATGTTAAAGACAGTGTTGCCTTTGGCATCTCCATCACCCGGCTCTGGTAGAAGTTGGCAATCCACTCATAATTCAACTGAGCCAAATGATGGGGTTTCTATTACTGCCTAATAGCTTCTCTACCCGATATAATTGCCTGTGGAACGAGGAGAATTCCCATTAGGCCTTTAGCTTTCCCCACTCTTATAATATTCTATAAACTTCTGCTCGTCTTCCGACTGCCCGATTAAAATGATTTCACTGTTTTCGGGGATGGGTTTACCCGGTTCTGGATTGATGTGCTGCTTGCCATCTACCTGCCAGGCAATCACGTTACAACCGGTTTTACTGCGGATATCACATTCTGCCAACGTTTGGCCCGTCAGCTTAGACGGTGTTTTCAGGCTAAATACATTCAGACCCTCCGCGATCATTACAATATCGTTTTCTTCAAAAATATTGAAAATGGCATTTGCGCCCATCGAGGCATACGACATCACAAAATCGGCGCCGGCGCGATGCAGGGTGTTTACGTTACGCTCTAAGGTGGAGCGCGCTATGATATGAATATTGGGCCGCAGGCTTCGTGCATAAATGGTCAGGTAAATATTTACATCATCCGCATGTGTCGTAATGATAATGCTCGGCGCTTCATCGATACCGGCTTTCTTCAGGGTTTCCAGATCAGCCGCGTCTCCATACACATAATGCTCGTCATCTTCCCGGATGCGATCGGGGTTTTTATCTACAATTCTATATTGGATATTTCGCTTGGCCAAATGACGTGCAGTAGCACGCCCCACGCGTCCTGCTCCAATGATGACAATGGGCTCGTCACTTACCCCGTAAATCCCAAATAGCTCGTCGTATTTTCGCAGCTGTTCTACCGAGCCAGCCAGCACCAGAACGCTGTAATTCTTTATTTCTACATCCGGGTGCGAACCGAGGAAGGTGCCCCGCTCCCAAATGCCCACCACATTAATACCCAGGTCCTCGCGCAGACGGCTTTCGCGCAGGGTTTTTCCAACCAACGGTGTGTTGTAGGTCGTGGCTTCAGCAACCACCAGCTCACCAAAACGGCCCACGGTGTGCACGCGCGCATCCTGCCCCAGCGTACGGCGAGATAAGGCTCGTCCTAAAATATTCCCCATATGCAGCACATGATCAGAGCCTGCCAACCTTAGAATATCGATGGAATCATAAGAATTGGCGGTGGAGATAATTTTCACCTCACTACTAAGCTCACGCACTGTATGCGCCACATTTGTATTAAACATATCGGTACCACCGGTTACTACCATGGCGGCATCCTGTACGTACATTTTCCGGTAGGTTTCGGGATCATCGGATTCACCCAACATCACCCGATATCCCTGATCATATAAATCCAGGGCTTTTTGCAGATCATTGACCAGCAGCACATATTCGTGGCCGTATTGTTCCAGCTTTTCAATAAAAGCGCGGGTAACCGGATCAAAGCTGGTGATGATAATGTGATCTTTTGTGCCCAAGGGCAGCTCACGCGGAGCCCGGGCGCGGTGTTGGGCCTCCATCCAGGGCGCGTAGAAAAACTCAATGAAGGTAAAGGGGAGCATGATCAGCAAAGAAATCACCCCGGAACCAAGTACCACGATGGAGAATATCCGGCCAATGTCTGATGTAAAGGTAATATCTCCAAAACCCAGGGTGGTCATGGTGGTTAAAGTCCAGTAGAAGCCGGTAATCCAGGAGTGGCGCTGCCCTTCGTATTCCATGATTTCATGAAACAGCACCCCATACACCACTATCATCAAAATTAAGATGAGGATAAACCGGATCAGCCGTTTTATGTTAGTTCGGGTATTCCGGTTGGAAACGAAATAGCTTATTTGCGAGGTAAAGAATTTCACAGCAAAGATTTAAAATAAAACATTTGGATTACCACAACTTATTAACCTATATACAATTTTAAATTCAATTAGTCTCCAATAGCTTATCCAACGACTCTTGACTCCCCATAATCACAAGACGATCCGTTTTTCGAATCATAGTTAAGGGACCTAAAACTCCCAGCACCTCATAATAGTAATCATCCGCTTGATACAGGCCATTTGAACCTTCATCCTTCCTCTGTCGTTTTATTGTAATAAGGCTCATATCATAACGCTGCCTTATTTTCAGCTCTTTGAGTGAATACCCAACCATCTTTTTAGGAGCATCAATTTCAAATATTCCTATCTTACTACTTAGTTTAAAAAAGTCACTTATTGAGGTACTGAGCAAAGAGGTAGCCATCCGCTTCCCCTCATCTTTTTCAGGGTGAACAACTTCCTTTATTCCAATTTTATTTAGAATAGCTTCTTGAGTATCGTTAGAAGCACGAGCAATAATTCGTCTTACTTTTGCCTTCAACAATTCCATAGCAATAAGTACAACTGGCTCAAAAGCCTCCCCGATAGTTATAATCACTACGTCAACCTCAAAAGCCCCATGTTCCTGTAGTAGAACCGGATCAGTTGCATCAAACTGAACCGCTTGTGCAACATACTTTTTTATTTCTTCTATACGATCATAATCATTGTCAATAGCTAATACATATGCCCCTTCCTCTGCAAGGGACTTTGCTAAAGAAAAACCATACTCTCCAAGCCCGATTACACAAAATTGATCCTTTGTAGTTGCCATAGTACTTCCTGTTAAGCTACAATTACACTTTCAGATGGATATTGATATTTGGTCGCTGTCCTTCTTTTTGCAAAAGCCAAAGCGAGGGTTACAATCCCAACCCGTCCAATAAACATAGATACAATGATAATGGATTTTCCTGCCGTAGTCAGTTCCCCGGTGATCCCTCTGGACAGACCAACGGTTGCAAAGGCCGAAAACTCTTCAAATAATAAATCTATAAAGGGTTGATCTTCAGTGATAGTCAACAAAAAAGTAAAAAAGAACAAACAAACAGCAGCGAGAATAAATACAGTCATTGCCGTAAAAACCGTGTCTTTGGCTATCTTTTTTTTGGCAAATTCCACATCTCGCTTACCAGTAATGGTGCTCCAGGCGGATAACAGTAACACGGAAACGGTCGTAGTTTTAATTCCGCCTGCCGTTGAAGCTGGCGATGCCCCAATAATCATTAGGGTCAAGAATACTAATGTCGTGCTAGTCCCAAGGCCTCCAATGTCTACTGTATTAAAACCAGCTGTACGGGTTGTTACACTTTGGAATAAAGATAAAAGAATTTTATCTGATGTCTGGTAACCTGAAAGCACACCATTCCATTCGAGCACTAAAAATGCAACCGTTCCTACAGTAATTAAAATTCCTGTAGCCCAAAGCACTAAACGGGTATGGATGGAAAATTTCCAATTCCGAAGCCGGTGATGCGGATTCCCTTTTATAAGCTCCCAAAGAGTAGTGAAACCCAACCCGCCTGTGATAATCAAAATCATGGTTGTGATGTTTATACCATAATTAAGGGCATTCACCTGATCGGCTAAACTATTGGTAAATACTGAAAACCCAGCATTACAGAAAGCAGAAACTGCATGAAACATAGAAAAAAATAGTCGCGTTGAATTATCATCAAACAAATCATGCCAACTAAGATAATACCCTAACGCGCCACAGGCCTCAATTAGGAGAGTAATTCCCACAATGCGCTTTATAGTTTGAAAAGTTTCGCTTGTTCGGGTTTCTCCAACAGTTCCTTTTAATAATGTCATTTGGCCAACTCCTAAACCGGAGCTTACAAATAAGGCAAATAAAGTGGCGATGGTGAGTAAGCCTAAACCACCAACTTGAATGAGTATCATTACAATTACCTGGCCAAACATTGTTAAATGGGTAGCAGTGTCAACTACAATTAAGCCGGTAACACAAACCGCGCTTGTAGATGTGAATAACGCGTCAATTAAATCTAATCCTTGTCCATCAACGGTTGCTCTTGGGGTCATCAACAATAAAGCGCCCACGGCAATTACAGATAAAAAACTTCCCGCAACTACTTGGGTCGGCTTTCTTTTTAGAGAAAGAAGAATTGGAGCCGCCCGAATACTCCGTTCAATAATGAGAAGAATTAAATATATTTTTGTAGCTAAAATAAGGATTGGCCAAATCTCCTTACCCCCAAAGAGAGTCGCCACATACTCCAAAAAATCCTGTCCTCCGATTAAATAACTTATTCCAATTAGAGCTAATGAACTAATGAGTATGGTCTCAAAAATCCTACTTCTAACAAGCTGAATTCTTTTTGATGTGAGAAATAGACGCAAGAAATAAGAAAGCGAAAAACCCAGAATAATGGTCAATTCCAGATAATTGTTCCACCTTTTGTATGGAGCTTGCAATTCAAACCCCTCGGCGGCAACCAAGCTGGCAATAGCCAATAAAACCAATAACAAATTAAAGCTATGAACAAATGGCTCTACCACCTTATTTAGGTCATAGAGCTCAACTTCTACATCCTGAAATCGGTTTCGAAACTGCTTTCGGGACTTTTTGAACCTGACCAGGAAATTTATGTAGGTCCGCCTCCATTGCTTTGGTAATTTCATTCAGCAAATATATCAATATTGACGAACCATTTTCGGAAAAGCATGTCTACCAACTAATCATTGGGCTGCCAAGAAAAAGAATACCAAGCTCGATATAATTTTTGGTCAACAGACCACCGTCCCCCACCTTTTATAATTAAAAATAAACTTCCAAGCCACATTGCAAAATCGGTTCGCAGTTCGTGTGCCATACTCCAGAAACCATACACTTCAAGATCCCTGAGAACAAAAGGTCCAAAAGACTCCCTAAAAGCAATCGGTATTTTAGTTGTAATAATAGCAACACTCATGATTGTGATCGTAGAAAAGGCACCGACTCGAGTTAGAACCCCCATTAAAACCATCATTCCTGCCAATAATTCGATAAAACCAATAAAATTCCCAAAAAATTCAGGATAAGGAAAGCCCATACTTTCAAACCTGCCGGTGCCTCTTGCCATTGGATATAAAAACTTTTGAATACCTTCGGAAAAAATCCCCCCAACCATTATTCGTATTAACAAAGTTGTTTTTGAAACATCCGTCTGCAATAATTGCCGCATATGCTCTGTTGATTTTACAAAATTACTATTTGATTTCAATGTATAATATATTCGTTCAATTATAAATTAAATGGGAGGCTATATGGAATTTTTGGGATCATACCGTGGAGCTGCACTTTTTAAAGACCTTGAAGACCTTAATGCACCAGAGAAAGATGTCTTAACTAAACGAGTCAGATCGGAAGGCATACATCCGCATAGTGAAAATTTAAAGGTTGATTTTTCAGCAGAAGGAGAAAACTGGAAAGAAGCTGAAAAAAAGGTCGTCCAGCAAATTGATGCCTATTTAGATAAACACGATTTAGAAACATTCAATTTTGATGCCTTAGACCTTAATAAATTAGAATGACCAAGATCAATAAACTGTGTCAGCAGGAAATGAATGGTCTAATTTCAAGAAGTTAAATTTATGTATGTGGTTAAGGATTCAGCCTGTATTTTCTTTTCCAAAGGCTACATCGCCTTAGTTTAAGTATTTCTTTTCGAACAGTTGAGTGCTATCGTCGGTTCCGGCAAGTATTACGTCATCGCCGTCCTGAAATTCAAATTTTTCAGGATGTAGCGTGGTGATTTTCTTCCCGTCGCGTATCACCCCTAAAATAGTGCAGCCCGTTTCCGCCCTCACGTTGCTCTCGGCCAGCGTTCTACCTACCAAATCCCCGGCCGGCAACTGCACCAGGTTAATTTGTTTTTCTACGGCCAGCGAGCGCTCGTCTTCAAAGATGCACGAGGCCAACATACGCCCGGTTACCGTAGCCAATGATTGCACATAATCCGCTCCGGCTTGGTAGAGCTTCTGCACATCTTCCACGTCATTGGCGCGCACAATGATGTTGGCTTTTTTGTTTTTATTGCGGGCCATAAGCGTGGAAAACAAAGCCGCTGTATCATCTTTAATGGTGATGATAATTGCCGAGGCATCCTCGATATTCATTTGGTCGAGGGTTTCGGGTTTGCTTACGTCGCCCACCATATCCACCCCTTCTTTTTCTTTGATATCCATGATGCGCACGTCTACACTTTTGTCTTTTAAAAACTCAGCCGCCGCCTTACCTGATCTGCCATAACCGAAAATGAAAACCTCATTCCGTATAAAATGCCGGGTTTGAGCCTCTGCTTTTTTCGTTAGTTGTTCCAGCTCGCTTACATCTCCTGCAACCAATAACCGCGTTTTTGAGTCCAGCACCAGGTCCACATCCACCGGACTTTTAAAATCACCATTCAGCCATGCGCCTATAATATTTATGTGGTGTTCATTAAGCAGGTTGGCCTCATGAATGGTTTTATTGCACAGTTCACTGCCTTCTTCAATATCAATTTCCACCAGCTCGATGGTGCTGTCAATTTCTACGCTTTCGTTGATGGAGACCGCCGGAATCTGGGTGGCCAGGCTTTTCCCCACCAGCTGGCGCGGACTAATGGTGATATCAGCACCATTAGTCCGCGCCAGCTTATAATAAATGTCCATATTGTCATCGCGCAGGATGGCAATCACTTTTATGCCCGGCTCAATGTTTTTGGCCGTAAATACAATGCTGATGTTTTTATAAATCTCCGAGTGCACCACCGCCGTAGCCTCCGAAATACAAGCCGCCCGTAAGGTGTCTTCCGATTCAGGATCGCCGGTCATCACGTTGTATCCGTTGGATATCAGCTCCAGCGCATTTGTTTCATCCTGTTCAATGATGATGTAGTCCTTATCGCGGGATTTCAGTTCTTCAATCAATGCATTGGTGTAGGATGAATACTCACAAATAATAACATGGTCTTTCGTATCCACGGCCCGGGGAGCCGTTTTTCCGATGGCATCCCGCAGGTAAGGCAGAAAAAACACCGGAAAGGCAACAAACACCAGCACCACCCCGGTTAAATTCATAAGCAGTACAAAATAATTCATAAAATCACTTTGCCAGGGAGCGAAGCCCCCATAGCCCGTAGTAGTCAACGATTCAATAACCACCTGCACCGATTGCGGGAAAGTAACCGAATGGTTTTCAAATACCGGCATGGCCCACTGGAATATGCTTGAGTACACCCCAACGATAATAATGACAGTTAAAACCGCATTTATGATTTTATTCCGCCAACTTTTTAGCATGATTTCTTTCGTGCTGTCTTTTTTGCTGATTAGAGAAACCGGTATTACATAATACCGGCTGCCTGTTATACTTTTAAATTTTAATGCGAGTGGTTAAGTCTGCTTATTATTATGAGGATAATATGGAACAGTATCTATTCAAATTTTGAAAGATTTGTAACTTTTTTGCAAAAATTTAGTCTGATGTCTTCAGCCCACAGTTCCACATAAAATATTCTATGCGATTTCATTTCCTACTAATTTTGTTAGCTGGACTTTTTGTCAATTTACCGACCGTTGGCCAACCCCTGCCAACTATCACTCCGGAAGAAGCCGGTTTTTCTGCTGAAAGATTGCACGAGCTGGAGGATTTTCTGGAACAGTCCGGTTCTTCTTCTCTTATGTTGGTGTATGATGGAAAAGTATTTTTTGATTGGGGAGCCTCGCATCAAAAACATCTCATCCATTCCATTCGCAAAACTCTCCTAAATAGCCTTTATGGTATTTATGTGGAAAAGGGGGTGATTGACACCTCTGCAACCTTAGCTGAATTAGGCATCGATGATATTGAACCAACACTGACCGAACAAGAGAAACAAGCCCGCATCGCAGATTTGTTGAAATCAAGGTCCGGCATATATCATCCCGCTGCAGCTGTTTCTCAGGGGATGCTGCGCGGAATGCCGGAACGCGAAGCGCATCAACCCGGAGAGCACTATTATTACAACAACTGGGATTTTAATACCCTGGGACACATTCTGGAAATGAAAACCGGCGAATCTATTTACACCTTATTCAAGCAACACATCGCTGACCCTATCGGCATGATCCATTATGAAGGCGCTTATACCAGCATCGACCTGGACAACGATGATAGTCCCATTCCTGATGCAGATGGTTTTTACCAGAATGAACCCAGCAAATCGGATTACCCGGCCTATCACTTCCGGATGTCGGCCCACGACCTCGCTAAATTCGGCACTTTGTATCTTCAGGAAGGGAGGTGGGATGGAAAGCAAATCATTCCCGAAAGTTGGATTGAAGCCAGCACCACGGCCTATTCCATCACCAATCCCCGCATTAACATCGGATACGGCATGCTATGGAACGTGCTGATACCCAATGAAAATCGCGCCACCAAATCCTTTTTCCATACCGGCGCTGGCATCCACATGCTGGGCGTGTATCCTGGTTCCAAACTGGTAATGGTACACCGGGTGGATACCGAAGGCGGACACAATTTTCAGCAAAACAGTTTATACCAGATTATTGACCTGGTATTCGCCGCACAACAAAAATAGACGGTGTGCTTTTAACGGCGGTTTTTCTATCTTTTTGCCTCATTAAATAACTACCGTTGTGCACTACTTCTTTCCTCCAAGAGAGCCTTTTAATGCGTACTCCCATTACCTGGGCGCTTTTATTTCTATCATCTGGCTGGGCTTTTTACTTCATGCCGGCTGGGACGATCCCATCACCTACAAAGTGGCGTTCCTGGTATATGGATTGTCTGTGTTTTTGATGTTTTTCTCCAGCGGTGTGTATCACACCCTAAATGTTGAGAATCGCACCGAAGAGCTTTTCCGTTTGTTTGATCACATCTTCATTTACATTGTGATTGCCGGCACCTATACCCCAATGTGTGTTATTGCACTGCAAGGCGCATGGCAATGGGGCATGTTATTGGGCATCTGGCTTTTTGCTATAGCCGGTATTTTAAAGAAAACGTTTTGGCTGAATGCCCCACGCTGGTTTTCTACGGTTATTTATTTGCTGATGGGCTGGGTATCGGTCATCATACTTCCGGTTATCTGGGATATTTTACCGCACGCTTTTATCTACTGGATTGCTCTCGGCGGATTCTTTTATACGGCAGGCGCCGTGATCTACGCCATTAAAAAACCCAATCCCATTCCCGGTCGCTTTGGCTTTCATGAAATTTGGCACTTGTTTGTTTTAGGCGGTGCCTTTTCGCATTATTGGGCTATTTACGCGTACTTGCCTAACTTCAATATCCCCAGCCTATGATGCGTTTCTTCTTTTTATTGATTGGATTGTGGTTCTTTGGCTCGTCTCAGGGTTACGGGCAAGGATACCTGAACTCGCTGCAACACCGCGCACCAGGCGTAGAATGGCAACAAATTCATACTCCTCATTTTCGCATCATCTTTCCTTCTGCAGATGATTCCCTGGCTTATCGCTCTGCCGCTATTCTTGAAGCTCAATATCCTTCCGTTGCCGAATTAGCGGGCGGAACCTTAAAAAAATTTCCTGTCATACTGAGCAGTTTTACGGACCGCTCCAATGGATATGTGAGTCCCTATAATTTTAGATCAGAAGTGGATTTGGCTCCCATCAAAGGGAAAGGCATGAACCCACAAACCGGCGGATGGCTGGAAACTGTATTGCCACATGAATTGGTTCATGCCTCGCACATGAACGTGCAACAGCCGTTGGATGAGAAAAAAGTCAGCCTGTCCAATTTTATCAGTTTATTTTCTCCTGATGCTGGCCGACTCATCCATGCGCTGGTACCAATGGGGGTTCATGAAGGACTTGCCGTCTATCACGAAAGTGAAGCCATCACCGAAAACGGAGGGCGTGGTAACTATCCCTATTTCCTGAATCGCTTTAATGCCAATTTTGCTTCACCAGACCGGTGGAATATGGGCCAAACCTTCATTCCCTCCGAATATAGTCTGCCGGGTGATCGCCACTATATTGCCGGCCATGAATTCACGTACTGGCTGCAAGAAAACTACGGGGAGAAAGTTTCACGGAAAGCCATCCGCTACCATTATCATCATTTTTTTCTGGGATATGGTTTTGCGCTATATAAAAAAACCGGCAAATGGCCCGGTGAGTTATACAAAGAGTATGAAGCAGACATCCTGGAATCAGAAGAAAAGCGCCTCTCTGAATTTGAAGAGAACACCAGCCAACACTCCCGTATCATTGAACTCCCCTTTGATGGCGAAGAAGTACATGGACCTCGCTGGCTTACAGAGAATGAAATCCTATACAGCGGCTCCTTTCACAACGGGCGTTTCGGATTTTACGGATACGATATAGAAGATGGTTCTACCCGACTGGTCAAAGAAACTTTTATGGTAGGCGACTATCATTACCAACTACTGGAAGATAAACACCTGATCTATGCCGCCTATACGGCACGCCCCACCTACAGCGCTTATTATTCGGATTTATACCGACTGAATCCCCGCTCAGGGAAATCTGAGCGAATCACCCAAAATGCACGCGTTCATTCTCCTACTCAGTCAGGTGAAAAGTTACTAGCCATTCAATCTTTAGGATCTGTAAAACGAATTGTAGAGGTACTCGAAGATGGCTCCCTGGAAACCATTAAATTATTTAGCGAAGCCGAGCCAATTAGCATCACCGCTAATCCCCTTAAGCCGGAGCAGTTAGCTGTAATCATCAACAAAAAAGGCGTGCAGGCCCTTTGGCTTTCATCTTATGAATCACTCCCTCAAAGTTTGGATGCCCCGCCAACCCTGGCTTTTGCTGAAGCTTCTGTATTTGATGCACACTGGCACCCCGACGGAGATCGGCTGCTAGTTAGCCTCGACATTGGCTCTACCCTAAACATCTATGAGTACAACTTGAATAGCGGACAGGTGGTCCAAATCACTAATGCACCATACAATGCTTTTGAAGGTGCTTACAGTCCAGACGGCTCCAGGCTGGCCTATATTATTCAACAGGATGATGAACGAAAACTCGCCATCCTGGATCAGTCAGACTTTCTTAACGCTCCCCTTTCCCCTTTACATTTCTTATCCGCTCAGGCATTTGAAGAACAACAGAATCATCCGTTGCTGGGAGCTTCTTGGTCAGATAGCCTTCAGGATTTGAAGCCAGAGCCCTACCGTAGTGGCCTTGGGTGGCTTAAACCCCGTGCCGTCTACCCGGTATATACCCAAACTGCCGGAACCAATGAACTGGGAGTTTCACTATCCAGCATCGACGCCCTTTCCTCTCAAGCTTATAATATCGAGATCACTGGCATTCAGGATCGGCTTTGGTATGATGTGACCTATGCCAATAAGATGTTCTACCCGGGTTTTGAACTTCAGGCCTACAGCGATCCTTCCTTCACCTCTTTGCTTGTGAACAACGGGCGATATTCCATCATGCGGCAAGAGCGCGGCTTATCTTTATCCCTGCCCTTTAGTTATACCTTCCGGGCCAATACGCGGCTTTCCTCTTTGTATATCTCACCCGAAGTCTCCGCTGAACAACTTCGCTACTTCGATTTGCAGCCTGAACCGATTTCAGATTTTTCTACCCGATACCGCGCAGGTATCTTTTCTCAACTCAATCTCGGTATTTTGAACCTTCGGCGAGATGTGCAGCCTTCGTCCGGCTTGGGGCTATTTGGTTTTTTTGAACGTACCCTCAACAAACCGGAGTACCAATTAGACCTTGGCAACCTATCCCCAAATCTTGTGTTAGATAACCAATGGACGGCCTATTATGGCGCTATGGGTTATGTATCACCGTTGCGCAAATGGAATCAATCCCTCCGGCTTGATCTGCAGTTTTTGCAGCAAAGTGCCTCTCCCATTTATTCCAACGACACTATTTTACCTATGGGTTTTTCCGATATGCCTTTTCCAAGTCCCGCTTCCGGCGACCGGCTCAGGCACCTGGGACGTTTCAGCACCCGCTATACCATTCCGTTGTTTTACCCCGATACCGGCTACTTCACCGTTCCTTTATACGTAAACAGTATCTATTTAACAACTTTTACACACACCCTAACCGATATGAACTCCAATAACTTAGTGGCCTCAAGCAGGAGTTTGTTTGGTGCGGGCCTCCATCTGCAGTTTAAAGTATCTAACTTATTGTTAGATTTAGGTTTCGGGATTGCATACGAACCCACCCGAAATAACACTCAAATTATTTTAGGTCAATTTTGATGAAATCGCCTTTTTCTTCTGTTTTACTCAGCCTGTTTATTGCCTCTGTATTTTTTGCAGCCGCCTGTCAGTCTCAGGAGGACAATACTGATGATTCAAACAATGATATTGGCCACCGTAAAAGCCCGATAGCCATTTCCGCTATCAACCATGCTGATACTTACATAAAAGTGGTATACGGTCAGCCTTACAAACGAGGCCGGGTTATCTTTGGAGAACTGGAAGCCTGGGGCGAGATTTGGAGAACCGGCGCCAATGAAGCCACTGAAATCATTATGACCGACTCTGTAGTGATGGGTGATGAACTTGTTGAACCCAGCACTTACGCATTATTCACTATTCCCCAACCCGATTCTTTTACAGTAATACTCAACCATGAACTGGGACAATGGGGTGCTTTCGAATACGACTCTACTCTGGATTACAAACGCATGAAGTTTCCCGTGCAGAACCTGGAAAGCCCGGTAGAAGCCTTCACTATTGAGTTTTCAGAACCGCAGGATAATGAGACGGTGATGTCGCTGCGATGGGATACGGTCCAGGTAGATGTACCGATTCGTTTTGAGTAGCAAGTTTTTAGGTGCAAGGTTCAAGAAAGTTAAGATTGAAAATTAGAAGATTAAAGATTCTCCCTACCCAATTTCCAGCTGACTTAAGCCTCCCCTAAAGATCAAAGATCTTTTGAGGTTGCACCTCAAAAGTAAAAGCTCTGCAAGGTTGTACCTTGCCTGGCCCAAACGATCCTTTCTTTTAACAACAAGACCTCCAGGCTTTTTGAAACCTTAGAGGTCTGTTCCACTTTCGCGCCCTTAGCGGTTAAACCAAATCCAGTAGCTCATCCGGAACATCGACATCCATCCGAAGAACCTGAGAAGCATGGGTTTTACCCTGGGCATCCAACTTCAGGGAAACCGTACCACCGCCGCCAAGACTTTCATGCAAAATAAAATTAAGGGCACCGATATTTGGCAGTTCGTAGCGCTCCACCTCTCCTTTGCACACATATTTCATATGTTCTTTCACCCGCTCAGCCGTCAGGATCTCTTTAAGGAAGGGATAGATATCCGGATGACGGGCGATGATTCCCACATTACTTCCATTACCTTTATCGCCGCTGCGGCCATGTGCTATCTTCAGGAGTTTTACCGTTGGCATGGTTATTTGGTGAATTAGAGATTTGTTGATTGGTTGATGAGAAGATAATTGAATTGAAGGGAGTTCCCAATTTCGCAAATCTGAATTTTTGGGGATTAAACCCTATTAGCAGTTAGCAGCTAAGCGATAGAAAGGTTAACTTTGGCATTCATTTTAAACCAAGCCCGATTATGTATAAAGCCAAAGTAACCGTAACTCTCCGTCCATCTATCCTGGATCCCAAAGGAAAAGCTGCGCATCACGCCTTGCAAAACCTTGGTTTGAACGAAGTGCAACAGGTGCGCATTGGCAAATTTATTGAACTGGATGTAGACGCTAAAGACGAAGCCGCCGCCAAAGCCGTGGTCGAATCGGCCTGCGCCCAGTTGCTTGCCAATGAAGTGATGGAAGATTTTGAGATTGTCATAGAATCCTAATAAAAGCCAATACCCATGATGTGGTCCTTATCTCAACATATTACTGTAATGGATGCAGATAAGCCCGGGGTAAAGGAAGTCACGGAAACCGAAACCAAGGAAGAAGAGAAAACCGAGGATTCGGTAAACACGCCCTGGCGATTATTTTTGTATGATGATGACATTCATACTTTTGACGAGGTGATCTCCCAGCTAATGAAAGCAACCGGCTGCGGACGCGGTAAAGCCGAAGATCTCACCTGGAAAGTACATAACGAAGGCAAAGCACTGGTGCACGAAGGCGAATTTGAAGAATGCCTGCGTATAGACAGTGTGCTCAAAGAAATTCAACTGGTTACCGAAATAAAAGGATAAAACAATGGCCACATTTGGCGTAATAGTATTTCCCGGCTCCAACTGCGATCACGACGCATACCACGCCATCAAACATGTGATGAATGCAGAAGTAAAATTTCTATGGCACAAGGAGACCGACCTTAGCGGCATCGATTTTCTGATTGTACCCGGCGGTTTCTCTTATGGTGATTACCTGCGCTCCGGAGCCATTGCCCGCTTCTCTCCTATTATGCAGGAAGTGGTGAAATTTGCTGAAAAAGGCGGCCCCGTTCTCGGCATCTGTAATGGATTCCAGATTTTACTGGAAGCTGGCCTGTTGCCCGGCGCCATGCTGCACAACGAAAAGCTCCGGTTTGTGTGCAAGAATGTGTTTATCCGTTGTGAAAGCACCGATTCCTTATTTACCCGTGACCTTGAAAAGGGGCAAGTGCTCGATATCCCCGTCTCGCACGGCGAAGGCAACTACTTTATTGAAGAAGACGGGCTGAAAAACCTGCAGGATAACGACCAGGTGCTGTTCCGCTACACCAATGCCGATGGCAAACTTGTGAAAGAAGCCAACTTCAACGGTTCTGTGGATCATATAGCCGGTATTTGCAATACCCAGCGCAATGTGTTGGGCATGATGCCCCATCCTGAACGCGCCATGGAAAAAGTATTGGGCTCCCAAGACGGTAAAATCATTTTTGAATCTATTCTCAATTCCCTCTCTGTTGCATAACAACCAAAGCTGATATATGGTCCCGGAAACCCCATCACAACTAAAGCTGCACAGCCAGGGACTGGTAAAACGCTATCGCAAGCGTACCGTGGTGGATGATGTGTCCATCAACGTAAAACAGGGAGAGATTGTGGGGCTGCTGGGTCCCAACGGCGCCGGTAAAACCACCACGTTTTATATGATGGTGGGTATTGTGCGTCCGAATGAGGGAAAAATCTATTTAAACGATCGTGATCTGACCCGGGAACCCATGTATAAACGTGCGCGGCTGGGTATCGGTTACCTGGCGCAGGAAGCTAGCGTATTCCGCAACCTCACCGTACGTGAAAACCTGGAATCTGTACTGCAATTCCTGTCTGTTCCCTCCAAAAAAATCAAAGAAAAAGCAGATAAACTGATTGAAGAATTTGGCCTGCAGAAAGTGGTGAATAGCAAGGGCTACAGCCTTTCCGGTGGCGAGCGCCGGCGGACCGAAATTGCCCGTGCCCTGGTCACTGATCCAAAGTTTATTTTGCTGGATGAGCCCTTCGCCGGAGTTGATCCTATTGCCGTGGAAGACATCCAACAAATTGTGGCCGGCCTCCAAAGCCAGAATATCGGCATTCTTATCACCGACCATAACGTGCACGAGACTTTGGCCATCACCGACCGCGCGTACCTGATGTTTGAGGGTAAGATTTTAATGGAAGGTTCGGCCGACCGGCTGGCTGAAGATGAAGAAGCCCGACGATTGTACCTCGGCAAGCAGTTCCGTTTAGACCGTTACAACACAGAGGAATAACCCATTCAACTAAACCATAAATGAAAGAAATTAGCGTACAAGAACTAAAAGAGAAGAAAGAAAACGGCGACGACTTTTTGTTGCTGGATGTCCGGGAAGATTTTGAGTACCTGGTCTCAAATATAGACGGCACCAACATTCCCATGAACCAGCTTGAGGATCGGCTCGAAGAACTTGATGAGTATAAGGACAAAGAAATTGTGGTGATGTGCCGCAGTGGCAACAGAAGTGCCAAAGTAACCGGCTACCTGCAAAAGCAGGGGTTTGATGGAGCTACCAATTTGAAGGGCGGCATCAAAAAATGGGCCAGTGAAATTGATCCCAGCTTGCCGGTAGCTTAGGAACCTGACTTGGTAGGGATAAACCGGCCTATGCTTCTTTTGAAAAAGGCCCAAAAGAAATCAAACTGTCCCAGCAAGGTGCCATAGGCCAACAATAAAATGTTGTATAGCGGAAAGATTAAAAGAATCCACAACACGGCTTTAAACCAAAAAGGATCACTTTCAACCACTCCAAGGAAGTTAAACGCCCACTTGCGGGCAAAAACTACGGTCATGCCTGCAAAAGAAAATACGGCCATGATAATGAGGACTTGCCAGTTACTCTGTATGCCCCACCGGGATTTCAATTTTTCAACAATTTGCATAAAGAAAGATTAATTTCCTTAAAAATATCCTTTTTATATCATAATTAAAGACGATAATTAGTATTCGTTAGGTTTTTATTTTTTTACATTTAATGAAAATCCCGTCTTGCAATTACTAAACCGGGAAAGTAGTTTCAGCTCAACGGAAGGACATAGGAGAATTTTTTGAAGACTAACAAACTGGGTATGAAATCCTACGTAATGGAGGCTATTGGCGCCTTCTTCCTGGTATTGGTATACGGCTTTACAAGCGACGCACTTGCCGTAGGCTTAACCTTAATGGCACTGATTTATATCGGTTTCAAGGTTTCCGGAGCCCATTATAACCCAGCTGTGTCTATTGCCTTTTTTCTTCAGCGTAAAATTTCTGGTGCGGATTTAGCCGGTTATGTAGCCGCACAGCTCATAGGCGGCTTCCTGTCAGCTGGCGCGTTATTTTTCCTTTCGTCCGGAGTGTTTTATTTAGATCCACCCCCCTCTACCGATCTTTATCAACAAGCTTTTGCTGAAGTTGGCTTTACTTTTTTGTTTGTGATGGTGATGCTCACCTTTAGCCTTCCCAAATCTCCCCGCAATTTCCAAACCGTTGGACTAGCCGCAGGTTTAACCTTTACAGGGATATTATTGGCAGGAACACCCGTTTCCGGTGGAGTCTTTAACCCCGCTATCTCTATTGGCACCGCCTTGTTTGATTTACTCTCGGGCGGAAACTCATATGTCCATGCACTTCTTTACACCCTGGCTCCCGTAGCCGGCGGCTCCATTGCAGCGGGTTTGTATTCCTATCTGTACTCCGGCAATAAGTAGCCAAATACATCTGCGAAATCCTTCAATCCGCCAAATCCGTGATTCTATTTTGAAACACGGATTAATTGGATTTCGGGATGAGCACGAACTTTTCTCTAAGGACCTTTTGAAGTTGTACTTCAAAAGAAATTGCTTATAAAGGCTGTGCATTTAGCCCTTTTCCCCTTCCATAATTACTATAGCCCATAAATGTAGTTTAATTAGATTATATCAAAACCTATTTTACTACATCCATAATTAGAAAAAGAGAGGAACTTAAATGAATAAACTTATTAGCATATTTTTAGTCTTAGTAGTTATAACTGGATGTGGACTATTTAACACTGGTCAAGATGAATCTAAAACGTGCGATGAGCAATTCTTTGAAGAGATAAGATCAAAGAAGTCTTTACCAATTAGTATCACATATGATATTAGGTACAGTAACGAAGAAAATCTAAGTGAGGAAAAAGTTCTAAAACAAAGGGAAAGAATAAAAGAAACTCATGCAAAATTTCTTAAGTCATTAGAAGGTTTTGAGTTTTCCAGTGTTAGAAAATCTGATTACTTCCCGTGGATAAGCATGTTTGTGAACGATGAAAAAACTCTTTCTTTTGTATGTTCAAATAAGTTGGTATTGGACGTAAGAAAAACTGAATTTGGATCACCCTACTAATTAAAACCAGAAAAAAGATGTTTACCCTCGTTACGAACCTTCCGGTTCCAATCAGTTCCCTTTGCCCCGTCTAGATCTTTTGAAGTTGTACTTCAAAAGGAAAAGCATATAAAGGCTGAGCCTTAATAAACGCCCCTACCCAACCACCGGCAACTGAAAAAAGAACCGACTGCCTTTACCCTCTTCGCTTTCTACTTTGATTTCACTTTGGTGAGCATTCAGGATCCCTTTCACCACTGAGAGTCCGAGACCGGTTCCTCCCTTGTCGCGCGAGCGCGCTTTGTCGGTGCGGTAAAAGCGGTCAAACAGGCGGTCAAGATGTTCTTCCCCAATACCCGGCCCAGTATCCTCAACATACACTTCTACCAACCCTTCCTTTTTTTTGAAACCAACTTCTACGCTACCTTCCGGGGTATATTTAATCGCATTAGAAACCAGGTTATCCAAAACCTGTTCAATTTTATTCGGATCGGCATTTACATTGCAATTGCTCAGTTTGGCAAGCTTAAGCTTCAGGCCTTTCTTCTCTGCCATGGGCTGATGCGCCGCCTCTACTTCTTTCACCAACTCTTTTAGGTTAAATATTTCCCGGTTGATGAAGTTCTCATCAAAATCGTAGCGCTGTAACGTCTTGATATCTTCAAAAAGCCGGGCTACCCGTTTAATTTGCTTTCTGGCAGTTACCATATATTGCTTTTTCTTCTCGGCCGGGAGATTGGGCAGTTCCAGCATTTCCAGTGAGCCGGAGATGGTGTGCAATGGATTGCGCACCTCATGAGTGATATCCGCAAAAAACTGGCTTTGCTTCTCATTCAGGCGCTTCAGCTTTTCATTATCGGCGCGAAGCGTACTGGCCATATGGTTCAGAGAGTCAGCCAGGGTGCCGAACTCATCATTCCGGTTCAAATCAATTTGCCGGTCCAGGTTACCCTGTGCGATATCCAGTGCGGCTTCGTTCAGCTGCTGAATGGGTGTTGCCATATATCGGGCAAACAGGAAACTCACTATAATTACGGCTCCAATAGAGAAAAACATCCCCGCATAAATAATATGCCGAATACTGGCCACCGCGGCATAATATTGGCTTTTATCCTGGCTGATGCGCAGGTAATGGGCCGCATTATCAGAATTGGTCAGCTCTACATACGCAATCAGCTTTTCGGTATTTTCATTGTTGATGATAATGGGACGACCTTCCTGTTGCTCAAGCCGGTCAATCAAAGTGCTTTCGAGATAGCGGGAAACATCTTCAAAGGCATATTGAGGAAAAGTTAAAAAACGAACACCATCGTTATCATATACCGCCATCTCGTAACGCGATAGCTGGGCCTGGCGCTGTATCCTGTCATCAAATTGGGCGTTATCCTTGAAACTGCCGGCAGCCAAAGCCAATGATAAGGCATCCCGCTCAAACTGTTCGGCTCCCTCCTCCAACAAATAGCTGCGTATGGTAAGTATAGAATACGCGCTGATGGTTATGATGCCGATAATGAGCAGGATGATGTATGTCCATGCCAGTTTGGAGCGTATTTTCATGCGTGGAGGTATTCTTTATTGAATCCATAACCTACGCCACGATATGTTTTGATGAGTTTCCCTTCGTCTCCCATTTTCAGGCGAAGGTTTTTTACGTGTACATCCACGGTGCGGTCAAATACAAATTTATCTTCATCCGAGATTTTCTCCAGAATCTGTTGGCGGCTGTAAACCAGCTTCGGGTTTTGGAAAATCATTTCCGCAATCGTGTACTCTGTGTGCGTAAGCTCGATGAGCTCGTCGTTGATATACATCTCTTTGGAATCAAGATCTACATAGACGTGACCGTACTGAATCCAGTTACTTTTATCGGGAGAACGCCGGCGGAGTTGAGTTTCCACATGCGCCTTTACCAGGTTCAGGCTGGCAGGTTTTTTAATGTAGTCGTCGGCGCCCAGTTCGAGACCTTCAATTTCGTCTTTTTCTTCATCGCGTGCGGTAAGGAAAAGCACAGGGATATCGTAAATTACCGGATGCTGACGAATTTGTTTACAAATTTCTTTTCCATCGTGATGAGGAACCATGATGTCCAATATCGCCAGATGAATATCATTGGCGTTGTCATCAATATATTCGAATGCTTTTTTGCCGTCTTTGGCCCAGAGCACATCGTAGTTATTCAACTCCAGAAAGTTGGCTAACATTTCTCCGGATTCTTCCTCGTCTTCTACTAACAGAATAGTGTGTTTATTGCTCATATTTGGTGTGATGGTATTACGATGTTAAAGTGTTTGGGTGATACAGTGTTGGGGCGCTCGACAAGCCGAAATGACATTGTAGCACACAAACACTGCAACACCATCGCACTTTAGCACTATAGATGTGTGCGATTCTGTTCAAATGTTTACCTTTGGCTAAAAATCCGAATTTACGCATGAATTACCAAGGAAAAACCATATGGATTACCGGTGCCTCTTCAGGAATTGGAGAAGCCTTTGCGAGAGCCTTGTATAAAGAGGGCGCCAACCTGATCTTATCTTCTCGCCGAGAAGGGGCATTAAAGCAAGTAAAAGAAAGCTTGGGAGCAGACAAATCACGAGTATTCATACTTCCGCTGGATCTCACCCAAACTGAAACTTTTCCTGAAAAAACCGAGCAAGCGCTAAAAGCTTTTGGCCAAATTGATATGCTGATGAACAACGGCGGGGTAAGTCAGCGTGCTACCGTGGCTGAAACAGAAATGGACACCTACCGCCGCCTGATGGAAATCAACTATTTTGGGGCAGTGGGTTTAACCAAACAGGTGTTACCCCATATGGTGGAAAGGCAAAGCGGACACATTGTGGTAACCAGCAGTGTGGCCGGTAAAATTGGAACCAAACAGCGTTCGGGATATGCTGCCAGTAAACATGCCGTTCAGGGCTTTTTCAATTCACTGCGCCAGGAAATGTATGAACACAACGTTGCTGTTACTTTGTTGTGCCCGGGCTTTATCAAAACCAACATCAGTAAAAATGCATTGACCGGTGACGGGGCCAAGTTTGGAAAGATGGGTGATGCCCACAAGGATGCCATGACCGCCGATGAAATGGTTAAAAAGGTGATGCCTGACATCAAAAAGCAGAAAGAGGAAATTTATGTGACAGGGTTTAAAGAAGGACTCGCTATTTGGGTACAGCGTATCTCCCCTACTTTGCTGAATAAAATTTTGAAGAATCAGAAAGTTACTTAAGATTTATATATGGTAATATGAATAGAAGCCGTTTGAGTTAAAAATGTTTACACCATAATGATTATCAAACCTTTGGAATCAGGCTAGGTATTCAAAAAAGCTTCAACAGAGAGGTCTTCATCAAGTTCTTCCCAATGAATACCGACTCCTCCACCAATAAACCTCCAGGCTTTAAGTTCTTCTATGGATGCCTCTCTTAATTTTGGGAACCATTCTAACGGTACTGCGATCTCTCTCCCATCCTCCAAGAGAACACAAAGTTTTTTATCCAAAAACCAAACTTCTTTTGCCTTTACAGGTTTATGTATTACTAAAGAACTCATGCCAAGCAGTTTCTAATTCATCTTTATGTTCTTCCACCAGTTTTCGAATCTTATTCAATTCTGCAGAATGATAGCCACTTGAATAAGCAAGTGTAATAGATTCAATCCAAAATTTACAATACCCATCTCCACTTTCAATATGGATGTGTACTGGTTCATTTCCTTCATTGCTAAAGAAAAAGAAGCGATATCCTTGTATTCTAAGCACAGTAGGCATTGCTTATATTACAAAAAACACCCAAAACTTTTTGAAATTATTGCTACACTTCAATTCTATTTGCCTTATCACAACGACCCCAACCGTATGCTTCTATCCCTTTTAATCCTCATTTCTGCCTTTTTGCTAAACCTGTTTCTGCCCTGGTGGAGTATTGCCCTGCCCGGTTTAATTTTGGGCTATGTTTTTAACAAGCAAATGTGGGTTTCTTTCGGATGGGGATTCCTGGCTCTTTTCCTGCTTTGGGGCGGACAAGCCCTGTACATCCACCTGGCAAATGATGGCATACTTAGTTCGCGTATTGCTGAGATGCTTCAGGTGGGCTCGCCGTGGCTCGTAGTGCTGGCTACGGGAATACTTGGCGGCCTGGTGAGCGGGTTAGCGGCCTTAACAGGTGCAGCCCTTAAAAACACTCCCCGCTCTTTTGAGCGTTGAATTAAAATTCCCGGGATAACTTTTCACAGATCTCTTCCAATAGTTTTTGCTGTTCGTCTGTGATCGATCCTTTGGTATTGGAATCAATATCCAGCTGAGCTACAAACTCCTCGCCCTTCATTATGGGCACCACAATTTCAGATTGCACCGATACGCTGCAAGAAAGATAGTTTTCTTCGCTCTTCACATCCTGAGAAACAAAAGTCTCATGACTTTCAGCGACCTGCCCGCAAATACCACGGCCAAAAGGAATGCGTTTGTGATCGGTAGCAGGCCCTACAAAGGGTCCCAGCACCAGCTCTTTCTTTCCTTCGGGATCTGCCATATAAAATCCAACCCAGTCGAAGGTATCTACGTTGTCGGCCAACAGCTCGCAAATGGCAAAAAGCTTTTCGTCTCGGGTTACTTCTTTGTTTAATATCTCGTCGGTCTTAGAAACCAATGTTTCATAAGAGGTAAGTTCGGCAGTACTCATAGCTCAATTAATTCTACAATGTTTAATGATGAATGGGTGATGTCTCTTATTATCGGTAAAGATACGCTTTGTGTAAAGCAAAAAACATGTTCATGAAATTCCCTAAATCCTCTGTATCTTTGATGGTCTATGGAAGAGTTTTTTACAGATATTATCCCGTTTTCTACTATGTTCATGAGCGCACTTGGTCTTTTTGCGGCCAGTTTTTCTTCGCTGTTTTCCGTGGTAAATCCTTTTGCCACTATGCCGGTGTATATTTCTTTGATGGAAGGCCATACTGATGAGGAAAAGAAATGGACCGCCCGCAAAGCCAGCACCTACATGTTTTGTGTGCTGATCATCTTTCTGCTGATCGGAACCTACATTCTCAGCTTTTTTGGAATCAGCCTGCCTGGTATTCAAATAGCCGGGGGTTTGGTAATTGTACGCTCCGGATTTTCGATGTTGAGTCCTCAAAATGGCGGGCGTAAACTTAGCAAGAAAGATCAAGTGGCAGCCAAGGAAAAAGAAGATGTTTCCTTTAGCCCCCTAGCCATGCCTCTGCTTTCCGGTCCAGGTAGTATTGCTGTGGTGATTGGATTTGGATCAGAAGCACAGGGCGTCACCGACTATTTCGTAAGCGGCCTGGCCGTGTTTGCCACCGCTATCCTGGCTTATCTGATTTTGCGCGTGGCACCACGATTGGTTAAATATATTGGTAGCTCCGGCATGACCGTCATCACCCGTATGATGGGGTTCATTGTACTGGCTATAGGCGTGCAGTTTATCATCAACGGTATCTCCAAGTTTTACGGGATTGGATGATTTAGTGGTAAGGAGATATAGTGATATGGTAATATGGTGATTTAGTATTTGGGGTTGGGTCTAAGGGTGTGATCATTTGGGACTGGTCTCTATGCTCCTGCTTGGAAATCTTGGTTTGTAGCTCCAGCTTCATTGCAATTATACCGGCAATTTTGTTTTAATTAAGCCTCCTCATTACTATCTCCTGTATAAATCATCCCCAATAAATTCCAGAAGTTTTATGGACCTTAACCAACTCATCGATTACGACCATTGGGCCAATCAAAGGATTTTTGATGCCATACGTAAGGTGAATAACGACGCAGAAGAATTACCCGAAATGCACCATATGTTTGCGCACGTTTTAGGGGCTCAGGATGTGTGGATAAATCGTATCAACGGGGAAAAACCAGCGTTAGCTATTTGGCCGGAGCTAAGCATGGAAGAAATGGAAAGGAGGCTTGGAGTTACTACATTTTAGTAGACAGGAAGTTAAGGTATATTGTGGCTGAACTAACAACACCTACAAATGGGAAATAAACCGACACGAAAAAAATATAGTAAAGAATTCAAGCTGGATGTTATCCAACAGAGTTACCTTCGTGATAACATCCGGGAACTGGCTGGTGAATTAGGGTTACGACCGGCGTTAATTTACAAGTGGCGAGCTGCTTATGAACAACGTGCAGGCTCAGATACTCCTGTGTTTACCGGTCAAGGCGTAGCTGCTATGAGCCCGGAACAACAAGAGATTGCACACTTAAAGCGTCAGCTAGCCGATGCAAAAATGGAGCGAGATATCTTAAAAAAGGCCATTGGCATCTTCGGCAAGAGCGATGGGTGATTTACCAGTTTATGGCCGATTACAGCCACCGGTTCCCCATTCGGAAGATGTCGCAAGTATTTGGGGTGTCCCCCAGTGGATATTACCGGTGGCTTGGGCGTCCGCCAAGCAAACGGGCGAGGCAGAATAGGCGACTTAAAGAATCTATTCGGCTGGTTTGGGTACTGTCCAAGCGTATATATGGAGCCCCGCGAATTTACCAGGAGTTGCTACGTCGGGGCTGGCAGGTATCGCGTCCACGCGTGGCCCGGCTGATGAGGAAAATGGGTATCTCCAGCCAGTTGCGCAAGAAGTGGGTAAAGACCACGAATTCGAAGCATAGCCATCCGGTGGCGGGGAACCTGCTGGACCGTCGGTTTACCCCCACGCAGTTGAACCAAGTATGGGTGAGTGATATTACCTACCTGCCCAGCCAGCAAGGATGGCTATATTTAACGACGGTTATGGACCTGGCCGATCGACAAATACTGGGATGGTCCCTGTCTACCTCCATGAGCGCTGAGCAAACTACAACGGCCGCCTTTTGTGAAGCGCACACCAAACGCCCGGCCCGGAAAGGGATGATCTTCCATTCCGACCGGGGCATGCAGTACGCATGTTCAGCGTTTACCAACCTGCTTAGCAAACACCAACTCATCCAAAGTATGTCACGCAAAGGCAATTGTTGGGATAATGCACCGGCGGAAAGTTTCTTTAAAACGCTGAAAGCAGAACTGGTATCACAGACGGGCATCTTTCGGGATTACCAACAAGCACGTGCAGCCATATTCGAATATATCGAAGGCTGGTACAACCGAAAACGCCTACATTCTTCACTGGGATACAAAACACCAGCTGAGGCTGAGCAAGAACTTAAACAAAAACTACAACAGGCTGCATAATCATCCTTAATTCACTGTCCACTTTTTTGTTGCAAGTCCAGCTCTCTCATCACCCCAAAAAAATTACATCTTTGATTCCTCGCGCCGGTGAAACTATTCAATATCAAAACTCAAAGGGCGAGACTTTTACAAACACAGTCGAAGAAATCCTGATGCACCTAACTATCCATGGGCAACATCACCGGGCCCAAATAGCCAGACTCTTGCGGCAAGCCGGGGTCACTCCACCAGGCACCGATTTTATCTTTTTTCTGAGAAAATAATTTCGTTTCGGTATAGCTTAACTCGTTCTCCCCGGTAGGTGATATCGATATTCCCCCAACCCTGACCATTGGCTAGCTGGTTTTTAAAATGCACGGTAGCCTCAAAAACCACTTCTTTATGCGGGTAAGATAACTCCACCATTTTCGAATAAGATCCTCCGCCATAATTAACCACCCCCGGCATAAACAGCCGGTTGCCAGTTTCAGGGAGGAAATCCACATCGCTTATGATATTGGAAAACAATTCTTCGCCTCTTTCCCGTCCATAGCTCCAAACTTCGCTCACGGTCATGTTTTCCTCATCAATTTCGTATTCTGTGATGAGTGAATAGTCAGAACCGGCCTCACCAAAGTTGCGGTTAAAGCCATTATCAAACACCAGGAGGTTCCCATTCGGAAGAATTAAGGGGGCATGCTGTCCCCACACCCATGAAAACTGGTCGCTTTCTTCCGTGCCCAGCTGAACTTCTTCATTATACGGCGTGCCCGTAAATCGATTTACCGCCGTTAAAAGATAGGGTTCGGTGTCCCCGGTTTTTTCGTAGCGCCCCGCTTGTCCCCAACCTTTATGAGGAGCCAATATCCATTGCGGGTCGTTATCCTGATCAACCTTTACCAACCCCTGTTTTCTGCCTGAGATAATCAGCCCGCGGTCGTTGCTGTCATACCAAATAGCATTCATATGAAACCAGTCTTGGCCGCCGTCAACCAAATCGGTGCGATTGACATCCAATACTTCTGCCATGTCCCACTCCTTCACGATGTTTCCTGCCTGGTCCACTTCAAAAACAAAATCTTCCAAACTGGTCTTTTCCTGCCCATCCTGAATCATCGTGGCCCCATCTTTATTCACTGCCACCAGGTAATTACCATTGGGGATTTTTCGTACTTCGTGATGGGTGATATGTCCGCCCATATTGATCTCATTCAGTTCATTCCCCAGCATATCGTATTCAAAAATAGAACTGCTATGGGTAAAGTAAAGGGTGTTAGCTTTATTATCATAAAAATGAACCGACCAAACCGCCTTACCCACATCGGATAAATCCATCACCCATCGGATATCTCCGTTATTATCAAAAATAAACGGGTAGGAATTGAACACCCCATTGTTGCCAATATGGAAATCGTTGAAATGCATGCCCGGTTCCATTTGGTCTTCTTTCACTATGTTTATTTCTGGGGTCGGAAAAAAGTCAGGCAGAGGCTCAGTTTCCATTATTAACGTATCGCGCGCGCTTTGGCCGTCGTTATTATAAATGTATAACACCACCTGATTTTGTGTATCCGGGTAAAGACCTAATACCGGTATCGAATTTTGTGCGTCCTCAAGTATGAAGTTTTTTTCAATTGGAATATCGCCTAAAACATCCATATTTACGGATATAGTTTCGCGTTTCTTTAAATGTACCAAGGCAGCCAAAGGATTCTTTCCACTGGGATTGAGCTGAACCTCTGGTTCTTCCAACAACAAATAATTCATCGGAAGATCCCGGGTTAAATACACAAAATAAGTTTGTTGTGTGGCTTCATCTTCAGAAATGATGGTATAAAAGACCCCCTCTGAGAAATCATTTACCGTTTCACCCGAAACCTGTTCCGTCTCTTGCACCAACACCTTTGCCCCCTCCGACACCTCAAAAGAAGCCTTAAGCGATGTCCAGTCTACCTCTCCGTCAATAGACGAACGGTTAGTTACTTTCACCAAGCCATCTTCTTCATCAACCGAAAAAACCGTGTTTGGAAGCTCTTCGATAGTGAATTCCAGCAATGCGGCTTCTTGATTGGGACTACTTTTGGTTCCGTTTTTGCACCCCATAAAGTACAGCGCAAACAGCACCCATATACCTAAAATAATTTTCCTCATAACTCTCGTCTCTTGTTTTCTTTGATGTTAAAGCAGTTTAGGAAATGTTCTCTTTAATCTAATGGTTGAAGAGAAAAATCGGAAAAATTATCTTCAATCCGCATTTAAGCTATCTATTCATTAGTTTCACCGCTCAATTGTAATTAAACGGACAATACCCTGGCACTCCTCGAAGAACTTCTTGCGTCTTTTTCCTCCTTCATGTGGGGATACCCGCTCGTCATTTTATTGGTCGGTGGCGGACTCTTTTTCCTGATCTCCTCCGGCTTCACTCCTTTCCGCTTTTTCTTCCACGCCATCGATTTGGTGCGTGGAAAATATGATAACCCCGATGATCCCGGCGATATCAATCACTTTGAAGCTCTTTCCACGGCCCTGGCGTCAACCGTAGGCATGGGAAATATCAGCGGGGTGGCTGTGGCTATTTTTATGGGAGGACCCGGCGCGCTGTTCTGGATGTGGATGAGCGCCATCGTGGGCATGGCCACCAAGTTTTTCACCTGTACGCTTTCCATCATGTACAGGGGTGAAGACACACAGGGCAAAATCCAGGGTGGCCCTATGTACGTGATCCGAGAAGGACTCAGCAGCAAATGGATGCCATTGGCCTACCTGTTTGCCGTTGCCGGATTATTTGGTCCGCTCCCCATTTTTCAAACCAACCAGCTGGTACAGATTTTACGCGACTTTATTTACATCCCCAACGGCTGGGTAGAAGCTGATGCCGCCTTCACCGGCAACCTGATTACCGGGATTGTACTGGTAGCACTCGTTTCACTGGTTATTTTTGGCGGGATTACCAAGATTGGCAAAGTGGCCTCCAAGCTAGTCCCTTCTATGGTCGTGATTTATTTTGTGTCTGTTTTATTCATCCTGGCCGTACACATTGATGATATCCCCTATTACCTCGGGTTGATTGTAACCGATGCTTTCACCGGCAAAGCCGTGATGGGCGGTGCTGTTGGGCAGTTGATTATCATTGGTGTGCAGCGCGCCGCCTTCTCGAATGAGGCCGGCATCGGAACCGAATCGCTGGCTCATGGCGCTTCCAAAACCAAAGAGCCGGTTCGTGAAGGACTGGTAGCCATGATGGAACCCGCCATCGATACCCTGATTGTGTGTACCATGACCGCCCTCGCTATCCTGGTAACGGGCGTATGGCAAACGACTGAAGCCAACGGAGTGACCCTTACCCTGAATGCTTTTAATGAAGCCCTGCCGGTCTGGGGCACCTACCTGTTGCTGATTTCGGTACTCACGTTCAGCGTGAGCTCTATGCTATCTTATTCTTACTACGGCTCAAAATGCCTGGGCTTTTTATTAGGCGCCGAACGGCAGCATTACTACAACTATTTTTATGTCCTTTCCATCGTATTTGGAGCGGTAGCGTCTCTGGATGCGGTCATCAACCTCATTGACGGCATGTTTGCCCTTATGGCCGTTCCTACGATGATTTCAGCCTTGTTGCTTTCACCCAGAGTA
Source organism: Gracilimonas mengyeensis (assembly GCF_900182705.1). Classification (GTDB taxonomy): domain Bacteria; phylum Bacteroidota; class Rhodothermia; order Balneolales; family Balneolaceae; genus Gracilimonas; species Gracilimonas mengyeensis. The sequence goes on along the minus strand of NZ_FXTP01000006.1, from coordinate 117,039 downwards.
CGGGAGGCTTCCAAAGATTATTTCAATCGATTAAAAGCCGGGGAGTTTAAGGAGTATAAGAAGTAGGATACTCTACTTGATAAAAAATAGTTCAGTTCCATTATCCCAAAAGAAAATCTTCCTTTGAAGCTCCGAGCAGTCGGAGGGCTTTTCCCGGGTGGGATGTTAGTGCCAACGATATCAATCTTGGGTTTCATATCCATTTAAACCATCGTACATCCCCCTGAAAATGAACAAGTTCATTTTCGGTCCCTCTTCAAAGAGGGATTTTCCCCTTTTACTACTCGCTATAGAAAAAGCTCAAACCAATGATATGAATATTGATGGCAGGCATAGATAAGTCCTCCCTTGAGGGAGGTGCCATGTTTTGATGTATCAAAACATGCGGAGGGTGTTCGTCTATATAAGCACCTCAACATGTAAAACCTTTTTCGCTGTCTGTCCCGTCGGTTTTATTATCCCCTCTACTTTCGCATATTCACAGAGCCCATTCAAAATTCAACATTTATAATTTTCAATCTCACTCCAATGAAAAGAGCGATACTAGCTTTGATGCTGGCTTTGGTTTCCAGTTCCGCCATTGCCCAACTCCCCACGATCTCCGAAAAAACCGAAAGCCTGACTAAAACCGAAGGCTTTTTTGATTATTACTACGATGAAGCCCAAGACCAACTCTGGCTGGAAGTCGACAAGCTTGATTCGGAATTCATTTATGTGAATTCCCTCACGGCTGGCATTGGCTCCAACGATATCGGCCTGGATCGCGGACAACTGGGAGACACCCGCATCGTTTATTTCGAGCGCCGGGGACCCAAAGTACTGATGGTACAACCCAACTACGAATATCGCGCAGAAACGGATAATGAACTCGAGAAGAAATCGGTCCGGGAAGCTTTTGCCAAATCTATTCTGGCTGGCTTTGAGGTTGCCGCTGAAGAAGATGGCAAGGTGCTCATTGACCTCACTCCTTTTTTACTGCAGGATGCTCATGGCGTAACGACTTCTCTGCAGCGCCAAGACCAAGGTTCCTACAGCCTGGATAAAAATCGCTCAGCCTTATACTCCGAAGGCACCATGAACTTCCCTAAAAACACCGAATTTGAAGCGACGCTTACTTTTGCCGGCAGTAGTCCCGGGGGTTATGTGCGTTCGGTGGTTCCCACGCCGGAGGCTATCACCGTGCGGCAACATCACTCTTTTGTGGAACTACCCGATGATGGTTATGAGAAGCGAGAGTACGATCCCCGAGCCGGCTATTTTGGAATCACCTATCAGGATTATGGCACACCCATCGACGAGCCACTGGTAAAACGATTTATCTCACGTCACCGTCTGGAAAAGAAAAACCCGGAAACTGAAATCAGTGAACCGGTTGAACCGATCGTGTATTACCTGGATAACGGAACGCCCGAACCCGTGCGTAGCGCCTTGCTGGATGGCGCCCGTTGGTGGAATGAAGCCTTTGAAGCCATCGGCTACAAAGATGCATTTATAGTGAAGGTGTTGCCTGAGGATGCGCACCCGCTGGATGTACGCTACAACGTCATTCAATGGATACACCGCTCCACCCGCGGTTGGTCGTATGGTTCGTCAGTCCGTGACCCGCGAACGGGTGAAATTATCAAAGGCCATGTATCACTCGGGTCTCTACGTGTTCGGCAGGATTTTCTGATTGCCGAAGGTTTGCTGGCTCCATATGCCGACGAATCAACCCAAAACACAACTATGCAGGAAATGGCCCTGGCGCGTATTCGCCAGCTTTCTGCGCATGAGATTGGTCACACTATCGGTATTGCCCATAACTTTGCAGCAAGTATTACGGGTGATGCTTCGGTGATGGATTATCCGCATCCCCAACCCAAAATCGTGAATGGCGAAATCGACCTTTCTAACCCTTATGACACAGGAATTGGTGAATGGGATAAACTGGCCGTAGCCTATGGCTACCAGGATTTCCCGGAAGGAACCGATGAAGATGCCGCATTAAACGAGATGTTGGAAGAAGGCTATGGTTCAGGCTTAAAATATATTTCTGATCAGGATGCTCGTCCACAGGGCGGAGCGCATCCATATGCCCATTTGTGGGAGTTTGGGGATGATCCGGTAGCACAGCTGCCTACCATCATGGATATTCGAAAAACAGCACTGGAGAATTTTGGAGAAGCCAACCTGAAAACCGGTCGCCCGCTGGCAGAGCTGGAAGATGTGCTGGTTCCCATCTACCTCTTCCATCGCTACCAGGTAGAAGCTACCGTTAAGCTCATCGGTGGATTGGATTACACCTACAAAGTGAAAGGCGACAACCAAGCCTATCCTGAAATTGTAGACAAGAAAACACAGCAAGCAGCTCTGGATGAAATGCTCAAAACCATCACTCCAGAAGCGCTGGCCGTTCCTGAAGATTTGCTGGAACTGATTCCTCCCCGCCCTGCCGGACTCGGATATTCCCGTGAACTTTTTAATGGCAATACCGGTCCTACTTTGGATGCCTTAGGCATAGCAGAAACCGCTGCCGAATTGCCCGTAAGCCTGATCTTAAATCCTGCACGTGCTAATCGCTTAGTGGAATACTCTGCTCGGGAAGGCAATCTTAGTTTGGAAACGGTATTAAATGAATTAGTTGCCGCCAGCTGGGGAAAGAAAGCTCCAAACGGGTATTATGGCTCCATTCAACGCATGGTAAATCACGTAGTGCTGCGAAATATGATTCTGCTGGCGGCCGCTGAGGATGCCAACCCCGTCACTAAAGCCATCACGCATAAAGCCCTGCGAGATCTCCAATCCCGCCTTTCACAAAGGGATGATGCCGACAGCAAATTCGCGGTGTATACCATTGGCAACTTCCTCACCAACCCGGAAACCTTTGATGTGCCACAAGCGCCGGCAACCCCACCCGGTTCTCCGATTGGAAGTGATGCAATATATTTTTGTAAGTTCTAAATGTGTTACAGTGAGACCGTGTTACGGTGTTATGTTCTTTTGAATAACTAATAACACCGTAACACTAAAACACCCTAACACCGAAGTCCATGCGTATCATCCCACCCGAAAATCTGTTAGAGGCTTATTCCCAGGGCATCTTCCCCATGGCCGATCATAAAGAAGCCGAAAACGTAGAATGGTACTCGGCGCGCAAGCGGGGTATTATTCCCATTGGAAATTTTCACACCTCTAAAAACCTGGCACGGGTCATTCGCCAAGAGCGCTTTCAAATCCGGGTAAACAGCAACTTTCGGGAAGTAGTTAAGAATTGTGCCAATCGTGAGACCTCCTGGATCAACGACCTCATCGTCAACTCCTACGATGTACTCAGTCAGTATGGCAATGCCTACAGCGTGGAGTGTTATCGGGATGATAAATTGGCTGGCGGGCTTTACGGCGTAAAACTGAAAGCTGCCTTCTTCGGGGAAAGCATGTTCAAAAAAGAAAAATGGGCGGACAAAGTAGCACTTTACTATTGCCACGAAATCCTGCAGAAAAATGACTTCCTGCTGTGGGACACCCAGTTCTACACGGAACACTTGGCCCAATTCGGCTGTATAGAAATCGAAGCCTCAGAGTACGCCCAAATGCTGGATCAGGCTTTAGTCAAAGAGTGTGAGTTTTTATTATAGTGTTACAGTGTTACGGTGTTATGGTGTTACGGCTCTAAGCCACTATAGCATTGTAACACCATAACACCTTGGCACATTAACACCACATTTTTGATAACTTAATTCTACCTTACCCCCGATATCACCTAAAGCCACCATCAGCCCTTGACCAAACTCAAAGAACTTTTTTCGGATACCATTGTGTACGGCATCAGCAGTGTGCTGGCACGGTTTATCGGCTATCTGTTGGTTCCGCTGCATACGGGGGTTTTCCAGGAAGATCAGTACGGGGTGATCAGCCTGGTATTTGCGGCTATTGCTTTCTTCAATGTGATTTTCCAGATGGGGATGGAGTCGGCCTACATCCGTTATGGCAAAGATCGTGATAAAGCCAAATCCATCTTCAAAACCCTGCAGCTGTTTTTGCTGGGATCATCGGCAATATTGGTTGCCATCATATGGCTGGCACAACCTTTAATCGCCCCCCTGGTCGGTTTGGAAACCGGAGATCCCATTCTCTGGATGCTGCTGGGGATTCTCTTTTTTGACACCCTTGCCATCGTACCCTTTGCCGAGCTCCGGCTGGTCCGCAAATCCATCTCTTTTGCCATTATCAAAACCGGGAATGTGCTTATCAACCTGGGCCTCAACTTCTACCTGATCCTCGGGCTCAACTATGGCATAGAAGCCGTCTTCATCAGCAACCTCGTAGCTTCCCTGCTTACCGCCATCGCTACGGCGCTCATGACTCTCCCCCTCTTCAAAGGCAGTTGGGACACCGACTTCCTTAAAAAAGCCCTGCTGTTCGGCCTGCCCTTTATTCCCGCCGGCTTTGGTCACGCCATCAACGAACTGGTAGACCGTTTTTTCCTCAAATCCATGGATCCATCAACGGTGCAACAACTGTACGGACAGGATTATACTTCAGATGATATCGTAGGCATCTACGGCGCCTGTTACAAGCTGGCGGTTTTCATGCTGCTCATCGTACAGATGTTTCGAATGGCCTGGCAGCCGTTTTTTATGCGCCAGTCGGAGGAGCAATCTGCCCCTCAAACTTTTGCCCAGACCTTTAGTTTCTTCAACCTGGCTGCCGCAGCTGTTTTCCTTTTTGTAGCTCTTTTTGTGGAACAGATTGTCTCCATCAAAATCCCCATCCTCGATTTTTACCTGGTCGATGAAAAGTTCTGGGAAGGGCTCATCATCGTACCTGTGCTATTGATGGCCTACTGGTTTCAGGGCTGGTACATCAACTTTTCAGCGGGCATTTTCATTAGTGAAACGACTAAACGCCTGGCCCAAATCACCCTGATGGGCGCCGCTATTACCATCATTGCTAACCTGGCGCTTATCCCCTATTTCGGTATGATGGGCTCAGCCATTGCCACCCTCATCAGCTACGCCTCCATGGCACTGCTCATTTTCTACTACTCCACCAAAGCATTTTCTGTGCCCTACAACCTGCTATCCGGTTTTGGGGTGATGGTGATTGTGGCCGGACTTTATTACCTGAAACCAAGCATCATCAGTTTTGGGTTGAATGAATGGGCGGCCTCCCTGTTGTTGTTTATCTCGGGGCTACTGGCGGCTGGGGGCATTACTTATGCTTCAGTGAAGTCGATTTAGGCGATGAATAGTGTTGAATGTTGAGTGGTTAGTGTTGAGGTTTTTTTTGGATGACTAAATCCCGCAGGGATGATCGAATGTAGCCACGGACTTTAGTCCGTGGTAAAAAACCGCCCAATTAAACCTGCGCCCCGTTTGATGTTAGTGATTTTCATTGGTTACAGGAGGTTAGGCTATTGCTCCTATTTTACTTTTCTGAGCATTACTCTTCCTAATCTTTCTTAGTTAATGTTCCGTGGTATATTAAATTTGTTCCCTCAACATAGTCATTTGCAAAGAAGAAGACATCCTTCTCAAAAAGCACTGCACTTGGCTGAACTACATCATTAACTAATAACTGAATGTCCTCTCCATTATAATGCGCTATCCCGTCCTCTGATGTAATGAACATATCCTTCTCATGACGACCATTTACATGATAAACATCCTCCGAGAGCGTAAATGGCAAAATGCTATTGAAATATTTATCAGTGACCTCATTTTCAATTACAAAATATATCCTATTGCCAAATTTATTAAGATTTACAGAACTTGCCTCTTTTCGACTTTTTGAATACAGCACGTTTAAACTTTTGTTATTTAATATATACAAAGAGACACTGTCAGAAATGGTTTGGTAGGAGTAGGGACCTGATCCAGACAGGTATATACCCCTGTTTTCTTTTCTGATTCTATTAAACTGCATGCCAAAATCTGTCACCAGCAATTCTCTCCAGCGCCTTCCATCGTAATGCAAGATAAATCCTTTATAGGATGGATTATCCAGGCCAGTAGACACGGTACCTACGGCATAGATATCTGAAGGAGAAGTTCCCCAGATGTCAAAAATATTAGGCCCACCCAATCCTTCGGGGTTATAGGTATAAAATAATTTCCAGGTACTCCCATCAAAATGCCAGAGTTCTCCATCGCCTCCGCCCATCCAAACATCATCCTGTGCAAATCCATAGATGCTGTAAAAACTACCTGTAAAACCATCTGGCCCCTCCCGATAAGGCCAGGGGCTCCAAGTTTCTCCATCATAGTGCCAGAGATTGTAATAGCCCCCACTTAAGCCAATCCATACATCGTTTGGGGCCGAGCCCCAGATGGTGTTCGCCCACCCGACCCACATATCGGGGGCTCCACCCACGCTATCTACTGTCCACTCATAATTTCGCGGCCCGGGGTCAAGGGATTCATTATCCTCATCAATTCCTAAAATTTCACAAGAAGAAAAAAAGGAAAGCAATGCGATAAAAATAATTAATGGCATGTTCTCTTGACACATTTTATATATCCACATGAGATTTTAAAAAAGGATTATTGGTTTCTCTTGTTATTACCAAAAGTAGATCAGGAGCTACTTATTCACGCATTAAGGTAGAAAATTTTTCAGCAAATTATTTTTGCTTAGGACTTAGGTTCTGGATCCTACTTTTTTAGGTTTTAGTATTATTTTTTTCGAATATAAATCTCGGAGGGATAAGCGAATGTAGCCTCGGACTTTAGGCTATATTTGCTAATCAACCATTTGGAACCAGAGGTACCTGAAGGTTCTTCTCATTGGGCTTCACTCCTATTTTATTTGTATTAGCATTATTCCCCCTGTTCCTCTTCGGTTAATGTTCCGTGGTATATTAAATTTGTTCCTGCGCCATAGTCATTCACTAAAAAGAAGATGTCTCTCTCAAAAACTAACTCTCTAAATACATATGAAACTTCGTTTTCAAGGTTAACCAGAGTGTAATAATCCTGACCATTATAATGGGTCACTCCATTTTCTGTCACAATAAAAAGGTCTTTCTCATGTCTGCCGTTTATTCCTATCGGAGTACTATTTTCGGTAGTTGAAAGAAACGTTTTAAACGCTCTGTTGCGTCTTTGTTTAAGTTCATTTCCAACAATATAATAGATGTCTTCTCCTACATTATTCATCCACAGGGTTTCCACTTCACCTGCTGTTTCGGAAAGGAGTGTTTTAAATTGATGATCAGAGTATTTGAAAAAAGATAATGTACTTGGTTCCCCATCTGCCCTATGTGAACCCCTTATTATTAATCCTTCTTTACCTTTGCGCACCCGCTGGAATTGAGCTCCAAAATCAGTCACGAGTAGCTCTTCCCACTTCTCTCCATCGTAATGTAATAAGAACCCTTTATAACTAGAGGTTTCATTTTCAATAGCATTCCCAACGGCATAAATATCGGATGTGGCAGTACCCCAAATGTCGCTAACAAGAGTAATATTATATCCTTGCTTCTCAAATCTATAGAACAGCTCCCACCTTTCCCCATTATAATGAAAGATTTCTCCATCGCCTCCCCCCATCCAAACATCATCCTTAGCAAAGCCGAAGATGCTGTAGAAATCGCCTGAAAAACCGGAGGGCCCTTCCCGGTAAGGATAGGGAGCCCAGTTAGCGCCATCATAATACCAGAGTTTATCGAAGCCACCAGCTGAACCAATCCACACATCATTTGGCGAAGCCCCCCAATTTGTCATCAGAACTGAGTAATCCGCAGGCAGAAAAAAGAGTTAGAAAGACAAGTAAGCAATAATTCCGCATGTTCTCTTGACACATTTATCTATCAACATGAGCTTTTAAAAAGGGTTAATGGTTTCTCTTGTTATTACCAAAAGTAGATCAGGAACTACTGTTCATGCATTAAGGTAGAAAATTTCTCAGCAAATTATTTGTAACTCAAAAATCAGGGTTTAGGCGCAAGGTGCTGTGAGTGTATAGGTTTTGGAAATATAAATCCAAAAAGGATGTCGAATGTAGCCGGGGATTTTACTCCTTGGCAATAAAACGTACCGTACAAAGCCTTCAGACAGGTAATCTTCCAAAAAGTTGCTTCTCTGCTTTATTTTTCGGTTAATTGCCTGGCGGACTTAACGTTATAATTAGGGAATACGAGCCGCTTCTATTATTAATAAGATCAGTTGTTGGAATACTATTATGAATACGAAGGAACGAGTAGGCATCTACGTGGATGCGGTAAATGTAACTATGAACGGCGGTTATGGCCTGCGATATGATATCTTGAGAAGGTTTGCCTGTCGGGGCGGAGGCATTCCTCAGCGATTAAATGTGTACCTGTGCTACGATGAAGAACGCCTGAAAACAGACAAGGAATACCGACACAAAACACGTTGCTTCTGTGATATGCTGCGTGATTTTGAGTTTAAAGTCACCAAAAAGCCGGTTCATACCTACACCGATCACGAGACCGATGAAACAGTAAGCAAGTCTACTATAGATATGGATATGGCGGTAGACATGATGGTACAAGCTGATCACCTGGATAAAGTGGTTCTGCTAAGCAGCAGCGGAAGCTATGTGAGTGTGGTCAATGCCTTACAAAACAAAGGTTGCAGGGTTGAGCTTATTGGTTTTGATAATATCTCCGGTTCGCTTAAAAAAACCGTGGATTCTTCTGTTTCGGGATACCTTATTCCCGGGCTTCTCCCCATTGACTCTCCTTATGATTGGGGCGAAAATGGATCACGTGTACGGGGCGTTTGCTATGATTTTAGCCAAGATGAAGGCTATGGCTTCCTGCGCTTTCTTACTCCCGGAAGCAACAAACTCTGGATCACTGACTCCCGTGACCCCGACTCTCCCTACAGCACCGTATTTGCTCACATTTCCCAATTTGAAGAAGATTTCGATTCTAACTACCTGCCCAGTCGCGAGCTCATTTTTGAATTCGATATTACCGAAAATGACAAAGGCCTGATTGCTAATGATATTGTGCTGGTGAGTGCGCCTTAGGGTGTAGATCTTAGGAAAAAAGTTGATAAGGAAATAAGCGTCCACTCTACGTTCCAACGCAGTGTGTGAGGAACGGGGACCAAACAAGTATCAATCACAGATTCTCCCCTATTCCCTTATCAACTTATCTCCTCAACATGACTCCTCTTCAGGCTTCCTTCCCAGCTTTTTGCAAATACGAGCCAGTTGATTTTTCTCTTCAGAACTTAACTCAGCAAATTCTTCTTTAATCTTTTCGAGGTGACGCGGAAAAACGTCTTCTATGTACTTTTTTCCTTTTTCGGTGAGGCTGATGATTACAGCGCGACGATCGTTGGGATCGGTTTTCTTTTCAACCAAATCGCTTTTTTGCAGGTTATCAATCACCAGCGTGATGTTGCCCCCGCTCTTCAATAGCTTTTGGCCCAACTCTCTTTGATTTAAAGGGCCCAGATGCAACAACGCCTCAAGCGTACCAAATTGCGTTACGGTCAGGTTGGCTTCTGAAAGATGTCTTGAAAGCCGGCCGTTCACACTTTCGCTGGCGCGTGTTAATTTTATAAACGCATTCAGCGTTTCCTGCTCTTCTTTGCTTCCTTTGTAATGTGTTCCCATAACTGTGATCAGGTATGTATGTTGCTGACCGGCTTAAACCTGCTACAGGATTTATCCGTTCAGTTATAACTTGTAGGATATACTCACCGGCGCGTGATCCGACAAGTCCCACTTCATTTCAATTTCAGCTTCTTCAGCCTTTTCTGCCATCTTAGGTGTTGCCAAGTGGTAGTCAATCCGCCAGCCTTTGTTCCTTTCTTTTGATGCGGCCCGATAACTCCACCAGCTATACAAGTCTTCTTCGCCAGGATGCAATTCCCGAAACACATCTTGATAACCCACTTCAAGAAACTCAGTTACCCACTGGCGTTCTTCCGGTAAAAATCCGGAAGTTTTGTGTTGTTTTGATGGATTATGGATATCAATTTCGGTGTGACAAATATTATAATCCCCACAAAATACCGAAGGCTTATCATCATTGGCATAGCGCTCACCAAATCGAATAAAGTCCGCCAGAAACTTCATTTTCATATCCTGGCGCACGTCACCGGTGGTTCCGCTGGGTGCATAAATACTGAAAACCCGGAACTTTTCAAATTCCGCCATAATGATGCGACCTTCCCGGTCAATCCAATCTACACCAATACCGTGTTCTACTTTCAGTGGTTCTTCTTTGCTATAAATAGCCACGCCGGAGTAGCCTTTCTTATCAGCTACATGGTAGTTTTCGTGATAATCGAGCTCACGAATCTGTTTGGGCACCTGATTTTCCAGGGCTCGCAATTCCTGTATGCAGATGATATCGGGGTCGCTTTCCTCAACCCAATCCACAAAACCCTTACGGTGAGCGGCTCTAATTCCATTAACGTTAAAAGAACTGATTTTAATCAAACCGAATTACTTCGCTTTTAAAATTCCGAAATTTCGCTTTCCTACTTTGAGAGTAAATTCATCACCTTCTTTAAAAGTCAGCGAGTAATTTTTATCGGTGATTTTTTTGTCATCTAAGGTCACTCCTCCCTGCTTAATCATGCGCTTGGTTTCTCCGTTACTGGAAGTGAAGCCTGTTTCTGAAATAATATCCAACAAGCGAAGTTCTTCACCGGTTTCAAACTGAAATTCGGGAGCATCATCCGGAACCTCTTTGTTGATGACGGTTTGCTCAAAGTGTTTCACGGCCGCTTTGGCAGCTTCTTCCCCATGATACATACGCACAATAGTGAACGCCAAATCATGCTTTGCGTTGCGTGGATCGCTTTCAATTTTTTCTTTGATCGCGGGGAGTTCACTGGTGTCCACATCCGTCACCAATTCGTAGTAGGTGTAGATCAGGTCATCGGGAATAGACAGCGACTTGCCGTACATATCATTAGGCGCTTCGTTGATGCCGATGTAGTTGTCGTACGACTTGGACATCTTCGCCGAACCGTCGGTTCCCACCAACAATGGCATCATCAGGCAAACCTGAGGCTCCTGTCCGTCTTCTTTCTGAAGCTGTCGTCCAACCAGCAAGTTAAACTTCTGATCGGTTCCCCCCAGCTCTACATCCGACTTCAGGTGTACCGAATCTTGTCCCTGCGCCAGCGGATACAGAAACTCGTGCAGCGAAATGGGCTCGTTGTTTTCAAAACGTTTGGAGAAATCATCCCGCTCAATCATGCGAGCCACAGTCAGCTTAGAGGATAGTTTTATCACATCCATGAAATCCATCTCGCCTAGCCAGTCGTAGTTGTTAGTCAGCGTAAGCTTACTTTCATCCAAGATACTATTGGCCTGCTCGATATAGGTTTCGGCATTTTCCCTAACCTCTTCCAGGCTCAGTGGCGGACGGGTTTTATTCTGTCCCGTAGGATCCCCGATCATAGCGGTAAAACCACCGATAATTAAAATTACCTCGTGGCCTAAATCCTGAAACTGGCGCATCTTTCGTAAAATAACCGAGTGGCCCAGATGTAAATCAGGCCGGGTTGGGTCTACACCCAGTTTAATTTTAAGCGGTTTATTTTCTTTTCTGGATTTCTTCAGCTTTTCAATCAGCTCTTCTTCAGGGAGAATCTCAACCGTACCGCGGCGAATGATTTCCATTTGCTGATCAACAGGTATAAATGACATGTGTTTGTTTAATTATCGTTTAAAAATGGAATGTTTTCTAAGGGATTGTATTCCCCAATATTCTTCTTCAGGGTCTCGGTATAATTTTCTGCCCCGGGGTAAATTGATGCAATAGCGTTGTAAGTCATTGGCGCAATATAAATTACCGCCGGATAAAGATAAGACTCTTCACGGGTTTGTTCAGACGGTATATTGAAACCAGCCAGTAGTAATAGAATAGCACTCACCACCACTCCGCTTTTCAAAGCTCCAAACAGTGCCCCAAAAATCCGGTTTACCAAACTCAGGTTTACCGCTTCCAGCAGTTCTTTGGTACCCCACGCAATCAGGGCTACTACAATCAGGGTGCCTAAAAAAATCAATGCTCCGGAAACAAAAGGAACATACGAGGCACCTTCTTCAAAGAAAGGCGCTATGATACCGGCAAGGGCATCCATGTAATTAAAGGTGAGAAAAACGGCGAGGATTATCGCCACGATGTTGAGAATCTCTTTCACCAAACCATTGACAACACCTCTGTAACCAAAGTACAAAATGGGAATTCCAATGATGAGGTCGAGAACGGACATCCGGGCGTGGTTAGTTAATGGCTATTTGTTTAACTCTTCTTTTACAATTCGGCTTACCAACGAACCTTCCGCTTTTCCTTTCAATTGTCCCATCAGCGGACCCATAACTTTGCCCATATGTTCGGGACCGGAAGCACTCAATGCTTTTATCTTTTCTTGAACTACACCCCGCACTTCGTCTTCAGTCATCATTTGCGGTAAGTATTCGTCGATGATTTTCAGCTCTGCTTTTTCATTTTCAGCAAGGTCTTCACGGCCTCCCTGTTCAAACTGTTCGATGGATTCTTTTCGCTGTTTAGCAGCTTTCATCAGCACTTCCACCGCTTGTTCGTCAGTAAGCTCTACATCGTTACCTTTGCGCTCGCTGATCTCTTTTTCCATCAGCTTGGCTTTTAAAGACCGTAGCACCCGCAGGCGATCCTGGTCTTTGGCTTTCATAGCTTCTTTTATATCCGCAATAATTTGATCTTTGATAGTCATGTGCATCTCCGTTTAGACAAAAATAAGCAAAAAAAAAGGTTACACAATGCTCTTGCGTAACCTAAGATATTCCAAAAAACAGGATTTATCAGGATTTATTCTGTTGAATGTACTCCTGTACATTATCCTGCTCAACCATTACTTCTTTGTAGGCGTATTTCCCTTTGTTGTTTTTGGTTGCCACAATAACCTTCGCCATCTTACGATGGGCAGCTTTCGCCTGTAATGCTTCTTGTCCGAATGCTTGTTGCTTAGCCATATCTCTGCTTACTTAATTTCTTTATGAATGGTATGTTTGCGAAGAACCGGGTTGTATTTTTTCAGTTCAAGTCGTTCAGTCGTCGTTCTTCGGTTCTTAGTCGTAACATAGCGGGATGAACCGGGCTTTTCGGTGCATTCCAAAATTACTTGAACTCTGTTTCCTTTTGCCATAGTTCTATACGTCTTTTAAAAGAGTTCCTTTTTTCCGCGCTTCCTTCAATACTGCGGAAATTCCTTTTTTGTTTATCGTTCTGACGGTTTTAGCGGATACTTTCAATGTGATCCACCGGTCTTCTTCCGGCACATAAAAACGACGCTTCTGCAGATTCTGCTGAAAGCGGTGCTTGGTCTTATTATTTGACTTGGAAGAACGGTAACCGTTCAGGGCTCCTTTTCCTGTAATATCGTCTTTTCGCGACATCTGTATATTCTGTTAATTCCTTTTGAAAATAGACACCAAAGATAGAGGTATAAATATCAAAGTTCAATGTTTTGCACCATGAAAATTCAAATTATTCACAATTTCTTGAGTTATCCACATTTTACATCTTTTCTATAAAGCCGAATTTACCCCCTGAGAGCTCATCTCTTTTATTTGCAACAATTGGCTACCCTTTTTTTGATTTTGCACGTGCAAACCCTATTTTCCGGCGTCAATAAACACATCTTACAAAGCTATCACTCCATAATTATGGCAAAAAAACAAAGTTCCGACTACAAGGCTTCGAATATTCAGGTGTTGGAGGGTCTCGAGGCGGTCAGGAAGCGACCCGCTATGTACATTGGCGACACCGGCCAGCGCGGACTTCACCACCTTATTAATGAGGTGGTTGACAATTCCATTGACGAAGCACTTGCAGGATATTGTGATTATATAAATGTAACGATTAATGAGGACGGATCGATGACCATTTTTGATAATGGTCGTGGAATACCGGTAGATACCCATGACAAACTTGGTATCCCCGCTGTTGAGGTGGTACTCACCAAATTGCACGCCGGCGGTAAGTTCGACAAAGATACTTATAAGGTATCTGGTGGACTGCACGGTGTGGGTGTAAGTTGTGTGAACGCGCTTGCTTCATGGTTCAGTGCAGAAATCCACCGCGATGGTGAAATCCATGTGATGGAGTTCGAGAAAGGAAAAACAACCGTTCCGCTTTCTGTGAAAGGAAAAACCAAAGAGACCGGAACCAAGATCTCTTTCAAGCCGGATCCGAGTATTTTCACCCAAACTACCGAGTTTAAGTTCGACATTATTGCGGAACGCATGCGCGAACTGGCTTTTCTGAATCCCGAAGTGACTATTGAGCTAATTGACGAACGAGAAGATGACGAAGAGCTCAAAAAGGAAACCTACCATTATGAAGGTGGCGTTAAAGATTTTGTGGACTTCCTGGATGAGCACCGCGAATCCATGCTGGATACACCTATATATATAACCGGCGAAACAGACAACGTTCCTGTTGAGATCGCGATTCAATATAACAGCTCCTTTTCCGAAAATGTGCACTCTTATGTGAACAACATAAATACCCGTGAAGGCGGTAGCCACGTTTCCGGTTTTCGGCGTGCACTTACCCGCTCGTTGAAGTCTTATGCTGAGAAGAACAATCTCATTAAGTCTAAAAGTAAGATCTCTGTATCCGGAGAAGATTTCCGTGAAGGAATGACCGCGGTATTGAGTGTTAAAGTTGCGGAACCTCAGTTTGAAGGACAGACGAAAACCAAGCTGGGTAACTCTGAAGTCCAGAGTGCCGTTGAAGTTATTGTTTATGACCAGCTGAATGAATATCTGGAGCAGAATCCAAAAGCGGCCAAAAAGGTAATTGAAAAAGTAGTGCTTGCTGCTGAAGCCCGTGAAGCCGCACGTAAAGCTCGACAACTCGTTCAGCGTAAAAGCGTGATGAGCGGTGGCGGTTTGCCCGGAAAGCTGGCCGACTGCTCCATTAAAGATCCCGAGCACAGTGAAATTTACCTGGTGGAGGGTGACTCTGCCGGTGGTTCCGCTAAAATGGGCCGTAACCGAAGTTTTCAGGCTATCCTGCCTCTGCGTGGTAAAATTCTGAATGTAGAGAAGGCTAAAATCAACCGTATTCTCGAGAACAAAGAGATCCAGGCTATGATTACAGCTCTGGGTACCGGTGTTGGCCATGGCGATGAAGATTTTGATATGGAAAAGCTCCGTTATCATAAAATCATCATCATGACGGATGCCGATGTGGATGGCTCTCACATTCGAACCTTATTATTGACCTTTTTCTATCGATACATGCGTCCGCTTATTGAAGCCGGCTTCGTATATATCGCTACCCCTCCGCTATACCGCATTACTACCAGTAAAACACTGGAATATGCCTGGGATGATGATACCCGCGATAAAATGGTTCGCGATCTTAAAAAATCCCGCAAGAAATTTGATGTGTCCCGATATAAGGGACTCGGTGAGATGAACCCCGAACAGCTTTGGGAAACCACCATGGACCCGGAAACACGCACCCTTCAGCAGGTAAATGTTGATAGTGCGGCCGGTGCCGATAAATTGTTCTCCACTCTTATGGGAGGCGATGTGGAACCCCGACGCGAATTCATCGAGCGTAATGCTAAATACGCTACCATCGATATCTAACCTATTGTTAAACGTATAATTAAGACATTTAACTGATTTTTTACTTAACTGATTTATGGCCAGAGAAAAAATAATTCCTATAACTATTGAAGACGAAATGCAGTCGTCCTACATCGATTATTCGATGTCGGTGATTGTATCGCGTGCCCTTCCGGATGTGCGTGACGGATTGAAACCCGTTCACCGCCGTATATTGTTCGGTATGAACGATTTGGGTATGTACCATAATCGAAATTACAAGAAAAGTGCCCGTATTGTAGGTGAGGTATTAGGTAAATACCACCCGCACGGCGACTCGGCCGTATATGATTCGATCGTTCGTATGGTTCAGGATTTTTCCCTGCGCTACCCGCTGGTAGACGGCCAGGGTAACTTTGGCTCCATTGATGGTGACAGCGCTGCGGCGATGCGTTATACAGAGGTCCGTATGGATCGTCTCTCCGAAGAGCTGCTTTCTGACATCAATAAGGAAACGGTTGACTTCAGTTCCAACTTTGATGACACCCTGGAAGAGCCTACCGTGCTCCCCAGCATGATTCCTAACCTCTTATTAAATGGCGCTTCCGGTATTGCCGTAGGTATGGCCACCAACATGGCCCCCCACAACATGACGGAAACCATTGACGGTATACAGGCTTACATTGATAATCCTGATATTGAAATTAAGGAGCTGATGCAGCACATCAAGGCTCCTGACTTCCCAACGGCCGGTATTATTTACGGATATGAAGGTGTGAAGGAAGCCTATGAAACAGGACGTGGTAAAATCACCCTGAGAGCTCGTGCTAATACCGAAGAGCTCCGCGGAAATCGCGAGCAAATCGTAATCACCGAAATTCCTTACCAGGTAAACAAGAGCACGCTCATCCAAAAGATTGCGAGCCTTGTAAACGATGAAAAGATTACAGAAATCTCTGAAGTTCGGGATGAATCGGACCGTGAAGGTATTCGTATCGTTATTATTCTGAAGCGTTCAGCTAATGCCGGTGTAGTTCTTAACCAGCTGTACAAATACACCCAAATGCAGACCACTTTTGGAGTGATTAACCTGGCGCTGGTTAAAGGGCGTCCTAAGGTTATGAACCTGAAAGAGCTGATTTACCACTTTGTTGAGCACCGTGTGGATGTCATCATTCGTCGTACCATGTACGACTTGGATCAGGCAGAAGCCCGGGCTCATATTCTTGAGGGGCTCAAAATTGCCCTCGACAACCTGGATGAAGTTATTAAAACCATCCGGGCCTCTAACAGTCCGCAAGAGGCCAATCAGGAATTGCGCAAGAAATTTGCCTTGACCGACATCCAAGCCAAGGCCATTCTGGATATGCGTCTTCAGAAACTGACTGGACTGGAGCGTGAAAAGATTGACGGTGAGTATCGTGAGATTATCGATAAGATTAACGATTACCGCGAAATCTTATCTGACCGCAGTAAGCAAACGGCAATTATTAAAGACGAACTTTCGCAACTTAAAGATCGCTACGGTGATGAGCGACGTACACAGATTGTGCACTCCGCTGACGATTTCAGCATCGAAGATATGATTGCGGATGAGGATGTGGTAGTTACCATTTCCAACAAAGGCTTTATCAAGCGTATGCCTGTAAGTGGATACCGCCGACAACGACGTGGTGGTAAAGGCATGAAAGGCACGACTACCCGGGATGAGGAATATGTGGAACATCTGTTTGTGGCCACAACCCATAATTATATCTTATTCTTCACCGAAAAAGGAAATTGTTACTGGCTGAAAGTCTATGAAATTCCTGAAGGTGGACGACTTGCCCGTGGACGAGCCATCGTGAACCTGATTGAACTGGAAAAAGACGATGCCATTAAGGCCTTTGTTCCGGTCAAGACACTGGAAGACGAAGATTACATCAACGACCACTCCATTATCATGACCACCAAGCAAGGGCAGGTTAAGAAAACCACCCTTGAAGCATACAGCCGTCCGCGTCGTGATGGAATTATTGCCATCAACATTAAAGAAGGAGATAGCTTATTGGCTGCCGAACTTACCGATGGCGACAGCAATATCATCTTAGCTAACAAGAGTGGCCGGGCTATCCGCTTCCACGAGAGTGATGTTAGAGAGATGGGCCGTAACACTTCCGGTGTGAAAGGCATGGATCTCGGCAAAGATGATGAGATTGTAGATATGGTGGTCATCCGGAATACACACGAGGCTACCGTACTCGCCATGTCAGAAAATGGCTACGGTAAGCGTTCGCTTGTGGATGACTACAGAGAGCAATCTCGTGGCGGTAAAGGTGTGATTACATTGAAGGTTACGCCGAAAACCGGAGCTCTTATCGCACTTAAAGAAGTGACTGATCAAGATGATTTGATGATTATCACAGAGCAAGGAAAAGTAATCCGAATGAGCTGTGACGGCATTCGAACCATGGGAAGAAATACGCAAGGTGTTCGTATCATGCGTCTTGATTCCGACGGATCTATCGCCGCTGTAACCCGCGTTGTTAATGAAGATGAGGCAGATACGGATACAGATTCTGACTCGGATTCCGACGACGAATAGCAACTATTTGTACCAATAGTGATTTACTTAAAGGCTCCAAATTAATTTTTGGGGCCTTTTTTTATGCGAAATATTTACTTTCGTTACGTATTAACAATGTTTTGTAAATAATCTTTGCGCTAATACTACTCCAGACTTATAACCTCAGACTGGTGCCGGTTATGGGTTATTCATTGTTCATCAAAGCCCGGCCTAATGAATTCTTCTGCATTTGGGAAGTGGTGCTCGATAAGTTCCTGTAGCTTGTTAAGATATTTTTTATTCAGTTCTATCTCTTCTTTCCCTTTTTCCAGGTGACGTTCAATACTATTCCACGCAAATAGCGAGCGTTCCACACACAGGTTTAACACCTTAGCCGTACCATTCATATCATTTTGTATCTCATCACCCCACTCCTCTTTGCCAATGCCTGCTACTGCTCGTTTAGCTTTTACAGGAATCATGGAGTGATACCAGTTTATTATGTCATATAAATCATTTAAAATCAGATATATATCCGCGCTCTTTCTCTTCTTCTTTACTCCTGATTGGTACTTTATCAAGCGACCTTTTCTTTGTAACAACTGCCCGTTATTTAGCAACCAATCTCTGGCTAAAAAGAAGTATTGTTCGGCAGCTTTGGTCACCGGATGTTTTAGAATAGCTTTTTCTTGTTTTGATCCCTCATCAATCTTGAGCTTATCAAGATCATCAGTATCCAGATCCATTTCTTCTGCCAGTTCAATGACTAAGTCATGAGTCTTTTTCAATGTGCTTTTCAGCTGTTCCCAAAAGTCTTCCTCCCTTTCATTTGCAGAATCATAATTTTTCTGTCCATTTATACTCTGATGCTCCATTTTATAAACGAGGCAATACGAAGAGAGTCGACAACGCTCACACCATCGGTCACAATAGTTAAATATTCCTGGTATCAGCTCCGGATCATTATATTCATTTCCAAAATCTTCAAGGCTCATACCCCTCCACTTTTCCAAGCATTTCTCTTAGTAATTTTTTTCTCTCCTCAATTAAGCTTTTGGGAGCAACAACTTCAACTTTTTTTCCAAACTGAAGCAGCCATTGGTTGATATAACCCAAATTATCAAAATAGAACTCAACCTTAATTTTTTTATTTTTTTGGGCTGTTTTCTTAAAAATTTTAGCCGGCAAATTCGCCTCCAGACGCTCTATCTCAGATTTTTCGACCTGTAGTATTATTAATTGCGATGTGCTGTCAGAACGGAAAATTAAGCCCTCTACGTCCAATTCATTATCAAGTTGGTATTTTTCGTCTAAAATTAGCACCTCTTCAACATTTTCGAGGATAAAATTCCGAATTTCACCTCTCAAATGTGATTTACCAATTACATTCCAGTGATCTTCATAAAAGACCAAAATATACGGGTCGATTTTTCGTGTATCAGTTTCTCCGGATTTGGTAGTATATCTAAACTGAACTCTTTTCTTCTGGGCTATGGCACTGCTAAGTAAATACCAACTCCCTCCTTTTTTCTTTTTCCCTCCAAACTTTAGATAGGGATCCACTATAGTTCGGCCCTCCAGGGAAGTCATAAATGTTTTGAGTTCATCCGGGAGCACGTTCTTGATTTTTAGCTCAACCCCCTTCGCATCATCTACCAATTCCTGATTAACCTGAGATTTCACAAAATTCAATCCAACCATAATGGTTGCAAGCTCTTTAGAGGTGAACATCAAGGGCGGAATCTTATACCCTTCAATGACGCCATACCCGGAATACCGATCCCAGGTAACAGGCACATTCATTTCATCTAAGGCATTAAAATCTCTGAATATAGTACGCCGGCTTACCCCAAAACGTTCTGCCAGTTCATCTACCGTCAAACGCTTACCAGGTTGCTGAAGAAGAAGGATTAGCTTCATTCTCCTTTCCGAGTTTTTCATATATGACTATTTCTTTTTTGTGATTTCTACTAAAGCTTTACCCTTATAAAAAGGATCTTCAAAACCGGAATATAAATCAAATACCTTTATTTGCAATGAACCCTTCACCCCTTCTAACTCTTGCCTAACATCATCTTTTCCCTTTAATAGTATTACCCCTGAGTAGGGCAAGCGCCCAATCATTCCATACAAATCATTGATTTTAAATGCATGTTTGGAGACTAACAATGCCCCTTCATTCGGCTGGACTTCTTCCACGGAACGCGCCCCCCCTTCTACATTCTTCAACTTTAACACTGAAGCCATGTGCTTGCAAGCTGTTATCTTCTTCGATACAATATCATTAAGCACCATCTCTTTATCCGAACTGACAATTGCTAAAGGAATTCCCGGCAATCCGCCCCCGGTTCCGGAATCAACTATAGATGAAGCTTTGCTATATAACTCAGATGTAGCAATAGTAAGCGAGTGCTCAACATGGCGCATCAATGTTTCACGTGAAACATCTCGACTTACAAGGTTTATTTTCTTGTTCCACCACATCAATTTAGAAACATATTCCACTAAAGATGACTCGTTATCCTTAAAGAGTTTTTTTGTTTCAGCTACACTCTCCGGGCTAAAATCGAGATAGTCTATGCTATGTTTCACGTGGAACATTCCATTTAGAAAGGTTTAGTTTTTCAGGTATACCATTAGTACAGAGAGGTCGCTGGCAGAAACCCCACTTATCCTGCTTGCCTGACCAATCGTTTCTGGCCGGATTTTATCAAGTTTCTGCGTGCCTTCTGTGGATAAACTCTTAATATGTGAGTACTCAATTTGCTCTGGAATGATCATATTCTCTTGTTTTTCCATTTCTTTAACCATCTCAAACTCTTTCTCAATATACCCGGCATACTTAATTTGAATTTCCACCTGTTCTAAAGCCTTCTTGTCAGTGGTAATTTCATGTACTTTTTCAGAAAGTTCAGAATCAGCTTTAAGCATATCATCTAAAGATACTTCTGGCCGTAATAGGATCTTTTCTGCCTTCATAGGCTGACTCATGGTTGAGCTATCTTTGGCTTCAAGCATTGGGTCCATTTGTTCCGGCCGAACCGTATAATCTTTAATTAAATCATCCAGTTGATCTATTTCTTTGCGTTTTTGCTTCATCTGCTCATAACGCTCTTCACTGGCAAGCCCCAACTTATAGCCTATTTCTGTTAAGCGAAGGTCCGCATTATCCTGACGTAAAAGAATCCGGTGCTCAGCCCGGGAAGTGAACATACGGTAAGGCTCCTCTGTACCCTTATTAATGAGGTCATCAATCAATACACCGATGTATGCCTCAGATCGCTGGAGAACTAAAGGTTCCTTCTCCTGTACAGAAAGAGCTGCATTAATTCCTGCCATAAGTCCCTGGCAAGCAGCTTCCTCATACCCGGTAGTACCATTGATTTGTCCTGCAAAGAATAAACCATTGACTCTTTTGGTCTCCAAAGTGCGCTTAATTTGATGTGGTGGGAAGTAATCATATTCAATCGCATAACCAGGACGAATCATAATTACTTCTTCAAAGCCAGGAATAGTTCGCAGTGCTTTATATTGAACATCCTCTGGTAAGGAAGTTGAAAATCCATTCAAATACATCTCATAGGTGTTCCATCCCTCCGGCTCCAGAAATAACTGATGTCGATCCTTATCAGCAAATCGATTGATTTTATCCTCAATACTTGGGCAGTAACGGGGGCCTATTGACTTTATCCGGCCATTAAACATCGGACTTCGGTCAAAGCCGGTGCGTAGCATATCATGCACTTCTTCATTGGTATATCCAATCCAGCAAGAAAGTTGCTCCTGCAGAGAGGGCAATTGGTTTGTCGTGAAAGAAAAGCCAGAGGGATCTTCGTCACCAAATTGTTCTTCAAGCTGACTGTAATCAACGGTACGGCCATCTACCCTTGGAGGAGTACCTGTTTTCAAACGACCTACTTCGAAACCCAATTTTTCCAATGCCGCAGAGATACCAATAGAGGCTCTTTCTCCTGAACGCCCTCCTCCATAATTCGTTTCTCCGATGTGAATCAACCCATTCCCAAAAGTACCGGTAGTTAGAACAACAGATTTGGAATAAAACTTTTGCCCTGTTTGGGTGACCACGCCTTTAATCTTGTCGTCGTCTTCCGAGATCAGGTCCACTACATTATCTTGCCGGAAATAAAGATTCTCTTTCTGTTCTAGCTGTTCCCGCATTTTCTGGGAATATAACATACGGTCGCTTTGACAACGAGGACTCCACATTGCCGGGCCTTTACTCAGGTTAAGCATTCGGAATTGAACACCAGTTTGATCACTGACAATTCCGGATAATCCGCCCAAAGCATCGATTTCGCGCACTAACTGTCCTTTAGCCACTCCCCCCATAGCCGGGTTGCAAGACATTTTTGCAATGGCTTCAAGGTTCATAGTAATTAAAAGGGTTTTAGCTCCCATCTGTGCTGCAGCACCCGCGGCTTCACTTCCGGCGTGGCCTGCGCCTACTACAATAACATCATATTGAGGATGTAATACCGACATTACTCTCTGTTCTGTTTATAGGATTCGTTGATTAGAATGCAAGCATGAAAGATAACAAATAATTCAATCCCCAAGCTAATAGTATACTCTTATACAAGTCTTAAGCAGATACCCTTTAGTCAAAAGACAAAATACCTTAGAAAAGAAATGTACTTTTACAACATAAACACAACACAATCAATTGTTTATATAAAATAAAACCTATAGCAAACTTATTTTAAAGGTAATACTGTGTTTACAAGGCATTCATTATTTAGGAATGCTAATTACATCTCTTTTAAATCAATCATATGAAGTATTCTCTTTTATTTCTGATACCCCTTTTGTTAACATTCAGCTGCGACAAACTAAAATCCTCCAAAATTGAACCAAATTGTGAGAATATTAAAGCAGACAACGCCGATCAGTGTCTCCGGTTAAATCAAATACAGGTATTAGGCACCCACAACAGTTATAAGCTAAAACCATCCGATTCACTCATACAGAAAATTAACAGAGAAACCCCCGGATGGTCTACCGGATTAGAATACGAACATCGCCCATTATCCTATCAACTTGAAAACCTGGGTATACGTAAATTTGAATTGGATATTTATGCAGATACTGCCGGTGGCCTATTCGCAAATCCTAAAGGAGCGCAATTAATTGGTGATGGAGAATACCTGGGTCGTACTGAAATGCAAAAACCTGGTTTTAAGGTGATTCATATACAAGATATTGATTACCGAAGCACCTGTTTAACATTGGTTGACTGTTTGCAGGAAATCAAAGACTGGTCAGTACAAAACCCGAAACACCTTCCCATCATGATTATGCTGGAAGTTAAACAAGGTACCCCCTCCCCCCGAGGTTCTTTCACTTTTACAAAGGCACTGGATCTTAATGAGGAGTTAGTAAAAGGAGTAGATGATGAAATCTGGTCGGTTTTTGAGAAAGATCATGCAATCACCCCTGATGATGTGCGGGGCAATTATGATACTCTCGAAGAAGCCATTCTCACAAACGGCTGGCCGTCTCTTGAGCAAAGTCGGGGAAAAGTTATATTCGCTTTGGACAACACGAACGAAGTTCGAAATCTATATTTAGCAGGAAATGAAGTTTTGCAGAATCGAGCTGCCTTTGTGAGCTCCTATCCGGGTGAATCAACTGCAGGCTTTATTAAAATGAACGATGTACCAGAACAAGGGGAAGAGATAAAAGAGTATGTGGAAAAAGGCTACATCATTCGTACCCGAGCGGACATACCAACTCAGGAAGCCCGTTCAGGGGATACTACACGCCGTGACCTTGCTTTACAAAGTGGAGCCCATTACATCAGCACCGACTACCCCGAGGCCAGTCCTTTTGACTCTACCTATATAGTGCGACTTCCCGGCACCAATAATCCGGGGCGTTGTAATCCGGTGAGTGCTCCTTCCTCATGCAAAAATGAATTCATTACCGAATAAACCTCAGATGCGCACGAAAAGTTAATCTACCCTTCTGTATCATTCTCAGGTACAAACAAAAGTCTTGTCCCATCCTTGTCCCAAAATCTGCAAAAGAAAAAAACTGAGCCAATAAAAAAGCCGCTAACTCTTTGAGAATTAGCGGCTTAATATGTGCGATCCGGAAGGGACTCGAACCCTCGACCTCCTGCGTGACAGGCAGGCGTTCTAACCAACTGAACTACCGGACCTTGTTTTCGAGAGCATCAAATATACAGACGATTCCGAAAGGATGTCAAGCTTTTTCCGAAATTAATTCCAAAAAAATGAGGATTGCGAACTCAATCGCAATCCTCTTATCGGGATGGTAAATTTAAACGCTTTAAACGTACGTTTTAATCTTTCTTCAGTTCCGCTTCGATTGCAGAAATAAGTTCTTCACTTTCTGGTTCTACCTGACTTCGGAACCTTCGTTCTAAAGAACCATTTTTATCGATCAAAAATTTCTCGAAATTCCATTTTATTTCTCCTTCAAAATCTGGATTTGGCTGAGAAGTCAAATAACTAAACAGAGGAGCCTGATCATCCCCTTTCACCGAGACTTTTGAAAACATAGGAAACTCAACACCATAGTTTAAACGACAGAATTGTTTAATGTCTTCGTCCGAACCAGGCTCTTGATTATTAAAATTATTGGCAGGAAATCCCAAAACCACTAAGCCATCATCTTTATATTTTTCATAAATAGCTTGCAATCCGTCATATTGCGGGGTATATCCACATTTTGAGGCAACGTTAACCACAAGTATTACGTTGCCTTTATAAGCTTCTAAAGTAACGGGTTCACCGTCAATATTTTCGACTTCAAAATCGTATAGTGTTTCACTTTGTGAGATCATACCCATAGCAGCCATTAAAGAAATCAGTGTGATTATAAGTTTCATAGTACTATTTTTTTCTTCGCTCGTTAGTGTGTAAACTGATTGTTGTATAAATATCATTCCCATGAAAATAATTATTCTTTCCATACTCTCATTCATTTTTATTCTTCCCGCGGAAGTTCATGCCCAGATGTTCTCGGTAGATGATGAAAACCGGAGGCAAGCCAATCCATTTTCTCCTTATGTGCGAGGTGGAGTGCGCATCATCGATTTTGCCTACCAGGGAAATGCTTCCACTACCTCAGGAATCCCTGCCGATCGTTTTGCTTTTACAGGAACAGCGGCACACTTAGGTTTTGAATCCGGTGGTTTCAGTTTAAGCGCCTCACTCGGCAACAACGCTACAGGTATTGATGATGTAAAATATTTTGACCTCAATCTAAATTTCAGCAATGCCTTTTTCCTAATACGTGAACCCCGCTTTGCAGCCGGCTTCCCTATTCAATTAGGCAGTAAGCTCACTAATGTTAACCGAGATGATATCAATGACAATTTCTCACAAACCAATTTAAGCATTGGCGGCGGGGGTATCTTGAGCGTATATGTTCCACAACGGTTTTCTATTACTGCCAACTTTATGCCACACTATGGCTTTAGTACGGCCCGGGGCGGATTGTTTGGCGGTAGTGTATTTTCCCTCACCGGCGAAGCCCGCGTCAATTTCCTAAACCTTATTTTTGGCCGAAATGTAAGCTTAGGCTATAATTATGATTTTGATTCATATAACATTGATGGGGAAGATTTAGATTACGATTTTACCGGACACACTATAACACTCGGTATATCACTGTGAAACCAGAAAAATTCCTTTTAGAGATGGAGCAAATCCTTGAACAGGCAGGCTACTCCCTGCGCAAAGAACGTGGTTCGTTCCGGGGAGATGAATGCATTATGGAGGGAAATAAACTGGTAGTGGTAAACAAGAATAAACCGATAGAATCGCAGCTTGGTACTATGGGCAGAGTTTTAAGCCAAATTGACCTGGCAGGCGTGTATATTAAACCGGCCGTACGTAAACGGCTGGAAGAACTGTGGGATCAGCTGGCTGTGACGCCCGAGGAAAGCCCGGAAGATTTTGAGTTAGAATGAATATTACTTTTTTAGGAACCGGTACATCCATGGGCGTTCCTGTAGCCGGGGGCTTTAGGCGTGAAAACCTCATACACGACCCCCGAAACGAACGTACTCGCTGTTCGGTATGGGTGCAAACGCCGGAAAAATCAATTTTGGTGGATGCAGGGCCGGAATTTCGTATCCAAAGCATCCGGGCCAAGATTCAGCATATCGATCATGTGCTGATCACTCATCAACATATGGACCATATCTCGGGTATCGACGATCTCCGGATATTTTCCTATCTCAATGAGGAACCTATTCCCGCTCACGCAAACGAAGAATGTATTACCTCCATCAAAAAAAGGTTTGATTATCTATTTGGAGATAACCGCTATCCCGGTGCTACTTCCCTGGATTTACATGTTGCAACCGCTCCCTTTTCTATTGGAGATGTTAAAGTAACCCCATTACCCGTGCTACACGGTGAACTGGAAATTCTGGGTTACCGGATCGATGACTTCGTGTACCTGACGGATGTGAAATACATCCCCAAAAAAACAAAAGAGCTTATCAAAGGAGCTAAAGTCATTGCCCTGAGTGCTCTCCGTTGGGCGCCGGAACATCCTACCCACCTCACCATCCCGGAAGCTGTAGAAATCATCGAAGAGTTGGATATTCCAAAGGCCTATCTCATTCACATGAACAGCTACGTGGATCACGAACCCACCAATCAGAAACTCCCTGATCATATCCGTCTGGCGTATGATCAACAAATCATTGAAATATAATTCAAGATTAAAAATTACAGATTAAGGATTCGTTTTAGCCAAAGTTCTTGAAATGGATTCAATACCTCTGCCCCATCATTCGGCTCAGTCTCAAAAGCTCAAAATGTCCTCCAAAAATGAGCCGGGTGATGGTGCAGGCAAAGGAAACTGAAGTTTATCAAGGCCTACAAAAACTTTCTAAACTCTTCCTTGTCTTTCAGCTGCTGAACGATATCCTTCACGTTCTGGGCTTTGTCGAGCTTACACACCAGGATGGCATCATCGGTTTCCACCACGGCCACATCCTCAAGACCAACCACAGATATCATCTTACCGGAATCAGAAGAGACGTACACATTCTTTGATTCGCTAAACGTGGCTTGATCTGCATTTACCACATGACCGTCCTTTGTTTTATCAGCCAGCTCGTAAGCGGCGGTCCAACTGCCCACATCATTCCAGCCAAATTCGCCGGGTACTACAAACACCTCTTTGGCATCTTCCATAATGCCGTAATCAATAGACACCGACTCGCAAGCATGGTAAAAGGTGTTGATGGCTTCCTCATGATTCTCCTCATACAAACCGGAACGGCTTTCCTGCACCTGCTCGTACATTTTGGGTAGATGTGCCTCAAACTCCTGCAAAATGGTGTCGGCCGACCAGATGAACATCCCGCTGTTCCAAAAATAATCGCCTGAAGCTACAAATTCCTTTGCCGTCTCCAGGTCTGGTTTTTCTTTGAACGCTTTGACGGGATGTACCTCGTGCCCGTTATAACTTTCTTTCAAGGCATCATCGGCGTGGATATAGCCGTAGCCCGTTTCCGGCCGGTCCGGGTTGATTCCAATAGTTACCAAATTTTTGCCGCTCTTGGCTTTCTCGATGGCCGATTTCAAAATCTCATTAAAAGCCTCGGGATTGGTAATGTGATGATCAGCCGGCAACACCACCATCACTGCTTCCGGATCTTTCTTGTGCAGCATTTGCGCCGCAATGGCTACACAGGGCGCGGTATTTTTCGCCACCGGTTCACCCACAATATTTTGGTCGGGCACACCGGGAAGCTGTTCCTTCACGATGTCTGTGTAATTGTCATTGGTAATCACCAGCGTGCGTTCTTGCGGAATCAACTCCTCAATCCGATGGACCGTATTCTGAATCATCGTGCCTTCCCCAAAAAGTGAAAGAAATTGCTTGGGAAGCTTTTTGGTGCTTTTGGGCCAAAACCTCGTACCGG
Organism: Gracilimonas mengyeensis; assembly: GCF_900182705.1. Lineage (GTDB taxonomy): Bacteria > Bacteroidota > Rhodothermia > Balneolales > Balneolaceae > Gracilimonas > Gracilimonas mengyeensis. Next base: position 89,041 of record NZ_FXTP01000006.1, on the reverse strand, counting down.
ATCCCCCGGCCATTATTACTGCATAAACCATAATGTATCGTTGTGTTTGTACTCTTTTGATTTTGGAAGAAAGGTTAACAGGAATACGGAGCATGTGCAAGGCAAGAACCTGATTTTTAACACGATCCTGCATTAGGATTTATTTATGACAGTATTAAAACAATTAGCACCGAAGTTGTTTCTGAATTGCAGATATTCTGAACCCAACAGATGTGAAACCCCAAGCTACTCTTTTCGTTAAGGCGTGCCATGCAATCAAAAAAAGTTTTGCCCATCATAGCGGCACTTGGATTTATAAAACTCACCATTCACTGGTTTGGCAATCAAAATTATGGTTTTCACCGTGATGAGCTGCTCCACCTTTCCGTAAGCGAGCATCTGGCCTGGGGTTATTTTGAGTTTCCGCCACTCATTGCCTGGATTGGAAAACTCTCCTGCCTGCTCTTTGATTATTCTCTCATGGGCATGCGCCTCTTTCCCACCCTGGCGGGACTGGGCATTCTCATCCTCTGCTGTTTGATGGCAAAAGAAATGGGTGGCAAAAATAAAGCCGTCTTCCTGGCTGGGATTTGTACGCTTGCATTCATTCCCTTCTTTCGTAATCACCTGTTATTTCAGCCCGTAGCCTTTGATCAGTTCTTTTGGACCCTCGGTTTCTACCTGCTTATCAAATTCATCAACACAGAAAAAAAAGAGCACTTGTTACTCCTGGGATTAGTGGCCGGGCTTGGCCTTCTCAATAAATACACCATGCTGGTCTGGGGCTTTGGCATTGCTATTGGGTTGATGTTTTATGAGCGTGGGAGGCTTTATAAATCAATCTGGCTGTATGTCTCCGGTGTGATCGCTTTTCTCGTATTCTTGCCCAACCTGCTGTGGCAAATTCAGCACGACATGCCCTTTTTCCTGCACATGGAATCCCTGAATCAAAAACAGTTGTCCGGCATAGATCCCTTCGAATTTGGACTCGCCCAGCTGGAGCTTCCCTTTACGCTAGTCGTCAGTTTGATTGGTCTATATGGGGTGATATTTACTCAGCACCTAAAAAAATACCGGAGCGCAGGCATCGCCTTTTTAGTGATTTTTGCTACGATGTGGATTTTGAAATCCAAGGCCTATTATTTCTTTGCGGCCTACCCGGTGATGTTTGCGGCCGGAGCCGTTCAAATTGAGCACTGGTTCCAAAATCGACCCAAACTAAACTACGTAGTCGCAGCTGTGATACTACTCCCCATAATTCCTTTCGTCCCCGAAGCCATCCCGATTCTGCCTATCGAAAAACACATTGCTTACATGGATCTTGAAGAAAATGAAGATGGCCGGGTTGAGCTCACCGGTGATTATGCCGATATGTTTGGCTGGGAAGAACAGGTGGCACTGGTGGATAGCGTGTATCGATCGCTTAGCCCGCAAGAGCAGGAAAATGCGGTCATCTGGGCAGAAAATTACGGGGAAGCTGGGGCCATTAAAATTTTGGGTGATAAATATGGTCTACCGGACCCCATCAGCCGGCATGGTAGTTTTTGGCTGTGGGGCTATGGCAATGCCGATGCCGAGGTGTGGATCAGCCTGGGGAATGAGCCGGAGGCCGTACATCACGTTTTTGAAGAAGTGGAGCTGGTCAAAATCATCACCCACAAATATGCCATTGGGGAAGAAAACGGCATTCCGCTATATATCTGCCGAAAACCCAAAGTGGTTATCCCGGAATGGTGGCAAAGTTATGAAGAGCATGTGTTTGATTGATGCCTGGAATTAAGTTTTTTATCCTATAAAGTTATAAACATTAGCATCTTAAGATTTATATTAAAATGAAAAGAAAAGTCACCTGACTTTATTCAAAATTTTATCCTGCCAATTACTCAAGTAATTAACTAAACTCATTTTAACTAATAATATCTAAATAGGTAGCCTACTATGGAAAGTAAACGACTTGTACCAATGAATGTTCATCACGGTGGCATGAAAGATTTGAGAGATGCACTTTATCTTATTGCTCGTGAAATTGAATCCGGATTTTTAGCCATGGATGCAATACCAGGCGAAGATTACACCCGTAAAGACCTTATGAAAATGGCTTTGGATTTTGCTATAAGCGGAGAAGAGTATTCAATAGAAACTACCGTGTATGAATAAAAAAAGTCAAGACCACTTATTTGCTTACAGCAGCTAAATTAGTTTATTAAAAACGCGTTTACCGGCTAAAATTTTTAACAGATCAAAAGTTATACCTATGGACGCACAAGCAATCCTCTCACCCCTGGAAACCCCCGAATGGGGTTTAACGTGAATAGCCACGGGTGAAGGTCGGGCAACGACCGCAACCCGTGGATAAATATGCATTTGGATGCGAACCCTGAAGGGGTTCAACTTTTGGGAGACATTTTGCATACATACGGGTGGTTTTCTTGTTCAACCCTTTCAGGGTTGGGCCTTTTTGGGGATTTTATTCCCCCCGGGTTGCGCAGGCTACACCCGGGGTTATTCACGTGGCATCCCTTCAGGATGCTGAGGTTTGGGGGCTGGCAATGTTACTCCGTTCTGCCCCCCATTTAAATGATATTCTAACCGGTAAACCCGTTTATTAAAATAATGTTTAGGCAAATTTTTCAACACTAGATAATAACTGATAAATCTATCTTCAGTTGGGAAGCCATCTTAATATGATCAAACCCATTCCCTCCTAAAACTCTACCTTATAATTAATAGAAGGCAGCAAAATCACGGTTTCTTCACGTTCCAGGGTGTTGGTTTCGTAGTTGTACTCGTAATCATACTTGGTGGGAGCACCTAAGAGGTTTTTAACTTGCAGGGCCAGCACGTGGGCTGCGTGGCGATGGTTCATCCGGTAGCTGAGTGTCACATCCAAAAAGATGCTGCCATCCAGGGAATGCTCGAAGGCCCGGCTTTCATCCAGCACAGCCCGTTTTTGTTGCATAGATTCTTCCCACAAAAGCGGATAGGTTCTTTCACCGCCCATATAGGTGAGACGCGCATTCACCCCGAAAATATTGTTTTCCTTTACGTTGAATTCCTTCCCACCCAAAAAATTGAAGGCATACTTTCGGTTGTACCGCGTATCCCGCTCCACTCCATCACCGCCTTTGTACCTGGAATCAAAAACAGAAGCTGTAGCCATATAGTAATAGCCGTCACTCAGGAATTTCTCCAGTGTGAAATCAACGCCATAGTTTTCACCGGTACCTTCATTCCTCATGGGCTCATTGATATAACGCTCGTCCCTCAGGTTGATCATGGAGAATGAGCTGTCCGGGATCACCGGAACATCAAACAGGTACTGGTAATACGGCTCAATTTTGATGCGGGTGTTGGGTGTTAAGCGAACATCATAGCCCAATACGAAGTGATCGGCCCGGGTAAAGTCCAGGTTTTTATTGGGTTGATAGGACCCCGTTTCGGTTTCACGGACGCCCAGGTAATACTGCAGATCTTCAAGCTGGCTGTGACGACCGTATCCAAAACTTAGCCGGTGCCGGGGATGCACTTCCCAGCTGATACCAGCCCGTGGTTCCACCGAGTAGTTATCATTCAGCATAAAGTACTGAAAGTGCACGCCACCGGTCGCTTTCACCGTAGGACCAAAGCTGTACTGAGCCTGCGTAAAAGCCTGAACAAGCTGGCTGTTGCCCTGTTCCGCTACGTAAGTTTGGTAAGTATCAGGATCATCGTTGGTGGTAGCTTTGAAATCCATATCATAAAACAGGTAATTCCAGATAATGCCTGTGGTTTGATTGAACCGTGCACTAAATTTGTGATTCACTTTAGAGGTCAGCGTAAGTTGGCCGCTCAGACTTTGGATGTATTCATTATCGCGAAGGGTGAGGTTGTCATCCACCCGGTCCATATCATACCAGATATCCTGCACCGAGACCGCTGCCGTAGAATTGATAAAGGTGGATTTCCCCAGAATGTATTTATGATTCAAACCCAAAGCCCCTACGCTGAAGCCGGCTTCAAAATCCATCCGGTCATACTCATATTTCCATTGGGTAGAATCTTGTTCTTCCGCTTCATCCAACCCATCAAGACTGCCGATACCCCACAGGCCAAAAGTACCGGCTTTGCGAGTAGGAAAATTTAGTTTAAAAGACAGATCCTGGTAGCGAATTTCCTGCTCGGTATCGATGAATTGCAGGTCGGTCATCAACCCAAGTGTGGAGTATCGGTAGTTGATAAGGTAAGAAGCATTGCTGCGTGTAGAGAAAGGGCCCTCGGTGGCAAAATCGAGTCCCATCATCCCGGCCTGGAAGGTGTACTCCCGTACGTCGCTGTTTCCGTTGCGCAGTTTCATGTCAAAAACCCCGGACAGGGCGTTGCCGTATTCGGCCGGGAAAGCGCCGGTGAAGAAATCGGAGTCCGCCAGTAGCTGGTTGCTGAAAATAGTAAACAAGCCGCCACCAATTACGTTGCCTTCCGGAAAGTGGTTTGGGTTGGGAATTTCAATGCCTTCCAGGCGCCAAAGCAATCCCTTCGGCGCATTTCCCCGAATGATAATGGCATTATCCTGAGGATTGCCATAGGTGACGCCTGCAAAACTGGATGCCAGCCGCGCCGGGTCGTCAAAACCTCCCGCATAGCGCCGGGCTTCTTCCACCACGTCTTCTTCCAGCTCAACATTCAGCACTACTTGCTTGGCAGAACCCACCATTATTTCGGGGATGATGCGTGGCTTGTATCCCACATACATCACCTTAAACGTATGCCGGCACAGCGGGACCTTATGAATAATAAAATCTCCATGGGAATTTGTGGCTGCACCGATATCGGTTCCCTGTACAATTACGTGGGCGCCAATTAACCCCACTTTGGTTTGTTGATCAATAACCCGGCCTTTTACCACCTGGGTAACTTCAGGCGAGGTATCGGCAGGGAAAAGCAGCACTTTTTCTCCTGAAATTTTGTAAGCTATCGATTGCTCCTTAAAAAGGTGCTCGAGAAAATAATCCAACTGGTGCGTTTCCGGCTCGTAATCTACGGGGAAGTCCAGCGATATGGCGCTGGAATAGGAAAAAGTGATGCGTTCATTTTTTTCGATGGAATCCAGCAGCGCTTCCGCCGTTCCCTGGAAACCGGGTACCTGAATAGAGGGATTGGATTGAGTAGGTTGTGCCGTGAGCTCTCTTGCAGAATAATTTAGTAAACAGGCCAAGATGAGAAAGCCTTTAGTGACGAGGGGTAAATATGATCGTGTCATTTCTGATGGTGGTTGAAGCGTTTAATAACAGCTGTATTTCATCCAAAACAGCTTCTAATGATGGTTGATCAAAGGTGGTGGTAAGTTCAGGCGCCGGTCGGTTGGTATCATGCTCATATACCATGGGCTGATTGTAATACGCGGCCAGCTGTTGTAATGCTTCCTGCACCGGGGTATGATCGAAGGTAAAGACGCCCGTTTTCCAGGAAAGGAAATTGGGGTTGTCAATCGGGGCCTTGGTAACTGCTCCAAGCTGAGGACGATACTGCCCTTCCTCGCCTTTTTGCAGCCTGACTTTAGCCGTGGTGTCCTCCGCGAAGAACTCTACTATGCCCGTCACCACCGATACCTTTACCTCTTTCAGTGAATCCGAAAAAACATTAAAACTGGTACCCAACACGCTGACCGTTGTATTCTGCACACCGACGACAAAAGGAAGGTCCTCATTCCTTTCAACCTCGAAAAAGGCTTCGCCTTTAAGCGAAAGCCTGCGGTTTGTATCCCCGAAATTTTCCATGATGGTTAGTTCGGCATCGTTGTTCAAAAACACCTGTGATCCATCCGGCAACACATAGGGCGTATCCGGCCCGTAGTTGTTGCCCGAAATAATAAGCTGTTCAGGTTGTGAAAGGATGTGCATCAACAGAAAGGAAGCGCCTATGAGAAAAACCACGGCCGCTGCCACACGAAGCATCTTTTGGGAGATCCCCCATAGCCGAGTAGTGTTGGCCGACGGGAGTTCAATATACGATGGCACGGGTTCGCCGCTTTTTGCTTTTCGCGTGATGGCTTCCCAGCTTTTCTCTGCAGATGTTGTAGACCATAAAGTGAGTTCAGCCGTCTTTCTAAACTGACGGTAGAGTTCTTCATGCTCTTTGGATTCCTTCAGCCACTCTTCAAAAAGGTCTTCTTCCCTTTTTGTCGACCGGTTTTCGAGTATCCGCAGCATGATCACTTCATCAATATGTTTCTGTTGTTTACTCATCCTTTGTACTTGTATGACAACTCACTTTGCATTTACCCTACACCTGTGATCAATTTTTTTTAAATAGTTCCAGAATCAGTAGTACGAGCAGCAGCAGCTCATTTAATTCTCCCCTCAAAAAACGATATGCTTTAGAGATATACTTCTCTACGGTTTTCTGGGAAATATTCATGCGTGTGGCGATATCCCGGTAGTTAAGTCCCTGATACTTGCTCAAAACCAACGCTTCTTTCCAGTGTGCCGGCAGCTTGTTGATAGCGTCGTGCACCTGCCGCTGGGTTTCTTCACTGATAATTTTTTCTTCCGGGGATGAAGCCGTCTCCTGCCCGCCCGACTTTTCTTCCTCCACATATCGCTTACGTACTTCCACATGTTTCAGGAAGTTCAGGGATGAATGTTTGACCGCCTTGTACAAATAGGCTTCCTTATCGCGGACCTGCTGAAGTTGGTCTACGTTCTGCCACACTTTTACGAACACGTCCTGCACAATTTCCCTGGCTTGCTCGTAGTCCTTCACATACCGGTAAGCGTGAAATACCAGGGGATAGAATTGTTCATCAAAAAGTTGACGTAAGATCTTTTCAGCTTCCAAGATGGCGAGAGTTGAGAAAAGTAGAAGTGCTAAGCTAAAATATTTTGTCTTCTAAAACCTGAATAAGCGGTAAATATGGTGAGGATTATTCAACCTGTTTAAGACCACAAAGACACAAGGGCACGAAGATTCACCAAGTAGCTTTTCATCATTCCTTGTGATCCTTAGTGTCTTTGTGGCGTTACTAAGCGGTGAACTGCTTCAAATATCGGTGTCCATGGTAAATTCGGTCGGTGAGTCTGCATTCATTATCACATTTTTGGTAAAGGGATGTAAGTGCGAGCGGGTCTCGTAAAAATGCATCATATAACCGGCCGTGTTGGGAAAAGCAATGACATCCCCAATTTCAGGAAGTTGAGGAAGCGTGATTTTCCGTTTCAGGATGATGTCCTGCTCAAGACAATAAGCCCCGGTAAAATAGACGGATGCCGGTTCCTGTATCTCTACTGATGGCTGCATGGAAACAAAAAGGGGATCAACCAGGAAATCCTCGCTGGAACTAAACAGCTGACTCCGATTCATTTCCAGCCCCACCAGCCAATCACCTCGCATATCTTTCTTGCGATGGGCCACTTTGGCCATCGTCATACCTACCTGGTCCAACAGCGATCGTCCCGGCTCAATACGAAGCTCAATATCCTGCTCACGTAACCGCTCAGCAACCGTGTTCCCCTGTGGGTCTTCATAGGACAGCACATGTTCAAGAAACTTTGCCTTGGGTGTCTCATTAAAATAGGGATACACATTTGGCTTGCCCTCTACCTTATCCTCTCTGGTTACAAACCCCAACGGGTTATTCCCAAAAGTGACCGGCTCACGCTTACCTTGTAGTGCCTTTTTAAGTTCCTCCCAAAAAGTCATCCATTCATCCCGGGCTGCTACGTATCTCGTCAACAAGCCTCCTCCTATATCAATAAAAGAAGTTTCAATGTGTTGTCCGGCCAACGTTTCGCTCAGTTCTATGGTCTGCAATAACGCTTCGGCGCGTTGTCTTATAGAGTATCCATCCAGGTGAAAATGAAAGCCGCCAAACCGGAGGTTATGATGTGCGTTATGCGTCCCTAAGCCTTGGGTAATAAATTCCTGTGCTTTTTCGATGTCAAAACCGAACCGGCTGTAGAGTTTTTCGCCTTCAAACCGGAATCCGCTAATGCGCAAAGCTACGGTGGGCGTCTTGCCAAGCTCGCCGGCTATGCGATTTATAAGAGAGCATTCCTCTTCATTATCCAACACAATGAGCACGTCATTAGCCAACGCCAAACGAACCAATCGTTCAGTTTTTATGGCGGCGGTTAATACCAGGTTTTCTGAATCACATCCCAGATCCAGGCATTGCTTAAGCTCCTGATAACTCGCCACATCCACCCCTATATCCAGTTCCTTTGCTTTCTGTACATAAGCCCGACATTTGTTGGCTTTGCGGGCAAAAAACACCTTATGCTTAACCTCATGCCGATTAAATACCGCCTGATACGTTTCGTAATTAGCCTCAAACGGCTCCATCTGATGCACATTTATCGGGGAGCCATGCTGCTCAAAAAGGGTTTTCAAGGCCTCTTTGTCGGCCAATAAATCATGCATCCATGGCGAAGTAATGGGAGTAAGAGGTGGAAAAAAACCGGTGTTCATATCAGGGGTTTAGGATTTTATTGGAGATGGGACGCGGTGCGACTTTCGAACCATTGCCGCCCAATCACTTACAAAATTATTTCGGTTTCGGGAAAGCGCATCATTATCAAAAGTTACGCCCTCGGTAGGGGTGCCGGTACATGCAATGGAGGGATTAGGGTTGCCGGATTCATCCACCGTAAACCCTTCGCGTGAAATAGCCGCACAGCCGGGCTGGTAGACATGGTTTTGGGCTTCATTTTTGAATAAGGTGATGAGCCCACGCTGCTGCAGGTTTTTATAGAGCAACGATTGATTCTCATCGATGGAAACATTGGCAATCCGGGCATCAATCAAATAATTGGTGGCTACACTTTCATCCAAATCTTCCGAATAGAGCACAAAGGTATGATCATCTTCACTCGTTTGTAAGGAAGGATTTTGAGCCATCCGGAAATTTAGCATACCTGCCTTTATCAGTGCCAGGATTTTCTCACTGCTTTCTATGGGCGGACCGAATGTTACGCGGTTCAGCAGGCGCCGGAATCTGCTATCAACATACGCTTGTGATTCTGGCTCCAAACCGCCGAAAGCATATAAATCGCCAAATACCGGGGTGGCCTTACGCCATACCGCACTTGCCGCCGCCCAGGGACTGTGTAACTCGCCCTTCTTTGCTTCGGCTAAAAAGAACTCCAGGTACTCTTTAATTTTGGCGTGAAATGAATCCGCATGGAGGAAATCCGGCCCATCAAGATGAGATAAAAATAAGACCGGATCAAAGCGCTGAATGTCCGGATGTTGCTGATGAAATCGCTCAATATGATGTTCTATTTCCGCATATGTTTCACAGTCCTGCAGGTCTACCTTGTATTCGTACTTTTTCAGCTGAACATCATAAAAAGCAACATTCATCTCCTGGTACAACACCGGCAGAATGTGTGCTTTAAAATCAAGCTTTGCTCCGTGTAAATCTGCTTTTAACCGGCTGAATGCCTTTTTGGTGAAGAATTTTAAGGGCGTGGGATTTTGGGGAGCGGGTCCGCGCGGAATCATCGGCAAGCCGCTGCGGGAAAAAGGATACATTACCTTCGGCTCCTTTCCAGAGGATACATATTTGAGCGAATCACCCTCGCGTTCAAAGGTGCCGCCCCGGCCTTCTGTTAAGGCGAGCACTGCATCCACAAACGTAAGGCCGATGCCTTTCACCGCTACGGAACTGCCGGCTGCAACCTCTTGCAGTTCAGAATTTACCGGGTATATAAAAGGAACAAAACCAGTGCCTTCATTCTGTTGAGCAAATTGTTGATACTCTTTTTCTTCTTCCGTCAATTTATTTTTGGGATGTCCGGTAGCAAGCAGCACCTGATCGTATTGATGCGGCATCTTTTGGACATCACCGCGAGCTGTTTTTACGTGGATGGAATAGCACTCATCTTCGTTCTCTTTTTCAAGATCAATGACTTCTCCCTGAAAGTATGAACCTCTTACACCCTCCGGCAAGTGGTTCGCAATTGCATTGAAGCCATCTTCCAGATATTCGCCAACCAACGCCCGGCTTGCATACTCCTTTTCAATTACAGTACGATTCTTTTTCTTTTGAAGCCATTCGGTTAGCGACAGAGGCTCGGGTACTACCGGACGCGGCTGCTCATCAATCCACATATTGACATCCCCAATCGGGTTATTCATTAGTAAATACTCCGGTTGGTTAGGTTGATAAATATCGCCCGCACCAAAATGGGCCGTTTTGTTGTACACGTGGATTTCAACTTTATGCTCTACCAGGTGCGCCTTGAATTGAGCCGCCAGTCGTTCAAAGCCATACATTCCTTTGGGTCCGCCGCCTATGATGGCAATTTTTTGGAGATCATCACTTTCTTCTGCATCAACTTCTACTTCTTGTGCTCTGCCTTTGACAGCGATTGAACATTCTGATTTCTCAAAATGAGCCTTTATCCATTCATCATTATAAATAGTATCCAGGTAGCGCTCGCCATTATCGGGCAAGATGAGCGCGCAGCTTGATCCATCCGGAATTTGCGACCTCAATTTCTCAACTGCAGCAATAACAGCACCCGACGATCCCCCGGCAAGAATCGCTTCTTTGTTCAGCAATCTATGGCAACCGCCAACACATTCCTTGTCGTTGATGTGTACCACGTGATCGATAAAGTCTTTATTTAACAGTTTAGAAGAACGCCCCGCTCCATGACCGGGCACCAAACGTTCTGCTGCAGAAGAACCAAAAATCACACTTCCCAAGGCATCAACGGCCACCATTTTGGTGTGTAAATTTTGGCTTCGTACATATTCGGCACATCCCATAATGGTGCCGCAGGTACTGGTGGAGGCAAACAGGTAATCGGGCGGATTATCCATGCTCTCCACGATCTCTGCCATGGTTTGGTGATGCGCGTGTGGATTGGCCTTATTCGCATATTGATTAGGCCAGTAGCTATTCGGAATCATATCTAACAAATCCTGCACCCTTTGCAACCTGCCGGAGAGATAATTACCGTGTTCATCGGGCGTTTCCACCTTTTCGATGCGGACTCCAAAGGCTTTAAGAATGTTTAAAGTATGGCGGTTAATTTTAGGATCCACCACCACAACCAGGTTCAAATCATAATAACGGCACAACTGGGCGAGGCCAATCGCCATATTGCCGGAACTTGATTCAATAACGGTAGCGCCCGGTTTGAGATCTCCGTTTTCTAAAGCATCAAGGATAATTCGAGAGGCAGGGCGGTCTTTAATGCTTCCGCCGGGGTTAAACATTTCCAGCTTGGCATACAACCTCAATGGAAAATCAGCGCACACCTTTTTCAACTCAATGAGTGGTGTACGCCCAATTGTAGATAAAATTCCTTCATTAATAGTATTCATGCTATGTAACCAAATAAAATGGCGGAAAACTTTTACTTAAAAGACTTGAGGCTAATCAGGTATTGTTGTTTTAATATGCCCTCTTCCATATCAATATCAGTGAATACAGAGACATGGCGAAAATAGTCTGATACTCTTCTTTTTATCGTAACAAGTTAGATGCAGTTAGTGCGCAAATGTTCCTTAAAAGACTGAAGCTGTCTTTCCTTCTCAGGTTTGCCGGGCCACATAATAATAGTTCTCTCCTTCATCTATATATTGATCAATGAGGGATAATCCGGCGGAGGATAAAATGCGCTCATATTCCTCAGCTCCCAGCGACCGAGATGTTGCACCAGCCATTACATCCGTCCACCGACAGGCTTGTTTGGGAGAGGTGAACAAAAACTGTCCGCCCGGTTTAAGAATGTTTACTACGCGATGGATTAATTCGGATTGGGCATTTTCATCTAACAAAAACATCAAACCCCAAGCTATCACCCCATCAAATGTTCTGCTGAAGAAATCCGAACTTTCTACGGGCTCACAAGCCACAGGCACATCAGGAAAGTGTTCACGAAAGGATTGCACGAGCGTTGGAGAAGCATCGACCCCATAAAGAGTGTGACCCTCTTGCACCAACGTTTTGGTAATAGGAATGCCGTTGCCGCAACCCAGATCCAGGATCGTGGCATTTGGCTTCAAGGTTTGTGCCCACAAACGAACTTTATCTGCCCCAACCGTTGATTGACTGCGGTGAGCTATAAACTCCCTGGCTACTGATTCATAACCGTTGGCAGGGTCTTTTTTCATGGTTTATCTGGTTGGATTCCAGACCTTCGGCTTGTTCTCAGGTGTTAGGAATTTGCATCAATAATTTTTTACTTTTTCCAACAGTACAGGAACCCGATTTACTGCAAAATCCCACATTGCTGCCTCATCAATTATATCATACCCATGAGCTATGATATTTCTGAAATCTATAATTTTGCGGTATTCAGGAATTTTATCTGCAAGCGAATCTTCTTCAATTCGGGATAACCTGAGCAACGCTTCCCCGATGATTTCAAACTCTCTTTCTATTGCAAGCTGGAGTATGCGTTCCTCCTGAAAATCCTCAAAACTTTTACCCTCAATAAAATCCAGAATTTCCTGACATGAAAGGCTTATATCAAGGAGTAATTTTCTGGCTTTATGCGGCATAGAGAAGCTCTTTGGTCTGTTCTACTTCCTGCTGAAAGATCGAATTCCTGAACTTTTTGAAGTGATATAAGTCTACAGGCCGGCCATAAATTTGCTCCAACTCCTGCTTGAACCCAATAAATTGATCAAATGCACCTTCAAAACCCTGACGTTTAAATTTAACCATGAAATCCAAATCACTGTCTTCAGTGAAATCATTTGTAATTGCAGATCCAAACAGATATAGCTTCTCCACATTGTACTTCTTACAAAGTTGCTTAAGTTGTTCAGAATGGAAATCTATATTCGTAGCCATTGATACAATATCATTTTTGCACTCAATCAATTTAATTAAAACGGACAGACTTTTCTATCAGTTATTAACCTTATGGACCGTGTGTTTCATTCAACCACTCCAACTTAGTAATTGGAAAATAGATTAAGGACTACTGCTTCATAAGCGTTGGTGGGGTCTTTTTTCATCTTTTTTTGTTAGATTTTCCCCAATAGTTGCATGCGAAGTACTTCTTTGTTCAGTTCGGTGATTCGATATCGCAATATTTCATCATCTTGCTCAATGATTATAACTTTATGATCTTGGGCATCCAGCTGCCACTTTCCGGGCCTGAAATGATGCCCATCATCCGGAGCAAGATAAAACCACGTGCAATAACCATCTGCTTCAAAAATATACTGCATTCTAAAGCGACTCGGAGGGAATTCCTTGTAATCATGAGGCCTGTAAACACTCACGTCGCTGCCCTGCGGCTCTTCCTCATAGGAATGAACCCAATGTTGGGTTAGTTCTTCCAGATTGATATCCGTGGAGGAATCATCGCCATTTGTTTTGAGTGAACAAGCGGAAAACAACAATATCGAACAAAAAAAAGAATAGCTTATTAGACGCATAGTATTTTTTTCTACCTAGGAATTTGGCAACGAGATTAATGTGGGTATACAAGTCTTCTGGACCAGGTGGTCCTTTCAGGCATCCCCAACTGGGTATTTCAGCAAAAGTTTAGAGATCTAAAAGTAGAAAAACCGATTTAGCAGTATCATACAGAATGAGAATAGCATAGACAAAAATTCCAATAATGATAGTGTCAATAAAGTAATCCTTAATACAAATTGAATTATATAAGTGCGAGTATTTCAAAAGCATAACCACTACTGAAAAAGCTATAAGACCTATTTGCTCTTTAATTGAAAGTAGCATTTCATTCTTTGTTTGAAGAAAATTTGCAGAACTATTCTTATCAATAAGGTCTCTTAATTTAGTTAGAATTATTCCAAGGGTAGCAGAATTAATAGCAAGTAATGCCACCAAAAGAGTGATTAAATTGTTTTTTAAAAACTCATTTAAATATTCTGAGTTAACAGAAGTTTGTATCGCCACCAAGATGAATGCGATTCCAAGTGAAATAAAAATATTTTTAAAAACATCATTCATTCCAAAAGATCCTTCAACAAATCAGTTATTTCCTTTGAATTAATACCGGAAATATAAATATCGTCAATTTCAATAGTTTTGACTGATTCTCCTAAACTTATCATTTTTTTTAAGTTTTTGATTCTGAACTTGATATCACCTCCACCTTCACTCGAATAATCAACTAAACCATCTATATTCTTGTTTTCTTCCTGAATATCCAAATGAGAAGACTTATCAGATTGAATTTTCATGTTTGTCTTTTGCGAATTTGTAGCCTTCGCAAAATCCTTTAACTCATCGCTTAACTTCCCAGATATGTTAGCCAGATTTGGAGTTATTAATTCAAATTCAACAGCAACTATTCTTTCCTGATATTCATCAACTACAGCCCAAAAAGAATTCTCTTCAAATAATGGTTCAATCAAACATACAAGATTATACCTTTCCAAAACTCTATTTACGTTCTCTTCGAAAAGTTTAACAAAGGATTTAGTTTGTTGAAATGCGTCTCTTCTTTCTTCAACAACAAAAAATTGTTTATCAGGACTATTCCAAATACCAACATAAAAAGAGGGCCAATTGTCAATTTCTTCTTCTGTAAATTCTCTAGTTTCTCTACTAATGGACCTGTTTACCCCAAATTTAAATAGAAAAAAATCATCATCCTTGTGCCTAATTTTGTGTGCAAGCTCTGAATAAGAATAATCAAAGTCATTTATTTTAAGAATTGCCTCTTCGAAAAATTGATTTTTCTTTGCAATCAATTCTTCAATTGATTCAATTCCATCAAAAAAATCCTTCTGTATATTTCTGGATATTGGAAGAATTTGATATCTGTAAATTTGAAAATCTGTCTTCTTTTTTCTGGCCATAAGTTTTATTCTAAATGAAAGCTGATATCATCTTATGAGAAGAAAATGGAATTAAGGCGAACAACCCAAAACGACTTTATATGTCCCAAACCTTCTTATTCGCATAAACTCCCCGAATTCCTCTCCAATATAACAATCTCCCCCACTTTAGCAAGCAGAGATAGCTCTAAGAAACAGCATATACAAGAACTTATTGTAGAAAAATGACAGCTCTTAGCAACTAGCCTTACAGATCACTTATCCCCAGACTTCCCTTTCTTTCCACCTATAAAACTACCAAAGCTGGCACCTATGGCAATTCCAATACTCAGCCAAAGCGCCAGGTTATCGAGAGCCACACCGAGGGCTGTCCCAATGGCCAAGCCTAAACCCACGCCCATTCCAGTGTTGTTTTTTTTTCTGATCTGATTTACCCGTCATATGAAAACCTGTTTATTTGTAAATCTACATGGTCGCTAAGATGTAGCCTTTTTCTCGTTAAGAACGGATGCCAACCTCTGAAAACCAATATCACCTGTAAACCAACCGGGCAGAGGTTTGTTGTCTTTGTTGATCCATTTCTACCCACATTCTGATCCTACGGATCATTTTTTTATCTCAGGCAGGATGCTTAAGTAAAATAGAAAATCTACAAAACCACCCGGCTAATTTTCACTTTTCCCCTTTCACTTTTTACTAAAAACCCACCTACCTACCCCGAATTAGCCAGAACCACCCAAGCAGAGAAAGCTCTTAAGTCAAACGCCAGTTCACTAAACACTCAAAACTCAACATTCAAAACGTCTAAACCCTAACCATATCCGCACGGTGCAGGCTAATGGTAAAGGTAGAGCCTTTGTTGGGTTCGCTTTCAATATGGAACTTCTCCCCGTGGGCTTCCATGATGTGTTTTACAATGGCCAGTCCCAGTCCGGTGCCGCCCCGTTCTCGCGACCGCGATTTATCAACCCGAAAAAAGCGTTCCGTTACCCTTGGAATATCTTTTTCGTCGATACCAATCCCCGTATCCTTCACCGATACAAACACGCGCTCGGGCTGTTTCGGCTTCACGTACACATACACTTCCACTTCCCCGTTGGGCACGTTGTACTTAATGGCATTTTCTATCAGGTTGATGAACACCTGCTTCACCTGGTTCTTGTCCACCTTCACCTTCAGGTTCTTATCAAAGTCGTGGATGGTGAGCTTAATGTTCTCCTTCTCGGCCTTGTAATTCAGGCTCTCGATAATGTCATGGATTACCTCGTAGAGATAAATTTCCTCAATCTCAGATTTAAGCTCCCCGGTTTCCAGCTTGGAAATCTCCATAAGATCTTTGGTGAGATAGATCAGCCGGTTCACATTTCGCATAGCTTTGCGAAGAAACTCCCGGTTCACCTCTTCATCTTCCAAAGCACCATTCAGCAACGTTTCGATAAAACCCTGGATAGCAAAAATGGGTGTTTTCAGCTCATGAGAAATATCCCCAATAAATTCCTTGCGGTAGTTTTCAATCCGGTTCAAGCGCTGAATCTCCCGCTCAATCGTCCGGCTTGATTTGATGCCCTGTTTGGTCAGGTAATCCAGTTCATCACGCTGCGAAGAAGAAACCTCCGCATATTCCATAAACCGTTTGCGCGCAATGTTTTTAAACAGTCGTTCAACAATCTTGAAGCGTTGCTTGGCATAAAAATAACTGATGCCGTAGGTGAGCAGGAGAATAAATAGTCCCGTTATTAAAGCAAGACTAGCGGCTTCCTTTGGTACAAGCTGCAAATACAGCCAAAACAAGAGGTACAGAAACACAGCGGAGGCAGCCGCCACCCGAAATGCTATCCTGAACCCAAAGCGAAAAAGTAACTTTTGTTTATCCCTTTTTGATTGGCTCATTCCTTAAAACGATATCCTACCCCTTTTACTGTTTCAATGTAGTGGTCACCCAGTTTTTCCCGGATTTTACGCACGTGAACGTCCACCGTGCGATCCACCACATAGATGTTATCTCCCCAAACTTTATTAAGCAGTGTTTGCCGGTCGCGTACTTTTCCTTTGCGGCTGGCCAGGTAATACAGCAGTTCAAATTCTTTACGTGGCAGCTGGAATTCCTCATCGCCTTTGGTCACAATGTAGCGATCTTTGTCGATAGACAGGTCGTGTACGTCCAGGCGATTCACTTCTTCCTGGGTTTCTTCAAAGCGGCGCATTACAGCCTTGATTCTGGAAATTAACTTGGTAGTACTGATCGGCTTGGTGATGTAGTCATCGCCGCCTTTATCCAGGCCTTCCACTTCGGTTTTTTCATCACTGCGGGCTGTTAGAAAAATGATGGGGATGGCTTTCAGCTCATCATCAGCGCGCATTTTCTCCACCGCTTCCATCCCGTCCATCTTGGGCATCATAATATCCATCAACACAAGGTTGGGATTATGCTCTTTGGCTTTTTTAATGCCTTCTTCTCCGTTCTCTGCTTTAATTACATCGAAACCTTCCTTCTTCAGGTTGTATTCAATCAGGTCCAGAAGATCCTTTTCGTCGTCAACTACAAGTATGGTTTGCTTAGCCACGGTGTTGGTGTTTTGTGATGAGTTCCGTATTTGATAGGTACAAAGGTACCGTTTTAATATAAGATTTAGCGCATTAAGAAATTGTTACGGCCTTTTTTGGATTCAAGATTAAAAATTGAAGATTGCGAAGTCTGACTGCTGGTTGCTGGTTGCTGGTTGCTGGTTGCTGGTTGCTGGTTGCTGGTTGCTGGTTGCTGGTTGCTGGTAAATTCAAGATTTCTAATTCATCATTCCAAATTACTTCGAAATTCAATGTTGAATATTCAATATTCGATATTCCGACCCTATTTTTTGTTGATAGTTTGTTAGTAAAATTCATGACTAATTGCCCTTGGCAGCATTGACCCTCCCCTTAATCCCCTCCCAAGAGGGGAAATACATTGGCATGATTTAAAGTCGAGCAAGTTTCATCCAGCTATCAAGAAATTCAAAACTCAACACTCAAAATTCAACATTCCTTGCCCTCCATTCTTCTCCTCCTTTTTATGAGTAATTTCATTAATGTTGTAACAATCAGAAATTCATTCCTAATCCTATGAAAAAGATCGTCGGTTTTATTGCAATTCCTGTTCTGTTAATCACCTTGTATTTTGCAGGACCAAAACTCGGAGAAGGCTCTATTGTTGAAGATTATGACTCTCCCGTTTATGCCTTTACCAATGTAAATGTGCTGCCAATGCACGAAGAAATTATACTGGAAAACTATACGGTCATCACCCGCGGCGACCGTATCGTTGAAGTAGTCCCATCCTCTGAAGCAAAGATCCCCAAAAGTGCTACTGTAATTGACGGCACGGGCCAGTACCTGATGCCCGGTCTGGCAGAGATGCACGGCCACGTGCCACCCACCGATCCCGGCCCTGATGCCCCCGCCTATTTTGATGATGAATATGTGGAAAGTACGCTATTCCTGTATGTCTCAGCCGGTATCACCACCGTGCGCGGAATGCTGGGATATCCCAATCAGCTGGAGCTAAAAGATCGGGTAAACAGCGGTGAGCTTATTGGTCCCAACCTGTACTTGGCCGGACCCAGTTTTAACGGCAACACGGTATCCTCTCCTGAACAAGCCGCCGAGCGGGTACAAGAACACGTGGAAGAAGGCTGGGATCTACTGAAAGTGCACCCCGGCTTATCGCGGGAAGAATACGATGCGATGGCCAACGCCGCTCATAAAAATGATATCACCTTTGGCGGACACGTTCCCGCCGAGGTGGGTGTAGTGCATGCCATCGAAAGCGGGCAAATATCTATCGACCATATTGACGGCTATGTGGCTTATCTGGATGCTTTTGAGGAAGCAGAACGGGAGCAGAAGATGGCCGACATCATCCAGATGACGATAAATCATGGTGTATGGATTGTACCCACCCAAGCACTTTGGGAAACCATTATCGGCGCAGCCGACTACGAAGCAATGAAGCAGTACGATGAACTCAAATACATCCCAAAAGCGGTAAAAGAAAACTATTTTGCTTTTGCGGATAATCCCGGAAGCAGCTATACCATTGGCAGCCCGGAAGAGCAGGCTGAATTACGACGCAAGCTGCTCGAAGAAATGAACAAGGCCGGCGTTAACATTCTGATGGGTACCGACGCCCCACAGCTGTTCAGCGTGCCCGGCTTCTCTATTCACCGCGAGCTGCCTCATATGCAAGCCGCAGGCATGACCAACTATGAAATCCTGCAAAGCGGCACCCAAAAAGTAGGCGAATATTTTGCGAATGAAGATGAATTTGGAACCATTCAAAAAGACCAACGTGCCGATTTGGTGTTAGTGAATGGCAACCCGCTGGAAGATTTATCTGCAATCCAAAATCATTCCGGGGTGATGGTGCAGGGTAAATGGTATTCGAGAGAAATGATCAATAAAAAACTGGAAGAGATAGAAGCTTATTATGCTAATTAAGCGGTACAAAAAACATCCTCACTTTATATTTTTTCTGTCTGCTATACTACTTTTTACGGGTATTGCAGGATGTAGCGGCAATGATAATGATGACAATGACAATCAGGAACTAAGTGCTACCCAACGCGAAGCCATCGATTATTTTAAAGAAATCGCCCTTGGTTTTGAACTGGGCAGTGCTTCAGAGATAACCCGTAAATGGGATGAAGATATGGTCATCTACGTGGGCGGAGAGAAAAAAGACTATCTGATGACTGAGCTGGAGGATGTAATACTGGAGCTAAATGAAATGCTGGCTGCCGACGGAGTTGAGATTCGTACCACAGCGGACTCATCCCGTTCCAATTTCTATCTATTCTTAGGTTCAGGTCAGGAGTTTGAAGATCGTTTTGAGCCCGCCAGAGGTCAAACAGCCAACAACTATGGGCTTTTTTGGGTGTATTGGAACAGCCGCAATGAGCTGAATCGCGGAGCCATGTATGTAGATCTGTATCGCCCCGAACAAGTAAACCAACTCCACTTGTTGCGGGAAGAGCTAACGCAATCACTGGGGCTGGCCAAAGACTCTCCCAAATACCAGAACAGTATTTTCCAAAGTTCGTATTCCGGTTCGGTCACCGAATATTCCGATCTCGATAAAGCCCTGATCTCTTTGTTATACCATCCAGAAATGGACACCGGCCTGAATGCTTCCGAAGTAGAACCGGTTTTGGAAAGGATTGTTACCGAAGTGGTGGATTAAGTTGCCAGCTTGTTGCTTAGTACTTATCTCTGTGTGAGTTGATTTTTGGAATGATTGGTAATCTTAGTCTAATATCCTTTCTCTGGCCACATCAACCCACCCCTTAATCCCCGCCCAAGCGGGGAAACGCTTTAGTTTCGACTATATTTAACAGACATGAAAAGAATTCAAAACTCAACACTCAAAATTCATCATTCAAAATTACTTCAGCGTTCCTCGTTCAATATTCAATGTTCGATATTCTTCAGTTCCCCAGCAGATCCTGCACTTTATCTTCAATTTGATCCGTTATGCCGCCTTTAACCGCTTGCTCAACCGCTTCTTGCAATAACGGTTCCATTACCTGCCTTATGCTCTGCTGAACGGTATTGCTGCCATCCTTACCAATACCTTCCAGTTCAATCTCGGAAAGACTTGCCTCGGCAGTGCGTTCGCGGTCAATGGTTGTACTGACTTTCACTTTTCCATTTTCAACCCGCAGGTAGTTGATGACCAGGCTGGTTTCGGAAGAGGTATCCTCGCCACTGCTCATGTTATCATTCAGGGTTTTAAGATTAGCCCCGATACCCTTCTGCTCAAAAAATAACTCCGGACTTTTCACTATGATCTCTTCAACGATAATCTGATCCGAAAACAGCGAACCCAAATCCACCTGCATAGAAGCCTGACCGATCTCTATAGCTGGTTCATCACTAAAGCCTTCGGGATTCTCCACAGTAAAACCATTGATGCTGCCACTGCCATCAAACAGGGAAACATCCACATCATCCACTGAAACTTCGGTACCCAGCAGCTCCGAGCCGTTTTCTTCTATCCCCGACTTTACCATCCCGTCAATAGATAAAGTAAACACGGAAAAAGCCACTATTAATACCGCCACAATTCCGCCAACAATTTTGATTCCTTTATTTTTCATCACGTTGTTTTAGTTAACATTCATTGGGTTAAAAGGCAGAAAGGGTGATTTTGTTCCATGTTGAAGAGGTTGGGAAGAATTTCAGATTACAGATTATGGATTGTGGTAAAAGGATTAGCTGCTTTCGATTACTCAGTTCCTGGCTACATTTTACCCACCCCTTAATCCCCGCCCGAGCGGGGAAAACTCGGTAGCTACATTTTGTATCGAAAGTACCCATCCAGCAAGAAACCAAATTCAAAATTCAACACTCAAAATTCACCATTCCCACTTACTTCACCATTCCTTGTTCATTGTTCAATATTCAATATTCCCTGATCTTCCGTTTTCCTCTTTTTACGAAACTCCGCTTTACTACCTGCCCTTTTTTTCTAAATTGATGCCGCTATTATGCTTAACAGTTAACACTAACTACGATATACACATTATGAAGCCAATCCGAAGCCTGTTGCTCGCGGTGGCTTGTGTGCTGTTGTTTGGGGTGAATGGATTCTCGCAATCCACTCCCCAGGCCTTTACCGGCGCACAAATCATCCCTATCTCCGGCGAGCCGATAAACAACGGAGTTCTTGTAGTACACAATGGAAAAATAACAGCGGTAGGCGGGTCCAATACCCGTATTCCCAATAATGCTGACGTGCACGACGTCTCCGGCAAAGTGATCATGCCCGGACTTGTTGACACCCACTCTCACATTGGGGAAGGCGATGGCGGCGACCGTTCTGCGGCCATGCACCCGGATGCCCGCATTATGGACTCCATCAACCCGAGAAGCGACAGCTTTAAACGGGCACTGGCCGGTGGCATCACCTCCGTAAATGTAATGCCGGGCTCCGGATTGCTTATTAGCGGACAAACCGTGTACCTGAAACTCCGTGATGCCAATACCATTGAGGACATGCTGTTGGTGGTGGATGAAGAAAATAACATCTACGGCGGACTAAAAATGGCCAACGGAACAAACCCCATGGGTTCTGGTCCAAGGCCAGGAACCCGTGCCAAAGCGGCGGCCATGGTTCGTGACTTGTATGTGCAAGCCCAGGAATACAAAAAGAAAATTGACGCTGCTGACGGCGATGAAAGCAAAATGCCGCCCCGTAACCTGCAGCTGGAAACACTGGTGGAAGTACTGGAAGGCAAACGAACCGTACACAACCACACCCACAAGCATCAGGATATTTTAACCGCCGTCCGTCTTTCGCAGGAATTTGGCTATCGCCTGGTTCTGCAACACGTGAGTGAAGCATGGAAAGTGGCCGATGAAATTGCAGAAGCCGGTGTTTCCGCCTCTATCATTACGCTGGATTCTTTTGGCGGAAAAGTAGAAGCGGCCGAAATCAAAAACTCCAACGGGGCGATTCTGGAAGATGCCGGCGTATTGGTTGGCTTCCATACCGACGATGGTATCACCGATTCCCGCTTGTTCCTGCGCTCTGCTGCTGTAGGGGTTAAAAACGGAATGAGCCGCCAAAAAGCCCTTGAAGCCGTAACTATTGCCAATGCTAAAATGATGGACATTGACGACCGCACTGGCACCCTTGAAAAAGGCAAAGACGGCGACTTCATCATCCTCTCCGGCGATCCCCTGAGCGTATACACCCATGTGGAAGAAACCTGGATTGAAGGGGCCAAAGTATGGGACCGCGCCAATGAAGAAGATCGCAAATACGCCACCGGCGGTTATCAAATTTACCCGGGTACTATTCACACCCATCATGAAGGAGGTTCACAATGAAATTGATCAAACTTTTAGTACTGATACCAGCCCTGCTGTTATCAGCTTACAGTACGACGGATGCCCAGATTGCCGTTAAAGGCGAAACCGTTTACACCATGGCGGGTGATCCCATCTCAAACGGAGTAGTACTCATCAAAGATGGAAAAATTGAACGCGTGGGATCTGCTTCCAGCATCAATATTCCTTCCAATTATGAAGTGTATGAAGCCATGGTGGTCACACCCGGCCTCATTGATGCCCATTCCGTGGTAGGCCTGGCCGGATACTTAAATGTGGATGCCGATCAGGATCAGCTGGAAACATCCAATCCCATTCAACCTGAACTGCGGGCTATGGATGCCTATAACGCACGGGAAGCTTTGGTAGGCCATCTCCGTAATCATGGCATCACCACGGTACATACGGGTCACGGTCCCGGCGCCCTCATCAGCGGCCAAACCATGATTGTGAAAACCACCGGCAATACGGTGCAGGATGCTTTGGTAGATTCAACCACCATGCTGGCTTTTACCCTGGGTAACAACCTGAGCCGTGCATTCAGCAAACCCGGTACCCGCGCCAAAGGCATCGCCATGCTGCGGCAGGAACTGATTAAAGCGCAGGACTATCTGGAAAAGCGCAACAGCGACAATCCTCCTTCTCGAGACATCGGCATGGATGCCCTGGCTGATCTGCTGGAAGGAAAGATCAAAGCGCTGGTTACGGTACACCGCGCCCATGATATTATGTCGGCCATTCGCCTGCAGGAAGAGTTTGGCTTCCCGATGGTACTGGATGGGGTAGCGGAAGCCTACCTGATTATGGACGAACTCAAAGAAGCCGGTTACCCGATAGTGGTGCATCCCACTATGATACGTCCCGGCGGCGATGCCAAAAATGCCTCCATGGAAACGCCCGGTAAATTGTATGAAGCCGGTATCCCCATCGCTTTCCAAAGTGGCTTTGAAGGCTATGTGCCCAAAACGCGCGTAGTACTTTATGAAGCCGGATTAGCGGCGGCCAACGGACTGGGCATGGAGAACGCCCTGAAAGTACTGACCATTGATGCCGCCGAACTACTTGAAATCGACAACCGTGTGGGTTCTCTGGAAGCCGGTAAAGATGCCGATGTGGCTATGTTTGACGGCGACCCGCTAGAGTACCTCACCAAAGTAACCGGTGTGATCATCAACGGCGAAAAGGTGAAGTAAACCACGAACTACAATTCACCATTTTTCAGACATCTATATACAAAAGCCGCGTTACCGCGGCTTTTTTTGTTGTGATAGAATATCTAAAAACATCATTGTTGATCTCTTAAGTCTTACAGCGAGCCCACCGTGTTTTAATTGAAGAACACATTTATCGAGCGCTGACTTAAGAGTACAAGCCAAGCAAGTCTCTGACTTGCATTCCACCAACACAATTCATCCTCGTTCCGTCAGCTCTGCTGCGGAATGCCTCGGCGAACCTCCCGGTTCGCGTAATTTTGAAAGCCTGGATTGTTAGATTAACGTCCGTTCGAGATAAAATCTCGACTTTCACTGTAATTGCTCCGGTCTTCAGGTCGGAGCAACTTATTTCTTATCACGAACTGAGTTTAGATCATCTCTTAAGTCGTACAGTGAGACTACATCTTTTTCAAAGCAAGATTCAAACATTTTACCCTCAATAGAAGCCAAAGACTTCCTGAGCTGGAACTTTCCAGTCATCGCTGCGCTTTAGACTGAAAAGATCATTACCATCTTTCTTATGTCTAATACCTTCAAAAAAGCCAAATCACCGGAAAACATCCCCACCCTATTTGTGGAAGCCTGGATGCAGCGCGATGCCGATATGCTGGCCTCGTTATTTGCAGAAGACGCGGAATTTGTAAACGTGGTGGGCTTATGGTGGCATAACCGAAAAGACATCCGAAAAGCGCACGCTTATGGTTTTGAAAAGATCTTTGGTGATTCGGATTTGCGCCTGATGCAAACTTCAGTGAAAAACCTATCCGAAGATATTACTGTTTTACATGCTCGGATGCGACTCAAAAATCAAAGCCCAAAAGGGAATGTGGAAACTCCTTCCCTCCGGCAAAACCTGTTTTCATTTGTGGTTCAGAAAGAGGGCGATCACTGGATTTGTGTATCCGCCCAAAACACCGATATAGTACCCGGCGCCGAAACCAACATCATCGATGAAGACGGCAATTTTAAATCGGTGAATTACCAGAAGTAAAGAAAAAGGTTGTATGCCCGGCATTAACTCTCGTTCCGTCAACTCTGCTGCGGAATGCCTCAGCGAACCTCCGGTTCGCGAGAAAATAAACAGCTTTGGGTGTCTTCCCTGCAGGACTATTTCGCCTCACCCAAACCATCATATTCTCATTGGATCATCCCCATCAAATCGTATACATCAATAAAGACATGCTCCTAATTCTTCCAGCAGAATCGGTTTCTATTTTAAGCAATTCACTTCGGGACTGAAATACCCCTTGATCGGTCTTCTTAATTTTTCCGGTATGATCGGTTTCTAGCACCCGAATATCAATATCTCTTTTACCTTCTCCAGATTTTATTTTATTGGCAGTAGGAAGAAGCTTATCTACTTCCATTCCTAATGAAAAAGATGTGTCACCGAGTTTTAGGTTTGATTTATTTGTTATGAAATCAATTCTGCTTAAAACATACTTCCCGTTCTTTTCTGGAAAAATAAGCCTCAATCCCGGGTAGTAACCCATCTTTCTTTCAAACAAAACCGTCCCGTCATTTGCTACATCCTGTTCTGATTTGATGTTAATCGGTTCACCCCAAATCCTGATCGTCTCTTCCAACGTTTTGTTGTTTAAAACCTCTTTTAGATTTAGAGTATGATTAATCCTTCCATCTATAAGAGTTTGGGCAGTGATATAATTTATGACGTGACCGTTTTGCCCTTCTGTCTGGTTAATCAATCTATCATTTGTCTGGGCAAAGCCATTCAAATAAATGCTAATGAAAATTATTATGGATAAAGCTTTCTTCATTGATACGTAATCTAAATGATAAGCATTAAATCAACCCATCCTTGGCCCTCGTTCCGCCGCTCTGCTGCGGAATGCCTGGTCGAACCTCCCGGTTCGCGTGAAAATTAATACCCTTTTGAAACATTACTCACCCCTCAATCCCCTACCAAGAAGGAAAGTTCATTGACTAAACTCGGGATTGCATGTATTCAGCAACTCTATAATTCAAAACTCAAAATTCCTCATTCCAAATTACTTTTACTGAATACTAAACTGATCTCCCTCGGTTAACAACTTAAAATTCACCCCGCGGTTTTCGGATTTCTGCATTTCTTCGTTGAAATCGTTAATAGGATCCATCTGCCCGTCATCGGCCAGCGGGAAGGTGCCGAAGTGCATGCCAAAGCTGATGTCGGCGCCAACATCTTTGTGAATTTGGATAGCCTCGGCAGGATTTACGTGCATGGGCTTCATAAACCAGCGTGGTTTGTAGGCCCCGATGGGTATCAACCCAATTTTTATGTTGGGGAATTTCTCCCCGATTTCTGTAAAAAAGGGTGCATAACCGGTATCCCCGGCAAAATAGATATCACCATGGGCGGTTTGGATGATGTAACCCGCCCACAACGTTTTGTCCCGGTCAAACATGCCACGAGCTGAAAAGTGCTGGGCCGGAACCGCATGGATGGCAATCTCATCCATACCGGAAGTATGCTCCCACCAGTCCAAAGCTTCTGTATCCTGGATGCCGTATTTATTCAACATCAGCGGCACGCCCAATGGAGCAATTACTTTGGGTTGATACGATTGATTCAGCTTTTTCAGGGTTTCGATATCGAGATGGTCGTAGTGATTATGACTGAGTACAATCAGATCAATTTCCGGCAAGTCTTCAAAGCGGATGCCCGGTTCGCGGTAGCGTTTCGGTCCGGCAAAAGTAAAAGGACTCACACGCTCGCTCCACACCGGATCGGTGAGGATATTGAGTCCATCCACCTGAATCAAAAAAGTAGAATGATTTACGTAGGTGATTTCGAGTCCGTCTTCAATACGGTCGGCCGGTTGCGCGGGCGCTGTTTCTGGCCGGCCCGCAGACTCACTCCATTCGCCCTGATCGCGGTTTATGTACCAGCGCATTACATCTGTGAATCCTTTGGAAGGAATGTCTCCCGGATTCTCAAAGGTAGTGCCGTTAAAGTGGTCAGTTTTGGGGCCCTGGTAACCGGGTTCGGAAATCATCCAGCCTACTGTAGCTATTGTCACCGCAGCGATTAGGAAAATTCCAGCAATCCATAAAATCATCTTCTTAAAAAAACTCATGATGGGGTTTATTTTTGTGTGAGATGATACAACGCTTTTTCCTAAACAACCATTTATAGTAGAATCTGTTTTTTGTGATTGAAGATCTTTGACAGGATAAATCACAGGGAATAAAAAAAGCCGGAGCGAATAACACACTCCGGCTTAAATCGTGATTAACAATGCCCATGTCAATCATTCTGTACAGATTCATCCAGTTCTCGTCCTAATTTTTCATACAGGCTTCGCCGGCCTTCTTTATCGCCTTCTAAAATTTTGAAGGCAAATTCGGCTACGGCCAGGGCGTGCTTACGCGGCACTACAATTACACCGTCACCATCGGCCACAATAACATCTCCCGGATTAATTTGAACTCCTCCAATACTCACCGTCTTGTTTACGGATTCTACCTCATTGCGCCCGGGACGAATACCTCTTCCCCTGTTTTCCTCATCATAATAAGTAGGAATACGCTGTAGTATAATCTCATCGGTATCCCGGATGCCACCATTTGAAACGATGCCTACTGCTCCGCGGCTCACCCAATCCAACGAATTATAAGACCCCACCGTGCCCGTATCTCCGTCTCCCTCCACATCCAGCACTACTATTGTTCCGTCTTTTATGAATTCAACAAAGGGTTCAGGCGAGAGGTCGTTATACCAATTCCCCTCCCAGGCACGATATTCTTCATAGGTTTTGGGCGCATCCTGTACCGTTTTATTGGTAGGAATATAGCGGGCCGTTACAGCTATGCCCCGAACCACATGATCCATAGTTTGTACATCCCGCCAAAGTGGGGTAATTGACTGATCGAGCAGACCGGTATTCCAAAGTCCTACAAAGTCCATCCCGTCGGATACATCCGCTACACGCAAATCTTCATACAAACGTAGTATTTCTTCATCCGTAAGTTCTTTTTCCTGGCCGAAAACCATTCCGCTTATAAAACAGAAAGCTAAAAATAATAATGAGGTTCTATACATATCAGTTACCGTTGGTTAGATTAGCGATTGATATTACCTCAATTTAATTGAATAAAGAGTGTTTGTCTACTTCAATGCATTCATGACTTTCTTGAGTGTGCTTCTTATCCCTCACAGTCTACATGTTGGCGGAAACAGACAGATATACCTGCGTGCCTGCATTTAATCCAAAAATTAGCTACACTATTTTCAGAGCACTGAAAAACCGGTCGAGTGGTTTAGTGACGGGGATATTTTTAGATAAACGAAGAGAACCATGGGGTTTAAAAAGCTAAAGAGATCTTTCTTTTTCTGGATGGAAAAGCTGCAAATATCCAGAAGTGAGCGCATTGCCTTCTCGGTATTGCTTGCCGTGTTAGGGACTTCTTTTTTGATGCATTTTTTTCTCAATCGCAGTTTCAACTATGATCAACAGCAGTACGACGAAATCATGGCGGAATTTGATCGCCGCAGTGCAGAGCTGAAACAGAAAAAGGAGGAGATTGCTGAAAAATACCTTCCGGACACCTCATCCAAAGCTTCAAATGAACAGGCCGATGCCTACGAACCGGAAGACTCCGATCAACCCAAAACAGAAGAGGCGGAACCATCAGCTTCAGATGTAGTGTATACCTCAGAAACCATCAACATAAACACAGCGAACAGCCAACAACTGCAGCAACTGGATGGTATCGGTCCCGCTTACGCCCGGCGTATTATTGAATATCGCGAAAGCAACGGTGGCTTTGAAACCATTGACGAACTGCTTAACGTGAAAGGCATTGGCGAAAAACGTCTTGCAGGTATCCGTCCATTTATAAAACTTGAAAATTAATCCGTACACATCATCCTGAATACAGGAAATGCGTATGTTGGTTAAGTTTGCACTGCAATATTCATTGAGAACATCCTTGCTTCGAAAACCAAAATAACCGGATATAATTTTTTATTTTATCTGAGGAAATAAATCCGCTGCCTTTTGGTTTTTAATGCTTTAGTGGCAATCCTAAAATCAACAGAAATTCATGCCAAAAATACTCTGGGCCGATGATGAAATAGATCATCTGCAATCACACATTATCTTTTTAGAGAAAAAGGGATTTGAAATTACCCCGGTAACCAACGGCGATGATGCGGTAAGCATGATCAGCAAGGAATCCTATGACATTGTGTACCTGGATGAGCAGATGCCGGGGATGGGTGGCATTGAAACGCTGGAGAAAATTAAATCGCTGCAGCCCTCACTGCCCGTGGTGATGATCACCAAAAGTGAGGAAGAGTCCATCATGGAGGATGCCATTGGCGGCAAGATCTCCGACTATCTCATCAAACCGGTAAATCCCAACCAGATTTTATTGACCACCAAACGTCTGCTGGAACGCGGGCGTTTGCAGTCCGAAAAATCAGCCCAAACCTACCTGCGCCAGTTTAATGAGTTGTCGAACCGGATCCATCCCTCCACCCACTGGGAAGAATGGATTGATATTTACAAAGAACTTACCAATTGGGAAATTGATTTGGGCTCCGGGGATGAAGGCCTCAAGCAGGTACTGGCTGACCAATTTCAGCAAGCCAACCGTGAGTTTGGGAAGTTTATAGACAACGAATATATCGAATGGATGGGCGGTGATGACGGACGCCCCCTGCTCTCGCCCGAGATTTTTAAGCGGTACGTAAATCCGCTGCTGGAAAAGGATGAAAACGTAATGTTTTTCCTGATTGACTGCATGCGTTACGATCAGTGGCTGATTTTTGAGCCTTACCTGGCTAATCACTTTTCTATTGATACCGATTTCTACTACTCCATTTTGCCCACCGCTACGCCTTACTCGCGCAATGCTATTTTTGCGGGATTATACCCGGCTGATATCGAGCGCATGTACCCGGATTTATGGCAACAGGGTCAGGATGAAACCTCCCTGAATCGCCATGAAGAGGAACTATTGCGATTGCAACTGGAACGGGAAGGCCTGGATCTAAACTTTAAATATGAGAAGATACTGAACGCCGAAACCGGCAAGAAAGTGGCTGATAAAATGCACAGCTACTCCCAGTCAAAACTGGCGGCTTTTGTGTTTAACTTTGTGGATACGCTGGTGCACTCCCGCTCCGATTCGGATGTAATCAAGGAGCTGGCACCGGATGTTTCAGCTTTCCGTTCGGTAACGGATGCCTGGTTTCAGCACTCAACCTTGCTGCAGATGTTTAAAGCACTGGCCGAGGAAGATGTCACCATTGTGATCACAACTGATCATGGTTCGGTTCGCTCTTTGCGAGATACCAAAGTGTACGGCGATCGCGACACAGCTACCAACCTACGCTATAAGTATGGCCGAAATCTCAAAGCCGATGAACCGGATGCCGTACTGTTTATGGATAATCCCGAAAATTATCGCTTACCAAAACCCGGAGGGGTGAATAATTACATCATTGCACGTGAGGATTTCTATTTTATCTATCCTACCAATTACCACAAATATCAAAACCGGTATCGGGATACCTTTCAGCATGGCGGAGCTTCTATGGAAGAGATGATATTACCGGTGGCTACGCTGCGACCGAAATAACGAGACTGGATTTGATACCGTGACTACCTTCAAGAGTTCTTCCGTAGATGAAACGATGCGCTTTGCATCCGAGTTTGGTAAACAACTTAAAGCCGGGGATGTGGTTTGCCTCACCGGTGATTTAGGTGCGGGCAAAACCCATTTTGTGAAAGGAGTAGCCGAACATTTTGGCATCAAGCCGGAAACGGTGAGTTCTCCAACCTATACCCTCATTCATGAATACTCGGGAGCTTTGCCGGTGTATCATTTTGATTGCTACCGGCTGGAGCATGAAGAGGAGGCCCTGGAAATTGGCGCAGAGGAATACTTTTACGGTGAGGGCGTTTGTTTGGTGGAATGGCCGGAGCGAATAGAGTCCCTTATTCCCGAGGAAGCGATTTGGGTAAAAATTTTACATCTTAAGGGCCATCAGCGACAAATTGAAATTCATCACTCCGATAACACCGAATAAGAATTAAGTAGTACCAGCGATGGGAAAATCTAAAAAAAGACAATTATCGTACCGGCTTGATTTACTTCCGGTCATTTTGCCCTATCATCGCCGGGCAAATAACAACCTGAGGACCGGCGATCTGGTGTATTATGGACCGAGTCCGGAGTACTACGGCATCGGTGAAGTGGTACAAACCGCAGAAAAAGTATGCATGGTGGATTTTCGCGGCACCGGTGAATTGGGAATTCACAAAGATGAAATGCTTTCCTCCTACCTCATTCCCATCCACAAGCTTAACCTATCTGGCGTATTAAAAGGGAAGTAGAATTCTTTCCCCATTTCGTTCCAACGCAGAGCGTAGGAACGAGGGGTAGTATTAAACAATGTTTTGATTACTGATAACTGATCACTGAAAACTGATTTCAGTCTTCGTAGTTGCGCAGCTTGGGAATAGGTTGAATCAGCTCTTTTGAATTGTTGGAAGGATCGTTCACCAATTCGGGTACGCGGAATACCGTCATATCCGGCAGCAGGTGATTGCCTTCAAAACCATCTCTCAGCATTTCGGGGGCATGTCCGGATAGCCATCTCCCAAAATCCTTTTCTTCCAAAATGACGGGCATGGATTGATGCAAAGGTTCAACCAAAGCGTTAGCGGGCATGGTTATGACAGCAAAGGAGCGTGTGGTTTTCCCATTTTCATCTTTTGTGATGGTGCACAGACCTGCAAAGCTCATTACATCTTGTTTAATCACCCGGAGCAGAAAAGGAAGCGGATCTTTCACACTTTTCTTCCATTTATAAAATCCGCTGGCAGGAATAATACACGGCGAAACAGAAACCAATTTTTTCAGTTCGTCATCCTTCAAAACCTCTTCCTGTGCAACCGATTGCAAATCGTCTCCTGATTGCCTTTTTAAACCCCATATGGCGCTTACTACTTTTCGCTCTTCTTCATCTTTTATCACAATGGGCATAGGAGATCCGCCAATCACATTATAATTGGCTTCAAATAAACTCTCCGATTCGGATGAGGCTTCAAATGTTTCTTCAATCACTGTTTTTTCTGCTTCCAAAACATATCTTTCCATAATAAATCACTCCTTTTTGGGATAATTATTGACTGACCGATAGCACATCAACAACAAGATTAACTATAAATTATTATACATTTAGCTGTTTCTTGCCAAAAATCACTATTAAAACAAACAAGCCATCATGATCAATCCAATTTATAACGGCAAAGAGCAACGCCTGCGTGCCCTATTCCGGATCCTGCTGTTCATCTTTGCGTTTATTGCCTCTATGGGCGTTTCAACGCTTATACCTTTTGTATGGCTAAGTTACCTGGTACGTTCCCTGCTAATTTTGGGATTGTTTTATGTGATGTTTCGTTTTGGCGATCGCCGTCCCTGGCACTATGCCGGTTTGTCCATCAACCGCCGCTGGATTAACGAATGCCTGGCAGGAGTTCTGATTGCCGGAGGAGTGATGGGGCTGATTTTTATCACAGAGTGGCTTACTGGTGGACTTGAAATAAACCGCTTTGCCTGGCAGCGTGGCAGCGAATCCCTTTGGTTGATTCCCATCATCGTATTTTTTGTACAGATGGCATCGGTAGGCTTTTACGAGGAAGTATTATCCCGGGGATACTGGCTTCCAAATATGACTGAAGGCTTTACTTTGGGAAGTATCAGTCCGCAAAAAGCATCTATTATTGCCATTGTGTTGAGCTCGGCCATTTTTGGCGTGGCTCATGGCAGCAACCCCAATGCTTCAATGACTGCGGTTGTCAATATTATGCTGGCCGGGGTGATGTTAGCGATTCCATTCATCATCACCGGAAGGTTGGCACTTTCCATTGGAATTCATTTCTCCTGGAATTTTTTCCAGGGCGGTATTTTCGGATTCCGGGTGAGTGGGATGGAAGTAAACGGCTCTCTTATTGAAATACGTCAGCTGGGACCAGAGTGGTGGACCGGCGGCTCATTTGGTCCCGAAGCGGGTTTGATCGGAATCTTCGGAATCTTGCTTATTCTTGGAATAACCCTGCTTTATCTTAAAATGACCGACGTGCCTCTCACCTATGCTGAATTGTTCTCCAAACCTTTTGAGGAGTTGAAGGATCACGAGAACACTGAGATTGTTTGATGGAGGCTTTTAAGATCTCAACATCTCAGTGTTGCATCAAGGCTGAGATATCGGTAGATAGCAACATGGAAATAAATTATAAACCACCTAAACTTTGGCCCGCTCCATCACCCGGCTCTAATGATGAAAACATTGCCTGCCAGTTCCGGCTGAGCCGAAGGATGGAGTGTTCTTTTTCATCATTCTGCAGAACCTATCCAGCTAATTTCCTCAACCACTCTTTCCAGTGACTCTTAGAGTGCTAACTTTGGCTTGTTGGTAATCATTTTCTGGCTAAGGTTCTTCAGCAGTAGCTTCATAATGATCTCTTAGTAACTCATCAGATTAGATCCACAGGGAAAACCATATGCCTTATCCCCTTATTTCCTCTTTCCCCTAAACCAACTTCATACGCTGTACTACTTGCAACATAATCACATCGTAAACGGCGTGGGCGGTCATGGCGGCAATTAGTCCAGCTTCGGAGAATATCACCCCAAGAAAAAAGCTGAGGCCGAACATCATCACTCCAAATAGCCAGTGACCCAGTGATGTAAAACGAAAGTAGCCATGAATACCTACAAATATGATGGAGGTGACAGTATTGCCCAATAAAGGTTGGATAGCTCCCCGAAACAGAATTTCTTCCCCAGCCCCTGCAAAAAAAGAAAGGTGCAGATGGTCAGTCAGGCTGAAGTTGGATTGTGAAAGCACGCGGATGATATAAAAATCGGAAAGTACGTCCGATACCGGTGGACGTTGCATGATAAAGATAATTACCGCTGCGGCAGCCCCTCCTGCTATCACCCCCACTAAAAGCTGAACCGGTAATGAAAAGCCAGAGGCAAATATTTGACCAAAGGATTCATCCCTCCAAAAATAGAAAATGCCCAAGGCCACTGATATGTACAAGAAGGCTGAGACAACCGAAAGTAACAACAAGCGTCCACTGGAAATGGATTCATCTCCGGAATAATCTGTCTCTGAATGTTCAGTTCTATGCTCTTTCAATTGAAAAGGAATTTTAATGCGGTAATTAATCTCAAAATTATGAAATTAGTGTGTAACATATTTTTTACATCACGTAAAGAACTTTTGACTATCAACTAATTCTTAATTCTTATGTCAAAACAAGAAATACTTTCGTGGACTTCCATCGGTTTCTCCTTTTCCGTGGTGTTTTTTTATGTACTGTTCGTTTTTGGCTGGCCGGATTTTTTGCCCGACTATTCAGACCATTTCACCAAAATATTCTTCAACGTGTTTTGGATTGCCATGGCCGTTGAACTCATTATTGGCCTTACCGAAAGTAAAAACCGTCCCAATAAAGATGAACGGGATGATAAAATTGAAGCATACGGCCACAAGTATGCCTATTCGTTTTTGATGGTAGCCATTGTTTTTATGCTCGCCCAAATATTTCTCTCCAGGATTTTTGGACATGAGGGCAGCCAGTATGTACTATTTGGCCAACCCAATATGATTTTTCATGCCTTGTTTTTGATCTTGTTTACGTCCAGCATCATCAAACGGGGCACGATGCTTTATCACTACCGAAAGAGCTTTTAACATGGAAGAAGGAAGCATACATAATCAAATCCGGAAACTACGTTTTATGCACGGAGAGATGACCCAACAAGAGCTGGCCGATAAAGTGGGCGTTACCCGCCAGACCATTAACGCTATTGAAGCTGCCAAGTATTCCCCTTCGCTAGAGCTGGCCTTTAAAATTGCCCATGCTTTTGATAAGCCACTGGAAGAGGTTTTTACTTATGAAATTTAGTGTGATGATTTAAAAAATATGATGCAAGATCCCGGATATCTCTCCTTCATAGTCGATTACCGTTATTTGAATCATGATTTAAAGGATTTTGAGGATCACCATGATTTTAATGGGAGGCCTAAAATACCCGGGTTCTCATATCCTGGGCTTGGGCGGTTGAATCTATTTGTACCTCAAAATTGATAATACCGAGCACCAGCTCATCATCGGTAATTACATCTACTTCCCATTTACCTTCCATCATATTGGTTTTGTAGGTGTAACCGCGATAGCCGCCATCTCGTCCGCCGGTTATTTCGTACCCGATTTCATCTATCACTTCCCATTGGTTGGTATGCGGGCTATACCATTTCCACCGGTGCAACACTGATTCTTTTAATTCGGAGGGAGCAAAAATTGAGGTAAATACATAAACCCGCGTTCCCGGAGTGTGATGAAAATCTTTGTCGTTATCTCTCCATATTTTGTACCAGGGATTTTGCTCGTAGGTAACAACATATTCGTTGTTCTCAGTGTTTTTTTCAACGTTGTGTGCCACCAGTCCAACATCAAGGGCAAGAGGTACGGGGGGTATCAGGTTAAAATAGTAAAAACTGTTGATGAGCAGGTAAATACCCAGTATCAATCCCGACATTTTACCCATGTGAATTTCTTGCCGGGTTGAGGGGCTTACATTGTAGATGTAAATGATCAGTGCCAGGGTGAGACCTAAACTTATGGCCCCGGAGACCATAAAGATGAAGGTGTTCATGCTTTTCACCAACATAGGAATGAAAAAAGTGAAGAAGGTGAAATTCACAAAAAAGTAGGCACTGAACTGCAGGTACTTATTGGAAATCCTTTTTTTAAGCAGCTCATTGGCAAACAGTAACAGCACCAGGATGAGGAAAAAGAAAAAAGTTTTTGAAAAGGATACACTGCGGGAAAAATAGATTACATAGGCGCTACACAATCCCCCTAAGAAAAACTGAATAGCCAGCGGCAGATAATCCTGATACTTTTCTAAAAATGTTTCCGTCCATTTTCCATCATCAGCAAGATTATACAGGTACAGGCTGATGCTGAGTGAGGTTAGGTAGGTGCATAAAATAATCTGATCATAGAGGCGATCAATACGTCCAAGCGTGAGTGAATCCCACAAAAAACCACACATAAAAAAGACCACCGGCAAATACCGCTGGTTGGCGCGCACATAAGCCCTGAACCTATTTATCATGGATAACGACCTGCATCAACTAATTGGAATGGAATCAAAATAAGCCCTTCGAAGATAGCACAGGAGGAGCAGATTTAGAAATGGGATCAATCGAAAGCACAAGATTAAATGTCGTATTACAAACCTACGTTACAATACCTATTTTTAAATTTTGAAGTAACTCAAATCTCAAGATTCAAAACCAAAAGCTAAACCACACTTCCCACCTCTATAACCTCTTCCCCCAATTCCTCTGCTTTTTTCTTTACAGCTTCAGCTTCATTTTCAGAAACCACGGCAATCAATCCAACACCCAGGTTAAAAGTTGCCTGCATGTCTTCTTCGGGTACGTTTCCTATTTCCTGCATCAAATTATAAACCGGTGGACGTTTCCATCCTTCCCAATCGATATCCAGTTTCAGTCCTTCGGGTAAAATACGTTTGGTGTTGCCTACAATACCACCGCCGGTGATGTGAGAGAAGCCATGAACACCATCCATATCTTTCAACTCAGTGATCAGGGATAAATAGGATTTGTGCACTTTTAACAGTTCATCCCCTACGGTACTTCCCAGCTCCTCTACGTAATTTTCTACATTATATTTGCTGAAAAGCACTTTCCGGGCCAGAGAATATCCGTTGGTATGGAGGCCTGAACTTTTGAATCCAAGCAAAACATCTCCTTTTTGGATGTCGGATCCATTAATCACTTTTTTCTGATCTACTATCCCTACGATGGTGCCCGCCAAATCAAACTCTCCTTCATCGTAAATGTCGGGCATCTCGGCAGTTTCACCTCCAATCAGGGCAACGCCATTTTCTTTACAAGCTTTGGCAAATCCTTTTACCACATCTACCCCAACATGCTGCTCCAGTTTACCGGTTGAAAAGTAATCCAGGAAAAACAGGGGCTTGGCACCGCATACGGCAATATCATTTACGCAATGATTTACTAAATCCTGTCCAACGGTATCATATTTACCGGCTTTAAAAGCTACAATCAGTTTGGTGCCAACGCCATCAACGGAGCTCACAAACACTGGATTTTCAAAGGAACCCAGATCGGGTTTAAAAAATCCTCCGAAGCCACCGATGTTCGTCAGTACTTCGGGTCCATGGGTATCTTGTACCACGCCTTTGATGGATTCCACCATTTCTTCTCCGGCTTTGATGTCTACGCCAGAGTCTTTGTAGGTCATTGGTTTCTTGTCACTCATTCGATCGTTGATTTCGTTGATTGCACTGATTGTTGGTTAAAGACTTGTTCCCAACGTCTTCGTTGGGAATACATGTGGGAAGCACACGGTTCCTGTTTTTTTGAATGAATTTAGTTTAAGTAATACAATTTAAACTTTGGTGTCATTTACCCACCCCTTAATCCCCTCCAAGGAGGGGAAACTCCTTTAAAAAATTGATACTAAATTTAACATTAGCTACTCGATGACTTTCCATCTGTTACTAGCCTAATATGCGCCAAGTGATGATTGGAATGCCAGGCGTATAGGGCTGCAACTTCATCTATGGTATATGATTTTTCAGATTCAGGATGATAAAAAGTACGTTGCCACTGATCTTCATCCAGACTTTCGAAAATACGAACCATATACTCATGAATGTATTCCAGGAATTCGAGGGTGAATTCTAATGGAAGTCCAATTTTTCCTGTAGCAACTGCCCAAGCTGACTGGTCATAAGGTCTAATAGTTGGATGATCTTCAGCTAAAGCTGACTTCAAACGAATAACCGTATTCATATGGCTATCGGCTAAATGTTCAATCACTTCTCTTACGGTCCAGCCATCTTTACGGTAAGGAGTTAAAAGAATATCATCTGAACAGCCTTCAATTTCATCCCGGATACGTCCTGGAAGTAAGGCTATATCATCAATCCACTGTTCACGGTCTTCCGGAGAATGGTCTGGTGAGTATGAAAGTTTGCCTATGGGAAATTGTTTATTCATAACACTCAAATATAGAAGGTTTAAAAGAGTGTTTTGAGAAATTTTTCTCCGGGTTTTCCACAGGTAGTATTCGAACAGTATGAGATTTATAAGTTTTAGTTGTAGTAGTAGAGACTGTGGATAAGTGGATAACTTTTTTATCCCAAGGGATATGGAAAACTATCTAAGGAATGTGAATAAAATTGTGGAATATTTGATGATAAAAATCAGTGGTTTATAAATATTCTTAAAAAGTTATACACAGCTTTATATATTTTGAACATAAATTCAAGCAAAGGGTGATTAACATCAAAAGTTATTCTTTTGAAATGTTGATAGACCAAAATAATTGTTGAAACCTGTGTACAACTTTTGGGCTTTTAAGTTATCCAATAGTTTTAGGCAGGTA
Source organism: Gracilimonas mengyeensis (assembly GCF_900182705.1). Taxonomy (GTDB): domain Bacteria; phylum Bacteroidota; class Rhodothermia; order Balneolales; family Balneolaceae; genus Gracilimonas; species Gracilimonas mengyeensis. The sequence continues at coordinate 50,751 of NZ_FXTP01000006.1, read as the reverse complement.
ATCCACATAGTAATCCACATATTCACATTGTATGAAAGCAGTAGTTCAGCGCGTAGAATCTTCTTCCGTAACCATCGATAATGAAGTAACAGGAGCCATTGAAAAGGGGCTTTTGGTGCTTATTGGTATTCATCAGGATGATACCAAAGAGCAGATGGAATGGATCTGTAATAAGATAGCTAAACTCCGCATTTTTGAAGATGAAGAAGGCAAAATGAATAACTCGGTGCAGGATGTTGGCGGGGGAATTCTTCTCGTTTCACAATTCACCTTGTATGCCAATGCGGATAAAGGGACCCGCCCCAGTTTCATAGAAGCCGCCCGTCCTGAAAAAGCCGAGCCCATGTATGACGAAATGGTGGAATGGTTTAAAGCCAATACGGATTTACATATCCAAACCGGAGAGTTCGGTGCCATGATGAGCGTGGAACTGGTCAATGATGGACCAGTGACGATCATCCTGGAAAAATAGTCCTAACAAAAAATGAAAGTATTTGAGGCGAAGTCATCTCGCGGCGTATGCCCGAAATCTAACTATTGTACAGGATTATTACGTTTTATTACTGACAACATTTAGATCCCTGCCTGCGCAGGGATGACCATAAGAGAAACTGATCTTAAATGATTCAAAATAAACCAACCACCTGATAATGGCTGTAATCTTCATTTTTATTGATGGCGTTGGCCTTGGGCAGTCTGCACCTGAAAATCCCTTCTCGCAAAACCGTTATTCCTCTTTTGAAGTTTTGACGGATGGTTTTTTTAATCAGGAAGCCAAAGCAATTGCAAATAGCGATCAATTGTTTAAACCCATTGATGCCAACTTGGGCGTGGAAGGCCTTCCCCAAAGCGGAACCGGACAAACGGCGCTCTTTACCGGGAGAAATGCTTCTAAAGAAATTGGCAAGCACTTCGGGCCGTTTCCCCATTCGGGCATCAAACCTTTTCTAAAGAAAGAGAGCATTTTTCATGCAGCGCAGGAGGCTGGGAAAAGGCCGTACTTCATGAATGCGTATCCGCCGGTGTTTTTCAATCACGCCAAAAAAAGAAACCGCTGGAGCTGCACCACGCTTATGACCAAAAGTGCCAGCATGAAACTGAATTCTACCGAAGATGTACTGGATGAAACGGCCCTAACCGCAGAGATTGTCCAAAATGCGTGGCGGGAAAAGTTAGGAATCGACATCCCAAAAATTACTCCCACCGATGCCGGTCTGCGACTTTTAGATGTGGCTGAGGATTATGATCTGCTGCTTTATGAATATTATCTGACGGATAAAGCCGGTCATAGCCAGAAAAAAGATCAGGCCGAACGGGTATTAAAACCATTGGATGAGTTCCTGATGCACATCATCAAACACAAAAAAAGCAGCGATACCCTAGTGATTACCAGTGATCACGGAAACCTCGAAGATCTATCCACCAAAACCCATACTCGTAATAAAGTTCCTTTATTTGTATTGGGCGAATCAGCCCAGAAATTTCAGCAGGTAGAAAGCCTGACCGATGTAAAAGACGGGATAATGGGAGTTTTATAGGCTTTTGAGAATACAGAATCGTCAGACCACTGAGGCAGGGAAAATCAAGTGTAGACATTTATATTGAGTGGTCGGACGATAACGATAATTCATCCGACGACTAAAGTTCGTCTGATGAATAGCATCACATCACAAAAGCCCTTCTCTTTCCGCCAGCTCAAACATGGTTTGATGCAGGTTGTTTTTATCCAGCTCTCCGCGGCGGACCAGTTCATCCACCTCTATCCCATTTAGCATTAGGATACAACCCATTTCGGTAAGCACGGCATCGAAATTTCGTGGATCGGCGGCACTTAGCTTTTTAATGTCAATGCCGTCGGGACTAATTTTTTTGTTTACCAGGATGTAGAACAAGTCGCCCCGTTCGTCTCCAAATGAATATTCTTCCAGTCCGGTCTCTTTCTTTTTAAGCATGGCGTTCTAAAAAATCTCTGGCTTTTACAATTTCGGTGATTTCGTTGGTTTCGCGATCCACAATGCGCACCTGGAACAAACTGATAATAGCTTGTTCATTCAGCGTTTCAATGACCTCGGAAATGGTTTCACATTCTTCGGTTTCACTTACCAAGTCGTTGATCCCCTGCACAATATAGCGGTAATCTTCCTTACTTTTCTTTTTTTTGGGTGATGAGGTTTCCTCGGTGGGTTCATCAAAATATTCCCGGATAGCCTCTTCGGTCACGTACCAACTCACACCGAGTTTGCGTCCACGCAACCGTCCTTCGCGGAGGTAGGTGCGCAGGGTCATTTTGGAAATTCCAAGGATATCATGCAGATCATCCACCGTATACAGCGTTAAATCTCCTATCTTCTTCGGCATCTTGATGAAATATGGTTATATCTTTATCTGAAATTAATGAGCCGTAAACTACAAATAAATTATGATTAGTTGCTATTAGTTATAGGTAATAAATTAGATTTGGTCGAGGCACCTGTTCTGCCGTATATTAGTGCCAGTTACTTAAAAATCAGCCCGGCAAAACTGTCAGGGCTTTTTATTTGGCCTCTCTTTTAGCAAGTAACTTTTCAGAATTTTAATTCCCGAATCTCCCCAATTCTGATATTTTAGATTGAATATTAATTCATCCCCACGCTATGCAATCTGCATCCGGACAGCCATCCATTGAGATTTTTGAACTCACCATCATGGAGCCGATGGTTACCTTCACGGATTTGTGGATTACCGCCGTCTGCCTGTATGCTTTTTATAAGCTGAAGAAGTTGAACAAAAAGGGAAAAGTGCATCAATATATGCGCTGGTACTTTTCCATAATGGCGGTAGCTACTTTTTTAGGCGGTGTGTTGGGACATGCTTTTCAATATGCGGTGGGACTGGAATGGAAACTGCCGGGCTGGCTCATAAGTATGCTTGCGGTGATGGCTGTGGAACGGGCTTCGATAATGCATGCGCAGCCAGTGATTAATGATAAATTTGGCAAGTTTCTGGAAGTAGCCAACGTGGTGGAACTGCTTACGTTTGCCGTCATCACGTTTACCACCCTCAATTTCTTTTTCATCCAGGTACACTCCGCCTATGGTTTAGGGTTGATTGTACTTCCGCTGCACTTCCTGGTGTACTGGCGAACCCGAAACGAGGGCAGCCGCATCTTTTTCTTAACAGTGATTTTTGCTACCCTGGCTGCTTTCTTCTATACCAGTGAAATAGGATTACACAAATGGTTCAACCACTTAGATCTGGCCCATACCGTAATGGCGATCAGCATGTATTGCTTCTACCGCGGAGCCCGACAGCTGGAAGTGCTAAAACCGGAGGACATCAAAGAAGACAAAGGCGCTTTTGGGGATGCAGTGAAGGAAGCGATTAAAGGAACGGCCTGGTGGAAAAAGCTGGTGGGGTAAGGAATATCGAATATTGAACAAGGAATATTGAATGTTGAAGTAATTGAGAATGATGAATTTTGAGTTGTCCTACAAACTTCTACTAAACCGGATAATACTGGAATAATTTTTTCAGGGAGTTCCCCGCTTGGGCGGGGATTAAGGGGTGGTAAATGGTGCCAAGGGATAGATGTTTACTTTTAGAGCTCGTATCCCACGTCCGCGATGGGAATGCCTGTCAGGACCTCCCGGTCCGAGAGCTTGTATTCACCGGATTTGCGATAGATCGATGGACCGAGATACGATTAGCGATTTTTGGTTTGTTACTACTTTGTTAGCCATTAAACCATTTTTCCGACCTCTTTTGTTTTCTCCTTCTCAAGGAGAAAAACTCCTAAAGGGCATAAAATCTTCAATCTGCAATTTGTAATCTTTAATCCTTCTTAAATCTCTCAAAATCTCACCCAAGCAAAAATCCTACTTCCGCCGGTTGCTTGAGCAGCCAGCCGGTGAGGCTGTAGCGAGGCACATTTGTGGTGAGCACTTCATGCTCAATCACATCACTTTTAAAAAGCAGTAGCCGTTTGGCAATGGGTTCAACTTTGATCTCCTGATCGTCTTTATAGATGACCAGCTCGCCTCCGTTTCCGGGTTTCCAGTTTTTGTTTAGATAGATAAGCACCGTGATTTGCCGGTTGGACCGTTCCTGGAACTGATCCAGATGCCGGTGATAATGCGAGCCGGCGGGATATTTGGCCAGGTGGAATTCGGAGCCGGGCAGGCTCAGGTAGCAAAAGCGTCGCAGACTTTGATTTAGCTCCTCCATCAACCCAAAAAAAGGAGCCATAGGTTGGTCTCGGGATTCATCCAGCCAGTAGATAAAATCACCGCGGATTTCTGCTTTTACCGTAAAATCCTGCTGTGCGCCAATGCCGGCTTTATTCAATTTATCGGCCTGTTCCAGTTCCGCAAAATATTGCATGATGGATTGGTACAGATCCTCGGAAATAAAATTATCCGCAATAACATAGTCGTTTTCAGCCAGCTCATCCATCCAGGAAAGCCACTGGTCATCCGAATAAAACATGGGGGGATTAAAAATTGGTTTAAGGAAAGCTTATCTCACCAAAGTGAAGCGGAAAAAGATATGGGGAAATATAATATGCCGGAATAGATGCTGAAAATATTTTAGGTCCAAAAGTTACTCGTTCCCAACCACCCGGTTGGGAATGCCTAAGCGGACCACCCGGTCCGAGATTCAATTAGCGATTTTTGTTTTGTTACTACTTTGTGAGTTCTGGCACCATTTTTTGACCTCATTTGTTTTCTCCTTGGCAAGGAGAAAGACTCCTAAAAGGCATATTATCGTTGTATAAGCATAGATTTTTTATAAACGGCAGAAAAAGTCTCTCCTTGCGAAGGAGAGATTTAGAGAGGTCGAAGTAAAGGACTCTAAGTAATTTACTAACTCTGTTCTGCTTTGAAATTTCTTTTCAACCTCCCGGTTCGAGTGCTTGTATTCACCGGATTTGCGATATATCGATAGACCGAAATGCGATTGGCGATTTTTATACAAAAAAGCGCCAGTAGAAAAATACCAGGGCAAAGGCCGTAAGAAACATCAACCCGAGCCAACTAAGTACCTGTAGCCAGACGGCCGGTTTGTGTTCATCGGGAAAGTATTTGGACATAATCAGCCGGTAATTAATGAATGCCAGTGCGGGAGCGGTGAGGAAAGAGAGCGAAGTAGCCAAATCAATAATATAGGTAAACTGGCTGCCGGTGAGATACAATACCAGCATCGAAATGATGGAGATAATAATCATGAGTCCACGATAGGAAAGGACTCCGGAGGTGCTGGCATTTGAATTCCTCAACACGGTAATAATTTCCTGACTTACCCTCGGGTATGAGTCGGTAACAGTAAGCGTGGTGCTGAACATGGTGGTAAAAGCACAGATAATGATAATCCAGTGGGCCCACTCGCCAAGCGTTTGGGTGTAGAGATCGATGAGCTGTTGAGCAAAGGCTGCTCCTGAAGAAGAAAAACTTACACCGGATCCAAACATCACCAAAGCACCCAATCCCAAAAACAAGAGCGCCAAAATGGTAGCGCCCACATAACCAATGTTGAAATCCAGCAAGCTGTCTTTGAGGGAGGCCTTATGTTGGGTCTGCTTTTCACGCTCCAGGGTCCAGAGGGAATTCCAGGCGGCAGCGTCAATAGGGATCGGCATCCATCCCATCAGCGCAATCAAAAAGGTGATACCGGCTACATCCCACACCGATGGAGCGGCTGGTAATTCCGGAGTGGAACCATCGAAGAAAGCCATCAGGAAAGCGGCTATGGTGGAAAGGCTTAGCACTACCATCACTACTTTTATCAGAGAATCAAGGGCGTTATAGCCTCCCCGGTAGAGCACTCCAATGCATAGCATCAGGATGATAATACTCCACACCAGCAAAGGCAGTTCAATGCCGGTAAGCTCCACAGCCAAGCTGGCAGTGACAATGGTGACGGCCGCCTGTATGGCAAACATGGTGCCCACGGTAAATATGATATAAATCCACAGGGCCCAGTTGCCCAGTTTTTTATAGCCGGCAATCAGACTTTCGCCGGTAGCCGCTGCGTAACGCGGACCGTATTCCAAGAAAGGATATTTCATGAGGCTGGCCAGCACCACGGCCCAAACCAGCGTAAATCCATAATCGGCCCCGGCGCGGGTTGATTGCACCAGATGGGATACTCCGATGGCTGCAGCGGCTAAAATGAGTCCGGGCCCAAAAGCATATTTAAAAGTTGAGGTAATTTTCTGTGACTCCATGTCCCCTAAGTAGTTTGATCAATTACGGCGGATTATACATAAAATTTTGCATCCTCTTGAACCAATCGCTGATTTCGATGATTATACTGATTGTTGGTTGCTGTCATTTTTCCTCGTACTCGTTCGTACTCGTTCCTACGCTCTGCGTTGGAACGCTATGTCTGGCACTCGTTACCAAGCTCCCCCGAGTGATTCGTGGATCAAGCAGTCCCGGAAGCTCCAGATTCCAGTAAAGATTATAGAGCAAATACAATTTCTCTCCCCTCCCTGTAAAATCACTGAAGTGATTTTTCTGTCCCTCCCAGCGGGACACAGGTTCTTTGGGTTGGTAGCTTTCTTGCCTAATTTCAGTAATACAGTCTGGTAGCAACCTCAATGTGTTCGCAGACCGGTCAGGTTTTGATTCTGTTTCAAATGTTCAACGCGCGTTTAAATAAAACCTGACAGGTCTTTACCCTTAATATGACACTAATGCTCGTTCCATCGCACTACTTGGTACTCGTTCCGGCTGCTCTGCCTCACTAAAAATCACCCCAAGAACTTTTTAAAAGCATTTTTCATTTTGAACTGCTACCATACCTGCCGTTATTGTTAGCGGTATAAACACTCAAATAAAAATGTACGTTAGTTATGAAAGTATTCTTTACGGCGCTCTTATCGTTGCTTTTTGGGATGATGAATATGACCCAAGCCCAGGTACAACCCGACCCCGTTCCCCTCAGTTATTATTTACCGGATGATGTCCGATACGATGCCGACATCCCCACACCCAAAGAAATTTTAGGAGCTGAGCTGGGTGAATGGCATGTTCGCCACGACCAGCTGGTGAACTACATGTACGCCGTAGCCGAAGCTTCAGACCGGGTGACCATCACCGAATACGCACGAACCTATGAAAACCGTCCGTTGCTGATGCTCACCATCACTTCTCCTAAAAATCATCGCAACATTGAGGAGATTAAAGAAGAGCATTTGAAGCTTACCGATGCCGAGGCTTCTGAGGATCTGGATCTTTCATCCATGCCGGTAGTAGTGACTATGAGTTACAGCGTACACGGCAACGAGCCCAGTGGTTCCAATGCCTCGCTGGCTGTGGTTTATTATTTGGCGGCTGCGCAAGGTTCAGAAATCAACGACATACTGGAGAATACAATCATCAATGTGGATCCAAGTATCAACCCGGATGGCTTGAACCGTTTTGCGCATTGGGCCAATACCAACCGAAGTAAAAACGTGCTGGTAACCGATCCCCAAAGCCGGGAGTTTGATGAAAACTGGCCGGGCGGACGTACCAATCACTATTGGTTTGACCTGAATCGCGACTGGCTGCTGATGCAGCATCCCGAGAGCAAGGGGCGCGTAGCTAAATTCCATGAGTGGGTACCGCAGATTCTTACCGATCATCATGAAATGGGAACCAACTCCACCTTTTTCTTTCAGCCGGGCATTCCGCAGCGAACCCATCCCCTTACCCCGCAGCGTAACCAGAATCTGACCGGCGCCATTGCCGAATATCACGCAGATGCTTTGGACGACATTCAATCACTGTACTACTCCCAGGAAAGCTTTGATGACTTTTATTACGGAAAAGGCTCTACCTACCCGGATGTAAATGGTTCTATTGGAATCTTGTTTGAGCAGGGTAGCTCGCGAGGTCATGCACAGGAGAGCATTCACGGCGTGTTGAAGTTTCCTTTCACCATTCGAAACCAATTTGCCACTTCGCTTTCTACCCTGAAAGCCGCCCAAGGCCTGCGAGAAGAACTGCTGGCCAACACCCGGGAGTTTTACCAGGAATCTGCTGAGGAGGCAAGTAATGCCCCTATTTCTGCCTATGTGTTTGGGGAAGAAGCCGATCAGGCCCGTACCAAGCATATGGCCGAGATGTTCGTCCGAAACCAAATCAACGTGTATGAGCTGGACCAGGATTACGAGGACTTCAAAGCCGGCAAGGCGTATGTGGTTCCTACCGATCAAAAACAGTACAAATTAATTACCGCCTTATTTGAACGTCGTACTGAATTTTCCGACAGCCTGTTTTATGATGTCTCGGCTTGGACGATGCCTTATGCCTTCAATTTGCCCTTTGCTGAACTTAGTCGCGACTTCAATGACAACATGGTCGGTGACGCATTTAGCCTGGAAGATTTAGAAGAACCCGGGCAGCTTATTGGTGATGAAGCTCAATATGCCTACGCTTTTGAGTGGGATGAATATTATGCTCCCCGGGCATTGTATCGTTTGTTGTCGCAAGGGGTGAAAGCCAAAGTGGCTTCACGGACTTTCAAGTCAGTTATTACAGACGGTGCTAAAGACTTTGATTACGGAACCATCGTCATCCCGATGGGCATTCAACAAGATCAGGAAAAAGTACATGAGCTGGTACAAACCATCACAGAAGAAGATGGTATTACCGTGTATGAATTGCCCACCGGCTTAACCCCTGAAGGCATTGATTTGGGAAGTAATAACTTTGAGATGCTGGAAAATCCACGAATCGCTTTTATTGGAGGCCCCGGAACCAGCTCGTATGAAGTAGGCGAAAGCTGGCACCTGCTGGACCAGCGTTACCACATGCCGGTATCAATTCTGAAATCAGGAGAACTGGATGATATGGACCTGAGCCGTTACAACGTGATTGCCACTAGCGCCTACAGTATTTCTGATGACGCTGCTGAAAACATCCGAAATTGGGTGCAAAATGGCGGTACGCTGATTACCTATCGCAATGCGGTTCGATGGGCAAAAAGTTTTGGCCTGGCCAACATCGAGTTTGTAGAAGAAGAGGATGAAGAAAATGGGGAAGAAACCGAAGTTCGTCCTTACGTGAAATCTGGTCCCGACCGTGGTGCACAGTACATTGGGGGTACCATTTTTAACGCCAAACTGGATCTGACGCATCCGCTGGGATATGGTTTTAACAGTGAAGACATAACCGTTTTCCGCAACACCACCTTGTTCATAGAAAAAGGCGAGAACCCCTATTCCACTCCCTTGTATTATAGCGATGAGCCTTTAGCCAGTGGCTACATTTCGGATGAAAATCACGAAACCATTAAAGGGACGGCGGCCGTTGTGGTAAGCCGTTTGGGAAGTGGGCGCGTAATCGCTATGACCGACAACCCCAATTTCCGCGCTTTTTGGTACGGGACCAACAAACTGTTTGCCAATGCCATCTTCTTTGGGCATACCATCAGTGGAAGCACGGCGAATTGAATATCGAATAAGGAAAATTGAATATTCGACTCAGAACGTTTTATTAAAGAAGCGTTCTGAGTTTTCTTGTTGAGAGGTAGACTAACGTGAGTTCGACATAAGAATAACACAAAAAAACAGGCCGGTCATCGCGAGGAGCCCATTTATGTGTATAAGATATTATGTCTACCGACGAAGCGATCTCCCTATCAACGCTCAGAGGCATTATTCGGGAGATTGCCACGGTATTTGCTCCCATACGGTCGCTGAATACCTCGCAATGACCGGTTTTATATCGAACTCACGTTAGACTAAATTTTTTATATGGAACTTTGAACAAAACTGGAATACATTCTGCATTGGATGTTCAACATTCCTTGTTCGATGTTCTAATCCTTCGGTGGCAATCCCAACAGCTCCCGAAAATCAAATGCATCCTCAGGCTGTTTTTTTAGATTGTTGATGAGAAGAATAGCTCTGTCGATACGTTTTTGGCTGCTCTTGACCTGCGAGACGTAATGAATAATGTATCGCTGCCTGCCGGGCGTTAGCATCTCAAAACGACGTTCGCCCTCATCATCCTGCTCCAGCAGTGCTTCCAGCTCCTCGGGCACCTCCATGCCGTACTTGCTGTGATCCAGCGTTATGGTTACTTCCACTTCATCGCCTTTATCAATCCCAAACGCTTTCATTCTCTTTTTGTTGATGGTGATATAGGCGGCACCACCACCCAGGGCAACCATTCCGCCATGAAAAGCCTTATGTCCGTTCACCGAACACATCAGCCGCGTGCCGATGCCTCCCACTTTATCCACGATATCAGCCGGAACGGTGACGTGATGGAGTTTAAGTCTGGGCAGATAATCCAGGTAGGATGAAAAAGTAATGGGTTCCATATGAAAGAGTTGCTGATAGGGTTAAGATAGGTTCACAATATATCCGCATAAGTTAACGTGAGTTCGAGATAAGAATGATGTAAAAATAGTCTGGTCATCTCGAGGAGCCCCTTTTTTAGGTTTAGCTGTTTTTCTTCCGACAAAGCGACCTCCCGAACAAAGCACAGAGGCTTTATCTGGGAGATTGCCTCGGTATTTGCTCCCTTTCGGTCGCTGAATACCTCGCAATGACGAGATTTATATCGAACTGACGTTAAAACAAACTGGTCTGTTCCTGGTCTTCTTTTTGTGCTTGTTCTATGGTAGGCTCATCCGCAGGGGTGAAGGTGCGGAGCATCTCGGGCAAAAATCGTTTTTCGTAGATACGGCGGGCAATGCCATGCAGTGCTTTCTCTCCTCTTGGGGTGATGCGCACAAAGCCGCTGTCGTCCTCGTCCAGGAAACCAAAGGTGCGCAAGTCGTTTACAATAAGGTAAGCCAGCTTTTCGGTAACGCCGGATTTCTTTTCAATGTACTCGCGGTGTGGCGGCTCATCTTCACTTTGATACACCAGGCCCAGTACATTCAGTTCTACGTCGGTGATTGGAAATCCTTCGCTGCCCTTGGTGAGCATCTTATCCCACGTTGATTGGGAATAGTGTAGCCCGAACCACCATTTGGCTTCCTTCAATAAGTCACCACTTACCGCACAGGCAAAATACTGCCCGGCCGGTGCTTTTTTAGGTTCTCCGCGGGAGCGAAACATATGCACCATGGTTGCCAAATCCAGCTCATGTATGTTGGGCGGATACTTAAAATAAAAGTCACTTCGCTTTTGCATGGCTTCCGGTGAGTGTTTGTCGTTGACGAACGCTTATAAAGCTACAAAAAAATTAAGAAAGGCGTTTACCACATCATCCCGGAATTTGCCGGTATATTTTAAAGGCTTCAATCTTTTTGCCATTAATTTTGCCGTTGAATTCATACCTTCCAAATCACAGGATAAGAATAATGAAACCTGCTAATCATCACCCCAAAAAGGCGAAATTATGTACAAGAAACACCGCGAGAAATTATTTTCACTATTTGATGAAGGGCAAAGCGGCGTTGTGTTTATGCAAGGCTCTGAAATTTTTTACCGGGATGAAACCGATTATGAGTACCCGTTTCGGCAGGAATCCAATTTTTGGTATCTCACCGGGGTGAATGAACCGGATTGTGCATTGATCCTGGATTTGAAAACCGAGGAATATCATCTTTTTGTACCCAAGAGAGATGCCCAGTATGCAGTGTGGCACGGCTATGTGAAATCAAAAGATACCTACCAGCAGCAGTATGAGCCCGATCACCTGCATTATGATAATGAGATTTTGCATGTGCTGAACAACATCAGTCCAGAAAAGGTGTATTGCCTAAGCGAGGTTGATGCCGAATTGGTAGAAGACCTGGACCGCAGTTTTGAGGTGGATATTGAAAGCCTGCAGGATGCGCTCACCTACTGCCGGGTGCTCAAAACCGATGACGAGCTGAAGCTGATGCGCAAGGCGGCCGAGGTAAACAACAAAGCCCACCGGCGCGCCATGGAAATCATCAAACCGGGGATGTTTGAGTATGAAGTGAAAGCTGCTTTTACCAAGGTTCAGTATGAGCATGGACTGCAGCAGGATGCCTATAATGGAATCTTTGCCAGTGGAAAAAACGGTGCGATTCTGCACTATGTAGAAAATACCAGCAAGATTAAGGATGGCGACCTGTTTTTACTGGATGCCGGCCACGAGTACAAAGGCTATGCATCCGACTACACCCGCACTTATCCGGCCAATGGTAAATTCACCGATATTCAGGCCGGTGTGTATGATGCCGTGTTGAATGCGCTGAATACCTGCATTGAACAGGTTGATCCCGGCGTTAAAATGGAAGACCTCCACATGAACGCCGCCCGTATTATGATGGAGGGCTTGAAAGAGCTGGATTTGGTAAAAGGGTCTGTGGATGATATGATGGAGAACGATATTTTTGCCCTCTTTTTCCCGCACGGACTTGGACACTTTCTCGGCCTCGATACCCACGATGTTGGAGGATATCCCAAAGGCGTAGAGCGTATTGACCGGCCCGGTATCAAATTTCTGCGAGTGCGCCGTGATCTGCAGCCCGGTATGGTGATTACTATCGAGCCTGGTATCTATTTCATTCCAGCCTTGCTAATTCCTGCTATTGAAGATGATACCCAATCCAAGTTCCTGAATGCAGATAAGCTGACTAAGCTCTTTGAGTTCGGTGGAATTCGCATTGAGGATAATGTGGTGGTTACGGATGATGGTTGCGAAAACCTGACCGATGTACCAAAATCACGCGAGGATATTGAAAAACTGATGGCTGGCTAAACTAGCCCGGCAAGGTTTATTGGTCTCAGCGGAGGGTTTAAAACCCTGTACTTTTAGTGCAGCACTTTAGTATTGCGAAGAAATCTAATGCTAAAATCATGGAGTCATTCTGAGGGTACTCCCGAAGAAACTCAGCCAGAAAATGTTCACCAACCTGCCACGAGCAACAATGCTTTAGCCACTGGAAGTATAGTATAGGAAATTGTTTAAAGATGCTCTGCTACATGCAGGATCCATCGGGGGTACCCTCTGGATGACCGTAGTGGAGGAGAGAGTGGAACTTTAAGTCCCCAACTAAATCCTAATACTTACAGGACAGGGTGGTTTATTTTTTTATCCAGTTTGCCCATGCAGAGGGTGCTCCCCGTTGATCGGTATTTTTGCCCGGTTTCACGATAACGTCCTCACGGTCCGTTTCGGGAAACAGGAACAGTGCACCCAGCAGTATTTCATGTTCAGGGATGCCGAGATACTGCATCATTTTTGGCTTACGAAAACACCCGCCCGAAGACCAGTAATTGGCAATACCCCGTGAGGTTGCGGCCAATAACAGGTTCTGGATGGCTGCCCCGGTAGCCGCAATATGCTCCATGTTTTTTATGTTGGGATAATATTTTCTGTCGAGCTTACTTGATCCCTCAGGAAGCCAGGTCGTTAAAATCAGACCATCAGCCACAGCCAGCATTTGCTTGATGCCATCGCTACATTTTATAGGACGATCCTCGTTGAAGTCTTTCAGTAAGCTGCGACAAGTGGTGCACTCAAGTGCATGAAAACGCCAGGGTTCGGCTCCTTCAAGTTCTTTAGAACGCAGGTTTTCTTCACTGGTATAATGAAAAGGGGCACGACCGGCCAGTGCGATCAGTTCTTCCATAGTCTGACGAAATTCTTTGCCTTTTGTGATAGGTAAGGGGTTTCCGGCATCACCCTTCATTTTATGGGTCCGCCGGTTTCGGATAGCTTCTTCGGTTCTCATAGGATTTTATAGTTGAACACTTTTTGATATCAAAACAAAGATAAGGAAGTAACAGGGAATGAATAAGAGCCGAATTCAAAACTCAACATTCATAATTCAAAATTCCCTACCCAATCATATAATTCTTGGCCACCTGTTTATACTCCTTCACTTCCTGCTGCACCCAGGATTCGTCTTTGCCAAATTCCTGAGCCATAAGCCGGCCCACCTCTTCCGCCATTTCTATACTGGCCTTCGCATCCAGAAGTAAAGCCCGGGTTCGGCGGGCAAGAAAGTCTTCAATGGTTTGCGCCATCTCATTTCGAACGGCCCAGATAACCTCTCCTTTCAAATAAGGTAAGTCGGGATGTATTTTTTCTGCTAATTCAGGTTGTTCATCCAACAGGTGCTTGAGGGCCACGCGATCTGAACCGTAGACGTACAAATGATCATCGCGGTCCACATTCTTTAACCAGCCATGAATACGTAACTCTTTGGTAGGACATTCCTCTACTTCCAGTCCGGCTACCATCGCCGCACGGTCCATGGTGTCTTCAGCCATCTTGCGATAGGTCGTCCATTTACCCCCGGTGATAGTGACCAGACCCGATTCAGAAACCTGTAGATGATGGCTGCGCGAAATCTCCGAGGTTTTGGAAGATTCCGGCGGTTTTACCAGCGGACGTAATCCTGCAAACACGCTCTTCACATCCTTACGGGTAGGATTTTTAGTGAGATATTGGGCCGCATGACGTAGTACGAAATCAATTTCCTCTTCTTGTGCCACCGGTTCCAGGGTGGGCTTTTCGATGGGCGTATCGGTGGTGCCCACGATCACTTTATTGTGCCAGGGTACGGCAAAGAGTACACGGCCGTCGTCGGTATGCGGTACCATGATGGCGGATTCGCCCGGCAGGAATTCTTTATCCAGCACGAGGTGAATGCCTTGGGCGCACTGAATGAGGCGCTCATGATCTGCCTCATCCATATCCAGAATTTCATCGGTAAAGATACCGGTGGCATTTATGACCACCCGGGCGTTGATTTCATGGCTTTTGCCGTTCAGCATGTCGCGGGCTTTCACGCCGTCAATCAGCCCATTATTGTTTTTACTAAGCCCGGTCACTTTCATATAATTTAACGGTACGCCACCTTGATCGTGGATGGTTTGAGCCAGGTTGACGGAAAGCCGGGAATCATCAAACTGCCCGTCGTAGTAAATCACCCCGCCCCGCAAATCCTTGGACTCCAGCGTAGGAATTTTTTCTAGCGTTTCTTTTTTAGAGAGATTCTTGGATTTATTGATGCCCAGCTTGCCGGCCAATGCATCATACACTTTCAATCCTACTCCATAAAAAGGCCCGTTCCACCACTCGTAGCTCGGCACTATAAAGGATTGATGGCTAACCAAATGCGGTGCATTCTGAATCAACAGACCACGTTCATGCAAAGCTTCAATGACCAGCGAAACGTCGCCCTGTTGCAAATATCGGACCCCGCCATGCACCAGTTTGGTGCTGCGGCTGGAAGTACCCTTAGCAAAATCATGCATCTCCAGGAGCAGGGTTTTATAGCCACGGGATGCCGCATCCACCCCAACGCCCAGGCCGGTGGCCCCGCCGCCAATTACCACCACATCCCAGTAGTCATTAAAGTTTTCAACCTGCTCTAAAAATTCGGATCGGTTCATGGCAAAGGCATTTTGGTTTGTGATAATTTATGATCTGAGCTCATTTCGTGGCATACCTATCCCGACGTATTTGTCGGTGAGGCCCGAAATCTAATGGTTTATTAAGACTTTACCGTAGATTTACTGGCCAGAATAAGATTCCTGCCTGTGCAGGAATGACCGCTATTGACTTTAGGGTATACAGAAAAATTTAGGTCTAACTCAAAACTCAACCCTAAAAACTAAAAACTCCTAATCCAGGGGAAAGTATTTTTCTGACGCTGCGGTAATGGCTTTTACTTCGTCTTCACTAAGCTCAAAGTCCATGGCCCCAGCGTTGTCTTTCACTTGTTGCTGGTTGCGTGCGCCCACCAATACAGTACCCATGGCAGGCTGACGTGTCGTCCAGTTAATCACTAACTGCGCAAAAGTGGCATCGTATTTTTCAGCAATAGGTTTGATCTCTTCCAGCAACTGGTTGGCCTTTCGGATGTTTTCGTCGGTGTAGAACTTACTGTTTTTTCGGCCGTCGTCATCTGGAAACTCATGGCCGGGCTCAATCTTACCCGTCAGCAAACCTCTTTGTAATGGACTGTAAGGCAAAATATGCATCCCCTTTTCTTTAGCCTGCGGGATTACATCCTTTTCATTTCCACGCTTGATGAGGCTGTAAGGCACTTGGTTGGTGGCCAAATCAACGGTTTTCAGGGCTTCATCAACCAAATCCGTAGAGTAATTACATACGCCGGCCGCCCGAATTTTACCTTCATCCATCAGCTCCTGCACGGCTTTCATAGTTTCCGAAACCGGGGTGGTGCTGTCTGGCCAGTGAATTTGGTACAAGTCAATGTAATCGGTTTGCAGGCGGCGGAGGCTATCCTCACATTCTTTCTTGACCCGCTCTTTAGACGCCCATTTGTACACCTTCAACGGGTTCCCGTCATTATCCTCGGTTTCGAAATAAAAATCCCCGTCCTCACTTTCCCAGTTCAGGCCATACTTGGTCAAGATCTGGTATTTTTCCCGGGGGATGTCTTTGAGGGCCTCGCCTACCAGCTCTTCACCCTGTCCAAAGCCGTAGACCGGTGCCGTATCAATGGTGGTGATGCCCTGCTCGTAAGCCGTCTGCACGGCCTTTATGGCATCCTGTTTGTCGGCACCGCCCCACATCCAGCCGCCAATAGCCCAGGCGCCAAATGCAATGGGGGTTACTTCTACCTCAGAGTGTCCAAGTTTCTTGTATTTCATGGTATTGTATATTCGGTTTTATTTTGTTGATTCCGAAAGGGTTAACAAAATACACTTCCAAAAAATTCTGGAAAGCTCCAGGTGTTTTCCATGAAATACTGCTGATATCAGGCCAAAGTTCCCTGCTATTTATAAAGGATGGAGCCAAAGCTTACCCCACTTTCGCGTTCACTTTCATCCCAGATATCGTAGCTAAGTATTTCTCCGCGGGAATCAGGCAGGGTTTTCAAAAAAGAGTACAGCGGCGGGTATCCGCAAATGCGGTATGGGTCATATTTTTGACTCATCAGTTGCAATATACGATCGGAGTTGCCTGCAGCCCCAAAATCCAGGAAGGATTCGTCGAAATTTCGTACCTCTTCGAATAGCTCTTTGGCCGGTTTATCATCTCCGAACTTTTTGCCCACATGCGCCAGGTCGCCACTGATGAGGAAGAAAGTTTCGTCATCTTGGCCGTAAAGCTCGTTCAGCAGACCAGCAAAATTCTCTACCTGCTTTCCCTGGAAGCCATCGGCCTTATAAAACAGCTCATCCAGGCTGCCTACTACAATGGGGATGATTTCGAAATCATGATTCCAAAGGTGGTTTAGAAATACCAGGTGCAGCTCAATGCTGTGCTCTACCCGGTGGGCCCGGTCCTGAAAGGTTACGCCATAATGCTCGGCATCCTCCCCGATTTGCTCTTTAAGTTTTTTGATGGCTTCCTGGTCAGCCTTTACCGTGCCATTTACCATTTCAAAATCCTTTTGGGAGATAACGAAGGGCCGTTCTTCGTAAATATCCGGATAGAGACCTGAATAATGAGAAGTAGCCAGAATCACCACGCGTTTTGGGGTGATGTTTTGGATGGACGAAAAAGCCTTCACATAGCTGTTCATCCCCACGCGGATATCGATGTGTGGGGCGTACAGTGCTTTGGCTGAATCTACCGGGGCGGTGGTAGCCAGCTTTCCAAAAGCCTCATCAAAAAAGTGGGTCATTTCCTCTTCATCATCGGGATAAGAAAAGCCGGCGGTGTTGGATTTGTGAACACCAGAGGATTCATATTCTTCCTCGGTTTTGCGGGCGTGTTCTTTAAAATAAGGCGAGTGCAGCAGAGCGTTTTCATCCAAAAACTGCACGTATTCCAGGATTTGCTCTTTGGTGACGCCATTGCCGGTAAATTCCATCAGGTCTTCTACGCTGCGCTGACCATCAAACAGAGAAAAAATAGACTGAGCAGATTGAGGTACCGCAAAGTTGCCAGTGGCATAGCCGTATTGATCCTGAAAATAGAGGTAGTTCTGACCGTTCTGTTTTATTGGGATGATCTGCACGTTAAACCGAAGCGGTGGTATGGGGTCGGTGTAGGAGTTGAAAATATTAGATGACATAAAGATTTAAGAGAGCTGATTTAAATGATGTCTTGGTGAGCTTATTTATTAATCACTTACGTATGCATTACTACATCTACAACGATCATTAAATTCAAATTAAGACTAAAAAATGAATATAAAATCTATAATAAAACTATTTTTCATTTTATTAATTGCTGCTCTGATGGGGGGTATCGGTCAAGCACAAACTATTTATCAGACAGATCGAAAGGGGTTAATAGCAACAGACATTCAATCGGGGAAGTCTAAACAGCTGATGCACCAAAATATGGATTATCCAATAGGACTTTGGGTAGATACTCAGGAAGCTCAACTTTATTGGGCTGATCTGTTTGCAGAAACGATAATGACTGCATCAACGGATACCACGCAGCCTGACATGCGTTCTATCATTAATTCGGTAGAAACGGGCTTGGGCTGGCCAACTGATGTAGTGGTAAACCCGGAAACGGAAACCATTTATTTCACCGTTCGGGAGGGCTCAGAAAGTGAAAAGGAAAGCGCCTTAATTTCAATGAATTATGAAGGGCAAGTAATTGACACCTTGCTAAATGAGGATGATGGCCTGGACTGGCCTAATGCCCTGGTTATGGATAATGTAAATAACATTATTTACGTGGCAGATGCTTATGAAGGCGTATTTAGAGTGAACCCTTACAACGAAGAGATTTCCGGCCCACTTGGCACCGGCACCGACGAAGCCAGGGGAATTGCGCTGGATCAACAAAGTGGAAAGCTATACATCGTGACAACAAATGATGAGATCCAAAGAATGAATCTGGACGGAAGCGGAATGGAAGTGCTGATCGATTCCGGTTTTGAAGAAGGCCAGAGAATAAAGCTGGATGTGGAAGCGGGTAAAATGTATTGGACCAGTGAAGGCGATATTTATGATGATGAGGTGCCTGGAAAAATTCAGCGGGCAAACCTTGATGGAAGTCAGGTTGAAGATGTTTTTACCGAAGCAGTAGATGCATTCAACGGCCTGTTTCTGGATACTTCTAATAATGAAATGTACGTCATAAGGAGGTATACCAATGCGATCCTGAAGATGAATATGGATGGCACTGACGTGACTACGCTGTATGATGGACAAAACAGCGGTTTAATTGATCCGGGGAAAATGGTCTATAATGAAAATACAGACGAGTTGATTTGGATCCGGGATGAAGATGATATTTATGGTCAACCGTATAAGGTTGTTAAAACCGCAGCAGATGGCAGCGGGGAATTAGAAGTATTATTCAGTAATGAGGATGAAATAAATTCCATTGAGATCGATGAGGAAAATGAACGTCTTTTCTGGGCTATCTCCGAAGGCTATGAAGCTCAGATTTATATGGGTGAACTTGATGGAAGTAATCCGCAAATGCTGACCTCGATTAGTTCTTCAAGTACCACGCGTATTCCTGATATCGAGTATAAAAATGCCACGGATGAAGTGTTCTGGCTGGTCGACGGAAGAGAGCGAATTGAAGGAATTCACAAAATGACCATAGATAGTGACAGCAGTACCAGAATCAGCAGTACGCAATATCTCACGGATCTGGCTTACTCTGCTACTAACGACAGCCTGTATGCTTATGGCTACGATAATATCATAAAATTGGCTATAGATGGTTCCGGTGAGGAAGCGGTGATTACCGAAGGCGGACGTCCGGGAGATCTGGCTATTTATGAAGACCGATTGTATTGGGGATTTAATGGCGGGATTTTCAGTTCCGATCTGGCAGGAAATGATTCTGTTATGGTGAGTAATAATGATGTTGGTGAAAACCGTTCATTTGTATTTGGACCTGAAATGATCTTTACCAGTACAAAAGATGAGCCTACCGCCGTATCTATGCCTAACCGCATCAGCTTAGAACAAAACTACCCAAACCCGTTCAACCCAAGTACGAATATCAGTTTTTCACTGCCTAAGACTTCAAACATTAGCCTGAAGGTATATAATATGCTTGGGCAGGAAGTGGCTACGATCTTTGAAGGGCGAGTTGGACATGGAGAACATAGCTTCAAATTTGATGCCGGAAATCTGGCTAGCGGAGTGTATTTATACCGTTTAGAAGCCGGAGAATTTAGCCAGGCCAAGAAATTCACGCTCATCAAATAAACGGCTGTTTGCACCACATATAAGATCGGAAAAGTCTTGCCCTTGCTAAAAAAGTAAGGGGCAGGCTTTTTCAACTTCTACGGTAATTGCTCCTGCCTTCAGGCCGGTGAAAAAAGACAAGAAAAATAAAGCTTTGCCCCAATGGATGAATGAAATGACCTATTCTTCAAAGCTTTTGCTGTATGGCCTTTTACCCTGCGTTTCGCCAACCCTCTACAAACATATGGACGTTTATGCCATCAAAATTCGGGTTCGTTATAAAAGAGATTTGCTTTCATCGGCCTGAAGGCCGGAGCAATTTATTTCTCATCTCGAACTGACGCTAATTTAAAAGCCAAACTAATCCCATCGTACACCCAGGGAATGATTGTATCTGTCAACAAAGGTTTCGTGATTAGAATGAATTGGAAGGATAAAAAAAGCAAGAACAGTGTCCCTCTTTGGAGAGGGCATGCGGAATGAGCTTGCTCATGGAGCGAGGGAGAGGGAAGCCATGGATTCGTACCGAGCCTTAAATCACGAGATAGCCACTGGCACTACCCTCTCTGGTTTTTCATCAGCACAGGGCTGTTGAAAAACCGGTCTCTCCAAAGAGACACAGAATATGGAGCGATGGCACATGAAGTACTACAGATTCTTTAACGTTTAGGAGGCTACTGCATAAATAATATTAATCCCCTTGCTCTTCCCTCATCTTCTGGCACTCGCAATTTACGCCGTATTTTTTGCACAAGGGATGATCCGGTGCTTCGGAAATTCGGGCTTTACAAGGACCGCGGCCATGATGAATCATCAGGTGCGATAAATCGGTCCAGCTTTCACGGGGAAACAGGGCCATCAAGTCCTTTTCAATTTTGTTGGTATTTTTCTTCTCTTTAGTCAGCCCAAAGCGATTGGAAAAACGTTTCACGTGGGTATCTACTACCACGCCTACATTGATGCCAAAGGCATTGCCCAACACTACATTGGCGGTCTTTCTTGCAGCTCCCCTGAGTTTAAGGAGATCTTTCATATTCTTCGGCACCTCGCCGTCAAACTCTTCTACTATTATCCGCGATGATTCTTTAAGAGCCTTGGCTTTATTCTTATAAAAACCTGTTGAGCGAACCAATTCTTGAAGCTCCTTCAGCGGTGCATCTTTCATGAGTTCCGGCGTGGGATAGGTTTCAAACAAAGCCGGAGTGGTTTTATTAACCCGCACATCGGTACACTGCGCACTCAAAATGGTGGCTATTAACAGTTCAAAAGGATTGCGGTGGTTAAGCTCACAATGCGGATTGGGATAATGCTGGTAGAGCTCATTCAGGATTTCCAGCGCCCGCTCTTTTTGTTTCTTTGATTTTTTAGGAAGCTTGGGAAGGTCGTCTTTTGCTTTCGCCATTTCAGTGATCAGTTAGCAGTAAACAGTTATCTTTGGCTCAGAAGGTATGATTTTGTAGATAGATACGCAGGTGGTATTTAGGAGAACCTCAGTTCGAGATAAAAATGATACAAAAATAGGCTGGTCAACGCGAGGAGCCCATTTGCGTACATAAGATAGTATGTCTACCGACGAAGCGATCTTCCTAATAACGCTCAGAGGCATTATCCGGGAGATTGCCACGGTATTTGCTCCCATACGGTCGCTGAATACCTCACAATGACGGGTTTTTATATCGAACTCACGTTAAGATAGTAAAAGTGAGAGCAGAGCTTCCGGCCTTTAAACCCGGGAATGAAATAAATAAAAAAAGGACGCGCCTTGAACCGGCACATCCTTTTTTTGGACCTCAAATCTAAATTCGTGGTTACTTCAGTAAAATCATTTTCATTGTGGAAGAGAAGTTTTCAGCGGTGAGGCGATAAATATACACGCCACTCGATAAATTCCGGGCATCAAATGATATCTGATGCTGTCCGGCAGCCTGACGATCACCATTCACCAAAGTGGCCACTTCCCGGCCCAGCATATCAAACACTTTAAGCTTCACCCGGCTGTTTTCAGCGAGCTCATAACTAATGACCGTAGTGGGGTTGAACGGGTTGGGGTAATTTTGTTGCAGGCTAAAGGTTCGGGGTGTTTCCGGTTTTTCTTTCGTACTGTTGATGATCTCCCAATTATCTCTGCCGGGCGTTCCTCCCAGCTGATCAGAGGCGCCCCAGCTTTCAGCCAAGGCATTATCCAGCTCATACGAAAGCAAAGCCAGCGTGTAGCCCTCTCCATCGGCAGCGGTGGGCCAGGGCTCGTCATCGGTGTATTCCACACGATCAATGAGCACTCCATTGGAATTGAAGATCCGAACCTGATCACCTCCACCTCCAAGGCCAAAATCAACTTCAAGATCTACCATCGGTACATTGGGATGTATACTTCGAAAAGCAGCCGTGTCATCAGAAAGCACAAGATATCCCTGGGCGGCAATAATCACCCCGTCAGGGATCACAAATGCGTGCTCGTCGTCCTCATCCCGAAAGGTCCATCCGGAGAGGTCAATATCAACCGAAGAATAGTTGAACAGCTCCACCCAGTCCCCGGTGTTTATATCATCGCTGGAGTTGTAGTTGATTTCATTGATGACAATTTCATCGTTTTCTACAGCGCCAAAGGTGGCTTCTATCTCAATGGAGGTGGAGCCGAGAGCAACAGAAATTTCTTTGTCAGCACCCGCAGTTTCTCCGTTTATCATCCAGCTGGTGAGCTCGTAACCCGGTTCGGGATGGGCTTGCAGGGTGATGCTTGTGTTTTCAAAATACACCCCGGTCCAATCTCCGACCACCGTATTTGGGGTGATGGAATTCAATTGCACGGTACCATTTGAAGTCTGGGCAAGCTGCACAACCAAAGTATCGATTTGCAGGGTATCCCGGATTTCAGTGTAGATGAAGCGGGGATAATTCACTACATATTCTTCGGTGATGTCGCGGGTGTACTCCATATCGTAATTGGTTGGACCGCCGATATCAAACCAGCCATCACTCCATCTTAGAGTGTCGCGGGGCATTTCAGGGTTGATGGCGGTGTCGATGGAGTCAATCACTCCAAGCATGTACGAAGGCTCAAAGGCGGTGTTCATCATATCGGCTAAACGATTAAGAAACATCTCCCGGTAGGTTTCGTTTTCCATCATCCGACCAATAATCCAAAAGCCGGCAGGCTCTTCGCTCAGATATCTCGTAAAAACCCGCTCGTATTCATCCCAGTCATCGCCGAGATTTTTCCACCAGTCAAAATCATGAGAGATATAGCGCCATTTCCCTCCCGCTTCCCGTGGACGCCAGTAGCGCAGGTTATTGGGATCGCCGTGAGAGGTATATACCTGGTATACCCAATGATCGGTAAAACTTTGGAGATCAATCAAAGAGTCGGCTATCGCAAAAAACTCTTCCCCTTGCAAGGATTCATCCTGAAATAAATCCAGCAGCGCATCATAAGACTCATAGTTGCCGTCTTTGACTTCGCTGTAATCCTTAATCATATCAATATCGTCGTAGCCAAAACGGGATTCTACAAAATCATCGTTTTTACGCTCTTGCAGATTATACACGCCCCAATACTGCCCGTTTAAATACAATACCACCGGCTGGTAAGCTTGCATGGCATTATGATGATTCCAGTCTTGGTTAATGGTGTACATCAGCTCGTTTAGCAGTCGCGAACGTTCTTCGGCCCCGGCGCGCAACCCAAAACCATCGTACTCGGTGTAATCATTTTCCGGAAAGAGGTCGTAGTCCAGTTCGTCAATTCCATAGCTGGAGTTGTTATTAATGATGAATGATTTTTTAGGGAAACCGCGGCTAAAGTTACCGCCGATACTCGCTCCCCCATCAAACTCAAATTCTACCGAGCCGGATCGATTCAGATATTCGATATGAACCGGACGTTCCCATTCTTCCCAGAAATTGGCACCAAAGAATGGGAAGTTTTCTCCCGCCTCGGCGGAATCTCCAATTACATACATTCCCTCCTCTTCGCCGAACAGGCTGTCGGGATCCATGACAAACGTGACTACAGGAATGGTATGTGAGTCTCCAAATAAATAGGTGTTTGTGCTTATCGGGCTGATTGCTTTGCCCGGTTCAATAGCTATGGCACGTAGTACGGCTGAGGAATCAATGGTAATGGGGCCCTCATAAAGCGTAGAACTAGTTGTAGGGATACCTCCGCCTATCGTGTATCTAATCTGTGCATCCTCAGAAGGAGCTTCAATACCAATTACCAGCGAAGATGAATAGAATCCGGATTCCAGAGTAAAAGAAGGTGCTTCGGCCTGTTGTTGGAGCTCACTTCCTGAGTTGGTAGCTAAGGGTGTGGGATTTAGATACGTGAAAGCACCACTGCCGTCCGGGTTCCTTCCCCAGGCTATGTCTTCTTCGAGTTCGGGAAATGCAACGGAATCAATACGGGTGACTCCGTCATCATCCGTTAAAATAACGTATTCACCGCTGGCACTAAGCTTGGTGTCCACATGCAGGGCTCCCTGTTCCGGATCTCCATCAAACCAAAGTACCAGGTATTCGCCGGGACCAATGGTAGTTTGATTGCTTTGATCGGAAGGTATCTGCCATTTCAGGGGCTCTTCGGGATCATCGGTTACATACATCCCGCCAAAGTTTACAGAGACTTCGCCGGCGTTAAAAATTTCAACCCAGTCGTCAGCTTCGCCTTGCTCATCGGTCAGGGAAGAACCGTTAGAAGCAACAATTTCATTAATCTTGATTTGTGCGTGTGCAGGCAGAGCAGACACGGCAAAGCCCAACAGTACCAGTAGAATGGAGTGTTTCATCAGAAAAATTTTAGTTGTTTATACCCAAGTATCAGTAAAAATAGACAGTCACCAAAGGTAGTCGTAATTCAAGATAAATTATAATTGGACCGGTATAGATCTTGATCTATCGGATTTACAGTAGTTGTTATCGGCAACAGGTCCGTTTGCTAAAGGGGAAACCACCAATCTGTTTCGATAAGAGTTATGTAAGTGAATTCTTTTAAGGATAAGCAGCGGGATGTTCAGGGCTTCGGGTAATATTTCAATGTTCTATTCCGTATCTTTGGCGCTCAACGAATTTTGAATTGTAAACATCATACTCACATGTCGAATCTGGACAACCTGGATAAAATTGTTTCGCTGGCCAAAGCGCGGGGCTTCATCTTTCAATCTTCTGAAATTTACGGTGGCCTTAGTGCCGTGTATGATTACGGTCCGCTGGGCGTGGAATTGAAACGTAATATCCGCGATGCTTGGTGGAAAGAGATGACTCGTCGCCACGACAATATTGTTGGGGTTGATGCGGCTATCTTTATGCATCCTAAAGTGTGGGAAGCCAGTGGTCACGTAGGCGGTTTCAACGATCCCATGATTGACGACAAACAGTCCAAGAAACGCTACCGTGCCGACATGCTGATTGAGCAGTACATTGAAAAACTGCGCAGCGACGACAAACACGAAGAAGCCAATGCCATCCAGGAAAAGCTGGATACCTGTGGTTCTCGCAAAAGCCTGACGGAAGACTTGTACGAAATCATCATGGAAAATGAAATCCGTGCTCCTGAATCCGGCGCCTTTGACTGGACTGAAGTACGGCAGTTTAACTTGATGTTTAAGACCCAATTCGGAGCTACAGGCAGCGAGGATGATGGGGTATATCTCCGTCCGGAAACCGCTCAGGGTATTTTTGTGAACTACAAAAACGTATTAGATACGGCCCGGGTAACGGTTCCCTTTGGAATTGCCCAAACCGGTAAGGCTTTCCGTAATGAGGTGGTGGCCCGACAGTTTGTATTCCGTATGCGTGAGTTTGAGCAGATGGAAATGCAATATTTTGTGAAGCCCGGCACCGACGAGGATGAGTACGAAAAATGGCTGGAAAAACGCCTTGAGTGGCATAAATTTATGGGGATCCGCGAGGAGAACCTCCGCACTGCGCCCCACCCGGAAGACAAGCTGGCCCACTACGCACGTGCAGCAGCCGATATTCAATACAAGTATCCCATTGGCTGGCAGGAAGTGGAAGGCATCCACAACCGAACCGATTTTGACCTGACTCAGCATCAGGAATTCTCCGGCAAAAAGCTGGATTACTACGATCAGAAAAACCAGGAGCGATTTACTCCTTATGTGATTGAAACCTCCGTAGGCCTCGATCGACTTACCTTGATGGTACTCTGCGATGCGTACCGCGAAGAAGAAGTAGATGGCGACACCCGCACCGTTTTGAAGATGAATCCAAAGCTGGCCCCAACACAGGTCGGTATCTTCCCGCTCATCAAAAAAGACAAACTGCAGGATCTCGCACACAAGATCGAAAAAGAACTGCTTGAGGAGTTTTCTGTGCTGTATGATGAGTCTGGTTCCATCGGTAAACGCTATCGCCGCCAGGATGAAGCCGGAACGCCATTTTGTATCACCGTGGATTTTGACGGTGTGGAATCTGAAGGCGAAGACACGGTAACCATCCGCTACCGCGATGATATGAGTCAGGACCGAGTGCCTGTTTCTCGTCTCTCCGAAGTCATCCGCGACGGCATGAAAGACTGGACACCAGAGGATTAATTAGATTTGGATGCTATCAGACGGACCGGGAGGTCTGCCAAAGCATTCCTCCCGATTCGTTCGGGAGAGGTTGGGAACGAGGGAGTGGTTAAAAAATCCTGCCAATCAAGAAAATCGAGACCAATCCTGGTTCAAATAGGAAAAAGTGAGTCAAGGACTCTTTCAATGTTTGAAAGCATTTAGCCATCAATGAGGACTACCCTCCTTTGTTTTTCAGCAGCATGGAGGCTGCTTGCAAACCGGTCTCATCTTCACATTCCCGGAGGAACACAAGGTTCGGGACTTTAGCTAATTAAAGGCCAGTGAGAATTTTAAGCGTAGGTACTCCATTCAAAATCCCGCAGGGATTACCGAATTTAGCCACGGAGTTTTCGCGAAGCGATGCCGAAGGCAACTCCGTGGAACAGAAGATCAAAAAGGGAAAAGTCCTGTAAGGACGAACCCATTGTTGGCGAATTTGATATAAATGAGATTGAAGTGCAGCTATGGGGCATCCCTCTGGGATTTTTGCTATGCATTCAACTCCAAACCACGGAGTAAACTCCGTGGCTACTGTCGACCGTCCCTCTCGGGACTTATATTTTTCCCCATATCTCACATAAAGCTGATTTATTCAATCTTTCACCTCGCTCCACACGCTCTGCGTTGGAGCGATAAGATTGTCACCATTCATCCGTTCTAAACGGCACAGCAGGTAGGCCTTCCTCATTATACAGCGAAACATCCGGGTTATCGGCCCAGGCATAGCGAACGGCTACGGGATTTTCCACTTTATCCGACCAGACCACAATGTCGTCTCCATCAATTTTGGCCTTGGCCCAGTGGAATTTCTCATCGGCACCTGCAATGGCAAATCCGAGGACTTCATCGGTGCCTTTGGTGATCAGCCCGGAACCGGTGTGGTTAAGGCTGATGCGAATTTTATCGCCCTCAACTACATGTCCACGGTACATCGGCCCGGAATACACCATTTGCTCGCCATAAGCCACTTTTTGAGCTGCTTTCCAGAGCCGGGCACCTACGTCATGCTTGTTGCGGGGATGGATGTCGTTGGCATCGCCAATATCAATAATAGTAGCCATACCGGTGTTGGCGAGCGTTAGTGTCTGCGTTTGTGCTTCGCGGAGGCGGGCCCAGTCGCTATCATTGGGCTGCTCACGTTTTTGCATATAATTGGCCAGCTGTACATACAGAAAAGGAAAATCTCCCTGATGCCAGCTTGCCCGCCATTCTTCGATCATAGCCTCAAAAAGCTCATTGTAATATTGATGCACACCGGCATTGCTTTCCCCTTGATACCAGATCGCGCCTTTGATAGAATAACCGGCCAAGGGGTGAATCATGGCGTTATATAAAAAGCCCGGAGTCCATTCGTAGCGAGATACCTGTGGCATGGGCGGCTCAATGGAATTGGAATATTTCCATTCACCGGTAAGCGGCATTTCTTCTCCATTTATGGTGATGGACATGTTATTATTACCACCGATATTCACCTGATTATTCCAAGAGTTTACGGCTCGAAAAGCAATGTGATTGGTTCCAGTTTTGAGTAGCCCGGGATCCACATCAAAAGTCTCATTGGCATTCTGCCAGCTTTTCTGTCCTACTTGCTCCCCGTTTATGTAGAAGAAAGACTCTTGTGATATATCCCCGGTAAAAAGACTCACGGATTCAACATCAGCTGCATCCACAGCAAAAGTTCTGCGCAGCCAGGCTACATCTGAAAGAGGCTCAGTGGTGGGCAGGCTTACGGTCTCCCAATCGTCATCATTGTATTCGGGTTTATGCACGCTGGCTTCAATCCCTGCTTGCGGGTTACCTACCAACTCAAACTTGCGCTCGTTTCGCGCTGTATTCTCTGCAATTTCCTGCTCCCAATCTAAAGCGGGATCCAGCACATCTTTTGCCGCTTGCTTGTAGCCATCCACATCCAGAAGGCGCAAAGCTGGAGTCCACGCTTCGGCCGGAGTGCCGCCCCAGTTGCTTTCCACGATACCTACCGGTACATCTTTATCAGCATGATTCAGCTTGGCGAAATACCAGGCTACAGCAGAGAAATTTCCAGCATTATCGGGATGAGCTTTTTTCCACTCCCCGCCGGGGAATTTATGTTTTGGGGATGGTGCGGTGGCTTGAGGAATTTCAAAAAAACGGATTTCCGGGAAATCGCCACTATTAGCTATTTCCTCTTCCCAGTTTTCAACCATCCAGCTGAGTTTCCATTCCATATTGGATTGACCACCAGCTACCCACACATCACCAAAATACACATCATTTAGCGTGACGGTCTTTCCGCTTTTTATGGTGATGGTATGCGGCCCACCCGCCGGCTGATCGGGCAGATAAGCTTCCCATTGTCCGTCTTGGTCGGCAACGGTTATTCGGTTGATATCACCCAGTTGCAAACTGACCTCGGCTCCGGGATCAGCCCATCCCCAGAAACGAACATCGGTATCCCGTTGTAGCACCATATGATCACTGAAAATTTTAGGAAGGCTGAGGTCTTGTGCAAATAGAGAAGAGACACTCATCATTAAGATAAAAGTGAGGGAAATAAGTTTAGACATGAGAGGCTTGATTTTAAGGCTGGTACTAAAATTTATTCAAATAAGTTGAATAAATTTTAAACAAAAGTACAGTACGATTAAGCTGATATTCTTAATTCAATACACTTAGACAAGCTTACAGCCAGGAAAAAAAGATATAAAAGACTTTATTGATTTGTTTTTGATTGGGTGAACTGGCCTCCTTTAAATACCCGCATCAAATAAAACAGGCACGGCAGGATAATACATGAGCCAATTACCAGTGCCCAAACCAGCTGTGTGAGGGTAGCGTCCGGGGCAGCGGTATTATAGAAAGTGAGGTCTTCAAAACCGTCTGTGCGGTTGATGATAGACGGATATTGCACCCAAAACCAGGCCAGCAGAATGGCCACCACCTGTCCGGCGGCAAATATGCGGGATAAAATCACTTTGTAATGCTGCAAGCTCCACCAAATGGCCGGCAGTAAAAGCGTAGCCAGAGCAGCCATCAGAATGGCAAACCAGGAATCAAGGAACATGCTAAGTAAAGTCAAGCCTTCAAAGTGGGCCGAGGCAAATACGAGAATGCCTATGAAGACGGCGGCGATATTGAGATTTCGGGCGGTTTTGGTAAATGCCGATCGTTGCTTTTCTTGGGAGGTTTCACCGATCAGATAGATAGCAGCCAGAAAGGTGAAGAGGGTGACGGTGAATAATCCAACACTAAAAGAAAACAAGTTAAGCCACGGGGTGATAAATCCTTCCACAAAATGTTCGGGTTCGGGATTGATTTTACCCAAGGTGGCTGCCCCTGCAATCACTCCCAAAAACAAGGGAGTGAACACACTCGAAATTTTAAATACAGCGTTGTAAATATCGTTGGTTTCATCCTTAATGGCATCATAGTGCATGTAGGTGAAGGCGGTGCCGCGCAGCACGATACCCACCAGCATAAGCAACAGGGGAATGTGAAGGTGTACCGACATGGCCGCATACACTTTCGGAAAAGCCATGAATAAAATTACCACCACTAAAACCAGCCACACGTGATTAGCCTCCCAGACAGGGCCGATGGCATGAGCAATGGTTTCCCGGTCGCCTTTGCCGGAGAGAATTTCCAGCACGCCGGCGCCAAAATCAGCTCCGCCAAAAAGCACATAGAATACGATGGATAATCCGAGGAAGAATATGACAATCTCAATCAGCATCGGTTTCGGCTTTGAGGTTTGCGGTTTGGTAGCGGTCGGATAGCGTGATGACTTGCCGGTACATCAGCCAGCTTACAATCACCGTAAGCAGCAGATAGAGCGCAATGATGAGGTATAGCGGATATTGCAGTCCGGGCATAGAAGAGAGCGCATCTTCCGTCTTCATGATTTCATAGATGATCCAGGGTTGCCGGCCCACTTCTGTGACAGTCCAGCCGGCTTCCACGGCAATAAAGCCAAGCGGCGTACAAATACCCACTAGCCAGAGAAACCAGCGACGAAACAACAGGTGTTTTTTCTTCCAGTAGAAAAAGAGGTAGAGCAATCCCACAAACATCATCAAAAACCCGGCACCCACCATAATTTGAAAGGCGATGTGGGTGACCAGCACCGGCGGCCATTCATCTTCAGGGAATTCTTCCAGTCCGATCACTTCGGCGTTCAGGTCTCCGTGGGCGAGGAAACTGAGCATTCCGGGAATGCGGATAGCAAAATGTACTTCCCGGTTTTCTTCATCCGGGATACCACCAATGATCAGGTCGGCACCACGCTCGGTTTCAAAGTGGCTTTCCAGGGCAGCAAGTTTGGCAGGTTGACGTTCAGCTACATCCTTGGCGGAATAATCACCACTGATGGGTTGCAGGATGGCGGCAACAGCGCCTATGGCTAGGGCAATTTTAAGAGCTTTCCGGTGAAATAAATTATTACGGTCTTTGAGGAGCAATAAGGCATGCAAGCCCGCCACCCCAAAACCGGTGGCTACAAAGGCAGCGATGGTCATATGAATGGCCTGTGAGGCCCAGGCATCGTTAAACATGGCAGCTACGGGGTCAATATTGATGGCCTCTCCGTTCACCCAGTCGAAACCGGCCGGGCTGTTCATCCAGGCATTGGCAGCCACTACAAAAATGCCCGAAGCAACCCCGGAAATCCCTACCACTAAACCGGTGCCCCAGTGCACCCAGGGTTTGAGTTTATCCCATCCGTAGAGAAAAAGTCCGAGTGCAATGGCTTCTACAAAAAAGGCAGTCCCTTCCCAGGAAAAAGGCATCCCGAAAATAGGTCCGGCGTGTTCCATGAAGGTCGGCCAGAGCAGGCCCAACTCAAACGAAAGCACAGTGCCTGATACCGCGCCGGTGGCAAAAAAGATGGCAACGCCCTTTGACCATGCCTTGGCTAAATCCTGGTACACCTGCTCGCCCGTTTTTATCCATTTGTATTCTGCGATGGCCATCAGGAAAGGCATGGCCATCCCGATGCAGGCAAAAATGATGTGAAAGCCCAGCGAAATGGCCATTTGCAGCCGGGCGGCAAGTAGATCTTCCATAACAATTTTATGTTGTTAAACCGACACTCTTATATCAAGGTAACCAAATTCTTTTATATGAAGAATAAATGAAGAAGAGGTTTTTAAGGAAGATTGAAGATTAAAAAATGGGGAAGGTTTTTACTTTGAGGTGCTATGAGAAATATTGTAGCCCCAAAAAAGCATCTCTGCACAATGCATTCGGCAGGAGATGGGCAGGACTCACCGGCCGAAATGGAATTGGATAGAACAAACCCGAGAAATTCGTCTGACCACTGATGGGGCAAAATGGAACCATATGCTCGTAAGATTGTGCAGGTGCATACCGCTGAAATCACACAGAAGTGGTCCGACGATTGACAAAGGCAGGAAGTTGGGAGGCCGGAAAAACAGGATTGCCGGTGTTCAATCGTCGGACGAGGACGTGCGCTGGATAGCGAAAACGCCACAAAAGCATCCACGGTGCCGATGTTTCTGCAGCTCTTTCATTGTGTTCGTCCCAGCGCCTCAGAATAAAAAACTGCCAAAAATGGAAGATTTGAGATGAAGAAATTGGAATTCTCCAATTTAAAAGTATAGATATTTGCTGTCTCGAATTATTATCAGCGTTTGATTACATTAACTACATGTTCATCGAAAGTTACATATCAAAAAACTCCAAACAATTCAGGCATCTATGTAAGTCTCACCAAGTGAGGCTGAAAACCCCAAATGGGGTTTTACATGAATAACTCCCGGTGGAATCCACAGCGTGGATACAACCGAGGGATGAGATGCAGGATACTGCAGAACCCTGAACAGGGTTCAACCCAAAAGCCGCAAGGTTTCACCCCATTCGGGGTTTGCCTATTTGTTTCAATGGTACCCTGAGCTTTGGCTCAGGGCTATCTCATTCTGTTACCAGAATGGTTGGACACCTGTCGGTGTCTCCGGCACTATACTCATTTTGATTCGCATAACTACCGGTTAACTTACAGCCCTAAAAATGGTTAAAGGGATTTCTAAAAAGGAAAACCTAACCGATAAATGCGTTGCAAAAGAGTGCACTTTAGGCCTTTTTAGGGTGAGCCGAAAGGTGCTATTTAGGTGAGAAACGGGGTGATGGATAGGGTTTTCCCTGTATCATTTTCTTTTGGGATAAGTTCTTACAGTTTTATCCCCACTCAAACCTCAAAAAAACAGCCCACAAAAACCTTCGCAGTGCTTCTGTTAATTTTATTACCTTTTCGGGCGTACAAATCAATCAAATCAAATCATCACCATGAGCGGGAAGAAACTTTGGGAAAAGGGAATTGAAACCGATGCCTTCATCGAAAAATTTACGGTAGGCAAAGACCGGGAACTGGATTTGCAGCTGGCCAAGTATGACGTGCAGGGAACCATCGCCCATATCACTATGCTGGAATCGGTGGGTTTGCTGGAAAAAGAAGAGCTTGAAAAGCTGACGGCGGAGCTGAACCGCATCCTGGAAGAAGTCATTGAACCGGGCGAGTTTGAAATTGAAGAAGGCGTGGAAGACGTACACTCCCAAGTTGAACTGATGCTAACCCGCGAACTGGGGAATGTGGGCAAGAAAGTACACTCCGGTCGCTCCCGCAACGACCAGGTGTTGGTGGATGTACGATTGTTTTTACGTGACCAGATCAAAGAGATAAAGGAATTGACGTCAAAGCTTTTTGATACGCTGATGGACAAAAGTGAAGCCACTAAAGAGATTTTGCTCCCCGGTTACACGCATACTCAGGCGGCTATGCCCTCCAGTTTTGGAATGTGGTTCGGAGCCTACGCTGAAAGCTTGACGGATGATGTAGTCTTGCTGAAATCCGCCTATGACATTATCAATAGAAACCCACTGGGTTCTGCGGCGGGCTACGGCTCCTCTTTTCCGCTGAACCGAACCATGACCACCGAGCTGCTGGGTTTTGAAGGGATGAATGTGAATTCGGTGTATGCACAAATGGGTCGGGGTAAAACCGAGCAGACGCTTTCGTTTGCCATGGCCTCGCTTGCAGGCACCCTTAATAAACTGGCTGCGGATGTGTGCCTGTATAACAGCCAGAATTTTCAATTTCTGAAACTGCCCGATGAGCTGACGACTGGATCCAGCATCATGCCGCATAAAAAAAACCCCGATGTGTTTGAACTAATACGGGCCAAAACAAACCGGTTACGCTCCCTTCCCAACGAAATCATGATGGCAACAGCCAACCTCACTTCCGGTTATCATCGGGACTTTCAGCTGCTGAAAGAAATGTTGTTTCCAGCCATCGAGGAACTAAAAAACTGTCTTTTCATCACCGAATATGCTGCCAGTCAGATGGATGTAAACGAAGAAGTGATGGATGATCCCAAGTATAAACTGACATTCTCTGTGGAGGCGGTGAATAAATTGGTAGTGGATGGTGTACCGTTTCGGGATGCGTACCTGCAGGTGGCCCAACAAATTGAACAGGATACTTTTGTACCGCCCAAGCAGTTAGACCATACGCACGAAGGCAGCATTGGAAATCTGGGTAACGAGCAGATTAAACAGCGAATGGATGCGCTACTGAATGTTTTTAAATAGGTAATTTAAAATTCAGCATTCATAATTCAACATTTCCAATACCTTGGTTTGCAGCTTAATTCCTGAAGGTATTCTTCTCAATCAACTCGCGGGCGCTGTTCAAGGCGGAATCCGTGATTTCCGATCCACTCATCAGGCTGGCAATTTCGCGGATGTGCTCTTCCTCTGAAAGCGGAATGATGTGGCTGACCGTTCGGTCGCCTTCTTCTGCTTTAGCTACTTTATAATGCTTGTGGGCTTGGCTGGCAATCTGGGGCTGATGTGTGATAGCCACAATCTGACAATGCTTAGAGAGTCTGCGCATGGAGACACCCACCTTCTCAGAAATCTCCCCACTGATACCGGTATCGATTTCGTCAAAAATCATCACCGGCAAACTTTGCTCTTTAGCGAGGATGGATTTTAGGGCCAGCATTACCCGGCTGATTTCCCCGCCGGATGCAATTTTAGCCAATGGCTTCGGCTCTTCCCCTTTGTTGGTAGAGATAAACAGACGCACATCATCGCAGCCATTTTCGGTACACTCAATGGTCTTGCCGTCTACTTCAATCCAGCCTTTGTTGGAAAGCATCCAGTCTACGCGAACATCTAGTTTGGAGTGAGGAATACCCAGTTCCGCCAGTTCCTGCTGAATCTGTTCGGCCAGTTTCTCCCCGATCTTTTCTCTGGTTTGATGGAGGGAAATGGCATGTTCTTTCAGCACTTCAGACTGAGCTTCAATAGCACCTTCCATCTTTTCAATCTCAAGATCAAAATTGTCGGCGATGGATAATTCGCGCTGTATATCATGGAGATATTGGATGAGATCCGGCAAATCCCGCTGGTATTTTTTCTGGAGGCGGTTCAGCTCGGATTGTCGTTTACGCAAATCCTCTAGCCGTTGTGGGTTAAACTCAATACTGTTTCGGTAGCGCTCTGCAAAGGCGATGGCTTCATTCACACTTACCCGCGCGGCGTTTATCTCCTGCAGGTAGTTTTCAAATTCGGGTTCGATGCGGGCCAGGTCTTCCAAATTCAGTTTCAGGAAATTAAGCAGTTGAATGATGTTGGCGTCATCGGCATCGCCCATCTCGGAGATAGCCGCTGCTTTTTGATCCAGCACTTCGGCATTATCCAGCAGGTTCATCTCCCCTTCCAGTTCGTCCAGGTCGATTTCCCCAAGACGCGCCTCTTCAAGTTCTTTTACCTGGAAACGATATAATTCTGTTTTTTCCTGAAGCTCGTGCTCTTTCTTTTTAAGGGCCTTAAGCTCCTTTTTGAGTTCTCCCATCTTTTTGTATTCGGTCTGATAACTTTTCAGGATGGGATCAATTTCCCCAAAGCCGTCAATCACCCCAAGGTGATTTTCTTCTTTCAACAGCAGCTGATGATCGTGTTGTCCGTGGAGGTCGACCAGCAAATCCCCGGCTTGTTTTAGCACGCCAATGTTAACCGGTGTATCGTTGATGAAAGCGCGGCTGCCGGTGCTGCGAATTTCCCGGCGCAGGATCACATATTCGCCTGTTTCCACTTCATTGGCTTCCAGCAATTCCCGCAGTTCTTCATCATCTCCCACACGGATGGTGGCTTCAGAAATAGCTTTATCGGCCCCGCGACGGATCACATCGGTGTCGGCCCGCTCTCCCAAAATCATATTCAATGCTCCAATGATAATCGACTTCCCGGCGCCCGTCTGCCCGGTCATAATATTCAACCCCTCCTCAAAAGCCACCTCCAGCTCATCGATGAGGGCAAAATCTTTGATGTACAACTGTTTAATCATGGAAATTGTGAATTATGAGTTTTGGATTATGAATTGCTATGCTGGGTGGTTTTGACGATCGAAGTCAAAATATTAATAATTTGGTTGATGTCCTCTAAGATAGAATCCAAATTTACCTGAGTGAGTTCACTATGTTTCAACAATCGCAACCAATACCGGGTTTCCCTGGCTTCCTTCGAAGAGATCGACATTTTGCACAAGAAATCTTTCCTGGAATATCCTGCTAATGCTTCTTCAACGTTTGAGCCTATACTGGTTCCACAGCGTAATAATTGTTTGGAAATGACATACTCTTTTTCCTCTACCAATTGAGTATATAACTTGATGATCACTAAAGCGAAATCAAAACTTTTTGTTTGGATGATATTTTCTCTTTTCATGGCCCCACTAATTTAAAATTCAACATTCAAAATTTAGAATTACCTACACAAGTAAGAGCCCCCAAAACCCAATTCCTTACAGAATAAATGGGGCCGATAAGTAGGAATAAACGATGTACCTTTAGTGATAGAAATCATAAAAGACAGAAAAGGGGGTATTAGATGGAAATACCAATTAACCATTTTGATAGAAGCAAACCATTCTATCCATTAGTTATGAGTTATTTGCTTCAATATCATGGGTTGAAAGAACTAGCGGTGAGAGGAGTATTAGGTAGAAGAAATATTACAGATACCGTATTCGAAAAAGCATTTCCTGAATTACAGGAGGCATCTTCTGAAGAGAAAGGGAAGATTCAGAATAATTTAAAGACTTTACTGGGACCTTTAGACTTGAAGACATCGCATGGTGATAGAATTAAGGTTGAAGCCGATCAAGTTGCTAAAGAAATAAAAAGTAACTTTAACTATTTGTTACCTCATGTGATACGGTCTACAGGTAGTTTAATTATCCTTGCTCATGAAAATACTAAAGGAAAAAGTTATAGAGATAAGGGGCCTCTTTGGGAATTTCTGAGACATTGTAGAAATGCTGCAACACATAATGGTTTATTTGATTTCAGAGGTTCTGAACCCAAAAGACTTGCTCAATGGAAAAATTTAACTATTACATCCGATTTACAAGATCATCCTCTTTTTAAGAATGATAAAGGACATGGATTTCTTTATCCGGGTGATCCAATCAGATTACTTTGGGATATAGAACAGACTTATCCTGATATGTCAGTTTGAATGTTTATGATAGATAAGACATCTCGTATGATTAATTTAAAATTCAACATTCAAAATTTAGAATTACTAAAAGCCCAAAAACCCAAATCCTTACAAAAACTCTGGAGAGCTTAAAAAGAAGAAACAATCTCCGTACCTTTAGGCCATGGAAAAGAAAGCCGGAAAAGACCGACAGTCTACGATTTACGAACATACCGTGCCCGACGGGCAGCATACCGATATCCGTTTGGATAAATACATAACCTCCTTTGTGGAAAATGCCTCACGGACCAAAGTGCAGGAAGCCATTAACGACGGCTATGTAACCGTGAACGGGAAACAGGAAAAGAACTCCTACATCATGCAGCCGGGGGATGAGATTTTTATCGAGCTGCCCAAGCCGCCTCCGCCGGAAGCCAAACCGGAAGAGATGGAGCTGGAGATCGTGTATGAAGACGATGACATCATCATCGTAAATAAAGAAGCCGATATGGTAGTACACCCTGCCTACGGCAACTGGACGGGCACATTGGTGAACGGATTGATGTATCACGTGGACGATCTGGCTGGGGATGAAGAAGATGAAAACCTGCGGCCTGGCATCGTGCACCGGCTGGATAAAGATACCAGTGGTTTACTGGTAGTGGCCAAAAACGACGAGACCCTGGCCAAGCTCAGCGGACTTTTCCAGGAAAAAGATGTGGAACGTACCTACTGGGCCATCGTTTGGGGCACGCCGGAAAAAGAAGGCACGATTGAAGGCGATATCGGTCGCTCCAAAAGAGACCGTAAGCTGATGACCGTGAAGCCTGCCGGAAAAGGAAAATCGGCGGTTACCCATTACAAAGTGCTGGAATATTTTGATTATCTGAGCTTGGTGGAAGTGAAACTGGAAACCGGCCGAACCCACCAAATTCGTGTACATTTTGCGCATATTGGTCATCATGTATTTGGCGACCCTACCTACGGCGGCACTTCGGTACGCTACGGCCCCAACACCGGGTCCCGCAAGGCCATGTTCCATAACCTCATCACCGGTCTGGGCCGGCAAGCCCTGCATGCAAAAACCCTGGGCTTCGAACATCCATCCACCGGCGAAATGGTGCGCTTCGATTCCGAGCTCCCCGATGATTTCCAGCATGTGCTAACGATGTTGCGGGAAAACTGTAAAGAAGAATACTAAAAGAATATCGAATATTGAACATTCAACATTGAATGTTGAACTGTTTTCATTAGAAATACTGATCCAAGAATTTCATCATGCCCACTCAAAAGAAAGACATCAACATAACGGTAGAACTGGACGAAAAGAATGTAGCTTCTAATATCGCTTTTAAGGCGGATGATATGCCTAACGTCGATGCCGTAAATTGCCGCGCCATGTTGCTTTCTTTTTGGGATGCTCAAAACAAGGATACCCTGAAGCTGGACTTGTGGACCCGTGATATGACCGTGGACGAAATGAAGATCTTTTTCCACCAAACACTGGTCACCATGGCAGATACCCTGGAGCGCTCCATCGATGACGAACGCATTGCCGGCGACATGCGTGATTTCTGCCACTATTTTGCTGAGCGGATGGAAATCAAGGAATAAAGAATATTCAATATCGAATAATGAATATTGAATGATTTCAAGCTGATATCCACTAAATACATTCATCTCTGCGCACTATAACAGAGTCATTTGCTAAGAAGCAACACCTAAGACCGTTATAAGCGGAATCTATGCTATCCTGATATACCGCCGGTTTTGCCTGTCCACCAATTGATTAGCCAGCTGCCCTCTTTTTGCTTTTTTGAGTTCATAGTTGTTGATAAGGTTGAATTGTGCTACCCAACAGCGCGTTGTACAAAGAAATAGTTCAACATTAAACAAAATGAATCACAATGAGTACTTACGAAGACCTCGACAAAAATTATATAAACGGGAACTGGAAAGATGGTAGTGGAGACAGTAGCGTAGATGTGCTGAATCCATATACCAAAGAAAATATCTTCAGCTTCAAATCATCGAACGAGTCGGATGTAGATGAAGCCTATTCGGCGGCTAAGGCAGCCCAAAAAGAGTGGGAAAAGAAGACGCCCTCTGAAAAGCGCAATATCTTTGATCGCGCTGCCGAAATTATGAAAGAGCGCAAAGAGGAAATCACCGACTGGATTACGAAAGAGTCGGGCGGTACTAAAGTGAAGGCGGAAACCGAATGGATGATTGCTTTTGAAGCACTCCGGGTATCCGCTAACTATCCCTATGAAGTAAAGGGCGAGATTTTTCCCTCTCTTATCCCAGGAAAAGAAAGCCGGATGTATCGCAAGCCGTTGGGAGTGATTACCATCATCACCCCGTGGAATTTTCCGCTGAATCTCTCCATGCGTTCAATTGCACCGGCACTGGCCACTGGGAACGCTGTAGTAGTGAAACCAGCAGAAGATACGCCCGTCACTGGCGCCACCATCATCGCAAAAATCTTTGAGGAAGCCGGTCTGCCAGAAGGCTTGTTCAACGTGGTACTGGGTAAAGGTTCCGACATTGGGGATTACATTGTGGAGCATCCTACCGGAGAGCTGATTTCGTTTACAGGTTCTACCCCAATCGGAAAGCGTATTGCCAAGAAAGCTGCCGAACAAATGAAGGATGTCAGCCTGGAGTTAGGCGGCAATAATGCTATGATTGTATTGGATGATGCCGATCTTGAAAATGCCGTGGATGCCGCCCTGTTCGGTAAATACATGCACCAGGGCCAAATCTGCATGGCGGCCAATCGAATTCTGGTAGATGAAAAAATCTATGACGATTTCGTGGAGCAATTCACAGAAAAAGCCAAAGCTCTGAAAGTTGGCGATCCAACGGATCCCGAAACGGAAATTGGCCCTATTGTAAATGAAAGTCAGGTTGAAAAAATTATGGACTTGGTGAATGAAGGTATTGAAGCCGGCGCGGAACCATTAACCGAGATCAAGCAGGAAGGAAACCTGATCCATCCTGTTGTACTGGCTAATGTGACGAATGATATGCCGGTAGCACAAAAGGAGATTTTTGGTCCTGTGGCACCCATCATCAAGTTTAGCGGTGACGAAGAAGCCATCAAGCTGGCCAACGACACTTCGCAGGGACTGAGCGGAGCGGTTCACTCCAAGAATACTGAACGTGCTTTAAATGTAGCCAAGTCCATTGAAACCGGAATGATTCACATCAACGACCAGCCGGTGAATGACGATGCCAACGCAGTGTTCGGCGGCGAGAAGCAATCTGGTATTGGACGTTTTAATGGTGACTTCATCAAAGAGGAATTCACCACTACCCAATGGGTAACT
Organism: Gracilimonas mengyeensis; assembly: GCF_900182705.1. Lineage (GTDB taxonomy): Bacteria > Bacteroidota > Rhodothermia > Balneolales > Balneolaceae > Gracilimonas > Gracilimonas mengyeensis. Next base: position 10,372 of record NZ_FXTP01000006.1, on the reverse strand, counting down.
GTGCAGCACGAAGAGCGTCCTTACGCTTTTAGCTAAACCGTTTGACTGTACATTGATAATGCAGAAAAGCCCCGTGTAACGCGGGGCTTTTTTAATGCTTTCGATTTTGAACCATGATTTTAAGGATTAATGCGATCCCAAGATTCATATAAACACAGAAGTAATCATTTCGCGGCGAATGCCCGAAATCTAAGTGCTTTACAGGGGGCAACCGTTGATTTATTGGTAGCAATAAGATTCCTGCCTCTCCGACAATAATGTCGGGACAGGTGCGCAGGAATGACCAGTTAAGGTTATTTGAGCCTAAAGAAGTGTCATTTGTTTTTGAACCGGGATTTTAAGGATTGACCAAGATTTACAGGATTAGCGTAAGAAATCCTGTAAATCCTCTGAATCCTGAAAAAATCCTGGTTCTCCCCCTTACCTCGCCTCAAAAAATGCCCGCACCTCATCCGCGCTTTTCGCATTCAGCACACGGTCTTTGCCGTATTTACCTTTTCTGGCAATCCGCACGCCGTATTTGATGTCATCGATGCCTTCCACCGTGTGGGCGTCCGGGTTAATGGAAGTCATGAGTTCCACTTCGCGGGCTTTGTTGCCAAAGCGCCAGTCCAGATCCAGCCGGTGCGGGTTGGCGTTTATTTCGATGGAGGTGTTGTGCTCGGCGGCCAGGGCTACCAGTTCGTTCAGGTCCAGGTCGCTACCGTTGCGTTTCAGGAGTAGCCGACCGGTGGGGTGACCCAAAATTCGGGTATATGGATTTTTGATGGCATTGCGCATACGCTCCATCATCTTCTCCCGGGGCATTTCCAGCGACTGATGCACGCTGGCTACCACAAAGTCGAAGCCTTCCAGTATCTCATCCTCATAATCCAGTGAGCCATCGGCCAGGATGTCGGATTCGATGCCTTTAAAAATCACAAAGTTTTTGCCGTCATGGGCGAATTCTTCATTTAGCTGGTCAATTTCTTCCCACTGCTCTTTGATTTCATCTACCGAAAGTCCGCCGGCATAGGCCGCTGTTTTGGAGTGGTCGGTGATGCCAAGATATTCATAGCCGCGTTCCATGCAGGCTTCGGCCATTTCCCTGATCGAAAACTTGCCATCGCTCCAGGTGCTGTGGGCGTGTATCACCCCGCGAATGTCGTCATCGGTCACCAGGTCAAACTCTTTCTGATCTTCATAAATCTCAAATTCGCCCCGGTCTTCGCGCAGCTCCGGGGGCACAAAATGTAAGTCCAGTTTTTGGTAGATATCGGCTTCGCTTTCAAACTCGATGGGTTGATCGAAGTCGGTATCGCCTTCGTCATTCAGTTTAAAAAGTCCGTATTCGTTCAGGCTCATCCCTCGTTCTCGGGCACGCTGACGCATCACTACATTATGCTCTTTACTGCCGGTGAAATACATCAAAGCGGCTGGGAATTCTTTGGGCTTAACAATCCGCAAGTCCACCTGTCGCCCCTCTTTGGTACGCACCGAGCTTTTGGTATCGCCACGGCCCAGCACCTCGGTAACCCGTTCATGGTTGGTGAACACATTAAACAGTGGCTCAATATGTTCTTCATCGGCTGCAATCAGGATATCGATATCGCCAATGGTTTCGAGTCCGCGGCGGTAGGAACCGGCCACATCAATTTTTTGAACGCCTTCCTGATCCTTCAGGCTGTCATAAATCACGGAAGCAATTTCTTCGGCCTGATCCAGGCGGCAGCGTTCATCAAACTTCTCCATCCACTCAATGGATTTCATGATCTTCTCTGCGGATTTTTTCCCTAATCCAGAGAGCGAAGCCACCGAGCCGTCTTCAATTTTTTCCTTCAGTTCTTCAATGGTGCTGATGCCCAATTCTTTATGAATTTTATAGGCATTTTTAGGTCCCAGGCCGGAGATATTGAGCCATTGCACCAGTCCTTCCGGTACTTTCTCGCGGAAGCTCTCCAGTACGGGCATCTCTCCGGTTTCATCCAGCGCATAAATATCTTCGGCAATCGATTTCCCGATACCCTTAATGTCGGTGAGCGACTTTTCTTTGATGTGCTCGTTGATATCGTCGCCCAGTCCCTCGATGGTTTGGGCGGCACGGTCAAAGGCGATGACTTTAAAACGGTTTTCCCCGGCCAGCTGCATGAGCTGTGAAACTTCCCGGAGTTTGTCTGAAATCTGCTGGTTGGTAAATGCCATGAAATGTGTTGGGTTGGTTTATTTTTTGGGATGATACAGAGACGTGACAACGCAGTCAAAACAGATGGGGCAGTAATTTCGTTTTTGTGAAATATTACATAGTGTAAAATACAAATCGGAGCTTCCTACATTATTTGGGGTAAAACATGCAACAAATCACTACACAAAAACTATGGTCAGAAAGCTGGTTTCCGGAGAAGATCAAAAACAATCAGGTTTACTGGAAAATGATGGGGGATAAACGATTTACAGAACCCTTTTATGAAGATACCATGGGATGCGTAGATACCGATGAAAGGTCACGCATGCAAACATCCCTGGATATTTTTGAAAAGCTCCCGCCCAAACCGGCAGAAGTTTTAAAGCCTTCTGCCTTTATCTTTCATGTATCCCGTTGTGGCTCTACCCTGCTGGCGCAGATGTTAAGTGCCATCTCTGAGAACCTGGTCATTTCCGAAGCCCCGGTGATTGATCAGTTACTGAAATCCAATCTCTCTGAAAAAGTAAAAAACAACTACCTGAAAAACCTGGTGGCCTGGCTTTGCCGAAAACGATTTGGTAATCAAAAACATGCTTTCCTAAAAATGGATGCCTGGCACCTGTTGCATATGGATAGGTTCCGAAAAGTGTTTCCGGAAGCGTCATTTATAGCAATGTACCGCAATCCGAAAGAGGTTTTACAATCTCACCATAGAAAACGAGGGCAGCATATGATTCCAGGTTTTTTTGAGGAATCCATCATGCCAATAGAAGCACGGGATTATGCCAATATGGATCAGCATGCCGGCAAAGTGCTTCAAAAATATATGCAGTCTATCTCGGAGTGGGATAAGGAGATACCACTTACAATGCTGAATTATAGCAGTATACAGGAGAGGTTTTGGGCTGTGTTTACAAAAAAAGTTGCGGTAAGTTGGACCACAGGCCATAAAGAAAAGATGCTTTCCAGAGCGCGGTACTATTCCAAAAATAAAAGACGAGTTTTTGAAGGAGACAGGCCAGAGTGTTCAAATTTTATGTGCCCGAAAAACATAGAAGAACTGCAGGTGTTATATAGAAAATTGAAAGCCAGCACTGCTTAAACATTACTGATAAGAATAAGGAGAGTAAGGGCTTTTTGTTAACAGTTTTGGGTCATCTTTACACAATTCAAACGCAGAGCATGTAATATAGATGGTTGAAATTATCTTTAACGGGAAAATATTCCCGCCAATTTCAGTAGTCAAAAAAGACAGATTAGTTACCTTCTAATCAGTTTTATCTTATTATTAACTAATATTAGTTGTCGGTATTGAATTAGATTTGGTCGAGGCACTCCTTCCGCCGTATATTAAAAGCAGTTATTCAAAAAAACAAGCCCACGGAATAAAATCGGCGGGCTATTTTTATGTCTTGTTGTTAGTGTTTTTCCTTCCTTCTTATCTCACAATTTAGAGTAACACAAGGCTAAGCTCCGCTAATTTTTTCTTCCATTTCCCGGGCAAGTTTCAGTGAAGTATCCGTTCCCATTTCTTTAAGTGATGCAATAATCTGCCGTTGTTCTTCTTCATTGTGACGTTCTTCTGGTGTTTCTTCGGTGTCGATGATTCCTTCCTTTTCGAAAAGCTGTTGTAGCCACTCGTTCACTTCCAGATCTACGACCAAATGCACACGGTCTGTATCTCCATGATTAGCTACCGAATGCGGTGCATTGAAATTGGCAAACCAGCACTCTCCCACCGTCATCGGGATGTTCTCCCCTTCCACACAAAATTCAACTTTCGGATTGGTGAGTATGGGAACGTGCAGGCGTACGGCACCGTCAAAATAGCCAAGCCCAAAATCCTGATGTTCTTTGATTTCAGAGCCTGGTGTAAGCCTAAGCAGGCGAACGGATTGTTTAGGCGTTTTAAAATGACTGAGTACTTCTTGCAAATATGGAGCTTTATCCAGGTATTCGGTGTCTTCAAAAACAGTATTGCTTTCATCACCGGCAGATAAGGTATGATTTTTGTCTACTGCCGCCCGTAACGGAATACCACTCCAGTTACCGGAATAGTACTGGGTGTTAAAATGCATTTCCCAGTCAGGCAACAAGTTCTGAAAATCATGTAGTAAAGACTTTGAATCAAAATGAAGAGAAAGTTTGTGAATGTTTTTCATAGATAGTATTACCTGTAATTGGTTTTATGGATGTTAGTTTTGATATACCCAAAAAACAAAGTTTCAATTTAATAAGAGGTGATATTAATAGATTAATTTTTTAATTAATACCTGCCTAATTATCGTTTAAATCAGTTTTATAACATAACATTATAAAAAAGTAAGGTTGTTTTGTTGGATTGATGAATTTATATACATTGAGATCACAGAAATGGGGTAACCAATAAAATCAAAATCTAATCTATGTTTATATTAAATATAACAAACAACTATGTATCCGATCTTGAATTCGGAGATGAAACTATAAAAGCCGACGGGGGCAAATACACTACAGACCGGATTTCCGGACAGCATACCATAACCACAGACGGTCTTACCATATTTAATATCCTGGATCTTGCAAAGAACAAAATACCGGGATACACACTGGGTGAGACCTGGGGTATTCTTATGCGTTATCAAACCAAAGAAATCTATGCCCGCTACGAAGGGGATGGAGAGTTTGATATCACTTTTGACCAATACGGGGATGTGATCGTACATCCTGTAAATGGGAGTGCACTTGAAATAAGTCTGCCGGGTTTAACTTTGGCGCGGAAAGATCCCGCAAAAAGTAACGAGTAAGCATTTAGGTTTCGGACATATTACTTAGGGGTAAGTAAGGCAATTTAGAAAAGGGTAAAACAGATCAATAAAACCTGTAGGTACAAATATTATAAACTTAAGAAATAACTATAGCTATGGATTACTACATTAGTTCAATAATGGGATGGGGACCATCATGGGCTCCGAGAAACTGGGCCTTATGTGCCGGTCAGCTTTTAGCAATATCTACAAACACGGCCGTATTTTCGCTAATCGGAACCACATATGGAGGAGACGGAAGAACAAGTTTTAAGCTACCTGACTTACGCGGAAGAGCACCCGTTGGTGCCGGACAGGGAACAGGAACCTCCTTTCATCCGCTTGGATCTATACAAGGGCAGGAAACCCAGACATTGACTGTACTGGAAATGCCTAATCACACCCATACTGTAAACAGCAATAATCTCAGCTCTACGATCAGTGCAAGTACGTCTAACGGTTCCAGCAATACGCCGGCTGCTTCCAACGTGATGGCAAAAGGTTTTGTAGCGGCTTCTGGTCCTGGAACAGGTTCAGCTACTGAAATTTATACGGATGCATCCAATGCTGATACAACGTTGCATGGCGGGCCGGTTACGGGAAATATCCAGCTTGGAAGTACAGGCGGAAGTCAGCCTTTCTCTATTGTACAGCCTATTCAAGCTATTCAATTCATTTTCTGTTTGGTAGGCATTTTCCCATCCAGAAACTAATCATCTAATTAACATTGAAAAGCTTTGGGAGATTCTTCCAAAGCTTTTTTTAGTCTATGTTTTTCAATACTGATAATAACACGATAAAAATTGGGTTTCTGAACCCACATTCGAGCTACTACCCATATTATGCCCAACATTTATTGACGGGATTTTTCCTGGGGATGGGTAAAGACCCGGGCAGCCAGAAAGAAATACAATTTGTGCCGCATTACACCGATACGGGAAGTTCCTCCAAGACAAAAGAAGGGGTGAAAAAACTCCTTAATTTTGACCGGGTTGATATGATTTCCGGTTTAATCAGCTATTCGGTACTGCCTGAAATTGTGCCCTTGCTGGAATCGAGAGAAAAGCTGGGTTTTTTCTTTGATTCCGGAGAGTACATCCCTTATTTCGACTATTTAAGTCCCAATACATTTTTCTCATCCAATCAATTGTGGCAGTCGGAATATGCCTTGGGGCAATGGGCTCGTAAAGAATACGGGGAAGGCGGCTTGATCGTAATGCCGCTATTGGAATCAGGCTATCATTTACACAGTGCTTTCCAAACGGGCTTCACAATGGGTGGCGGTGGACAGATTTTACTTTCTGTGTTGCCATTTGATCAACAAAATCCACACAACCTGGATATGGATAAAGTATTCAGGGAGATTAAAAAGAAAGCGCCCCCTTTTGTGCATGCCATATTTACGGGAGATGGCGGAACCGAGTTTTTTAAACGCTGGGTAGACGAAGGTCTCAACAAGCAAATCCCTTTGATTGTAGCTGAAAACATGATTTACGATGAATGGCTGCAGGATGTCGCTGGGCTGGATATAGAGTGCTACTCAAGTTTGTTATATGATCCGGCCAAATCCAGCATGCAAAACCGGATGTTTAAAAATCAGTTTCAACAAACTACCGGCCAACAGGTAAATATTTTTGCACTGCTGGGATATGAAGGTGGGCTGGCATTCAAAGAATTGTATGGGGAGCTCAAAAAGAGAAACTGGGCCAAGGTAAAATCGCTTCTGCAAACCGAACATATAAAAGGTCCGAGGGGTGAGCGAAACTTTTACCCGGATTCAGGCTTTGTGCTGCCTGAAGTGAATATTTCAAAAGTTAAGGTCGGAAGAGCTAAGGTAGATAAACAGGTTATAGGACAAGGTAAAAGACTGGCTTATAACAATCTGATTTTTGATGATATCAGGAAATCTATCCCCTCAGGATGGCAAAACCCATTGTTTTGTGTCTGATATAATTCTAATGGTAAAATACTCTAATATTTAAGTATTATAACGTTCAAAGAAAAACAATGCAGTAAGGCCAAAGCAAGGGTACATGCAAACTGCAATTTATAAAAAAGCCAATAATTAAAACCGAATACGGTGCATTTGCGCAATTACCGGTCAGCTAACGTTTAGATGACATTACTCAGGATAATAAACCTGAAGGGTAAGAAGGTAATGGGGCATAAAAAGATAATAGAGCCAAGCCAACCGTAGGAGTTACTACTCAGAAAACTTAAAAACCGAAGCTATGAGCATGATCAAGCGATACCTGTTTATACCATTTATAACCATTTTTTTTGCAACGGGTGTGTATGCCCAAACTACAATTAGCGGGGCTAATGGAAATTATCCCACGGGGGGTAGTATTGATGCGGACGGGAATATTTATGTAGCTCAGTATGATGCCGGAGGAAGTCACTATGATGTAGTAAAATACACAGCCGCAAGTGGATATACCACCTCTTCCGTTATTTACAACGGGCTTTATTTCAATGGAGAATATCCTACCGATATTGAAGTGGCTTCCAACGGAGATGTTTATGTATTAGATGGCATAGATGAGCCTTCCAGTACCGGGGCCATTCTCAGGCTGGATGCCTCCAATAGCTACAGCTCTTCCACTGTTCCTCTTTTGGGTAGCTATCCCGTGGCCTTAGGCATAGATGCAAATGACGACATCTATGTTTCTGAATTCAACGGAAGCGATAACTACCGGGTCGTTAAATATGATGTATCGGCGGGATATTCTTCCTCTGTTATATACAACGGATTAGGCTTAGATACTCCCTATCCAAGAGGATTAACAGCAGATCCTGATGGCAATGTGTATGTGCTCACTTCATTTGGGTTTAATGGTGCAAATGGAACGATCCTCAAGCTCACTGCTCCTGGATACGGCTCTTCTACTGTGGACCAGGGTGAGTATTATACCGGCCTTGCTGCAAACGGCAATGGCGATGTATTTGCCACTGCTTATAATGCTGGATCCGATAATTACGAAATCGTTAAGTATACTGGTGGAGCAGGAACTCCTTCATCAGTAGTTACGGGACTCTCCTACTCCGGATCTTCTTATCCAACGGGGCTTGGCTCAAACCTTGCTTTGGGGGATTTAGTCATTCCCGATCCATTTGGGGGTACCAACGGAAGATTGCTATATTTAGATCAAGCCGATCCTTCAACTTTTGATTCCAACGGTGACTTAGCTGCTGCCGTCGGTGTTACCGAACCGGTAGGCCTCCCCTCTACAGCCACTTCATCTGCCGGAGCGGTGAACGTATTTGACTTTAATATCAGTGATGGCGGTGGTGATGGGTTTCCGATTAATGTTACTTCCATTGATGTGAATGTTTCCGGGACTTCCACAGATACCGAACGCGGTAAAGTCACCTGGCGGTTAAATGGTCCGGATGCATCTAACGTTACCGGCTCTTATGACGCAGGTACTGATAAAATTACCTTCAGCGGCTTAAGCATTTCTATCCCTGAAAGCGGTAATGAAACCTATACCATCAACGCATATTATAATAACAATACCGGGCTTACCGAAGATCGTAACTTTGTACTTTCGGTAGATGGTGATACGGATTTAACCTTGGTAAACGATGGCTCAAAATCTCAAATGGGTCCCACCTCTGCAGTTACTAATGGCAGTGGCAGTACTATTGATATCACCGCAACCCAATTGGCATTTACCACACAACCAGCAGGTTCAACTTCTGGTTCTTCTTTAACCACGCAACCGGTAGTAACGGCTCAGGATGCGGCCGGCAATACAGATGTGGATTTCACCGAAACCATCACATTGACCGAAGCCAGTGCAGGCTCCCTCACCAACAACACACAAGCAGCTACCAGTGGGGTGGCTACTTTTTCCGGGTTAACGTACACTGCCACGGCCGATCAGCAGTCGTTTACTTTGACGGCTAACGATCAGGATGGCGTAGGGAGCAACCTTCCCACTGTGGATGCCAATGCCGTGACCTCAGATGTAATAGCTACAAAATTGGTCTTTAATACCCAACCAGCCCCAACCAGTTTTCAGGCGGATGGAAGCTCAACCTCTTTTACAACGGTTCCTGTAGTTCAGGCCGTAGACGCTAATGATATTGTTGATACGGGCTACAGCACAGGTTTTGTTTTGGCTGAAGTAAACGGGGCAGGCTCCGCCACCCTGACCGGTACCGGAGATGTGGATGGTTCTGCCTCTACGGTGACCTTAGTGCCTGCTTCTGGTGCAGCCACCTTCACCAATCTTGCCATTAACTATTCACTGAATGATGCCAATACAGATGAAAACTTCAACATGCAGGTGGCCTCTGGCGGGTTAACTACAGCAAATAGTACGCAGCTTACTGCTCTGGCAAATGCTGTCCCAACATTTACCACCTTGAGCAGCGCAGTCGCAACCACCAGCGAAGACGCCGAAGTGGAGATTACTTTTGCGGATATTGTTGCTCAGGGCGATGAGGCGGATTCTGATGGAACCGTTGATGCATTTATCGTCAAAGCGGTTTCTTCCGGGACGCTTAAAATTGGAGCGAATGCGGGAGCAGCTACCGCATACAACGCAACCACCAACAATGCGATCGATGGCTCCAATAATGCGTATTGGACGCCTGCGAGTGATGCTAATGGTACGCTCAACACGTTCACCATCACCGCGCAGGATAATCAGGGGGCGGAAAGTTCCCCAGCGGTGCAGGCGCAGGTAAGTGTGAGCGCCGTTAACGACGATCCGGCGATCAGCAGCCTTCCGGCCAGCATCACGGTAAACGAAGACGTAACCAGCAATGTGGACCTTTCGGCGGCGACCTTTTCCGATCCCGACGCGGGCGCCAATAGCATTACCCTGACCCTTACCGCCGGTGCGGGCACGCTGACGGCCTCCAGCGGCGGCGGAGTAACCACAGGAGGTTCCGGAACAGGCACGCTCACGTTGACTGGCACCGCCTCCAACATCGACACCTACCTGAATACCGCTTCGAATATTCAATATACAACCGCAAGCAACGGAAACGGAAGCCCGTATACCTCTATAAACCTCACCGCTAATGACGGAGGCAATACCGGCTCAGGCGGTGGCACGAATGTGAGTCTGGGCAGTGTCAATGTAAACGCCACAGCCACCAACGATACACCTGTATTAACAGGCCTTGATGCCACTCCATCCTTCACCGAAGACGGTGCAGCTGTGACGCTGGACGGGGATGTCACGATCTCCGACGAAGAGCTGGATGCGCTGAACGGGGCTAGTGGCAACTACGCGGGTGCCTCCCTGACCATTGCAAGAAACGGCGGGGCCAATGGGTTTGACCGCCTGTCGGTGGCAAGTGGCGGAAACCTCACGGTAGCCGGCGGTCCGAACGGCGGGGGCACGGTAACGGCCGGTGGCAACGTGATCGGGACGATTGCCAACACGGGCAACGGGCAGCTGCAGCT
>NZ_FXTP01000005.1 GCF_900182705.1 Gracilimonas mengyeensis | reverse complement strand
AAGCCCACCAAGCCACCCATAAAAAAAGTAGCCCTGCCAAAGGCAAGGCTACTGTAGATACATCACATGCAAAGGCATCATGATGTTCTTTGAAGACATAAAATAGAAGTTTCTCTTGATTTTTAACACAGTACCTGACGATTAGATGGGCATTAACTTTGGGAAGCCGTAGAAAACGGGCTTGCTGGTATCCAATCGTCGGACGATGACGGGGAGCTGGTCAGGAAAAAACCAAAAAAACTCGTCCTACTACTGACATCGAAACAACCGTTTGCGTCATCTTTACAATACGGTTCAACAATCATTTCCGCGTCGATCTGCCCAATCTGTGTTATCCGTGTTCTGTTCCTTCGCCGCTATCAGATTGGAACGCAGATGAGGCCGATCTGTGGGTGATTGCAGAGTTGTAGCGACATGTCAACGTTGACAAAACGGAAGAGAGCCATAGGAAATGTAAACAATAAACGTAGCTCTTGGCCTACTTTATATCCCGTACCGCCCTCTTCACACTACATTCACATAGAATTAGCACACTATAGCAAGCAGCCAATACCGGCTGTTTTGCTGATATAATTTTGCCGGCAACCTAAACATGAGGTAAGCCCATGAAACCTACTCCCGCAGGCACTACTTTTATGCCCACCCTAAATGGTCACGGTACCACGGATGATAAATACCGGTCGTTGTTCCGGGATTTAAATCCTCCCCTAACCAATATCGGAGCCGTTGTGGAAGCGAACCGCTGCCTCGAGTGTGGTGGCCCCTATAACGAAGCCCCTTGCATGCAGGCTTGCCCGGCCGATATCGATGTGCCCGGATTTATTTCAGCCATAGCTGAAGGCAATCCCGAGAAAGCAGCAGATATCATTTATGAACAAAATATCCTGGGCGGTACGTGTGCCCGGGTTTGTCCCGTAGAGACACTATGTGAAGGCAAGTGCGTGCTGATGAAAGAAGGCCGAAAACCCGTTGAGATTGCCCGCCTCCAACGTTATGCCACAGATCAGGTAAGTGTTGAAGCCGTTAGAAAACGATCATTTGATGGTACAAACGGTCATAAAGTGGCTGTTATTGGAGCTGGGCCCGCCGGACTTTCTTGCGCGGCTGAGTTGGCTTCAAAAGGATATGAAGTTACGGTTTATGACGAACACGAGGATTTTGGCGGGTTGATCCGCTACGCCATTGCCCCTTATCGCATCAACAGCCATCCCATCCCCAAAGAAGTAGAAATGATTAAAGAGATGGGCGTAGAATTTAAAATGAGTACCCCGGTGGATACCGCTGAAAAACTCCGCAGAATTGAAGAAGAAAACGAAGCAGTATTTTTAGGTATTGGTTTGGGGCGTGATGTTGATCTGCATTATGAAGGCGAAAACCTTCCTGGCGTATGGAATTCCCTGGAATTTATTGAAGCCATTAAAACCGGTCATCCTATTCAGGTTGGCCAAAGTGTGGCGGTGATTGGTGGGGGTAATACTGCTATTGATGTGGCTCGCGAAGCCAAACGGCTGGGTGGCGTAGAAGTAACCATGTACTACCGCAGAACCGAAAGCGAGATGCCCGCCTACGCTCATGAAGTGGAAGAGGCGCGGGAAGAAGGAATCCACTTTCAGTTCCTGACTAATCCCATCCGGTTTTTAGGTGAAGATCGTTTACAAAGAATGGAATTACAATATATGAAACTTGGAGAGCCGGATGATTCCGGTCGGCCGAGACCGGTTAAAGTTCCCGGTACCGAATTTACCGTTCGGGCTGATACGGTGATTAAAGCCATCGGGCAGCAAAAACGCACCGGATTCCTTGATTGGATTGAAGGTCTGGATACCGACTGGGGCCTCATCAAAACAAACCCGGAGACCCGGCAAACTACCAACCCCAAATACTTTGGCGGTGGAGATGCGCTGAACGGAGGATCCACGGTGGTGGAAGCCGTCCGGCATGGAAAGCAAGCCGCCAAAGGCATTCACCAATACCTGGGAGGAGCATCATGATGAAAGAAATACGCTGGCACGGACGTGGCGGGCAAGGCGCTAAAACAGTTTCAGAATTGGTAGCGCTTGCATTAATGCATCATGGCTATTTTGTACAGGCTTTCCCGGAATATGGCCCTGAACGCAGTGGTGCTCCCCTGCAGGCTTACACCCGAAGTTCGGATGAACCCATCCGTTTACACTGCGGGGTTACCGACCCGGACCTGGTTGTGGTACTGGATGATTCGTTATTACACGAGATACGTGTTACGGAAGGACTAAAACCGGAGGGTTTCATTCTGGTGAATACGAAAAAGACCAAAGAGGCTCTCCGGCTTCAATTGGGTTTTGATGGAACCCTATACTGTATAAATGCCGATAAAATTGCCGTAGAAACCGGATTGCTCTATTCCAATGTGGTGATGGCTGGTGCCTTGGGCGGAATTTTAGGCAACCCACCCCTGGAGGACTTAAAACGGGCTGCGGAAGAGTTCCTGAGCATTAAACTATCGCCCAAGATTGTAGAAATTAACCTGAAAGCCATCGAGGCCGGCTTCCGCGAAAGTCAACATATGGAGGAATTGGCATGAATGAACTAAAAAAATACCACGAAATTCCTATTGGCGGAACCGTCATCACCAAAGATGTGGTGCAGCCTAAAACCGGTGGCTGGCGCATGGGGGAAAAGCCGATGGTGAACCTGGATAAATGTGTGAATTGCCTCATTTGCTGGCTGGATTGCCCTGATACGGCTGTATTGGCAGAGGGCACAGACTTCTTTGGCTTTGAATATGACTATTGTAAAGGCTGTGCACTATGTGCTGAAGTTTGCCCCACCGATGCGATAGTGATGGTGCCGGATGATCAGGAAGTACCGGAATACGGAAGAATGCTAAACGGAGGCCCTCATGAAAACTAAACCTACCGAAGCCGAACGTATAGAAATGCTGAGACGGGCAAAATTGCTGACCGGAGCGGAAGGTGCCGCCCACGCCATGCGGCAAATCAATCCGGATGTTTTTCCCGTGTATCCCATCACCCCGCAAACCCCGATTATTCAAACTTTTTCCAAGTTTGTGGCCGATGGCGAGGCTTCCACAGAAATCATAAATGTAGAATCGGAGCACTCGGCTATGAGTGCGGCTATTGGAGCAGCAACGGCAGGTGGTCGCACCATGACGGCCACCGCATCGCAAGGCCTGGCGTTGATGATCGAGAATATCTACATCGCAGCCTCCATGCGATTGCCTATTGTACTGGCGATTGGGAATCGTGCCCTGTCTGGTCCAATCAATATACATTGCGACCACTCCGACAGCATGCTGGCTCGTGATTCCGGAGTGATTCAGTTTTTTGTAGAGAACGCCCAAGAGGCCTATGACTTTATGATTATGTCAGTGCCCCTGGCTGAAAACCATGATGTACTACTGCCGGTACTGGTAGGTCAGGATGGCTTCACGATTACCCACACTGCCGAACCCATTTTACTGGAAGAAGATGAGGATGTGCAGAATTTTGTCGGCGAATACGAGATCCCTTACCCCCTGTTAAACCTCCAAAAGCCAACTACTCAGGGACCTTTCGATATGCCGGATTATTATTTCGAGCACAAGCGTCAGCAGCAAGCTGCGATGGATGCCGTACCTGATGCCTTTGATACGGTTGCCAATCACTATGCAGCTCTCACAGGCCGCCGGTATGATGCCATAGAAGAATATCGACTGGAAGATGCCGAACGTGCTATTGTGGTGATGGGCTCATCTGCCGGCACCATGAAAGAGGTGGTGGATGACCTTCGGGAACAAGGAGAAGCCGTGGGCTTGCTCAAAGTGCGGATGTTCCGTCCATTTCCCACTAAAAAAGTACGTGAAGCACTGGGCCATGTACAAAAAGTGGCGGTGTTAGATCGCGCGATGTCATTTGGAAGTAAAGGTCCGCTGTATATGGAAGTGGCTGAAGCCTTGTTTGGTGCCGGTCCATCTATGCAAAACTATGTATTCGGATTGGGAGGAAGAGATTTATTCCCGGCCGATATACGTCAGGTATTTGAAAACCTCAAGAATCCCGAAGAAATGCGGGAGATGCAGTATATCGGCATCCGAGAATAGAAGATTTTAAATATCCCGGAAGCGGGAAGGAGTGACTTATGCCAACTATCAAGCAATTAGCAGCCAATGAGGCTAAAGAAAAAAGATTCCGGGGCGGACACTCGCTTTGCAGCGGATGCGGTATTCCCATCGTGGTGCGAACAGTACTTAATAGTATTGAGACGCCCGTGGTGGTGGTAAATGCCACTGGCTGTTTGGAAGTAGCCACTACCCGTTTCCCTAACACTGCCTGGAATGTGCCCTGGTTACATGTGGCCTTCGAGAATGCGGCAGCGGCAGCAAGTGGGGTAGAATCCGCTTACCGCGCCTTGGTAAAAAGAGGAAAGCTTCCTGCCGATGAGCCGGTTACCTTTGTGGTGTTTGGTGGCGATGGTGGTACCTATGATATTGGGTTGCAATCACTTTCTGGCGCTTTGGAGCGCGGACACCAGTTCCTGTATGTATGCTACGACAATGAGGCCTACATGAACACCGGTATTCAGCGTTCAAGCGCTACCCCATTTGGTGCCAGTACTACGACTAGTCCTGAGGGTAAAATCAGCTTTGGAAAAGCCCAACAACGTAAAGATTTGACGGCTATCGCAGAGGCTCATCACGTGAATTATGTGGGGCAGTCCGCTATTTCGCACTGGCACGACCTGAGTGATAAAGTAAAACGTGCTGTTGAGGTAGATGGGCCGGCATTTATAAACGTACTTTCTACTTGTCAGCTGGGTTGGCGGCATGAGCCGAGAGAAGCGGTTAAAGTAGCACAGCTGGCTGTAGATACTTTATTCTGGCCATTGTATGAAGTAGTCAAAGGACGCTTCCGTCTCACACACATACCTGAGGAAATTGTTCCTATCGAAACCTGGCTGCGGATGCAGGGACGTTTTAAGCATCTCTTTAAAGAAGAGAACGCCGGTGCGTTGGAAGTAATACAACAGCAAATATTTGATGAATGGGAGCGCCTGAAAGAGCGGGATCGAAATGACCGAGCTCATTTTGCTCCGCTTCAGAAAGATCAAACATTTACCACGGAGTTTGAGATGGTATAAACATTGAAAACTTAGCCATACCGATATAATGGATAATAAGTATTAAGGTTGAGTTGAAACCTCCAGGTGCGATACCCTGGAGGTTTTTTTTATTGGTCCCAGTTCGGGGTTTAAAACCCTGCACTTTAGTATTTCGAAGAAATCTACTGCTAAAATCAAGGAGTCATTCAGAACGAAAGTGAAGAACCTAAGCCAAAAAATGATTACCAAGCTACCATGAGTTTCAGCGCTTGATCCACTGGAAATATAGTTCAGGAAATTGGTTGAATAAGTTCCGCAAAAGGCAAGATCCTTAGCCGGTAGGCTCAGCATGACTCATAAGAAGAAAACAGAAACCCCGTCATTTAGAGGCTATCACCGAAGAAACTTAGCCAGAAAATGCTTACCGGTATACCATAGCTTGCGGATCAAGACAGATGAGAAGCGAATGGAATTCCAAAAATAGCTTTAGGGTTTAATGGGGAAAAGAACCAACCCTGAACATGAAGAATATTAATAGCTACCGGAAGTTTAAGCGGAATAAAAATGAGGTTAATCAAGACGGGGAGTATATCCTTTACTGGATGCAGATAAACCGGCGCCTGCAGTATAACTATGCACTGGAATATGCCGTTGCCCTGGCCAATAAATACGACAAGCCCCTGCTGATTTTTGAAAGCGTAATTACCAATTATCCCTGGGCCAGTGACCGGTTTCATGCATTTCTGCTGGAGGGAATGAAAGAACACCTGGATGAACTAAAAGACACCGACGTTAACTATTACTGCTTTGCAGAAAGTGAAGCAGGAGAGATGCAAGGAGCGTTTCATGCCCTGGCTGAAAATTCCGTGGCTGTAGTAGCCGATGAATATCCGGTGTATATCATCCGCGAGAACAATGAGAAGATGGCAGAAGAAGTAGATGTGCCTTACATCAGTATCGATTCAAATGGTATCATCCCGCTGGATGTAACGGATAAAGATCCATACTCCGCTTACTTTTTTCGAAGGATCATGCAAGAGCATTTTTTAGAAGCTTACACGAATCCACCCAAGAAAGACCCGCTGGATGATTTAGAGGATCAGAAAGAAGTTAAGCTACCGGATGGTTTTAAGGAAAAATATCCCAAAGCAGATGAAAAACTGGAAGATATACCCGGTTTCATTAGAACCTTGGACATCAACCATGATATTGGCATAACCGATAAGAAAGGCACCCGGCAGTATGCGCTGGGTAAACTGGGTGACTTTATCGCGCATGGCTTGCACCGGTATGATGAAGAGCGAAATGATCCCGATGCGGATGCCGCAAGTGGATTAAGTCCGTGGCTGCATTTTGGTTTGATTAGTGAATATGAAATTGTGAAAGCCGTGCTGGATCACCAACCGGACGGCTGGGACCTGGATGACATCACCCCAAACAATGGCAAAAACTCAGGCTTTTTTAACGGAGATCCCAATGTAGAGAGTTTTCTTGATGAAGTGATTACCTGGCGTGAAGTTGGCTTCCATTTCGCGCACCACCGCCCTGATTATGACCAATTTGATAGTCTGCCCGACTGGGTGCTTAAAACTTTGAAGAAGCACGAAGATGATAAGCGTGAATGGGTGTATGAGCTGGAAGAGTTTGCTCAATCACAGACGCACGATGAAATTTGGAATGCGGCTCAAACTCAGTTGCGGGAAACCGGCATCATGCAAAATTATCTGCGGATGCTATGGGGCAAAAAAATCATTGAGTGGACCAAGGATTATCGCACAGCCCTGGATTATATGATTGAGCTCAACAACCGCTATGCACTGGATGGACGCGATCCCAACAGCTATTCAGGCATTTTCTGGTGCTTTGGCCGGTTTGACCGCGCCTGGCAGGAGCGCCCTATCTATGGCAAGCTGCGTTATATGACCAGTGACTCAACCCGAAAAAAACTGAAACTGGATCAGTATTTGAATAAGTATGGGAGCCAGAAGTCGTTGTTGTAATAGAGGATTCAGAATTCAGTAGTCGGCTATCTCTGGCGCAGGCATCTAGTTTGTGGTAATGCTTTTGGTTTACAAGGTTTAAGGTTGGATACAAGTTGGGGTCCAAGCGAGACGCGTGAACCAGTCGGAGGCTTACTTTCTTGCTTTCCTAAACCCCTTGTTAGCCTGCCATGTTTCACTTGATGATAGGTGGTCCTGAGCCAAGTTAAACAAGTGTCATTGACCTACCGCAAGCGTCCCGCTTGTGGTAAATGGGAAATTAGGTGGCATTTGCTTTTCACAGATTAAGCATACTGTTTCAGTTCTTGACAACTTGACAAGTAAAATCTATTTTAAATAGAAAAGGTGTAGCCATGAATGAGACCAAAAAGATGTCTGTAGGAGAGTTTAAAACTCATTTCTCAAAAGTAATTGAGTGGGTTAAATCCGGGAAAAAAGTTGCGGTTACTTTTGGAAAGAAGAAAGAGGTAGTAGGTTACTTTGTTCCTCAAGAGCATGAAGGGGAGGGAAAGCGACAACTGGGGAAGCTGGATGGGAAAGCAACCGCAGTATTTAACAAGGATTTTAAAATGACAGAAGAGGAATTTTTAGGCTAAATGAATTTTCTGTTAGATACCCACACGCTGATTTGGTCAATTCTGGATACTCATAAATTATCTTCAAAGAGTCATAAAATTATTGAAGATCCAAAGAATCTCATTTTGGTCAGCGCTGTAAATTTTTGGGAGATTTCACTCAAATATTCACTTGGTAAGCTTGTCTTGGATGGTATAAAACCAGACGACTTTCCAAAGCTTGCTGTAGATTCTGGTTTTGAGCTCATTGGATTAACTGCAAATGAAACTTCCTCATATCATTATCTAAGGGGGGAATGGCACCGTGATCCATTTGACAGAATGCTGATTTGGCAAGCTATCCAACGTGATCTGATTTTGATTTCAAATGATGAGGATGTCAAAAAATATGAAGAGGAGGGTCTTAAAACGATATGGTGAATAAGAATTCTGAACTCAGGACGCAGTAGTCAGCTATATTTGCCGCAAGTGTACCGCTTGTGCTAAATGGCTGTCGCCAAGCAAAAATAGGTGCCGTTGGTCTCTTATAGACATCCGCTTGGTTCCATAACAAAACAGAGTTGTACAGGATATTACAGCATTCACTTACCTAATCCGAAAATTCCTGTCCTATTCTTAATCGTGGTTCATGGATAAGTATCACCTAATAAAAATGAGGAGATAATTCTGAATTCTGAGTCCTGAATTCAGACTACTTCTTTCCCCCTAAAACACATATCTTACATATACTTTTCAACCACGCAATGATTCATGGATCTCTTCGAAGAAAAACAGTCAGGTTCTTCCACTTTTCAATCTCAAAAAGATAATCCTCAATACAGTGAGCCGCTTGCCACACGGATGCGGCCGCAGTCTCTGGATGAGTTTGCAGGACAGGAACACCTGGTTGGAGAAGGAAAAATGCTTCAGCGCATGATTGAAAGTGGGGTGATTGGTTCACTTATTTTTTACGGCCCTCCGAGTTCGGGTAAAACAACCCTGGCACACGTGATCTCCCGTGAGATAAAAGCACAGTTCGAAGTGATCAATGCGGTGCTGGATGGCATCAAGGAGTTGCGGAATGTGGTAGATAAAGCGGAGAAGCTGCGTAAGCTTAACGGTAAGAAGACCATCCTGTTTGTGGATGAGATTCATCGCTGGAATAAAGCTCAGCAAGATGCACTGCTGCCTCACCTGGAATCAGGCATTATCACCCTGGTAGGGGCTACTACCGAAAATCCATTTTACTCACTGGTGAATCCGTTGCTTTCACGTTGTCAGCTCTTTGAACTGAATCCATTGACCATGGATGAGGTGAAGCTGATGCTGAACCGTGCACTTAAGGATGAGGAGCGTGGTTTAGGTAAAAAAGATATTGAAGTGACGGAAGATGCCTTTAACTACCTTGCAGAAATGGCGGGGGGCGATATTCGTAATGCACTGAATGCGCTGGAAGTAGCCGTTCTTTCGAGTAAGCCCGATGAGGGTGGTACGGTTCACATCAACCTTGAGGTAGCTAAAGAAAGTATTCAGCGCCGTAATGTGCGCTATGATCGAACCGGTGATGAGCACTACCACTACGCTTCAGCTTTCATCAAATCTATGCGCGGTTCTGATCCCGACGCGGCTCTTTACTGGATGAATGCCATGCTGGAAGGCGGTGACGATCCCAATTTTATTTTTCGCAGAATGTTCATTTTTGCCAGCGAAGATGTGGGCCTGGCCGAGCCCAATGCAATAACGATTGTGAATTCCTGCCAAGAAGCATTTATGAAATGTGGGATGCCCGAGGGAATGTATTTTCTGTCGCACGCTTGCCTGTATTTAAGTATGTGTCCCAAGAGCAACAGTACCGGCGCTATTTTTGAAGTGAACCGTGAGGTAAGCGAGCGGGGGATTAAAGATATTCCTCCTTATCTGAAGGACAAGACAGCCAATAAACTGGGAGCCAAACATCTCGGCATCGAAAATGCTTCGGATGATTACAAGTATCCACACAACTATCCACACAATTGGGTCAATCAACAATATTTGCCCGATGCGCTGAAAAATAAACAGTGGTATCAGGGCGGAAGTCAGGGGCGAGAGGCCTTGCTATGGAAGAAATGGCAAGAGATAAAAAAGGACCAGTGATTGCGCAGATTTAGGGATTTCACTGATTTTTTGGAGTGAAGAAGACATCACACTGAGACCTAATACCTAAAACCTCACACCTTGTCTCTTATCCTAATTCTCAAAAACCTCTTTCATTACGTCCTGGTGTAATTCAAGGTCTTCATCACTAAAAAGTACAAAGCGTATTTCTTTTACAGATTCGAGATCCGGCATTTCATCTTTTAGGGTGATCATGGCAATACGGGCAGCATCCAGTCTGGGAAAACCAAAAACGCCCGTTGATATAGCCGGGAAGGCGATGGATTTAATGTCATATTCCTCAGCGAGCTTAAGCGAATTTTGATAGCAGTTGCGCAGTAATTTATCCTCGGGTTTATCCTGTCCGTAAACAGGTCCAAGACAGTGAATCACATACTTATTTGGTAAATCATGTGCTCCGGAAATGACGGCCTCACTTGGTTTGATAGGGGCTTTAGGTTCGCATTCCTCGGCAAGACCGGGACCTGCTGCGTTATGGATAGCCCCCGCGACTCCGCCCCCTGTTTTTAATTGAGCGTTGGCAGCATTCACAATAGCTTCCACGTCCGGCTGGTTGGCAATATTTCCTTTAGTACAATTCAGGTCTACATTGTTGTAGTCAGGCATATGAATAGGTTTATATACGTTCATATCAAAGGTGTGAAATGTGACTGAAAAAGGAAAATGCTTATGCCGGGAGTACTTTTCTGCAAAGAATGATATACGCAGGACGGAAAGCTCAGAAGGAATCCATCGATTGAAAAATATCCCGAAAATAAAACGGGCGAAGAGGATCAGCTCTTCGCCCGTTGTTGTTGGAGTCACTAATACTATCAGAGAGCAAATCGCAGCCTAACCAACCGAACTCTCTGAAAAATATTAGGCGGAATAAAAGTAAATAGGATTAGAATTAAGTTGAACACTTAATCCGCTTAAAAGATAGCGGTTATTTCAACAAAGTCAAAAATATTTTAGGTAATTTTTTCAAATAGCCTTTATTAATATACTGTTAACATAAAAAGCGCTTACATTCTTAGGTTTTGTAAACACTTGAAAAAGAAAGCGCCCTATAATTCTTTTAAAGTATATGAAGGAATGTAAGGCAGCCACTTTAACTAAGTATTAATGGACCTTAAAGTTAAAAGCATTACAGATCTTCCAGGTTCCAAGGTACTTGAGTTTCACCCGGTCGGCAAGCTTTGCATAATGAGTATGAATAACGGTGGAGCTATTAGTCTGGAGATTTTTATGGGTCCCAGCTCAGGGTGGTTAAGTTAGAAAAGAGAGAGGTAAGATCTTGTGTAAAGAAAATTCCAAGGAATAACTTTCTATGAGATGACGGACTCTGGAATTATTATCGGAGATTTGAGCGCTTCCTAAGTAGACAAGGGATTGTAAAAAAAATTCTGATGGCAGCTGACTCTGAAAAATACCCTTTAGTTTCCCAAAGGATAATTATCCCAGCGCAATGAAAAACATTTATTCTTAAAGTGATTGAAGTGTAACTACAAGCAACAGCGGTTATTGAAACAGTATTCCCCTGTATGTCCCATGTGCAGTCCATGCAACCAAATGAGAGACTGCGGGCATTTTACGCAACCTATTAATCTGTGCGAAGCATGTAGCCCACCCCGTGAAGGGTAATCAGGTAACGGGGATCATCGGGATGCATTTCAATTTTAGCACGCAATTTTGAGATGTGAACATCAACCGTGCGGGTGTTGGTGCTAAACTCATACCGCCAAACTTTTTCCAGTAATTCGTCACGTGAAACAGGTTCGTTAGCACTCTTGAGTAAATAGCGGATGAGTTCAACTTCGCGGGAGGTTAGTTCAATCTCTTCATTATCCGGCCGTTCTACTACAGATTCACGCAGATCAATTTTTACAGGACCTAATTGAAGGATTTCCACTTCCCGGGAAGAGGAATAAGCACCGGCACGACGCAAGCGGGCTTCGATACGTGCCAGCAATTCCTTTACGCCAAAAGGTTTGGTTAGGTAATCATCGGCGCCAAGGTTCAGTCCTTTTACTTTATCCGGCTCCTGGTCTTTTGCGGTTAACATGATCACAGGAAGCGTGAGCTTTTCCTTGCGGATTTCCTGCAAAATGTCGTATCCGCTTTTGCCGGGCAGCATGATATCTAATATCAGGAGATCCGGATGTTGCTCTTTGGTCAATTCGACGGCTTCAGTACCGTCTTCATCAACTAATACCTCATACCCTTCATTTTCGAGGGTGTCACGCAGCGTGAAGACGAGGCTTGGCTCATCTTCAACTACAAGTATTTTCATAGGATTATCCGACATATTCTTCTGTACGCTTTTTTATAGATTGTTGGGGTGATGAGCCAGCCGCACGTTGCTCTGGGGAAAGATCATCCTTAACTAATTTAGGAAATCTGACAATAAATGTTGTCCCACGGCCTACGGTGCTTTTAACATTGATGGATCCTCCATTCAGGTTCACCATATTTTTGACAATGCTCAAGCCAAGGCCATGTCCTTTCACTTTTGTGCTCAGGGTATCTGAGTCTTCAACCCGGTAAAACTTATTGAAAATATTCTTTTGTGCTTTTTTGGGGATGCCAATTCCATGATCGGTAACGCTGAGGTAGACGTGACCGTCGTCCGATGATATCTGATACTCAATGAACTTCACATCACTGCTGTATTTGATAGCATTTTCTGTGAGGTTGCTGATAATCGTCTCAAAGCTGTCACGGTCAATCATAGTGAAAGCCTTCTCTTCCTTGATTTTCTTGCGAACCGTAAAACCTTTTCCTTCAATATAGCTAAGGTTTTCCTCCAGGTAGCTTTCCAACAACTCATTGAGCCTGTAGGGAGCGGCTTTCAGCATAGCTTGTCCTGAATCCACGCGGGCAACATCCAGTAACTTTTCAATCATGCCCCGCAAGCGGATGGATTCGTTGTAAATATGTTCTCCATATTGTTTGAGGCGCTTAGGTTCTGTAACACGGCCGTCTGATATATTTTCGCCCGCGGCCTGCATAACGGCAAGAGGAGTCTTAAGCTCATGAGTCACATTTGCCAAAAAGCTGGCCTGTCGTTGTGCCAGGTTACGCTCCCGCTGTGCTGTGATAAACATAAAGATGAGGGCACCAAGCAGA
Organism: Gracilimonas mengyeensis; assembly: GCF_900182705.1. GTDB lineage: Bacteria > Bacteroidota > Rhodothermia > Balneolales > Balneolaceae > Gracilimonas > Gracilimonas mengyeensis. Next base: position 239,954 of record NZ_FXTP01000005.1, on the reverse strand, counting down.
AAAAGTACGGCTACCCCTAAAACAGCGAGGTTTTTAAATAGAGTGGCATTGTAAGCATTTGCTACAGGAGATTGAAGGAAAGCCATCCTAAAAGACCAGGTATCGAAGAAATAAGAAAATCGATAGCGATGATCTACCTTATCCCGGTCGTATTCAACATTGCTGTCGTTAGAAGCTAGTACATCTTCATTGGTCCAGTCGTGAAGCCATACGACTACTCCGGTTTCTTCGCTATCGCCGAAATAATCATCCAGCAAAGGATCGATTACTTCGTTGACAATATATTCTTTATTGAGTGTGAAGGTGAGGTAGCCAACAATGCGGTTTTCCGATAGATTGATTAGCCCCACATTCATGCTTCTGTGAGTGTCGAACTCTAAGTTATTATTCCAGCGATAGTCAAAATCGTTGAGCTGGATTTTTGTTTTTGTGCGTACCAATCCAACTCCATCACATAAAAGATTAGGGTAGCTGTTGGTGGTGAAAAGCTCTCGATCCTGCTTATTGTATTGATAAACCGTGCTGTTACTGTCACAGGGATTGGTGCCTTCAGGGGTGTAATAAATACCGTTGAAATAGGCGGTTTGGGATGCCTTATGTAGCATCTCCTGCAGTTTTGGGGGCAACTGACCGGTTTGTTCTAAATGGGGTTCTACCGTTTCCATTTCAAGCTTATAAAAGCCTGATAATGGTGCCCTGAGGTCATTTAGGATAGTTTGGCTGATTTCATCCAGTTGAGAAATACGCCGCTCTCTTTCTCCCTCTACCATTTGGTCGCGCAAGTCGTACAGGGAGAGTACATTCATGCCGGTGAGTGCTATGATGGCAGCCAGGCCAATCATAAGCAGAATCCAGCGGAGTCCCCTGTTTCGTAAAAGGTTCATAGGCTTAAAAAGTTTACATTCAATACGAGTGAAGAACTAATAAATATAGGCATAAACTGATTTTTTCCATACAAAATCAAAAAATCAGTTTTGCCAGTCATTGTTGGCACGATTCACATCCGGGTAGTAGTGCTCTTTATCAATTACTACCTCTGAAATTGGAGAAGGGGTATCAAGCTGAATAGAAACTTCTCTGTGCCCCTGAAGCCATGTGTCGACAGGGATGCGATGAGTTTTCTCGGTGCCATCTTCATAGCTAATAGTTAAATCAACCGGCATGGGAATTTTTCCTAAGTCTCTGATAACGATGGTAGCCTGATCTCCATCCTGGGTAACGGAATCGATAGACTGATCAAGTGTCCAGGTTTCGTAGTACCATGCGCGCCAGAACCAATCCAGCTCACGACCTGATACATCCTCAAAGGTGTTAAACATATCCAGTGGTGTGGGATGTTTATAAGCCCATCGGTCAATAAATGTAAGCCAGGCGTTGGTGAACAGTTCTTCTCCTAACACTCCCTGCAAGGCTATAAGCACACTTCCGGGTTTGGGATATGAGGCCACGCCATAAGCAGGTCCCGGGTAATGATAATCGGACCAGCGCATGATTTCGCCTTCATAGGAAGAGCCAGCCAGGCCGAGATAAGGCTCAAATTCATCCAATCGACTAAAAGAATCAGGATAGCGATCCCAGCGGGCTTGTGCTTCATGGAAAGTAGTGGCTCCCTCGTCCATCCAGGCAAAGCGCCGTTCGTTGGTGCTTACAATCATTGGGATCCACATGTGGGCAATTTCATGAGCGGTAACATTGTATAGCGCTTGGCTTCCTGCCCGATTGTAACTGCCAATGATGGTCATCATGGGGAATTCCATGCCGCCGCCAATAATTTCGGCTCCCTCAACCGAAGTCATATGTGGCCATGGGTATGGGTGATTGGTATATTCTGAAAGGTAAGAGATAGAATGGGCTGTAAAATCAGCTGCATCTTCCCAAAGCGGGGCAGAACTTCTCCAAAAGGCATTGATGCGGGAGTAGTCAGTCTGCCCGTCTCCGTCCATATCGCCTACGGGTGTACGCATAGCGTCCCACTGCGATTCGAGGGTGGCACTAAAAGCTACATCACGTACTTTTTCAGCGGAAAATTTCCAGGTAAGTAGGCTGTCATCACTGCTAACCGTTGCGTTGCCAAAATCATCTGGTGATACTACGGTGATAGCTTCGTCAGATGAACCGGCTTGTTGGTAGCGCTCAAGTACCGCAGGGCTTAGGACTTCATCAGCATTAAGAAACTCTCCGGTACTCATCACCAGCCATTGTTCAGGTGCGGTGATGGAAATATCGTAATCACCAAAATCGTGATAAAATTCGGCATTTCCAGTAAAGTGATCGGCAAACCAGCCCTGCAGATCATCATAAGTTGAAACATGGGGGAACCAGTAAGCCAGGTAAAATAAGTTATCCCGGCTGTAACCCATGCGTCCGCTGGCACCAGCTTGCGGTATCTTAAAATTCCAGTCAATTTCGAGATCAATGCTCTCACCAGGGACGATTTCTGTTCCTGGTATTACCAGCATATGCGTACCTTGAATCACATATCCAAGGCGATACTGATTTACTTTCTGAAGTTCCCGGTCTGCGGTGGCAACTCGTTCAATATTCATGCCGCCTGTGATCTCTACAAATTCCTTACGCGGTACACCTTTTTTGTGGAGGTTCTGGCTGAGTTCAAAAACGAGGATGTTTAGCGTGTCCGGTGAATTGTTGGTATAGGTGATATCTGCCTTTCCGTAAAGCATAGTATCTTGGGGAGACAGCGTAGCATCCAGCTTATAGGTATAAGTGTTGGTAAAATAATTCTCCCCAGGAACTCCGGATAATGTGCGGGTGCCGTTATTTAAAGCCACTTCAAAATTCATGGGCATTTCAATAGGGTATGGAATAGGTCTTTGAGGCTCAAAGTTGTTTTTGGTGATATTTGAAGAGGTGGTATTTTTGGGGGCGCTACACGCTGCGAGTGTAGCAACTAGCAGGGAAAGGAAAAAAAGATTTCTCATAATAAGTACAAATTAAGGAGGGGCGTGGATAAAAAACGAAAAGGGAGAGAAACGACAGATTAATGAATTTTCTTATAGTTTCTCTCGATAGATTCTTTTAGGTCATTAAACTCAATGGGTTTAACGAGGTAATCAAGGTAGCCGGTTTCTTTGGCTCGTTGCACATGGTGCGGATCTGAATTTCCGGTAATGTATATTACAGGAACATCAGAAAATTTACGAATCTCCTTCATGGCTGTAATTCCATCAATATCACCTTCCAGAGAGATATCCATAAGAATGAGATCAGGATCGATTTTTTTGGCTACTTCGATGGCGGTTTTGCCATACACAAGCTCTCCTTCAGCATCATATCCTAACTTTTCCAGATAGCTCTCATACAGAAGGTTCAGTATCAGATCGTCTTCCACGATCATCACTGTTTTTTTCTGCTTCGTATCCATGTTTTTATATTAATTAGCGTTGCCATGTAATGTGCATCACTAATAATACTATGAAATGTGGTGAAACGAAATTTTTTAGCGCAAAAATAAACACAACTACTTATATCTAACATTGGTCTGATGGCCATTAAAGTGTATTATAAAGAGATATTAATATTAGGCACATAGCTTACATTACCTTTTTACTAAAAAGCCGAAAGTAATTTTGATGTTATGGAGACTGCGGGATTAGATATTGTCTGGAAACTGCTCTCAGCCCTGGCCACGGGTTTATTAATTGGAACAGAGCGGGGCTGGCATGGACGAAAGGAAGACGAGGGCGACCGGGTAGCAGGAATCCGAACTTTTAGCCTTGCCGGTTTACTCGGCGGAGTATGGGCTGTCCTCATTCCTCATACCGGAGAATGGATCCTGGGATTGGTTTTTGTAGCCTTCACCGGGCTCATTATTGCCTCATATGTATTTGAACAAAAAACCCAGGAAGAAGAGGATATTGGTATTACAACCGAAGTGGGATTGCTCCTTACGTTTTCAATAGGTGCCTGGGCGGCTTTGGGGTATCAGCTGGAAGCATTGGGTACAGCCGTAGCCGTCATGGCCATATTGAGCATGAAGCCTGTTTTACATGGCTGGCTGCAAAAGCTGGAAGTCACTGTTATTTATGCAGGAATAAAACTGCTTATCATTTCAGTAATACTGCTTCCGCTTTTGCCGGATAAAGGTTATGGCCCATGGGATACCCTGAATCCGTATTGGATATGGTGGATGGTAGTGCTCATCTCAGGTTTATCTTTTATGGGATATGTGTTGGTGAAATACGCCGGGGAAGATAAAGGTACTTTGCTCACTTCCGTGATAGGCGGGTTGGCCTCATCTACGGCGGTGACCATCAGTCTGGCTCAATTTGCGAAGCAACAGGTTTTAGGAAGTACCCGCAAGTTTATAGCGGGGGTGTTGGTGGCTTCGGCTATTATGCTGGTGCGGGTGGTTATTGAAGTTTCGGTTGTCAACAAAGCTATTCTGGATTTACTGTGGATTCCACTGTTAACCATGTTCGTGTTAACCATTGGTTGTGTGATTTGGCTATGGCTAAATGCCAAAGAAAGCAATGAAAAAGAGAATCCGGATCTGAAACTGGGTAATCCCCTGCAGCTACCCACCGCTTTGAAATTCGGAGCATTACTGGCGGTTATTTTGGTGCTGGCTACCGCGCTTCAGGAGTGGTTTGGGGATCGCGGGGTATACATGTTATCTGTGCTTTCCGGTTTGATGGATGTGGATGCTATCACTCTATCCTTGTCCAAGATGGCGAAGTCTGATATTACCGGATCGGTAGCTACTTTAGGGATTGTGATGGCGGTGATATCCAATACCATTGTAAAAGCCGGGCTGTTTATTTTCTGGGCGGGATGGAAGAAGAGCATGGATCTGCTCTGGATGATCCTGGTTATTTCACTTGGCGGCGTGGTTAGTGCGTGGTTGTTTGTTTGACTTGGTTTACTTGATCAGGGTAAACTTTTTTGATAAAACCTGGTCTTTAGTTTTTAGCCGATAGAAATAGGTACCACTAGCTAAACCTTCTGCATTAAATAATATAGAATGACTGCCGGCAGCTAATCTATTGTCTTGAATTACAGCTACTTCACGGCCTGTAATATCAAATACGGAGAGCTTTACATGTCCTGTTTTCTTAAGGTCGAACGAAAACGTCGTAGAAGGGTTAAAAGGATTGGGATAGTTTTGATGGAGTGCATTCGAACGGGGAATTTCAGTTGTTTCCAAAGCATTTGAAACATCAATGCCATTCCAAACTTTTCTAAATAAAACAGTATTGTAAGTACCCATAATCCAGATAAGTGGCCTATTATCATCCATAGTATAGGTAATGTGTTCCAAATGGGTACGGGTTGGGGGCGTTTCATATTTTTTATCATAAGTCCCCAGATCCGAATCAATATTCTGAATAGTGCCAAACTCATCTACCATAAGCAGATCTGCCGAACCATCATGATAGGGGCCTAATAGTACCATATCCGCGGTTAGTTGATGGCCAACTTTTGAGGTAATGTGCCAGCTTTCTCCGCCATCTTTTGAGTAGGCAAGATTGCGAAATCCAATATGTAACCAAACCTGGTCACCAACAGCACGTACTAAAGGCTTAGGCCATAAGTTTTCATATGAATAGTCATAGCATACTTCCCAGGAAATTCCTTTATCATTGGATACCCACAGCTGTTTTTGCCCATCAACTGCAAAAATTTTACCCTTGGCAAGTGACAGGCTTTTAAAGGAAGTAGGTACCTGTCGATTGTCCCAGGTAGCTCCATTATCATTAGTGACTAACAATTTACCGCAGGTAAGATCTTCACAATTAAAATTGGCGTAAATAATGCCAAATTTATTATCAAAAAGTATTTTTGGGCCATATAAATTTTCCCCGCTAGCAAGTAAATCTAATAATGCCCATGATCTACCTCCATCTTCAGTTTTGTAAATTTTTTCCTTTCCTATGAACCAGCCTTCTTCTTCATTGATGAATTTTATTTCATAAGGACGATCAGGAAAAGTAGTATCTGCTTCCCATGTGTACCCGCCATCTTTGGTAATAAAAGCCTCTCTTTGCCCGAATGCCCAACCAGTAGTTTTATTTTTAAAATAGAGTTTAGATCCACTAATTCTTTGGAATTGCTTTCCGTGCATCCATTCTTCGCCGTCAGCACTAATTTTTAATTGCAAATCATGAAATGCGGTGTGGTCATAACGACTTATCACATAACCGGTGTTAAAGCCATTTTGAGGAACTTGAATAATATCCCAATGATCTCCCCCATCAGTGGTTTTGAAGACTTTCCTGCCTTTCAGATATACCCTGTCTTTTGAAAAAGGGACAATGTTATGAGGGGCTACGTCTGTGTTAGGAATTCTTTTTCGCTCCCAACTTTTCCCGAAATTATCGGTTTTAAAGAATGAACCGCTTTCGGTGAGTAGAAAGCCTGTTTTTGGATCAACCATTTCTAATGAAGCAATTTTGCCCTTAATATTAATCCAGGTAGAATCCCAGCGTTCCCCACGGTTATCAGAGCTTAACAGGTAATACAAAGAATCCTGCTTATTTTGGTAATCACCTCTATACCGATTGTAGTACAAAATAGAGAGGGAGGAATCAGAGAACTGCTGTGTTTTTTTAGGAATTGCGATGGTTTCTTCCCAAAAGAGGTCGCCTCCATCAATGGTTTCTATTGGCACGTCATAAATTTTTTGCCAGTCACCAAATACAGATGTTGTTTTGTAGATTCCATTTTCATCAGTTTTAAGAAATTCTGAGCGAGAAAACCCAACGACTGAACGTGCCATGTGTACGTACAAATCATCTTGTTGCCAGCTTTTCCCGCCATCTGTTGTGTAGGTGAAGCATGAGCCGATGTAGGCATACGCAAAGCCTACTTGGTCATTAATAAATTGTATAGATGTGAATTCTGAGTTTCCATCATAAAAAGCCTCTTTCCATTCTTCCCCGCCATCAGTAGTTCTGTAGATAGCACCGGCTTCATTTACAAAAAAACCGGTTGATTCGGAGATAAAGGCGACGTCGGTGATTTTGTCTTCCGGCAGTTCTGGATAGCGCAACTCCCATTGTGCATGCATGGTTGATATTAGACAAATTGCAAAGATGGTTGTTAGTACCGAAATTTTCATAATCCCGAGATTAATTACTCTCTCTATATTGAATTAAGTAACAGGAATTTGCCCAAAAAACAAAACCCCGCTCTCAGCTAAGAGCGGGGTTTTCATGTAAAGGGATGCAGGGAAGCCTGTAAGCCGGATTTTGTCGAGGGTAATCATTTATCTGCGCGTTCTACCCGATGGGGTCACGACAAGCGGCGTATACCATCTGCATGAACTTGCACCCCGCGAGGTTTACCGTGCCCCCTTGGTCGCCCTTGGGGCGGTGAGCTCTTACCTCACCTTTTCACCCTTACCCCGGCCATAGCCGGGCGGTCTGTTTTCTGTTGCACTGTCTGGCATCCCGGGATTCCTCCCGGCAAGCCTCCCCTTCGCCGGCCAATGCCGAATCGGGGAGCGCGGAGCTTGTAGGTGTCCGGACTTTCCTCCCCGTGCCAAAGCACGAAGCGATTACCCGGCTTCCCTGCTCGCGTAAGATACGCTTTTTTGGAAGGTTAAATAATGGCTGATTCCAGATTGAAAATTACAGATTGTGGTGGGCTGGTTGTTTCCTGAGCGGTGACTGAACCGGATTATTCCTAAAGAAATTTAGGATTCTTTAGGAAGTCTTGTGCCAGAGAAATCAATAATGCCCAATGGTGCTATTTACCCACCTCTCAATCCCCCGAAAAACCTACCGGGGGAAGCTCACTAGTTGAGTGTGATATTTTAATCAAGGAATCGAGTTAGTGGCAATATTTTATATCTAAGCTATAATGCTAATCAAGGTGTTTCCTCTCCTGGGAGAGGATCAAGGAGAGGGTGGTTGTGGCTGAAAGGTAGAGATCTGGGCTCGCTTATTCTCCATGGTGCTGTAAGTTTTTAGGGTGTTCATGCTGGGTGTTTTCGGTTTGATTTGCGACCAATTTTCGATGATTATCAAAGCTTTTGAAAAATCCGGGCGAAAATTTTATTCGGCAGTGCTTCTTTTTTTACCAATAGGTTGCTCCTAACAGAGCGCCGCCACGGGTTCCTAATATCTAAAGCATTGTCGTACGAGTTTGAAGATTTTTACTGCTTTTACTCTACAGATAGAGCTTAAAACTATCCAACAACTACTTGCTAAAAAAACATCACCCCAAAACAAAAAAGGGAAACCAAACAGGCCTCCCTTTAGGGGTAATAATTAAGATGTGCTGATCAAAATCAGATAGAGAGTTCTTCTTTGGCTTTATCGAAGAAAGATTGATCCACTACGATACGGCCGCTGTTTTCGTCAATAATAATTTTGTTCTTGCGACGGACTTCTACCTGTGTTTGTGGTGGCAGGGCCATCCCGAGAGCAGCTCCGCGGTCCATGGCTACTACCGCCATGCCGTTGCTCAAACCATCTCTGAGACGATTATAGCTACGCAGATAACGGTCGTCAATTTCTTCTTCAACCTCTTTGCGCTTTTTCAACAGCTCCTCTTCCTCGTCTTCTGTAGATTTAACGACTTCATCAAGGTTTTGGCTTTTTTCTTCGTAAAGTTCCTGAGCTTCTTCCAGGGCTTCCTTGGCCGCTTCAATCTCAGGTTCAATGGATTCTTTACGTTTTTCAATTTCTTTCAGGCGAGATTCAGTATTCTCAATTACCTGCTTTTGTGCCTCAATTTCTTTGGTGAGGGCATCGTATTCGCGGTTGTTGCGAACACTCAGCTGCTGGTCTTCATACTTCTCAATTTTCTCTCTTGCGCTTTTAAGCTCCAGCTGAAGGTTGTCATACTCAACACTCAGGTTTTGATCTTCTTCCTTGAGGTTATTGAGGCGTGCTTCTTTCCGGGCTATATCGGTTTCCAGATCCAGTACTTCTTCCGGAAGATCACCTCTCAATTGCTTCAGCTCGTCAATGCGACTGTCAATGTATTGCAGGTTGGCTAATTTTTGTAATACTTCGTTCATGGAGTGAGGTCAGCTTGGTTGAATAGTTTTGGGTTCGGGATGCGATACATACACATGCATCGGGTTGGTCACGGTTCGTGTTACAGATACTTCAATTTCTTCAAAAGCCTCGGACAGTTCATTCTTCAAGGCTTCGGCTACGGGGAATTCGCTTTCGTAATGGCCCACATCCATCAATAGAAAATCATTCTTTTCAGTAAAATAGTCGTGGTATTTGATGTCGGCTGTTACAAAAGCTTGGGCCCCGGCTTCGATCGCTTTATCTTTAAGGAATACACCGGCACCGCCACAAACAGCCACTTTCTTAATCCGGTCAACATCGCCGGAATAACGAATGGCTTGTACATTCAGGGCTTTGGATACCAAGTGCAAAAATTCGTTTTTACCAATTCCGTCGTCAGGATATTCTCCTATCACACCCATGCCAAAGTTCTGAGAAGTAGAAGCGAGGTCAATCACCTGGAAGCTTCCTTCCTTCAGCATACCTTCGGCTTTAAGGGCTTTTTTAAGAACGGATACGTTGTGCTGATCGATGATAGCTTCAAAACATTTGAGGCCATCTTCGCGGCTGGTTACATCAAAATGATGAGCTTCTTCTGCCGAGTGATAATTCAACAATTTGAGTACCGCGTCGCTGTCTTCATGTGCGGTAATCAACCTTATTTTCCGGCTGATGTCATAATTCTTATCAAGGAATCGTAGGTCATCCAGCCCTAACATGTTGGCCAGCACAAAAGATACACCGTCGAGTGCAGCATCCAGGTTGGTGTGGGCTACCAATAGTCCGATATCATTCTTAATCAGTTTGTAGATGATACGGCCCTGCTCGTTGGTAGGGTTTATGCTACCGATTTTACCAAAAATGAGGGGGTGGTGGGCTACTATAAGTTCGGAGCCTTTTTCAATGGCTTCGGCTACAACTTTGTCGGTGACGTCAAGGCAAGTTAAAACGGAAGTGACGTTGGCGGAAGGGTCTCCGACCAGTAACCCGACATTATCATAATCCATTTTTACTTTGGGCGGGGCCCACTGATTGAGGAAGGTAGATATTTGTCGGATTTGGGTTGACATGCTATCTATCCCCTCGCTGTTTTGTGCCCGACGATGTCGTCGAAGCCTGAATTATGATGTTGAGTCTTGTTAATCTCAATAAATAAATCATTAATTAGGATGTCTTAAGAGCTTCCAAAAATAAGGCTTATTGATGAATGATAAAAGCTTATCTTAGGGTAAATTCTTTTGAATCTACCAAAAAGACCATTTTTTGCCATGAGTGAACAGAATATCGCCAAAAATCTGAAATCCATTCAACAAAGAATAAAAGAAGCTTGTGAAAGCTGCGGGCGTGATCCGGAAGAAGTTTTGCTGGTTGCTGTAAGCAAAACCAAGCCCAATGAAGACATCCTGGAAGCTGTGCAGGCCGGCCAACTGCATTTTGGAGAAAACAGGATGAAGGATTTGGAAGACAAAATGCTGGAAATAGCCAACCCGGATATCTCCTGGCATTTTATCGGCAACATTCAAACCAACAAGATTAAATATATTGCCGAGCGGGTAAACTGGATTCATTCCGTAGAGAAAGCCAAATATCTCAAAGAGATTGAAAAGAGAGCGGGGAAAGCCAACCGTGTGGTAAATGCCCTGATTCAAGTGAACATAAGTGATGAACAACAGAAGGGCGGTTGCAAACCCGGCGACCTTGCAGGTATATTGGAAAAGGCCCAAAACTATGAACATGTAAAAGTAAAAGGCCTGATGGGGATGGCCCGGTTTGTGGATGACCCGGAAGAAGTTCGATCTGAATTTAAACTGTTGAAAGAGCTCTTTGACTCCCACCAGGAATACAACAAAGGAAGCGTAGAGCTGAAGCACTTATCGATGGGAATGACCAACGATATGGAAGTAGCCATAGAAGAAGGAGCCACCATGGTGCGTGTGGGTACAGCCATTTTTGGTGAACGAAACTATGGGTAGCATCTTCCGTAGCAATTTCCCACATTCACTTTAATACCTTAAAAAATAAAACTGAGGGCACTATGTTATTTGGACTTCCATGGTTTGCAATTATACCTATTGTAGCCATTGTGGGCGGGCTGGTTTACGCGTACAAAGAACAAGAACTGAAAATGGAGGAAAAGCGTCTGAGCAGGTCGCGAGAACTCAACGACATGCACAAGCTGATTTCGAACCTGAAATCCAGGGTTGAAAAACTGGAGTCTTTGACCAACCAGGATCACAGAAGAAATCCCCGGCAGCGACGGGATCCGCTTAGCGAAATCGAAATTGAGGATGAAGTTGAAAGGCAAAATACCGATAATTCAGGGGCTTCCAGACGGAGGTCTTCAAACCAAAATTAGCGTAACGGAATAGTTATGAGCTTTGAAGAAATGGTGGTGGCTATCATTGCAATTATAGGCGGCCTGGGATTCACGGGCTTCTTGTTTTGGAATGTGTTCAGTCTAATCAAGCAATGGATAAATCGTAAAAGCGGAAATCAGCAGTTAGACCCACAGTTTTTTAAAGCCCTGGGCGAATTCAAACGCAGTACCGATCGCCGGCTGGCCAATCTTGAAGCCATCGTTTCGGATATGGAAGAGGGAGAACAACAAAGTGCTGAACTGAAGCAGCGAAAAAGTATGGGAGAAATTGAAATAGAAGAGGAAGACATTCGTTCTAACAATCAGGAAAATCGCTCTAAAAAAAGCCAGGACGACGGCAATCTGCGGAACATGTTAAGCGAATAAGTACTATTTTAAATACGCTCTTTAGGATTAACCCATTTGTTTATGAAACTTACGCCGCTTGAAATAAAACAGCAGAAATTTGAAAAAGCACTGAGGGGATACGATACCGCCGATGTGGAAGCTTTTCTGTCCCTCGTTTCTAACGAATTTGAACATCTCATAAACAAGAACCGGGAGCTTGAGCAGGAGATTGAAAAACTCAACGAACGTGTAAAACATTACGAACGCGTTGAGGACGCCCTTCACGAAACCCTGCAAACGGCGAAAGAATCGATGGAGCAAAAAGTATCCGGTGCCCGGCAGGAAGCTAAGAATACCATTGAGAAGGCTGAGATGGAGGCCGATTCCATCATTAGGGAGGCCCGTCACAACCGGCAGCAAATTCGCCAAAGTATCTTAAGGTTGCTGGATCGCCGCGAAGAAATTATCAACGGCATTACGTCGTATCTGGACAATGCCCGTAAGTCGGTAGAGCAGTTTTCTAAGGATGAAATGGAGTTGTTTAAGCTTCCCAAAGAAGAAAACCTCGAAGAGGCCCTGGAGAAAAAACCTGTTTCCTCCCGCTTTGATTTAGATGAGGATGAGACGGATAACGAAGAGGCCACAAGTGAGGAAGGCGGCGAGCAGAAAAAAAATCAGCCCGAAGATCAAGAAGACGAACACCAGCTGCCCCCCGGAAGTGATCGCCTGGATGATATCCTTGATGAGATCGATTGATAAACCCCTTTCTTAAGAAAGACACTAATTATTATTTTCTGATTTCGATATAAACAGTTAGTAACTTTGCTAAGCCTGCATGAGCTATTCCATAGTGAATAAAGCTGCGGGCTTTTATTCTTTTCAAACCAATTACATTTTCTATGAAATACGATACGGTTGAAGCATTCAGAGCAAAACGAGACGAGGCGGTCGATTTTATTCAGGGAGAAACAGATTTTCAGCCTGAATATTTATTGATTTTAGGCACCGGACTGGGGCAGCTTGCCGAAGAAATTGAAGCAGAGCATATCATCAGTTACGATGACATTCCTCATTTCCCCGTTTCAACCGTTGAAAGCCATGCAGGTAAATTGATATTCGGCAAACTGGGTGGAAAAAATGTAGTGGCCATGCAGGGACGTTTCCATTATTACGAAGGTTACACCATGCAGCAAATAGCTTTTCCCGTACGGGTAGCTAAATCTATTGGCGCTCAAACATTGTTGGTGAGCAATGCTTGCGGAGGGCTTAATCCCAATTTCAGTCGCGGCGATATTATGCTGATCACCGACCACATTAACTTTTTGGGAGATAACCCGCTTATTGGTCCCAATGATGATGACCTGGGCCCGCGCTTCCCGGACATGAGTGAACCGTACACCGAACGCTTGCTGGAGCTGGCTGAGACGGTGGCTTTAGAGCATGCTATCAAAATGCATCAGGGCGTGTATCTGGCAGTAACGGGCCCCATGCTGGAAACTAAAGCCGAGTACCGATATATGCGTCAGCTTGGCGCTGATGTGGTAGGCATGAGTACTGTGCCGGAAGTCATTACAGCGGTTCACATGGGTATGGATGTATTGGGAATTTCCGTGATTACCGATGAATGCTTCCCCGATGCGCTGGAGCCGGTGGAGATTGAAGATGTGCTTGCAGCAGCGGCCATGGCAGAGCCCCAAATGACCCAGGTGATTATTAATGTTTTAGAACGTTTGTAATACCTTTTTTTCCACAAAAAGCGTTACTTTTCCACAAAGTATTGCATTAATGCATGTAATTTCTTTCTTACAATAAACAATAACCCATAATATGCCTGTATGCATATGCATTTCGATGGTTTTGATGACGAACAGTGGGATGAATTCAAGTGGGAAGCTCACTTAAACGAAGTAGAGAAAAAGAGCGAACAACTCCGAAAGTTTATCGCCTCAGACCGTAAAGGAAACACCCCAAGATGGATAACGCTTCTGCAAGAGAGCCAAAATGAAGATGACGCTTTTGAAGCCTATGTGGAAGAAGAGCTGTTAATGGACGAGGCCTATTTTCCGGAAGACGAAGACGACTGGGAGGATGACGACGACGACTGGGACGAAGATGATTTCCTGTTCGGTTTTGAGGATGAGGAGCCCTTCATGGATTTTGGGGATGAGGATGACTTCGATGATTTTGATGAAGGTGACGAGTGGAAAAGCCTGAGTGATGAATACACTTATTCAGATTATGCAGACCTCGAGAGTTTAGATACCTACCTGGATGCCAAAGATTTTGCGGTGGATATTCTGAAGTGGGCCGAAAAAATTCATCCCAAATTTCAATCCAGAGAATTCCAGGATTTTGTGGATGAAGTGCTAAAAGTAGGTGCTAAAATTGCCGGCGGACATTCCTTTGGTTTTGAGCAGGATTACATCGGTGCCAATATTGCCTATTCCAAAAAAGCACTGGGTTGTGCCAATCACAGTTTGGAGCTGTTGCAAGCCATGAAAAAGCAGGGCCTTTTCAACAAAAAACAATACCAGGAGCTACATGCCCGGCTGTTCGAGCTTCGCAACGACATCGGTATCTACATCCAGGAATTACGCGACCAGTTCCGCCTCGGACTCGAATAAGCCAGTGTTTCAGTGTTAAGGTGTTAGCGTGTTATGGTTCTTCAAAACTCTAACACGCTAACACCTTCGCACCGTAACACTCTCACACTATAACACCTTCACTCCCAGATTCCGATTTCTTTATTCCCTTCTGAGTCGGTGGCAGCGCGGAACATGGAGCCTGTATTCGTTTTCATGGAGAAGTTGCCATATTTATCCACGGCGATGAAGCCGGCGTCTCCGGGTTCCAATACCTCATCTACCAGGTAATCCATTGATTGCTGCAGCGATGTTTCTTTGTATTCCATGTAGGCAGCCAGGGTGTGGGCCGATACATTCAGCATAATCTTTTCTCCCCAGCCGGTTGCGGAAACTGCCACGAGGTCGTTGGCATAGGTGCCGGAGCCGATGATGGGAACGTCCCCAACCCGCCCGTACCGCTTGTTCGTCATGCCGCCGGTAGAAGTGGCGGCTGCAAGATTGCCGTCTTTGTCGCGGGCAACAGCCCCAACAGTTCCATATTTCCAGGCTTTCTCCTCATTAGTTTCAGGCAGTAAGTTGCTGGATTCTTCTTTCTCTTGTTCTTGCGCCCGTTGCAGCGATTGATACCGGCGTTCGGTATAAAAATAAGATGGATCTACGCGTTCCACATCCACCTGGTCGGCAAAAGTCTCGGCACCGTCGGTGGCAAAAAATACATGCTTGGATTCTGTCATTACCTTTCGAGCTAATGAGATGGGATTTTTAACGGTCGTTACTCCGGTGATAGCTCCCGCATTCAGCGTGCTTCCATCCATGATGGCGGCATCCAGTTCATTCTTCCCTTCCGAAGTGAAAACAGCGCCTTTTCCAGCATTAAACAATTCGTTGTCTTCCAGGTAATTCACGGTTCTCTCGATGGCATCTAAGGCAGAACCGCCATTTGCCAGGATGTCAGAGCCAATAGCTAGGGCTTCTTCCAGTGATTCCATGTAAGCCTGTTTGCGATCTTCAGGCATGTCTTTAGATACATAACCGGCACCGCCGTGCAAGGCAATGGCCCATTCTTTGGTTTCAGGCTGGGAGGTATTTTCAGACTCACCGGCTTCGGATTGGCAACCGGTGATCACAAATAATAGCAGAAGGGGAAGTAAAGGTATAAATCGTAGTCTCATAGCGCGCATTTATTTTTGTTGAATGGGATTATACAGCGCAATTTCCCCATATTAAAGTTTGGGGTGCTTTTTTTAATTGATGATTACAAATGGGGGCAGAATTCAGGACTCAGAACTCAGAATTCTGTTATGGGCGGATGGCTGCAATCTAATTACTGAGCAATTTTCGAATCCTATACTTTGACCTCACCTCGGTCCTCTCCTTCAAAAGGAGAGGAGGTATTCTGGGCTTTGTTGGGGTTCGATGTTGATTTATTGCCCGTCTATTGTATAGGCGTCCTTCTCCTTGAGGAGGAGAAAGAGGAGGTGCAAATGTAGCCAAGGGTACCGGGCAGGTAAATGTTTCTGTTATAAATGAAATCGCAGCTCGGTCTATCGTTTTTTCGTATATCAGTTTGACTTGGCGCCTCACTCATAGCGTTGAAATCTATATAACGTTCAAAGTAAAACAACCCAATATAAATATTCTTCCAGTGCCGGGGGATTGATTCAACAGATAGGCGTTAGACCGATGAACCTAACAGCGGTTTACGATTTGGAAAGCTTAAAGCTATAATTTAAATGGTACGTAATTTTTGCCTCATACTTTGACCTCAACTTTGTAAGGAGAGGAGGTCGAAAAGCTGGAAAAGGAATGGTAAGTTGCCGGGCTTGTACAAGACGTTTATCAACCTATTGCAAGCGTCCGCTTGTGCAATGATGAACTAAGCTGTTGTGGATAATAAAGTTTTGGTCCAAGCGGACGCTTGAACCAGTTACAAGTAGTGAAATAATTCTACTGAAAAATAGCAGCTTGATTTTATCGGTCCCTCGGTCATCTGAATTTCAGCCTGACTTTGCTCGCGATTTCCAAGGACTGGATATCAAAACAGCCTCGAGAACAATTCTATCCAACCAAAATATTCTTCTAATACTGAGGGATCGGATATGCGATAGATCGATGAACCGAACAGCGATTTACGATTTGGGAAGCTTAAAGCCATAATTTGAATAGTACGTAATTTCCTGCCTCATACTCCGACCTCACCTAAATCCTCTCCTCAGCCCGCCCCGAGCATTCGTGGGAAAGTAGAGGAAGCGTTCGGGGCCTTTTTGGTTTTGATGTTTATTTATGACTCATATCTGGTAAAGGCGTCCTCCTCCTTGAGGAGGAGAAAGAGGAGGTGGAAATGTAATCAAGGGTACCGGACAGGTAAATGTTTCTGTTATTAATGAAATCGCAGCTCGATTCATCGTAGATTAGTTTGACTTTGCTCCCCTCACCCATTGCCATGAAATCCATACAACTTCCAAAGTGAAACAATCCAACCAAGGTATTCTTCCAGTGCTGAGGGTTTGATTCAACGGATATGCGATAGATCGATGGCCCGAACAGCGATTTACGATTTGGGAAGCTTAAAGCCATAATTTAAATAGTACGTAACTTCCTGCCTCATACTTTGACCTCACCTCGGTCCTCTCCTTCGTAAGGAGAGGAGGTATTTGAAGCTTGTTTTAGCGGTGATATCGATTTATGACTTATATGTGGTATAGGCGTCCTCCTCCTTGAGAAGGAGGAGAAAGAGGAGGTCAAAAGCCGGCGAAGGGGTAGTTGTCAAAAGCGGTCAAGTATTGCGGATAAAAAATCCCCAAAAACAAAAAAGGCGACCTTACAAAGGCCGCCTTTAGGAGATATATGAAGAATAGTGTTCCTTATGCTTCCTGGGGAACGCTTTCTACAACTTGTACATTCATGTGCAGTTTCACATCGTCGCCTACAACCACGTTGCCGGCTTCCGTTACGGCATTCCATTTCAGGTTGAATTCCTTGCGGTTGATAGTGCCATTGATTTCAAAACCAGCTTTGGTTTGTCCGTAGGGATCATCAACGGTTCCGCCGTGGGTTACATCCAGGGTGATTTCTTTGGTGATATCGCGGATGGTCATGTTGCCTTTTAGCTCGTACTGGTCGCCGCCGGTATTTTTGAAAGAAGTGGATTCGAACTTCATGGTTGGGAATTCACTTGCGTTGAAGAAATCGTCGGACTTCAAGTGTGTGTCGCGGTCGCTGTTGTTGGTATCTACGCTGTCAATCTCAGCTTCAAAAGTGATGTTTGCATCTTCAAACGAGTCGCCTTCGGTTTCAACGGTTCCATTAAAAGAACGGAAATAGCCGGTTACGGTAGAGATTACCAGGTGCTTTACTTTGAATTGTATTTCAGAATGGGTTGGGTCAATATTCCAGGTAGCCATAATACTTGTATTTTGATTAGTGTTAAATAGTTTAATGTTGAACTAAATATACGGTGGGTTAACTGAGCAATTCAATGGGGAGTTCCGTTTGGGGTGATTTATTGAACTAGTTTAAGATTGTGGGGTAAATGAAAGATGGATGGCAGCGTATGCAAGTTTCGAACCGTTGTTTTGAAGGGCGATGCCGGAAAATATTTGTTCAAGATTCGAATGAACTTCCTTTTGCTGCTTTTTACCTCCTCTATCTCCTCCTCAAGGAGGAGGACGCCTATACCAAGTATGAATTACGTATTAGCACAGCGGCTATAACAAGCCTCGAACACTTCCTCTCCTTTTGAAGGAGAGGACCGAGGTGAGGTCAAATCATACCCTTTAGCCTATAAATACGCTGCAAAATGAAAGATCTTTCGGGAGTACCCTCAAGATGACATGCTGTTGGATAGAAAAAGAAGGATGGCTTGACATGTAACGTGAGTTCGAAGGAAATAGGTAAGAATGAGTAAAAAAAGTATGGTTATCGTCTTGAGAAATTGGTAGCAAAGCGATCTCCCTAAAACGCTCAGAGGCATTATCCGGGAGATTGCCACAGGCTGTGCTCCCTTCGGTCACGACAGCCTTCGCAATGACAGGTTTTATATTGAACTAACATTGTTCATCTGAATGCTTGTACATCAACTACGCCCGGTTAAAACAGGGCACAATACAGGCCAAAGCAAAGAATGCCATCACCCTAAAATTTGTTGGCATAGCGTAAAGCGATAAGGTATTTGACTTTATGGAAAAGATTACTCACTCTTAGACGGTACTTAAAAACTATTACAGTGGGTTGGTAAGTAGCTAATTATAAGCTAACTATTTCACAATAATCAGGACTATACAATTAAGGCATCTACATGGATAAGGAGAGAATTGGATTTATTTCCACACGATTCTCCGGTACTGATGGGGTATCCCTGGAAGCGGCCAAATGGGCCGAGGTACTGGAAGACGAAGGGCATGAGGTTTATTGGTATGCCGGACGGATCAATCGTCCGAAAGAAAAAAGCTTCTGTGTGCCAGAGGCACATTTTGAACACGCCGAAAGCCAGTGGCTGAACGAACAGATTTGGGGACATACCCGACGTTCACAACTGGTGAGTAACCGCATACGGAGCATGTCTCAGTATCTTAAAGAAACTTTGCACGAGTTTGTGCAACTGTACGATCTGTCGGTGGTGGTGATTGAAAATGCGGTGACCATCCCTATGAACCTGCCACTTGGGGTGGCGATTTCAGAATTTTTGATGGAAACCAACATTCCGGCTATCGCTCATCATCATGACTTTTACTGGGAGCGGTCCCGTTTTATGGTGAATTCGGTGAGTGATTACCTGGAGATGGCTTTTCCGCCGCGCGATCCCGAGCTGGAGCACGTGGTAATCAACAAAAATGCCTCCGATGATTTGGCCTGGAGAAAAGGAGCTCAATCCACCCTGGTGCCGAATGTCATTGACTTCAACGCTGAACCGCCGGGCTCGGATGGTTACACCGCTTCCATGAAAGAGGAGCTGGGTTTTGAGCCGGACGACATCATCTTTTTACAACCCACACGCGTAGTGCCAAGAAAAGGGATTGAGCATGCCATCCGGTTGGTAAGCATGTTGCAGAATCCTAAAATAAAATTAGTGATCACGCATGACTCCGGGGATGAGGGATTTTCTTACGAGAACATGCTCCGCGAGACGGCCGAACGTGAAGGCGTAGATCTGCGCTTTGTAAGTACAAAAGTGGGCGAAACGCGGCAGCGCACGCCTGAAGGCGAGAAAATTTATTCGCTGTGGGATGTATACACCTGCGCCGACCTGGTGACCTATCCCAGTTTATATGAGGGTTTTGGGAACGCCTTTTTGGAAGCCATCTACCTTAAAAAGCCGCTGCTGGTAAACCGCTACGATATTTTTATGCGGGATATTGAACCCAAAGGTTTTAAGACCATCACCATTGACGGATTTGTGACGCCGAAGACGGTAGAGCAGGTGCAATTATTATTGCAAGACGAAGATAAACAAAGAGAGATGACCGAGCATAACTTCAGGCTGGGGCAAAAGTATTACAGCTATGAAGTGCTCAGAGATAAACTCAATCATTTACTACGATCTTTAACCAGACGCTAACAGGGACCATGGATAAACAAGAGATTGCAATATTTGTTCAGGAAAATAAACCAAGGCTTGAATTTTTATATGGTGATAAGGCCAAAAAAAGTGCCAAGCGACTGGAAATGCTGGTGGAACGCTATGGCTTGGGCTTAGTACCGGATGGCGATAACGGAAGATGGTCAGAAAAGGACGCCATTGTGATTTCCTATGGAGATACCATCAAAAAACAGGGCGAATACCCGCTGCATACCCTGCAGAATTTTATGGATGAATATGTAGGTGATTCCGTGAGCGGGCTGCACATTCTGCCTTTCTTCCCCTATTCCTCCGATGACGGCTTTTCGGTGATCAACTACCGGCAGGTTCGGGAAGATCTGGGGGGATGGTACCACATCAAACAGCTGGGGCGGCATTACCGCATTATGGCGGATTTGGTGATCAACCATGTGTCGCGCAAAAGCAGCTGGTTTAAAGATTATCAACAGGATGTAGCCCCGGCCAGTGAATACTTTATCGAGATGGATCCGGATGAAAACCTGTCTAAAGTGACCCGGCCCAGGAGCTCGCCCCTGCTCACCGAGATTAAGAAAGGCGAAGAAACCCGGCACGTTTGGACCACCTTCAGTGCGGATCAGATTGACGTCGATTTTTCCAATCCGGATGTGTTATTTGAGTACTTGGACATCATCCTGTTTTATATTTCGCAAGGGGTGAGCGTGATCCGCCTGGATGCCATCGCTTATCTCTGGAAGAAGAAGGGCACGAACTGCATTCACCTGCCCGAAACACACGAGGTAGTGCGCCTGATCCGCAGCCTGTTGAATACGGTGGCGCCGCACGTTACGCTCATCACCGAAACCAACGTGCCGCATAAAGAAAATGTGAGCTACTTTGGCAATGGCGACGAGGCTCACATGGTGTACCAGTTTAGCCTGCCGCCCTTGCTGTTGTACACGCTGCTTTTTGGGGATGCCTCCTACCTCACCAACTGGGCCCAAAACCTGGAAAGTCCGCCGGAAGGCTGTACCTATTTCAACTTCACGGCTTCGCATGACGGAGTAGGCGTGCGGCCTATCGAGGGACTGGTGCCACAGGATAAGTTTGATGCGCTGGTACAGGCCGTCAGAGATCGTGGCGGGATGGTGTCCATGAAAGCCAATGCGGATGGGAGTGAAAGTCCGTACGAACTGAATGTGAGCTATTTTGATGCCATGAAGGATGCGCCCGATGCCGATGAAAGTCACCAGGTGCAGCGGTTCCTGAGTTCGCAGGCCATCATGCTGAGCCTGCAGGGCGTGCCTGGCATTTATATCCACTCGCTCACGGCTACGCCAAACGATCTGGAAGGCGTGAAAGAAAAAGGCCACAACCGTGCCATCAACCGTAAAAGCTGGGAGCTGATGGAGCTCACCGAGCGTATGGAGAGTGAAGACAGCGATACCCGGCGCGTGTTCACCGCGTACAAGAATATGCTGGATATCCGCAAAAAGAACCCGGCTTTTCATCCCGAGGGCGCCCAGGAAGTTTTTGATGCCGGTACCGGTCTTTTTGCCGTGCAGCGCACCGCCCCCGACGGCAGCCAGAAAGTGCTGTCCATCACCAATGTGACGGCCGAGAAAACACTCGTTGACCTCACCGAGTCTGCCTTACCCCTGGCTTCCGATAGCACCCACCAAAACCTGCTGACTAAGGATGGAGAGCCTGAAGAAGGTAATCTTACTTTTGCTCCTTATGAGACGAAGTGGTTGGTGGTGTAAGGGTAAGTTTAAAAGCCACTTCGCATCCCTTAAAACAACGTCATTGCGAGGAACCCCCCATGCGGAATGCAGGTTTGGGATACTCACCGACGCGGCAATCTCTTTATTACAACTTTGGATGTAAAACAACGAACCAATGGCTAGTGTATAGCTATGATTCAACAGATCACCACGTCGTTAAGCAACGATATCGAGTGTAGGTAAAAGAATCTCCTCGTGATGACCTGGCGTTGGTTAGAAAACGACCCCCCCCAAACTCTTAAAAATCCAAGTCATTGCGAGGAGCCTACGATGCAGAATGCAGGCTTAGGATGATCACCGACGTGGCAATCTCCTTAATACCATTTGGTTGTGTAAAAAATGACCTGTGGCTAGTGAGTTGCTACGATTCGACAGATCGCCACGTCGTTAAGCAACGATATTGAGTGTAGGTAAAAGAATCTCCTCGCGATGACCGGGCGTTGGTTGGAAAACGAAAACCCACCCAAACTCTTAAAAATCCAAGTCATTGCGAGGAGCCTACGATGCAGAATGTAGGTTGGGGATGATCACCGACGCGGCAATCTCCCTAATACCATTTGGTTGTGCAACAAATGACCTGTGGCTAGTGAGTTGCTAAGATTCGACAGATCGCCGCGTCGATAAACATCGAAAGCCAAGTATAAACGGGGCAGCCTTCTCGCGATGACCGGGTGATGGGTGCGCCATATCTACTTAAACAAATCAGCTATCAGAGTTATCATTCTCCTCATCAAATTCTTTAAAACCTTCAGGGATCAAATCCTCATATAAATCACGCCATTCAGGGTTCATTGAGATTATCAAGTCGATCTTTTTTTGCCTGGAACCTGCTTTGATCTGTTTTTCTCTTTCTATAGCATAAATGGGGTCCTCGGGACCTTCATAGTAAACGAGTTTGTCCACATTATACTTCTTGGTAAACCCGTCGTAAACCTTGTTTTTGTGCTTCCAGACTCGGTTTAAAAGGTCGCTGCTTACACCGCAGTAGATAACAGTGTGATTTTTGTTGGTAAGTAGATAAACGTATAAGTCTTTGTTCCCCATGTTGAATTATAATGAAAAAGCATATTAGGTACACGGCATTATGATTGGGAGCGAATACAGACCATACATACGAAAAAAGCTCAGTCATTGCGAGGAGCCACGATGCAGAATGCAGGTTTGGGATGATCCCCGACGTGGCAATCTCTTTATTACAACTATGGATGTAAAACAACGAACCAATGGCTAGTGTATAGCTATGATTCAACAGATCGCCGCGTCGTTAAGCAACGATATCGAGTGTAGGTAAAAGAATCTCCTCGCGATGACCGAGCGTTGGTTGGAAAACGAAAACCCACCCAAACTCTTAAAAACCCAAGTCATTGCGAGGAGCCACGATGTAGAATGCAGGTTTGGGATAATCACCGACGCGGCAATCTCCCTAATACGGCTTGGGATGCGCAACAAAGAATTTTTGGATAGTGAGTTGCTACTATTAACAGATCGCCACGTCGTTGGGCAGTGATGTCGAGTGTAGGCAAAAGCATCTCCTCGCGATGACCGAACGTTGGTTGGAAAGTCAAAGCCCACCTAAACTCATAAAAAGTAACGTCATTGCGAGGAGCCCATTAGCATAAAGTAGGGCTGGGAAGCAACCCGACGAAGCAATCTCCCTAATACCAATTGTGATGTACAACGACCTGGCACTGACCACACCTACTTATACAAATCAATCAGCTCATTCCGGTCAAAAATACGATCCCTGATTTTTTTCTTGTCAACGGAAGAAGACAAAGCATCATCCGCTTTCTGCCTGGATTCTTCCTTGGTGTAAAAACGGAAATCAATAAAAGCACCGGAGCCTTTTGCCTCGTACTCTAACAACAGCAGATGGTTAATCCGCGCCAGGCTTTTACCCAGACAATAGGCCAGGACTTTCAGGATGTAAATTTCATCCCTTCCACTATCGGGGAGATGCCGGGGATAAATGATTTCCAAAGTGGCACAACCGTTTTTGATTTCAAGCAAATAGGCCCGCGGTCCACGGAACATGGCATACATGGAAAGCCCGTTGGTGTCCATCAGGTCGTTGACCTTCTTGAGGTCGAGGCCGGATAAAGTGAGTGCGTTGTTGGCAGGAGTGTCTGGGTAAATCATAGTGTGTAACGTTGGTATTCTTCGTTTCAATTTCGTCGTTACACCAAGATCCTGGAAGAGGGGAACTCGTTTATTTGGAGATGAATCCCACATCGCTTGAACCACCGTGCCCGAGTTGGTCGGTTGGTAACTCCGGAGAGTTTCTTGATGTTTGGGGAAGGTAAGTAGTAGAAAACTTCTATCAAATAAGAATTAGAGAAAAGTAGGTTAACCAAACATATAGACTTGAAGTTAATGGCATCTTTATCCATAATCCCTGAAGACAATTTTTCTGTAAATAAAATTAATTCATAGTGATATATGGAAAAACTACTTGAGCTTTTAAAAGAACCATACGATCCAAACTTTTGGCCAGATAAATCAAAGCAAGGTTTTGAAGAACTTTTTGGATCTACTGGCGGGAGATATGCAAAGAAGGCAAGTGATGAAATAAGCTTTCGTACCCCGAAATTTAATTCAGGTTCAAAAAGTGTTCCTTTTTCAGCAATTATTCATGAATCAAATCCAGATAGCGGTGGATATGGAGGAATGAGCTTTGTGATTTTTCCAGTACCTGAAGCCCCTCCTATGATTGCGATGGTGGTTGGTACACAGGGCTTGAGTCCAGATGAGCATATTATTGGTAAGCCAGGTCATTCAAGAAAAGTTAACGCTATTTGTAAATGGTTAAACACGGAAAACAAAAGTGATGAACAAGTTGCTTGGGCCAAAAGGGAAGCAGTGAGAACGGACATTTCAGTACCCGATAATGTTCGGAAAGAATATCCAGAATATAAAGAGGTTTTTGATAGATACGGTGATGTAATATATGGTTTTTGTGCAGCCAAAGAGGACCTACTTGAAAATGCTTTGAAGGTTTTTCTTGATTTCCATTTTCAAGAAAGAGGACATTCAACTTTGTCGGCATTCGAAGATGATGCGAAAAAAATTCGAACTTCATATTTCAGTCATTTAATGCCAACGACAAAGAAAGATGATGTAAAGAAATTATTACAAGATCGGAAATTTGTGATACTGCAAGGCCCTCCAGGAACAGGTAAAACAAAGCTGGCGAATGAACTTCTAAAAGAAGACTATGATAATAGAGGAAGTGCAATTCAGTTCCATCCAAACACAACCTATGAAACGTTTATTGGCGGCTTATTTCCGAACACTACAAAATCTGAATTGGGTTTACAGTTCCAGGTAAAACGAGGACATCTACTTGATGCCGTTGCGAAAGCTCAAGAAACAGATGAAGATATTCTTTTGGTAATCGATGAGATTAATCGCGCTGATCTATCTAAGGTTTTAGGTGAAGCCATTTATAGCTTAGAACCATTTGAAGACCGGTCCATTGAATTATCTTATGATTTTGGAGAACCCATAAATAAGTCAATGTCGATTCCTTCAAACCTTCATATCCTTGGCACAATGAATACGGCCGATCGGAGCATATCGATTCTTGATGTGGCGATTCGGCG
The DNA here is from genome assembly GCF_900182705.1 of Gracilimonas mengyeensis. Classification (GTDB taxonomy): domain Bacteria; phylum Bacteroidota; class Rhodothermia; order Balneolales; family Balneolaceae; genus Gracilimonas; species Gracilimonas mengyeensis. The sequence goes on along the minus strand of NZ_FXTP01000005.1, from coordinate 214,756 downwards.
AAGGTTTGCCTTCGTGGATATGTGGCCGCATAATGAAATTGTTGAAAGGTATGGGAATAAGATTACCAAACCGGCATTTCAAAAACTACTTGGCATTTTCATTGAATATGCTCCAAATGAATCATTCGCTCTAATGCCAGGACATTCATATTTTATTGCCCATGAAGATGTGGATGCGGCAGTTCAGATGAAAACAAACTTAATTCCTCTTCTAAATGAATATCTGAATCAGGGGTATGTATCTAACTTTGCTGACGCAATACACGCCTATATCCAAGAAATTGAGCAGCTTTAAATTTATAGCTTGTGGCTAAAAAACAATCAAATACGGACTGGGTAAAATCATTGCAACCCAGCAGGTTGAATGTATTAGAACTCAACGATTCTGAAAGGTCTTATCTGGCAACTTCTTTCCTGTCTCAGCATGTAAACGCCCGTAATGAAGATCCAGTAGTAGCTAAGCTTGTTCACCAATTTTTAAAGATAAATAAACCCTATTTAAACGAGCTTGATGTACAGGCACAGCTAAGTTATAGCGGAGATGATATTAAGTTGAATCTTAAGTCGCACACAAAGATCGGCGCTGTTCCGCTTATATCACCTATTACCCATAAAAATGAGTACAGTCTTGTTATTAAGCCAAGATTTGGTTGGAATGGAGTGGGACCCATTCTATCAAGAACAGGGTTTAGGTATTTGCCTCAGATCTTAGAATTGCCACAACTTCGAATATCAGAAACCCACATTCCACCTTGGGTATTATCTACTGTAATTCTTTCAAGAATTGAAAATCTCATCAAGAAACTCGACCGGCGTTTTGAGATGACAACTGAGGTTCATCCTATTCCCAAGGGGTCAGTAGATTGGGCAGATTATGCACAAAGAAGAGTATCCAGTGCTAACTTTTTAGATTTCAATTGTACATACTCGGACCTTCGAGATAATAGATTGGTGAAATCATTTATTAAACACACACTGCAAAAACAAAAGCAGAGCCTGGAAACACAACGTGATTTCGGCATTTTTGTAATTCAACTAATTGATTATTGTGACTCTCTTTTGCAGAACGTTTATGATGCCTCTCCTGTAAAACCAACACCGTTACAATTGAGTAAACTGTTATCACAATCGTTTAAAGGCGATACTCTAACAAAAGGTATTCAGGCAATAAAATGGACTAGTGAGGAGAAGGGACTTGCTGGAATAGGTGACCTCCATGGCTTGCCGTGGTCAATGAATATGGAGGTACTATTTGAATCTTATCTTGAATCGGTAATTTCAAGAATCTCGGGAAAAATTGGCGGCATCATAAAATCAGGAAGATTACGAGAAACTATCATTCCAATTGATTGGGACCCTCCACTAATAGGCTCTCAGCGATCTCTTGTGCCTGATATTGTCTTTACTCGGAATGATGATTTATTCATTATTGATGCCAAATATAAAGATCATTGGGAAGACTTAAACATCAAAAACTGGAACAACTTAGAGGATGTAATAAAGGAAAGACATCGCAATGATTTACTACAAATATTGGCTTACACAACTGGAGTGAGTCAAAAAAATATAAGTTGCTGTTTGGTATATCCTTGCAAAAAAGAGACGTGGAAATCACTATTAAAACGAAATCGACATATTCATAAAGCTGAGATAAGCAGGGGGAATAAACGAATTAACGTTTTTCTTACCGCAATACCATTTGATTTGGATGAAGAAAATATCGAAAAGTTGTTACCGATATTTTTGAACTGATTTTCTCTATCAGTACTCCCCCATCCCCGGAATCACATTCCTTATCCCTCCACGGGGATTTTCTGCATCTCCTTTGTATCTGGGAATAACGTGAATATGCGTATGAAAGACGGTTTGTCCGGCGGCTTCATTCATGTTAAAGCCGATATTGAATCCGTCGGGTTGGTATTTCTTTTCTAAGATGGTTTTTACCCGTTCTACCATAATTTGGCAGGCGGTTTTTTCTTTGTCGGTCATTTTAAAATAGTGGGCGGATTTGCGCTTGGGAATCACGAGCGCATGGCCTTTGCTCACCGGATACTTGTCGTAGATGCTGTACACTGTTGCAAGTTCAGAGATGAGTTCTGCATCCGGTGACGGGTTTTCAAAAATGCCTTCCTTACCGTTATTTACTTGGGTGAAATGTTGATATTCATAAATCTCGCAAAAATCGTTTTTAAAAAGGGATTTATATGACAGCCTCACATTACATTGATAGGTTGGCACTTTGTGAACGTAATGGGTTCGATAACCAAATCTCTTCAAATCCCGTCGCACGGTGAAATAGGCTTTCCCAGTTGGCTTCAATAATTCACTTACCGACATCAGCACTTCCGCCTGTTCTTCTGGTAACAACACATTTAGCACGTATTGGCAGAGTATAGTATCAAATTTCTTATTGGGATAATCCGGGGCATGATAAGGATCGTAGGGGGTACAACTTATATTCTTTGCATTCAAAAACTCCGCATCCTTTCCATAGCCTGATCCAAAATCCAGCACCTCTCCTTCAATCACCCCCAAATTGTAGAGCTTGCGAGTGGGATAAGAAACTTTATCCCGTTCCTTGGCCGTGAGATGTGAATTTGGATTTCTTTTCATCTGCTATAGGCTATTATGAAACTCCTCAAATTTCCTATTGTGGTATAAAAGTGCTTCTTCAGCAGGTATATACGACTCATTAGCGGGAAGTAGAATCTTTGTATTAGCTATGTTTGCTATATCCATCTTTTGCCCTTTTTCAGAAAGAATGGGCGACATCAAAATGGTGTAATCAGGCCTGACGGTGTAGAGGTGTTCGTCAAACATCCAGTGGTGATTTTTACATAGTGAAATTCCATTTCGGGGGTCATCGTTATAACTCACCTCCCAAGGTATTATATGAGCACCGTCTACAATTACCTTTCCGCCGGGCGTAATAACTTTTGACCTACAAACAGCACAATGGTACCGATATTGATTTTTTACTGACAAAGAAAAGCTTTGGCCTCTTTTTTGACGTTCAACGATAGATGTTTTTGTTTTTCCTTTGGAGGAATGCATGGCAACAAATTCATTTTGAACCATTTCACTTAACTCTTTCGACTTTTCCCAAATATCACCTGACATTTCTCCTATCCCAATTAATTTTGCGGCTGTTTCATTATCAAAGTATTTCCGCAATAAAATGCCCCGAACATGGTCTCTATGTTTTTCTTGTTTTAAGAGGTCGAACAATTTATCATCAAGAAATGCATTCTTTTTGTTTGTTGTCCAAAATGGCTCACCATCTAAATGATTAAAAGGGATAGAGATCTTTGTATTTCTATCTCCCATGATTTCATCCCAGTATCGATAAAAAGCTCCGCTGAGTTCAGAAGATAGTTCAATGTAGTTATTCTCGATCCAGCCCTGCTCAATCCCGTCAATAACGCTAAGTAGCAAAAATGGTTTATGCGGTGCTTGGTTGGTGACTTCATTCGGCCAGGGATTCGATTTATCGGTATTTAGGTTTTTTAGCCAATTAATGATTTCCGGATTCATAACCCATATTATTTGGATTTATATTCTACATCTTCCCCAAAACTAAACTTTCCTGGCGATAAAGCAAGGCTTTACAAATTATTAGGTTCTAAAAATTCTTACTATCTGAATAAGTGAGTAGGAAATTCCATCACCCCAGTAGAGAAAGCTGATCTCAAGATCGGAACCATTCCTTCCCTCCAACCTGTTATACCCACTAAGCAATTATTCAATATTAAACTATTTCAGAAATCATATGAAGAGATTATTACCATTATTTGCGATGTTATTATTTATTGTGGCCTGTGGGCAAGGCGAATACACCGAAAACGAGTCCAACGTGGTGGGGCAGGAGATCAGCTACTCCACCGATGAAATCACCATGAACGGCTACATTGCCCAGGACGAAAATAATTTTGAACAGCGACCCGGCATCCTGGTGGTGCACGAGTGGTGGGGGCATGATGCCCACGCGCGCCAAAGCGCCGAGAAACTGGCGGAATTAGGCTACGTAGCCCTGGCTGTGGATATGTATGGCAACGGGAAACAAGCCTCCCATCCGGATGACGCCATGAAGTTCTCCAATAACGTGATGAGTAATTTTGAGTCGGCCCAGGCGCGTTTTACCGCAGCCATGGAAACCCTCAAAAGCCAGGATAACGTAGATTCTACCAAGATCGGAGCCATCGGCTACTGCTTTGGTGGCAGCGTAATCCTTGCCATGGCCAACGTCGGGGTGGATTTGGGTGGCATCGCCGCTTTCCATGCCGGACTGCAGCTGCCCGTGATGCCCGAAGACTCCCTCGACACCCGCATCCTGATCCTAAACGGCGCGGCTGATCCTTTTGTGACAGAAGAGCACGTGGCCACCCTGACCGGCGCGTACGAAGATCTGAATGCAGACTACCAGTACATCAGTTACGAGAATGCCATGCACGCCTACACCAATCCCGGCGCAGACACCCTCGGCCAAAAGTTTGACCTCCCCCTGGCCTACAACGCCCAAGCCGATAGTCTTTCCTGGGAGGAGATGAAAGATTTCTTCGATACCACATTCTAACCAATATCACCATTGTCCCTGTCATTCAGAACGAGACGACCAGCGGAAGTCGAAGTGAAGGATCTCGTTGATACGGACTGGGTGTTTCTTTAGCAATGTATTTGCTGGATTAAAAGGCAGGATGCCTTTGCAACCGGACCCCTCTTTGTTTCTCCCCTTTAATAAGGGGAGAAGACGCAATGGTTACAAATGGCTGGCCTATGGCATATCGGGTGAAATGAGACTCGCAGGTTTAAAGGCTTCCTCTCCCATGCGGTGCAGGGGAGAGCCAGAGAGGGGGCGTGTTACCACGGGTATTGAAAGCAAAAATAGCGAAATGGTTCTTTAGCAATGGATTCGCTGAGTAAAATGCCCGGGATGCCTTGGTGACAAAGACCCTCCCCTTAATCCCCTCCCAGGAGGGGAAGTTTTCGATGGTGTTAGTGTGGGCTGTATTCATGGGATCCTTCGGCATTCACTGCGCTGCGCTTAGTTCATGCCTCAGGACGACAGCCCTTTTGAATAATGGGGGCTACACCAGCTTATCTACATAATCCAGTTGTTCCCAAGGGAATTCCTCGCGACCGAAGTGACCGTAGGCGGCGGTTTTTTGATAGATGGGGCGTTTCAAGTCAAAGCGCTCGATGATGCCCTTGGGCGTGCAATCGAAAACCTTGGCTACTTTGGCGGCCAGCTCGGCATCTTTCATCTTGCCGGTGCCGTTGGTTTTCACGTTGATAGATACAGGCTCCGGTACGCCGATGGCATATGCCAGCTGCACTTCGCACTCATCAGCCAGTTCGGCTGCTACAATATTCTTGGCGATGTGTCGGGCAGCATAGGCGGCACTGCGGTCTACTTTGGATGGGTCTTTACCGGAAAAAGCTCCACCACCGTGGGCGCCAAATCCGCCATAGGTATCTACGATGATTTTACGTCCGGTGAGGCCGGTATCGCCATGCGGACCGCCGATGACAAATTTACCGGTGGGGTTCACGTGGTAGATGGTTTCATCATCCAGCAGGTTGCTGGGAATCACTTTGCTCACCAAGTGGTCGCGAATGTCTTCTTTGATTTGCTCCTGCTCCACGCCTTCATCATGCTGAGTAGAAAGTACAATAGTATGAATGCGTTTGGGCTGATCCTTCTCGTCATATTCGATAGTTATCTGGCTCTTACTGTCAGGACCGAGGTAAGGCATCAATTTTGTTTTTTTGCGGATGCGCGCCAGTTCCTTCAACAGGTTATGAGAAAACTGAAGGGGCATGGGCATCAGCTCGGGCGTTTGCCGGGTGGCATAACCGAACATCATTCCCTGGTCACCGGCGCCGTTACGGTCAACCCCCTGGGCAATGTCAGGGCTTTGGGTATGGATGGTTGAAAGCACGCCACAACTCTCCGAATCAAAACGGTAGGAGGCTTTGGTATAGCCAATTTCCTTAATCACTTTGCGGACGATCTCCTGCACATCCACATAAGCATCGGTGGTTACTTCACCGGATACCACGGCCAGCCCGGTCGTTACCAGAGTTTCAACGGCTACGCGGGATTGGGGATCGTCGGTGAGCATGGCATCCAGAATAGCATCGGATATTTGGTCAGAAACTTTATCGGGATGTCCTTCGGAAACCGATTCGGAGGTAAAAAGATTTTTCATACGGAAGTATATCTGAAATGAGGTGCTTTTGGTTAGGTAAATACAAAATCCGGCGCGATGCCGTTTATCAAAGGCTGCAAATTTAACAAGAAATAGGGAGAAATCAGGGATGAATCCTCAGATTATTGGTAAAATGTTGGTTCTCACGCAATTCCCCAAACGGGGAATGCCCGCCCATCGGGCGGCTAAGCAATAGTACCCAATGCTCCTGTCATCCTGAACGAGACGACCAGCGGGAGTCGAAGTGAAGGATCCCCTTGATACGGACTGGGTGTCTCTTTAGCAATGGCATAGCCTGTATTCATGGGATCCTTCGGCATTCACTGCGCTTCGCTTCGTTCTTGCCTCAGGATGACATGCTTTTATTATATCTCACTTTACGCCGCGGTTGCGGCGGATGCCATCTGTAGGATGTCATGTTTGGATGTGGCCATTTTGATATAAAAGATTCGTCATTCAGAGGCTACTGCCGATGAACCTTAGCCAGAAAATGCTTACCAACTTACTACTTGCATTGTTGTTCGAAGCAGTTGAGGAAATTACGCAGGTTAAAACACGATGATGCTTCGCACAATGCAAGGTCCTTCGCAGGTAGGCTCAGGATGACTTGTAAATGATGACAACTCACACCATATTACTTGCAAAGTAATGCCCGCCCACCGGGCGGCTAAGCAATAGTCCCCAACGCCCCTGTCATCCAGAACGAGACGACCGGAGGGAGCCGAAGTGAAGGATCCCCTTGGTACGGCCTGGGTGTTTCTTTAGCAATGTATTTGCTGAATGAAATGCCTGGGATGCCTTGGTGGCATTTTACCCTCCCCTTAATCCCCTCCCAGGAGGGGAAAATTCTTGGTGGTGCTAGTGTGCCTGTATTCATGGGATCCTTCCTCACGCATTTCGCTACGCTGCATTTGTTCGTCAGGATGACACGGCCTGTACTATATCCCAAATAAAAAAGGCGTTCCGGAGAACGCCTTTTATTCAATGAATCAACGATTGCAAATGGGGTAAAGTGTTAGACCGAACGGTCGGTATCAAAACCCTCGAGAATCTGCTTGATGCGATTCAGGAAAGCTCCGCCGTGTGCACCGTCGATGATGCGGTGATCGTAACTCATAGAGAGGTACATCATGTGGCGGATAGCGATAACGTCGCCGGCTTCGGTTTCCATCACTACCGGACGCTTCTCAATAGCACCGGTACCGATGATAGCCACCTGTGGCTGGTTAATGATTGGTGTGCCCATCAGGTTGCCCACGCTACCATAGTTGGTGAGGGTGATAGTTCCGCCAACAAGATCATCGGGACTTAATTTTTTGCTTCGGGCTTTCTGGGCTACTTCCGTTACGGATTTCGCCAGGCCAACCAGGTTTTTCTCCTGTGCTTGCTTGATGACAGGGACAATCAGTCCGCCTTCGCCACCTTCGCCCAAGGCCACAGCCAGTCCAAAGTTGATATCTTTTTTGAGATGAATTTCATCGTCTACTACCGAGCTGTTAATCAGCGGGTATTCCAGCATGGCGGTGATGATGGCTTCCACAAACAGCGGGGTAAAGGTCAGTTTGAAGCCCGTCTTGTCCTGGAATTTACCTTTGTTGGCGTTGCGCCATTTCACCATGTTGGTTACATCTACTTCGGCAAAAGTGGTTACGTGCGCGGATGTTTGCTTGGAGCGAACCATATGCTCGGCAATCATCTTGCGCATACGATCCATCTTGATCACTTCCACATCGCCGGAAGGAGCATGCTTCACATCCAGCTGTCCGGCTGAAATAGAGCCATCGGAAGACTTGGCCGTGGCTTTTTCTTCTGCCGCTTTCTGTTTCTTCTCAGGAGCGGATACTTTGCCAGACTTGCGATCTTCTACATAAGAAAGAATGTCTTGTTTGGAAACGCGTCCGCCCTGACCGGAGCCTTCAATATTTTCCAGCTCTTCCTGACTGATGCCTTCTTCTTTGGCGATAGAGCGTACCAGCGGGGAGTAGAATCGTCCGTCGCTACCCACACGTTGTGGCTCGCCGCCTTCACTTGTGCTTGAAGACGAAGACGTTCCGTTAGAAGAAGCAGCTGCTTTTTGTTCTTTCTGTTCGGCTTTCTCACTTTGGCCAGAATCGTCTTTTTCCTTTTTCTTGGATGAAGAGGATGCGCTGGCTCCTTTGCCTGTAGAAATAATGGCAATGGTTTGGCCTACTTCAATGGTGTCATTTTCTTCAGCAAGGATTTCAACGAGGGTACCTGCCGCGGAGGAGGGCACTTCGCTGTCTACTTTGTCGGTAGAGATTTCCAGAAGCGTTTCGTCTTCTTCCACCTCGTCGCCCACTTCTTTAGACCATCCGATAACGGTGGCTTCTACTACAGATTCGCCCATTTGCGGCATCTGAACTTCAATGCGTTCGCCGTCGTCATCGCCACCGCTTGAAGAATCTTCATCGGCTTCAGCTTCCTGAGTTTCTGTCTCTTCAGCAGTTTCTTCTTGTTGCTCTTCCTCTTCCTCAGACTCATCTTCGACTTTTTCTTCTCCGCCTGATGAGGATGAAGCGTCCCCGGCAGCATCTTTATCCGTTTCGATAATGGCAATGGGATTGCCCACTTCAATGACATCTCCTTCTTCTGCTAATATCTCAACCAATACCCCGGCTTCCGGAGAAGGCACTTCCGTATCTACTTTATCGGTAGCAACTTCAAGCAGGGTTTCATCCACCTCAACGGTGTCGCCCACTTGTTTGCTCCACTCAATAACGGTGCCTTCCATTACCGACTCGCCCATTTGGGGCATTACCACTTCTACCTTAGCCATATATAATTGTTCTTTTTTTACTGCCTGTAAGGCGGTTTTAAATAGGTTATAAACGGACCGTAAAGTTCAGGATAATTCCAATTAGTTCAAAATGCATATCATTCCTTTAATATTTGGAAAAGCGCTTTTTTATCGTGCTGAAGCTATGACCCATTTTCGTTACGCTAATTTACAATTTTTGAGCGAAAGGAATTCCCGTTTTCCAAAGAAGGAAAAATCCGGGAATTCAGCCTTCCCAGATAAGGGCGCTATTCCAACTGTAGTGAAAATTTCGTTCCAACGCAGAGCGTATGGAACGAGTCCAGCTATCTATTTGCACGAACCTCTCTGGTTTTTCAGCAGCACAGGGCTGCTTGCAAACCAGTCTCTCCTCCGAATGCTCGGAGCAGGCTAAAGGGACACAGGTATTAGCCAATAAAAAACTAAGAGGTCAATTTTTTAACAATCCGGATGCAATCGAAACTAAAACCCAACAACTTGAACCTTGCCACTAACACCTAATACCTAAAAACTCACACCTAATAACTCTATTGCCCCAAACCTCCTATTTGGCTACCATGCGGCCAATCATCATCACCCCAAAACCAAGAAAATGAAGCAACCATTACTATTGATGTGCGTCCTTTTGATGCTCGGTGCCTGTTCATCCGGAGAGAAACCTGAACCTACCGCTGCAAATCCTGATCCTGAAGAAGTGCATGCGGTGCTGGACGATTGGCATGCCGCTGCGGCCGAGGGAGATTTCGAACGCTATTTCAATCATTTTGAGAACGATTCCTCCATTTTTATGGGTACCGATGCCACCGAGCGCTGGACGGTAGCCGAGTTCAAACCCTGGAGTAAACCCTATTTTGAAGACGACGGTGTGGCCTGGAGTTTCACACCCACATTCCGGAAAGTGTATTTTTCGGATGAAGGCTCTACCGCTTGGTTTGATGAAGAATTGGATACCCCAAACCTGGGTCCCAGCCGGGGAAGCGGGGTTTTGGTAAAAAATGCAAATGGGTGGAAAATTGCTCACTACAATCTTACTATCCCTATCCCCAATGCCATTGTAGACACGGTGGTACACATGGTTGAAAAGGAACTCCAACAATCAAACCAATAAGAATGAAGAAATATTTGTTAGCCCTTTGCGCTCTTTTCATGGTGCAATCTATTGCCTGGGCTCAGCTGCAATCTCCCGAAGAATTTTTGGGCTATGAGCTGGGCGATCAGTGGACCCCACATTATAAAGTCTTGAACTATTTTCAGCATGTGGCGGAAGAATCGCCGATGGTGACACTGACACAGTATGGCACTACCAATGAAGGGCGTGAACTGGTGTACGTAGTAGTGACAACCGAAGGCAATCATGCCAACCTGGAAGAAATCAGAACGAACAATCTGAAGATGATCGGGCTGGAAGACGGCGAGGTTACGGACAATAAAAAAGCGCTGGTTTGGCTCAGCTACAATGTGCACGGCAACGAGACGTCCTCCAGTGAGGCGGCTTTGAAAACAATCTACGAACTGGTTACGGAGCGAGAGGCTTGGCTGGAAAATACGGTGGTGATCATGGATCCCATGGTAAACCCGGACGGGCGCGACCGTTACGTAAACTGGTATCGCACCGTGGTGGGTGAGCAGTTTAATCCAAAGCATGAAGCCCGTGAGCACGATGAACCGTGGCCTGGCGGCAGAACCAATCACTACTATTTTGACCTGAACCGTGATTGGGCCTGGCAGACACAAAAGGAAAGTAAGCAGCGCGTGAAAGTGTATCAGGAATGGATGCCACACATTCACGTGGATTTCCACGAGCAAAGCTACCGTTCTCCTTATTATTTTGCTCCGGCCGCCGAGCCTTTTCATTATGCTATCAGCGACTGGCAGCGTAATTTCCAGACCGACATCGGTAAAAATCACGCCAAATACTTTGATGAAGAAAGCTGGTTGTATTTCACCAAAGAGGTGTTTGATCTATTCTATCCCAGCTATGGAGATACCTGGCCTATTTTCAACGGCGCCATTGGAATGACTTACGAGCAGGCCGGCGGCGGCTTTGCTGGTCTGGGCGTGTACAAACCGGAAGGCGATACGCTGACGCTTAAAGACCGACTGACCCATCATCACACCACCGGTATTTCTACGGTGGAAGTGACGTCCGAAAATGCGGAGCGCGTAATTGATGAATTTGCTAACTACTACCAGGATGCACAGGAAAATGGCTCGGGAGAATACAAGACCTTTATTGTGAAGAAAAGCAGCAATCCGGATAAAGTATCCATGTTGTTGCAATATCTGGTAGATCAAAAAATTGAGTTTGGCGTGGCTGCCCGTTCGTCTAATACCAACGGGTATAATTTCGCCAATGGGGAAACGGAGCGTGTTTCTATTGAGGAAGGTGATTATGTGATCAGCACTTATCAACCTAAAGGAACTCTGGTGCGTGTGCTGTTTGAGCCTGAACCTGAACTGGCTGATTCACTGACCTACGACATCACCGCCTGGGAAAGTCATTATGCGTATGGCGTGGATGGGTATGCCATCAGCGGACAAATAGATACCGAGCCGCTGAGTGCTACGGCTGAAGATGAGCTGACGCCGTATATCGAGCGTCCTTACGCATATGTAGCCAAGTGGAATTCTCTTCAGGATCTGAAATACCTGAGTGAGCTGCTGAAGAAAGACGTGAAAGTGCGCTATGCCCGTGAAGCTTTCTTCGTGGATGATAAAGAATACGGGGCTGGCAGCCTGATTATCACCCGGAATGGAAACGAGCATTTGGGGGACGAGTTTGATGAAATCGTAAAAGATGCCGCTGGTTTGTTGAACCGTGTGGTTACGCCCATTGGCAGCGGCTTTGTGGATTCCGGGAAAGATTTCGGTTCTTCATCGGTTCGCTATATTGAAAAACCCAATGTGGCGCTTGTTTCTGGCGAGGGAACGAGCTCGTACACTGTTGGACAAATCTGGAACTACTTTGATCAGCAGATCAACTACCCGGTCTCTTTGGTTGATGCAGAAGACGTGAGTTCACTGCCCTGGCATGATTATCATGTGCTTATTCTACCTACCTTGTATGGCAATACTTTGAGCAACGGCGCCATGGATGCCATCAAGGATTGGGTGCGTGGAGGCGGAACCCTGATTGCCGTAGAAGGAGCAAACGACTTCCTGGCGGGTAAAGATGGTTTTGCCTTGACCGAAAAAGATTCGGAGCCTGAAGAAGCTGAAGATCCCGAGGATAAACTCAAAGCTTTTGCTGATGCCAGCCGCGAACGGGCAGAAAGTTCCAACGCCGGCGCCATTTTTGAAATCACTATGGATGTAACCCATCCGCTGGCTTTGGGATATGATGAGCAATACATGTCGTTAAAGCTGGGCTCGACCGCTTTTAATTACCTGGAAGACGGCTGGAATGTGGGCGTAGCTAAAACAGGTGCGCATCGCAGTGGCTTTGTAGGCCATAAGGCGAAAGACGCGCTAGAGAACACGCTGACATTTGGAGTTCAAAATATGGGCCGCGGTAACGTGGTGTATATGGTGGATAACCCGCTGTATCGTGCGTTTTGGCACAATGGTAAACTGCTGTTTGGTAACGCCGTATTTTTTGTCGGCAACTAAATAGCTGAGAATCTATTACGTTTTTACAAAGCCCGGAGGAGTTTACTTCGGGCTTTTTTTGTACATGGTTTATTTGATATGCAATGCGCAGTTTAGAACCAAATTCCACAATTTAATCTCGTGCAAAAATGATGAGGATGAAAAGGGTCATCCCTGCGGAGGCAGGGATCTAATTGTGGGCGTTCAATCTAATAGACTGTCTAACCCGAAAGATGCTTTCGATCTGGTATGCGATAGACCGAACGACCGATTTGCGATGAACGATCTATGGTTAATATTTAGCCTCGTTCCTAACCTCAGGTTAGTAATGCATGCCGGAACCTCTGGCACCAAAAATGGCCCAATATTGGTAATTACCCCCAACAAACCATTTAATTTCAAATTAAATCCATCCTCACATGCGGGAAAAGCGCTTACATAAAGATTTGGTGAATTAATTATCCAAAATCGTTGATTAAAGCCGTCGAAAGTAAGATAATTAGGGTCATGGAATCGATGGAAATAGAGAAAATCAACAAAACCCTTTCGAACGCCCATAACGATGTCAGGATAGCTCATATCCTGAATAAGTATAGAGATGAGGTACTTATCACAACCTCATTTGGGACTACTTCTGCACTGCTCATCCACATGATCAGCCGGATACGTCCAAGGCATCCCATTCACTTTGTGAATACCGGCTACTTGTTTCCGGAAACCCTGGAGTATAAGGATAAGCTGATTGATCGCTATGGCATCAACGTGATTGACCATGTGCCGGATAAGGAAAAGCACCGTATTACGCGTGAGGATGAACTCTGGAAAGATAATCCGGATCTCTGCTGTCACTACAACAAAGTGGAACCTCTGGCCAAAATTAAGAAAAACCACAAAGTGTGGATTTCAGGTCTGATTGGTTACCAAAACAGTTACCGAAGCGGACTCGAAATCCTGCAAGAGCGCGATGACTTGTATCGCTACTATCCGCTGATTGACTGGAGTCCGGAAATGGTGGAAGACTATTTTGAAAGTTTTGGCATTCCCCGCCATCCCCTCGAGCGCTTTGGTTATGATTCCATTGGCTGCACCCACTGCACCAAAAAGGGCGAGGGCCGCGAAGGCCGCTGGGGCGATTCCGGCAAAACCGAGTGTGGGTTGCACTGGTAGGTATCTGGTGATGCTATAAATTAAAAAGGTTGAATCGTGGATTTTTTGGATTTAAGGAATTGCGCTGAGATAAGTAAAGCTCGTCATTCAGAGGCTACTGCTGAAGAGCCTTAGCGAGGAAATGATGATAACTCACACCAAATTACTTGCAAAGTAATGCCCGCCCATCGGGCGGCTAAGCATTTCTAACCAACGTCCCTGTCATCCTGAACAAGACGACCAGCGGGAGTCGACGTGAAGGAGCTCATTGAAACGACCCGGATGTTTCTTTAGCAATGGATCCGCTGAGCGAAATGCCCGGGATGTTGTGTGGGTATCGACCCTCCTCTCTCAGAATTACTCGGGGCCTACCTTCGAATGCCCGGAGCAGGCTGGGAGGGGAAGCTCCTTGGGGATGGCGTTGCTTGTATTCGTGGGATCCTTCGGCAATCACTGCGCTGCGCTTCGTTCATGCCTTAGGATGACAGGGCTTGTAGTGTATCTCTTACACTCCGAGTGGCTCGGAGCGGATGCCATCCTGCGGATGTCATATTGGGAGTGGTAACGTTGATATAAATAAAGTCGTCATTCAGAGGCTACCGTCGATGAACCTTAGCCAGAAAATGCTTACGAACTTACTATCGGTATTGTTTTTCGAAGCAATTGGAGAGCTCATGCAGGATAAAGTGTGATGATGCTTCGCATAATACAAGGTCCTTCGCCGGTAGGCTCGGGATGACTAGTTAAAAAAAGGTCCAGCTAATATCTACATCTCAAAAGGTTGCTTGGAAGTCTTCTCGAGCCATTCCAAATACTCCTGATTGCCCTCGTCTTCAGTAATGGTAAGCGATATGATGGCGGGGCACTCATAGCTGTGCATGTCTTTGATCATGCGGGTTACTTTCTTTACACGTGAATAATGTGTTTTGATGAGAAGCACACATTCCTGATCATGCTGAAGTTCCCCTTTCCATTTATAAATGGATTCCATGCCATCAAGGATGTTTGCACAAGCCGCCAGGTCTTGCTCAACTAACTTTTGGCCAATGGTTCGGGCTTCTTCTAGGTCTTTTGTGGTGATGTAAAGGAGACGTAGATTTTTGTACATGATGTGCTAAAATTCCAATTTTTAGGGTCAAAATGCCAATGTTTTTGGTAAATCCTTAATAAATGACAGAAATTACCATTTGGTTTGCCTCTCAGGTTGAATTCAGAAATACAAAACCGTATCTTTGCAAGCTCTGAATTTTGCGAGAGTGGCGGAATTGGTAGACGCGCTAGATTTAGGATCTAGTATCTTAACCGATGTGGGGGTTCGAGTCCCCCCTCTCGTACTTTCATCCTTCCTAAATGAATTAAGTAGTAATCCTGTTCATTTATTTACATACTATAAAAATTAAAGTGGAGACCACGTGGACATTTCTGTAGAAGAGCTCACATCAGTTGACAAAGAAGTTACCCTGAAAGCAAATAGAGAAGATCTTCAGGACGACTTCAACAAAGCCTACAAAAAGTATAAAGACCAAATCCAGCTTCCCGGTTTCAGACCAGGTAAAGTGCCTATGGGGCTGATCAAAAAACGATTTGGCAAAGATATTGAGCAAGAAGAAATCAGCAACATCGTACAAAAGGTATTTGAAAAAGAAGTAGTACCTGAGTACGAGCCTGTGGGTGAGACCGAAATGGTTGACTTCAGCTGGGAAGATGACCTGCTGGAAGTGAAGTTCAAGATCGGTTCCAAACCAGAGATTGAATTGGTGGACGACCTCTCTTCTATTGAAGTGAACAAGATGGTTCACGATGTGACCGACGAAGAAGTAGAAGAAGAAATTGAGCGTACCCTTGAGCGGGAAGGCAACCTGGAAGAAGTTGACGAGCCTGCCGAAGAACGTGATGTCTTGATTGTAGATGTTGTTACCCTGGATGAAGACGGTAACGAAGTAGAAGGCGAAGTGGACGAAGATCAGAAAATTGATCTGGCTCAGGATGGCGCCAAAGATTTCCGTGAAGAGCTTGTTGGTCAAAAGCCTGGTGATGTAGTAGACATGGAATTAGGCCAAGGTGATGAAACCGACCGCTTCCGTGTAACTATCAAAAAAGTGCAGAGGCGACACAAAGCCGAACTCACTGATGAAGTAATTAAAGATCAGAGTAATGGCGAGGCTGAAAACGAAGATGAGTTTAGAAGCTATATCAAAAGCCGTATGCAGCAGTATTACGATCAAACGGCTGACGATCTTTTCAAGAATGATGTAGCAGATGCGCTTGTTGAAGCACATGACTTCGAAGTTCCCGAAACTTTTGTATCACAAGTGCAGGGTTCTTACGTTGAACAACTCAAGCAGCAGCAAGGCGGCGAATTACCGGAAGGTTTCAACGCTGAAGAATACAAAGCCGGCATGAAAGAACGTGCCGTGCGTGAAGCCAAATGGTCGTTTATCAGCCAAAAGCTGCAGGAAACCTTCGAAGAAATCGAAATCAAACCCGAAGATATTGACGAACACCTTCAGATGGAAGCTGCCCGTTACGGCATGCCCGCTGATCAGCTGAAGCAGTATTATGCTCAGCAGCCGGAAATGCTGGAGCAGTTACGCAGTAGCATCCGCGAAAACAAGGTGTTTGATATCCTGCAGGATAAAGTTAGTATAAACGAGATTGGTAAGGACAAATACCGCGAGCTGCAAGACGAGAAAAGCAAAAAGAACCAATAATTTTTTATTCAGGATATTATGATTCACAATCAGCCATTATTTGAAGATCCCAACCTGGAGTCAGGTCAGTCCATTCAGAATAACCTGGTACCCATGGTGGTAGAAACTACCAGCCGTGGCGAACGGGCTTACGATATTTACTCCCGGTTGCTTAAAGATCGCATTGTAATTTTAGGAACCCCGGTTAATGATGCTGTGGCGAGTTCTATTATGGCTCAGTTGTTGTTCCTGGAATCTGAAGATCCCGAAAAAGACATTCAGTTTTATATCAACAGCCCCGGGGGTGTGGTTTCGGCCGGTTTGGCTATTTATGACACCATTCAGCACATTAAGTGTGATGTAGCTACAACCTGCATGGGTATGGCTGCAAGTATGGGTGCTGTGCTGCTTACCGCCGGTACTGAAGGTAAACGCAGCTGTCTGCCTCACTCACGTGTGATGATTCACCAGCCATTAGGCGGCACTCGTGGACAAGCGAGTGACATCGAAATTGAAGCCAAAGAAATTTTGCGTGTTAAAAAGGAATTGAGTCAAATTCTGGCAGATCACAGTGGTAATTCCGTGGAAAAAATCATGGAAGACTCCGATCGAAACAAATGGATGACTGCAGAAGAAGCTAAAGATTACGGCTTGGTAGACAATGTAATTACCAAGAGCAGCAAGAACGATTCAAAATAACCGGCATTTTTTGTAAATTAATATTGTTATGAGCGATAAAGAGAAAAACAGCGACATAGTACACTGTTCATTTTGCAGTCGCTCCAGCCTGGAAGTGAACAGCATGGTTGCCGGTCCCGGGGTATATATCTGCGATCGTTGTGTGGAAGATGCTTCAAGTATCATCCAAAGTGATTTAGCCTCCCTTGCCCGCCGCCGTGAAAAGAGTTACAAACCCATGCTCAAGCCAGTTGAGATCAAAAATAAACTGGATGAGTATGTAATTGGGCAGGAGCTGGCTAAAAAAACCTTGTCAGTGGCCGTGTATAATCATTACAAGCGGATTTCTGCTGAGAATTCCGGCGAGATTGATGACACGCAGGTTGAAAAATCTAACATTATGCTGTTGGGGCCTACCGGTAGTGGTAAAACACTATTGGCTCGTACCCTCGCTCGTATTATTGATGTGCCTTTTACCATCGCCGATGCTACCGTGCTTACCGAAGCCGGTTATGTTGGGGAAGATGTGGAAAGTATCCTGAGCAACCTGCTTCAGGCTGCCGATTATGATGTAGAACGTGCCAAGCGTGGTATTGTCTATATCGACGAGGTTGACAAAGTAGCCCGTAAAAGCGACAACCCATCCATCACCCGTGATGTAAGTGGTGAAGGGGTTCAGCAGGCGCTTCTGAAGATTTTAGAAGGAACTGTTGCCAACATTCCGCCCAAAGGTGGCCGTAAGCATCCCGAGCAAAGTTTTATCCAATTGGATACAGCCAACATCCTGTTTATTTGTGGAGGTGCTTTTTCCGGATTGGAGGAAATCATCTCGCGACGTCTTTCAACCAGCGTGATGGGTTTTCATACCAAAGAGCAGGTTAAATTTGATAAGGAAGATCCTCAGATTTTCACACATGTTGAGCCGGAGGATCTGCAGCATTTTGGATTGATTCCGGAATTGATTGGACGTTTGCCGGTAATTTGTGGATTGCATGAGCTTTCCGATGATGCCATGCTTGATATCCTTCAGACCCCTAAAAATGCATTGGTTAAGCAGTACAAAAAGCTGTTTAACATGGAAGATGTGGAACTTGAGATTGAAGAAGAAGCTCTTAAAGCCATTGTGGAGCGAGCTAAAGCCCGCAAAACAGGGGCCCGTGGCCTGCGCTCTATCATGGAGGCAGCCATGCTTGATATCATGTTCACCTTGCCATCCATGAAAAATATTGCACGATGCGTAATCACCCGCGAGACGATTGAAAAACAAGCTCCTCCGGTGTATGAAAAACAAAAGGCATCTGCCTAACGTTATCCGCCTCCCGATTGATGTTGAAGTCTCGGGAGGCTTTTTTGTATCTATACTTTTCTATTCTATATTCACCAAAAAGGAACTGATTTATCTTTAAGTATATGAAGCTTTTTGTGCCCTCTAACCGGATCAAGATGATCCTGGTTTTTTTGCTCATTTTTTTGGGGGTAGGATCGGTTGTGTATAACCAGTATCTGGTAAACAAAATACTGGAGCAGGAGCGGGCCAGTGTGGAGCTTTGGACACGGGCCATTGAGTTTAACAGCCAGCTGGTAAGTGAACAGACTACGGATAAATTATTGAGTGCCATAGAGCAGCTTCAACAGATTGAGGAAGTACCAGACAGCATTATCACCTTGATTGAAGAAGCAGAAGCTGCCCGAAGCTCCACCGATTTTGTAACCGAGGAAATTATTCTGGAGGACCGCTTTCCTATCCCAACCATTGTGGTAGACTCTTCGGATGTTATCATTGCTTCGAGAAATGTGGATAGCCTTCGCCTTGAAAGTGAGCAAAGGCGAAGTGATTTGGTAGAAGAATTTAAGAGCCTCAATCAGCCCATCGATTTTGTGATTGGAGATGAAAACCGGCAAATCCGGCAGTTTGTGTATTATGGGGAAAGTCCTACCGTACAGATGTTGCGATATTTTCCATACATACAGATTGTGTTATTGGGTTTATTATTGGGTATAGGGTACACTACTTATCGCAGTATTATGCGTTCAGAGCAGTCTAATTTGTGGGTAGGTATGGCCAAGGAGGCCGCGCACCAACTGGGAACGCCTATTTCCAGTTTGTATGGATGGCTACAGCTGCTCAAAGATGAGTACCGTTATGAAGAAACGGCAACAAATATTGCCAATGAAATTGAGAAAGATATTCAACGGCTGCGTGGGGTAGCAGAACGCTTTGGTAAAATTGGCTCGGAACCTGAGCTACGGGAAATGAATATTGGTCCTATTCTTGATCAGGTGATGAGTTATATGGAACGCCGGTTGCCCCGTTTGGGTAAAGCGATAGAAGTTAGAAAAGATCTGCAAGCAGAAGCCAAGGTTAAAGCCAACCCGGAGTTGTTGCAGTGGGCTATTGAGAACCTGGTGAAAAATGCCATGGATTCACTGAAAGGAACGGAGAAAGAAGTTTCATTTATCTCCATAACATCCAAAGTGCAGGATGGGGAAGTGGTGATTGATATCGAAGACTCCGGGTGTGGAATTGATATCAAAAACGTCAAGAATATTTTCAGACCTGGCTTTAGTACCAAAAAAAGAGGATGGGGTTTAGGCCTCAGTCTCACCAAAAGGATTATCGAAGAATATCACAAAGGACACGTGTTTGTTCTCCGATCTGAACTGGAGGAAGGAACCACCATGCGGGTATCTCTCAAAATAGAAGAGTAATAAGACAGGTCAGGATTACATTTAGAAGGTTTTAGGCGAAGTAAACCCTTGATCTTATCGTGACTACTTCAATTAAATAAATCACTGCTTACACCAACAATTAGATCCCAGGGATGACTTTAGGATTGCGAAGGTATGATCTTATCCTTTGCTAACTATTGTAATGTCGAACTTATGCTAAAATAAGTGAAAGATGGCTTTAATCGCCGGTAAAGCCGCGCTTTTTGGCGTACTCCAGTAGTTCTGTTTTGAGGAGATTTCTTCCACGGTGTAAGCGGGAGCGGATGGTTCCAATGGGTACATCCAGCATATTGGCGATCTCTTCGTAGGTATAACCTTCCACGTCACACAAAAGCACAACCGTACGGAAGTCTTCCGGTAACTGTGTTAGGGCATTGGAAAGATCGTCATCCATCATTTCCCGGAACATGAGGCTTTCCAGGTCAGAGGTTTCAGTACGTTCAGCACGTACGGATTCGTAATAAGGTGATACTTCGTCGTAGTCTACTTCGGCGGGTTTCTTAGAATTCTTTCGGTAATTATTTATAAATGAATTTTTGAGGATACGAAACATCCAGGCTTTCGCATTGGTGCCCTTCTCATAACTGCTGAAAAAACGATAAGCTTTTACAATGGTATCTTGAACCAGGTCTTCTGCGTCGTTAGGATCTGATGTTAAGCGGAGCGCAAAGTTGTACAGCGCATCCATATGAGGAATAATTTCTTCATCAAAGTCCTGCTGCTTCTTTTTTTCATCTCTCGTTAGTTGAGACATCTAACCATCCCTGCTTTATTGTATATGAATGTAATTTAAAGGTCGATCGATTACAAATGGTGCGATTTATTTTAGCGAAATGAGTTTAGATAAAAATTAGTTTAATGTTAAATAGATTGTATTGATTGATACAGTAAATATTAATTTAATTATGATAGAAAGGCGATAACCATAATATCATATATAGCATGCGTCCAGGCTGCAACTCCAAAGCCTCTATAAACATAAATGCCATTCAGTATTAAACCAAATAAAAACCTGTATAAAAAAGACCCCATGGTGAAGGCATCGCCTATGGCCCCAACGTAATGTACCGCAGAGAATAACAGCGCTGATAGCAACACAGCAGCGGTTACGCCGGCCCAGCGTTTGTTAAAAATTTTTGTAAAAATGAGTATGAACAGGGTTACCAAAAGCACTCTGAAGAACAATTCTTCATAAAGTCCGGCCCCTAAAGAAAGAGCTAATTGTTGTAGAGTAGACAAAGAGCTTATAGGATCGGAAGCAGCCATGTTTAGGATAAAGGAAACAATCGACTGACTGATGAATGCTACCACAATGGCGTACACCGTTGCCTCCACCATTAACATAGGGAAGTAGGCAAACTTTAGTGACTTGAGCCGGTCACGTTCTTTATAAAGAATAAATAAGCCAACCAGCATAACAATCAACAGAGAAAAAGAAACAGCATTTACTCCAAAATAGGTGAACAGGCTTTTGATCCATACATCCACACTAATGCGGACGATGTTTTCTCCCTGTGGCTGGGAGATGAGGATAAGCACTTCATAAAGCAGAAAAAGGGGCAGGCTTACCAGAAAACTGTAAAGCAGATTATGAGTGTCCTCTAAATATTGCTTAACAGGATTCTTCATTAGTCCTCTGTATATATAGTGACTGTTGGCTGGGTGGAGCTATTTAACTCTAACACCTCAAAGGCTTTTTGGGAGAGTTTTAGGCCAGAGCCGGTAATACGATCGTTGATTCGAACATAAACGCCATTGCCTGTTGCGTTGTTTTCTACAAAAATAATGCTGCCCAGAGAGATATTGGAATGAGCTGCTGTAAGAGATTCAGGGTCGTATAAATCTCCGGTAGTTGTAGGCTGGCCTGTTTCAGAGGCGCTGTATGATGTCACGTTAACCTCACCCAAGTCTTGCAAATTAGCTTTTTGGAGATAAGGATTGTCATAGTTACGGGAGGGTGGCATTAGCACAGTGATCTTTTGACCACGATCAATAGACTGAAGATTCAGTGCGGGGTTCAGGGCAAGTAATTCTTCTTCAGTCATCTTAAAACGGGAGAGGATACCGGGCAAACTTTCTCCACTTTTTACGTCATAAATAGCAAAAACGCCCTGAGGTGTTGATTCTTCAGCAAAGCGTGCAACCGATGGCGCTACATTTACTTGTTTTACTGCCAGCTTCTGTCCTACCCGTATTTGATCACTGCTCAGGTTATTGAGCTCCTTAAGCTCTTCCAAACTCATATTGTGCTCGCGGGATATTTTATACAGATTGTCGCCACTTTTTACCGTGTAGTATGCATTGCGAGAAGCAGACTCATTAGAAATCAGAGGATCAGAGTCTCCTTCTAAATTACCTGTTGTGTTCGTAGAAGTCGATTCCCGATTGTAATAGGTGAGTGATTGTCCCGGCTCAATTTCATTGCCCTGGAGACTATTCCATTGTTTTAGTTCTGCAATGGTTACCTCCAGCTGTTTTGAGATGCTGTAGAGGGTGTCCCCAGGTTTAACCTGGTAAGTGGCCTTTTCCTGAGCCAGGACGGAATCTATATTGAAAAAAAATAAAAAGAGGGCAAATAGAGCCGGGTAAATAAAATTCTTACAACGAATGGTCATGGTCATTCTTCCATATCAAGTTCCAGATTAAGCAGTGCAGAGGACAACTCCGATTTTGTATGAAGGTCATTTTGTTCTTCCGCCACCTTTACACCTGCTTTATAGGTTTCTACGGCTTTTTTGTTCTCATCTATCTGTTCATACAACTTGGCAAGATGATAATAGACCCCTACATATTCAGGGTCATTTTGCCGGATTGCTTCAAAGAGAACACGGGCTTTATTTACTTCATCAATTTTCAGCATTTCCAGTGCAAGGGTAAACTTGTAAAAGGAATCATCGGGATGCTCCTTCACTGCCTTGGCCAACGTGGAAATACGTGAGTTCATTGCGTAGCCTTTTTAAAATTAGCTTCTATATCTGAGATAGAGTCGCCGCCGAATTTTTCGAGGAAAGCATTCGCCAAAACTGGAGCAATCACACTTTCGGCTACTACTACGGCACGTGGCAGGGCGCAAACATCAGATCGCTCGTAACGGGTTTCAGTTTCTTGCTTAGTTTTCATGTCAACCGTGCTAAGCGGGTTCAGCATGGTAGGGATGGGTTTCATCACGCCTCGAATAATTAAGGGCATTCCGGTAGTCATTCCGCCTTCGATGCCGCCCATGCGGTTGGTCCGTCGTTTAAAAGATCCTTCTTCATGAGTAATTTCGTCATGCACTTCGTGGCCAGGCCGGTGACCGCTTTCAAAGCCCAATCCTACTTCCACGCCCTTCATGGCCTGAGTGCCCATGATAGCCTGGGCAAGTTGTCCGTCAAGTTTACGATCCCAATGCACATAGCTTCCAAGACCAGCAGGTAGTCCGGTCACTAAAATTTCATAAATGCCGCCCAATGAAGATCCTTGCTTGCGGCGTACTTTAATTTCTTCCCGCATTTGTGCGGATAGATCTTCGTCCAGGCAACGTACATCCGATTCATCGGCAGCTTTGTAAACAGCTTCTGCTCCATTTTCGGCCAAGGGGTCAGCAATAGCCCGAACTTGTTCCCAGTTATCAAAACCAATAGAGCCAATACGTAACACGTGGGCGCCTATTTCGATACCGAAATGCTTCAGAAACTGGCGGGCAATACTGCAGCAAGCCACACGCATAGCGGTTTCCCGCGCACTAGAACGCTCAATAACCGGACGAATATCATCGAAGTTATACTTTTGGGCACCTACAAGATCTGCGTGGCCAGGCCGGGGAAGCGTGATTTTCTCAATACCTTCTGCCTCGGTCTTTTTATTCATGACGGTTGGCCAGCCGGCGTCATCTTTTTTAAAGGCCCGGTTTGGCATATGCATAGCAATGGGACCTCCCATCGTTTTGGAAAATCGTACACCAGAATTGATGGTCGCAAAGTCTTTTTCAAAAGCCATACGTCCACCTCGTCCATACCCCTGCTGGCGGCGTACAAGGTGATGCGCAATATCTTCTTCTGTGATGGTGAGTCCGGCGGGTACGCCTTCTACAATACCAGTTAATCCAGGTCCGTGAGATTCTCCGGCTGTTATATATCTGATCATGAAATTAGTTTTCTGAGGTAGATGATGAGTGATTATGTCTGAAAATAACAACTAAGATGAAATAATGATGCCTCAAATCCAGGAATTATTTAGTTGTCATCCGCGAGAAAATCCTCAATTTTATTATTCAACATGTCTTCGTAATCTCTGCGCTGGTCAGCTGGCACAGTAAAGTGGTACTCAGGATTGATGATCTGAACGCTGGCTTCATCTTCATTGATTTTGCGGATAATAACGCGACCTAAATTCCCCTGTACCGTTTCTCCACCAAATTTCACACGCTCACTAAAAATGATCTCATATTCTGTTTCTTCATCATTCTCAGTTACTTGCTCAATATTGAGGCGACTGCTGCGAATGGCTTCTTCCGCCGTTTCAATCATGGTAAGATAATTGTGGGAGTATGTTGTTGTGTTGATAGAACCGGTTGCAGCACAGCTTGCCAGCAAAAAAGCAGTGACAATTAAAAGCGGAAGGTTGTAGGTAGATTTAATATTCATAGCATCTAAAATTTTGAATTAATAATCATGTCCATCTTATACATTATAAGACAGCTGCGTTTAATTATTATTAAATAAGATTGGGCGATATGACATCAACATGTGGTTTTCCCGGAAATTAAAAGAGCTTGGTTTTGATGCTTAACCGGGTGATGCCGCCAAGTTTACTGTAAGAATTTCGGCTAAGGTCGATATCAATACTCTTGACGGTGAATCCGATACCGAAAGAAACGCCTGCCAATGAAAAGTTGCCCCCTGAGTCTGTTTGTTCGTGCAGGTAATGATCGTAGCCAAGCCGAAGATGTAAATTTTGCCCCAGGTTGGCCTCACCTCCAAAAAGAACATGCCGCATTACATTATTGAATAAATCAGGTTGGTCCGTTTCTCCAAAAACCCGCATATCCCAATCATTTAATCGCTTTAAGGTAAGGCTAAGTTGAAAAGGGAAAGCTTCAGGTTTTTTGGTGATACCGACAGAAATATCAAGTGGCAGAGGTTCATACCTGCCGTCATACGTACTAATTTGCGAGCCGAGATTGCGAACAGAAATACCTGCACTGAAATGGCTGGTGGTATCCTGGTAAAAAACCCCACCGGAAATACCAAATGCGCTCGAATTAAAAGATGCGTAGGAGGAATAAATTAAATCAACTCCTGCTCCGGCAGTTAGCTTTGGGGTGATAGCACGGCTATAAGCTCCCGTTAAAGCCATGTCGTTTGCACTGAAGCTCCCAAGTTGGGTCCCATTTTCATCAAACTCATTGAATTCTCCATACCCCACGTACCGGATGCCAGCTCCAAAAGTACCGATACCGTCTACGGTATATGCGGCGCTGGTGAAACCCATGTTCGCATCTCCAAGAAAATTAATGTAAGACGCCGAAACATATCCCGATGATTGCGTGTTTAAATAAGCTGGATTCACATGCATCATATTAGATTGTGCCTGATAAAGACCTGCGTGATTTCCACCCAGTGCAGAAGCACGGGCATTGGGGGTGATTTCCAGAAATCGAAAAATACTGGAAGTATTGGACTGAGCCGCCGTACCTTGCACAGCAGCAATTGTAAGAAGCAGAGTTAGTATGAGGCGCACGTTTTTAACCATATAAAAATCACAATTGGCGAAAATGTTTTGTAATATAATTAAATGCTTCGGCAATACGTCAAGATTATTTATATCAAATGAATTCTAATATACCAGGTATGCGTGGGGTCAAGGAATTAGGACACTACGCACAATTACTTTATCAGGCTTTACGATCATCTACCGAAATAAGCACTTACCGGAAGAATTTGTTCCATGAGTTCGTTAAGATTGGTTACGAATCAATCCCGATTATATTTTTGGTGGGAATTTTTACCGGCGCAGTAATGACCCTCCAAACGGCTTATCAACTGGATACCGATATTTACCCAAGTGACATTATTGGATCTATTGTAGCTCAGTCTATCATTATTGAATTAGCAGCGGTGATAAGTGCGCTGGTGCTGGCAGGAAAGGTAGGCGCAAGGATATCCACGGAATTGGGAACCATGCGGGTGAGTGAGCAAATTGATGCCCTGGAGTCTATGGGCTTTAACTCGGTATCTTTTTTGGTGGTGCCACGTATTTTATCCGGAATTTTTATGTTCCCCATCTTGTATATCACTGCAGCAGTTTTTGGTATCATTGGTGGGGTGATTGCCGGAGCTGTGGATGGTATTTTGCCGGTAGCCGAATTCATGAAGGGAGCCCGGGCCTTTTTCTTTGAGTCAGATATTATTTTTGGGCTCATAAAATCCATCGTGTTTGGGTTCGTGATCACCTCGGTATCCTGTTATAAAGGCTATTATGCTTTTGGCGGAGCCGAAGGGGTGGGAACGGCCACTACACAGGCTACGGTATTAAGTTGTATTTTTGTACTGCTGGCCGATTTTGCGTTGGCTGCTATATTATTATAAGCTATGATAGAGATAAAAAATCTTACCAAAAGTTTTGGCGACATGCTGGTGTGGGAAGATGTCTCATTTAAGATTGAGGATGGTGAGACTATAGCCGTTATCGGCCGATCGGGAACGGGCAAGTCCGTATTGCTTAAGCACCTGAACGCTTTGCTGTATCCAGACTCCGGTGAAGTCCTCATCGATGGAAAGTGTATTTTCGAATTGAGTTATACCGAACTTCGAAAAGTACGCCAGCGCTTTGGGATTCTATTTCAGGGCGGCGCACTTTTTGATTCCATCAACACTTTTGAGAATATTGCATTTCCTCTTCGCTACTTTACCGATCAATCCGAAGAAGAAATTGAACACAACGTGCATGAAGCACTGGATATGGTAAACCTAGAAAGTGTGGGTAGTAAATCTACGGCAGAGCTCTCAGGAGGGATGCGCAAACGCGTTGGATTGGCACGGGCTATTATCCTTAAGCCTGATTATCTTTTGTATGACGAGCCCACATCCGGATTAGATCCCAAAACTTCCGGCGAGATCAACGAACTCATTATCACCATGGCGGATAGTCTTGATATTACCTCCATTGTGATTACCCACGATATGCACAGCGTTTTGGAAGTAGCAGAAACAGTGGCTTTCCTGGACGATCAGAAATTAAGCTGGTTTGGTAAAAAAGATGACATGCAAAACAGCGACAACAAACAACTGCTGGATTTTATAACAGCAAGCGAATACCAGATAAAACCAAATTAAGGTATAGGAGAAGAATTTTGGCTAAAGTTAGTAATGAATTAAAAATTGGATTGACGGTAATTGTGGCTACTATTGTGGCTTTTGTAGGCTATCGTATTATGAAAGATGTGCCGCTTTTCAGAACGGCCATTACTATTCATACCACCTTTAACCAGGTACCAGGCTTGATCCCTGGAAACCCTGTTAATGTGAAAGGTTACAAGATCGGGAGTGTAAAAAAGATGGATTTACTGCCATCTGACTCGACCCGGGTTACCCTGAATATTGAAAACGGACATGAAATTCCCAAGGGTTCAGTTGCTATTTTGAAATCAAGTGGCGTGCTGGGAGGTAAATATATTGAAATCCAGAAGTCTGATTCGAATGAGCTGGTAACCAATGGCGGGGAGATTAAGGGAGTGTTCGAGCAAGGGATTATGGATAGTTTTGCTAAAGAAGGGGAGAAGCTGAGTGAAGATATCTCTTCTTCTATTCAGGGGCTGGAAGAATTTCTGAGTAATTTGAACAGCACGCTGGATGAAGAAACCAAGCAGGGAATTTCAGAAACGGTTCAGAACGTCAAGAATACCACCGGATCGCTGAATGCTTTGATCCAAAAGCGCCAGCAAGATTTGGATTCTATGATTGTGGCCGCAAAAAGCACCATGCAAAATATGGACGAGTTGACCTCAGATAACAAAGAAGATCTCAGCGCCATGATCACGAACCTGGAAGCTACCAGTAAAGAGCTTGAAAAACTGAGCAACGGACTCAATGAAACCAACCAGACACTAAACGACGTGCTCAGCAAAATTAATAACGGAGAAGGAACGTTGGGACGCATGGTAAACGACCCGTCTTTATATAATAATATGGACAGCCTTTCAGTTAATCTGAACCAATTAATTAAAAATATAAACGACGATCCGGGAAGATACCTGAAGCATATGCGGTTGATTGAAGTGTTTTAGGGCAAAATTTGGTTAAATCGCCTTTCAATTCCTTAGGCATTCGCTTATATTTGCAGGCTTACTGATAAGCTTGAAAACCGAAGGCTGCAGTAGCTTAAATCGCAATTTAAATAATGTTTTTTTAGAGGTAACCTTTTATGGGTGTAATGGAAAAAATGAGAAACAGCACCGGAGTCATCCTGTGGATCCTGATTGGATCGTTTGGGCTGCTTTGGGTACTGGCTGATGTAAACTTTTTTGACGCAATGCAGGCCGGACCTTCCTCCTTGGGAAGTGTGAATGGCGACCAAATCAGCAACGAGGAGTACCAAAGCAGAATTCAATATTACTCCAACGCTTACAGCCAGCAAACTGGAAACTCTATGACTCCGGAAATGCGTGCCTACTACGAAACCCAGGCATGGAACGAGCTGGTAAATTCCCGACTGTTGCGACAGAAAATGGATGAACTGGGAATTACCGTTTCCGATCAGGAAGTTTTAGATATGGTCTATGGAGATAATCCTGCACCGGTTATCCGTCAGAATTTTACCCGTGAAGATGGCTCTATCGACCGTCAGGCTATTCAACAGGTACTTTCCTCCAGCGAATTCTCTCAGCAAGCCGTTGCTTTGGAAATGCAGTTGCGCGAGCAGCGCCGCCAGCAAAAGCTGAATAACTACATTTCTGCCGGACTTAAAGTAACCGACCGTGAAGTAGAACAAACATACTTGCGAGAAAACACCACAGTTACTTTCAATTATGTTCGTTTCCCATACAGTGAGGTTGCTGAAGACCAATTAGATATTTCTGATAGCGATCTGCGAGACTACTACGAAGCCAATCGGGAGCGTTACGAGCGTGATGAAAGTTACCGTCTTAAGTTTGTAACCTTTAGCAAACTGCCTACCGCAGAAGATACGGCTCAAATTGTAGAAGACCTTGAAGGTTTACGCTCAGCTTTTGCTGCGGCTCAAAATGATTCCCTGTTCCTGATTCGCCAGGGTTCAACCACCGACTATCGATCTGCTTTTGTAGCTCCTGAAGATATCCGTGAAGAGTATCAACTGGTTACAGAATTGAATACCGGTGAAGTTTCTGAAGTAATTGTTACCGGCAGCCAGGTAGCTCTTCTGAAAAAAGAAGATGAGCAAGACGGTGAGATTAAATTCCAGATCATGAGCTATAACATTGAAGCACTGCCTTCTACTATTGATGATGCCAATGACAGAGCAGCTGACTTTGAATTTTTCGCTTCCGAAGAAACCAGTTTTGAAGAAGAAGCTGAAAGCCGCGGTTTAGAAGTAGGTGAAGCCACCGCTACCAAAGGCAACCAGTTTATCTCTGGCTTGGGATCAAGCCGACAGGTTATGAATTTCCTGGAGTCGGCTGATGAAGGCGAGCTTTCTGATGTACTTGAGCTGAATTCTGATTTTGTAATTGTGAAAGTGACTGAAGTAACTCCTGAAGGCTACCGACCATTTGAAGAAGTTAAAGCTCAGGTAGAAACACAGGTGAAAATTGAACGGCGTAAAGAATTAACCCGCGAGAAAGCACAGGATCTGCTGGCTTCAAATAGCTCTTTAGATGCATTAGCTGAAGCTGCAGGCAAAGAAGTGCGGACTGCTGAAAACCTCCGCGGAAGTGCTACAGTTATTCCCGGAGCCGGACGTGAGCCTGCTGTTATCGGAGCTGTTTTTGCTCTTGATGAAGGGGCTACTTCTGATGTTATTGCCGGAAACAGCGCAGCCTTTGTAGCTCAGGTTACAGAGAAATTAGAAGCTGAGCTTGCAAACCTGGATCCTCAAACACGTCAGTCGCTACGACAACGTTTGGAACAGGAAAAGAACCAGGCTTTTTCCTCTGTATGGCTTGAAAAGCTGAAAGAAGATGCCGAAATCGTGGATAACCGTTCGCGACTACTCCAGTAAGTACGCCGTACTAAATTGGTAAAGAATTTGGGGTGAGAAGTTTCTTCTCACCCTTTTTTGTTTAATCAGGAAAATAGAGACTACCTTTCGGGTAGCAACAAAAAGTTAAAGTGAGCTTATGGCAAAACCCTCCGAAAATTCTGACATCCAGTGGATGCGAAGAGCCCTGGATTTAGCCGCTAAAGGCAAAGGCTACGTTTCGCCCAATCCTATGGTTGGATGCGTGATTGTTTCAGAAGATGGAGAATGTATAGGCGAAGGATATCACAAGAAATTTGGGGAAGCGCATGCGGAGGTTAATGCGGTAGAATCAGTTGCGGATACCTCAAAGCTGAAAGGCGCTACGGTGTATGTCACGCTGGAACCATGCTCCCATCATGGCAAGACCCCGCCCTGCGCCCCGATGCTTGCTAAGCTGCCTATTAAGCGGGTGGTAGTGGCTATGAAAGATCCTAATCCGGAAGTGGATGGCCAAGGGCTGCTCCATCTTCGTAATAAAGGCATTGAAGTTGATACGGGTGTACTGAAAGAAGAAGCGGAAGCACTCAATGAGTTTTTTGTACACCATCAAACCTTTGGCCGACCTTTCATCACCCTGAAAATAGCACAAACTGCCGATGGCTACATTGCTGCAGCCGACGGGGAATCACAGTGGATTACCGGCAAAGCATCCCGCAAACAAGTGCACCGCTGGCGAAGGGAATACGATGCGGTATTGGTGGGGCGAACCACAGCTATGGTAGATAATCCCAGCCTGACCGTACGCCATGTAAGCGGCCGGCAACCCAAGCGTATTGTTATTGACGGGCCTTATGAATTGCCCCGGGAGCTGAATCTTTTTTCTGATAAATTTGAAGAAAAGACCATCATCCTAACCTGGAATAAAGAAGCCTCGGCAACCGATGCCGATCCCATGCTGCGTATGATGCAGCAAAACTATTTTCGCGGGCAGGTCATGCAAGTGCCGAAGATGGATGGTCATGTGGATTTGCGGCAAGCTTTTAAAATACTGGGAAATGAAGGGATTACTTCTATTTTGATAGAGGGCGGACAGCAGCTTTCTTCTGCATTGCTGCGGCAGGGATTGGTAGACAAGCTGGAGTTGTTTATAGCACCGAAGATTCTGGGAGGCGGAACGCGCTCCATCATGGATATCGGAATCTTCAAGATGAAAGAAATTGCCGATCTGAAGAATGTGAGTTGGACTCAGATAGGCGATGACATGTTATTAACCGGATATTTTTAGCACTATGTTTACAGGAATTGTACAGGAAACAGGAAAAGTAGAATCCATCAAATCATTAAATGGTGGTGGACAAGAAACGGTCATTAGTTGCACCTTTGCAGATACTTGTCATGTGGATGAAAGCATTTCAATCAACGGTGCCTGCCATACGGTTACGGCTTTTGATGAGAATACTTTTACCGTACAGAGTGTAGAGGAAACCTTGCGGAAGACCTCACTTGGAAGCCTGGAGGAAGGCGAGGCAGTAAACCTGGAGCGATCCCTTACTTTGGAAAAAGGGATTGAGGGGCATTTGGTGCAGGGCCATGTAGATACTACAGGGACCATCACCGAAATTGAAAAAGAAGAAACCGGCTGGCTTATCACCGTGCAATATCCCGATGAATTCAATAATATGATTGTAGGGCGTGGCAGTATTACGATGGAAGGCATCAGCCTGACTATAGCACGGGAGGAAGGCAACACCTTTACCGTGGCTATCATCCCTTATACCTGGGAGCATACAAACCTAAAGAATAAATCAGAGGGAGATTTGGTCAATTTAGAGTTTGATGTGATTGGCAAGTACGTAGTGAAATATCTTGCAGGTTTGGGTCGGGATTTTATTTCCTGAGCTTAGATACATTAATGCTGATATTGAATGTATGGGACGGAGGGTTCTTTATTCTGTAGGACCAGGTATTTTTTATACCTTATGCCCATTTGATGCTATAGTGTCATCCTGAGGATACCTCCGAAGGATCTTGCATTTTGCGGAGCCGCACTCTCATATCTCTTATAAACCATCCCCAGTGAACCGTACAGTATAGTTAATGGCCGTCGGATAAGCATTTTCTGGCTAAGGTTCTTCGGCGGTAGCCTCTGAATGACGAGGCATTTTTGATCTTATTATCCTATGATTCCACTGCGTCATCCTGATTTCCTATCGGTAATACCCACGGCCCGTATCGCTGGAGTTGCGCTCAAGATTCTTCAATACCGGTAATTTCTGGAACAGGCTTTGTATTTGAGCGCTGTTCACGCTAAGCCGGAAAAAGTAGTACTGATTGTCGCCAAAGGGACTCAGCTGAAAGGAAAGATCCCAACACTCCAGGTTTCGAGACAGAGAAAAACGGGAGGGAGTAAATTCCATGGCCACAAAATCATACCCCATGTCCGTGCTAAAGCGCCATTTGGGCGTCAGATTGAAAGAGATGTTGGAAGCGCGGAGCGTGGCTGATTCATTGGGGGAATTATTAAACCGGTAATTCCAGCTGTAGTTAAAATCCAGTGTAAAACTCCAGGGTGATTTTACAGGAGGGATAGGCTCCAGACCAAAACGAGAATCGATAGGACGAAAACGGGACTGATTGTAAGGATCGTAGCGTCGGCGATAAATCGGTGTGAAAACTTCTACCCCACGCCCACCGCCTTTAAATGAGGTACTGGCTGTTACCGAAAAGGTGCGAAGCTGTGCCAGTTTTTTCCCATCTTCAATAAAAAAGCGATTGAACTCCCGCCCCAATGAATCCAGTTGATAAAAGGAGAAATTTGCAGAAGCCCGTAACCGAAGTCCGTCGATAGCACTGGAACTGATAGATGTTCTGAGAGGAGAAAGATTCAGGCTATCGGCGGCAAAGTTATAAGAGGAGCTAAGAGAAAGATTATCAATCAGCCGAATATTTCGCTCGTTCACTTCGCCGGTACTGTCTCTTTTTACAATTTTAGTTTCAAACACATTGTTAATCGAAAAGCTCATGTTACGTTGCTCTCCCCGGCCCGGACCTCCGAAAACCTCATCCTGAAAAATAGAATACTTACGAGTGTTGCCAGAAGTATCGGTTTGAACCGTACGATAATAGCCCCAAATTTCATTGCTGAAATCGGGGCGGTAGCCAAAGCTCACGGAAGGCCGTAGGGTGTGTCTAAAACCCTGAAGAGATCCAATTCTTTGATTGGATACGCCGTAAATAGTGGTGGAAAAGTTGATGCTGGTATTAAAATCCCGGGCCGTGCTGAAACCATCTACTTTGCGGGTTTCGATTCTCAGGGAATCTGGGTTAAATTCTTGCCTGATGGTGGATGGGTACCAATATTCATTGTAATTAATACCGGCCGATACATTCAGAAACTGGCTGGGAATCACCTGCCCGATCTGGATTCCGGCCGACTGCTGAAAACCTGCTTGAATGTAATCGATATCTCCGGTGGCTTCTTCGTATTTATCCCGGTCGGTTAGAGCCTCAAAAAAGGTGACTTCCGCACTGTCTTCATCAATGGGATCGTAATCAAACCGGGTTTGCAGCTTGTTGTTGTAACTGATGTTAATAGTCTCGTACCAATTCTGGTCCCCGCCACTTCTTCCACTAAATGGAGAAAAAGTTTTGAGACGAAAACTGGCGGCAGGACCATCTATCGAAGTTGAGTAATCGCTAAAATCCTGAACCAGACGGGCATTTGTGCTGAAATTGTACAGGTTTTCAGGATGACTGTAGTTGTATGAGATGCTGGAACGCGAGGTGGTTTCAGCCTGATCGTCGATATTATAAGAGTTTCTGCGATAGTAATCAGCCGTTCGCAGATTGATACTGGCACTCAAATTGGCATAAGGTGATATAGTTTGGCTATGCTGAATATTCAGATTCTTATTCACCCTTTCGGTATAGCCCGGGTCGGTAGGTTCCATGCCCTGATCTTTGGAATAACTCAGGCGTATCGACCCGTTGTATTGGTCGGTATTCCGGTATTGAACCTGTCCGTTTACGAGGAAAGTCCCGGAAGTAAAAATATCGCCATCCACCTGCCCTGTGATGTAATCATTGAAATACTGAAACCAACCAACATTTTGTAAACCCAGTCCGCGATCATTCTGGTTTTGGAAAGCATAAGTTGGAGTTAACAAACCCGATTGCTTTTGCTCAATGTCGGTGGGTACATATCCAAAAGGAAAAATGAGCGGGTAAGGAATATCCAGAATGTAAAGACGTGCATTGGCAAAAAAGAGCTCGTCCTGGTCCACCACTTTCATCTTCTTGGCTTGGATGTAATAGTACAGATATTCCGGCGGACAGGTGGAATAAATGCCATCTTTTATAAACACCTCGCTTTCGCTCACGTTCTTAATTTTGGAACCAATAAGGTGACCTTCTGCAATTTGAACCTCGGCCGCTTCAAACTTCCCTTTCTTGGTTTTGTAATTGAACAGAATCCGGTTACTTCTAATCTCATCACTTTCACGCACCAGAACCGGTCGGGACAGGGTATCTTCCGGGGTGAGGGTTTTAGCCTCAACGGTGCTATTCTCAATATCCATGTTGATTTCACCGGCATTCAGCTGGCCGGAGGTGTGAGCCACCTGCGCAGACCCAAATAGAAAAGCTTTTTTGCCTTCTGAGAAATCAATGATCAGCGAATCAGAAGACTGAAACTCCACGGCATTTTCGGGGATTTGTCCACCGGGAGGGGCAGAGGTTTGTCCTTGCGATTGAATGCGGCTGGTATCTATCGGTGCTGTAGCGGTAGTATCTACCTGTTGGGCCAGCAGTGGAACCGTCATCAACCCTAAAAAGCACATACACAAAAAATATCTGCCTGTATGTGTCTTGATGACGGAAAGCATGGGTTCGGTTAATTAGGAAAAAGAATCAAAAGCAAGACCTGAGGCGCCAAGCAAAGCACTTTCATTGCCAAGATCTTCGTACACCAGTTCAAAGCCTTCTTTAAAAGGCTCCATCATGTGCTTGTCAATAATCTCGCGGGCAGGCTCAAAAAGCAGGTCGCCAGCTTTTGCAACGCCTCCGCCAACAACAAATTTCCTGATATCCATCATATGCACATAATTGATGATGGCATACCCCAGTCGCTGTCCGCTTTTGGCCAAAATCTCAATAGCCAGGTCGTTTCCTTCGTTGGCAGCATTGGTCAGATCCAATGGTTCCAGTTCATCAAAATTATCAGCGAACTGTTCATAAAGGGGATTGGAAGGATTCTGGGAAATCAGGTCGCTGGCAAAACGGCTTAAAAACCGCTGGCCCAGGTAAGCTTCTACCGTACCACGGGTTACGCTATTTGAAAGAGGTCCATGGTAATCAATAATCACATGCCCGAGTTCTCCAGCCATTCCCTGTGTACCTTTAAACAATTTGCGGTCATATATAATACCACCACCCACGCCGGTACCCAGCGTTATCATGATGAAGCTCTCAAACTGCTGCCCAACGCCAAAGTGCAAAGAGCCCAGTGCCGCAATGTTGGCATCGTTCTCTACTTTACAGGGCAAGTTGGTGCGGGTTGATATTTCTTCGGCAGCGTTCACTTCCTTCCATCCGGGCAGGTTTGGAGGATTCTTTACCGTGGTCTGATCTTTGGAGACCATCCCCGGCAAGCCCAGGCCAATACCAATAATCTCATGATTTTTAACGAGTCCGGTCACCGTTTCAGCTATACGGTCTAACAAAAAATCTTTGCCAAGGCTGGCCCGGGTTGGGGTTGTAACCTGTTCTACAATTCCTTGTTTATCATCCACCACGGCGGCTTTAATGTTGGTGCCGCCAAGATCTACTCCAATTGCTTTCATCGGGTTATCACTAAATCTTACTAATTAATTTTGGGGAAGATAACGGGCAATCTCACACGAACCAAACCAATCCGCGATTTCTCTTATTCTTCTCTCTTAACTTTATAAACGGTCTCACCGGGCTTTTTCATCCCATACTCTTCGCGGGCAATTTTCTCAAGCAGTGCGGGATCGCTTTCCAGCTCAGAAATTTTGGTTTTCAGTTCTTCGGAACGTTCATTTAACTCGGCAGTGCGTTCCTGCAGCTCTTTCTTCTGGGAATGAAGATCCCATCGTGTTTTAAGGCTGTAGGTATCAATGAAAACAAACCAGGTGAATACGAATGCACCAAGCAATAGGGCAAGGAAAGATTTTTTCCAGCGAAGAGGATTCAAAAATTGTACGTTCATAAAGCGCCTGCTGAGATTACATTAAAGGCCAAAATACATTAATTTAGCGATCAAATACAATTTGGGTTTTTGTTGATGAATAAGATTGAAAAGTGGGCTGTTTGGTTATTTTTTCTGGGATGGATATGGACAGGCAACAACGTACAAGCACAAAGCGAGTGGATTAAAGTATACTTCAATATGCCATCCGATCACTCCGTGGCTACTCCAGGGAACCAGAGTAACAGTAACTGGGATTTGCTGCAGACCCTGGAAGATCGAATCGATTCCGCCACTGCCAGCATCGATCTGTGTATTTATGATATAGAGCATCCCCGAATTGCGGAAGCGTTGGTTCGGGCTAAAGACCGGGGCGTGAGAGTTCGGTTGGTTACGGATAATCACAATCGCACCGATGCCGGTCAGTACGATGAAATTATCTGGGAAATTCTGCGCAAGGGTGGGATTTATTCCATTGATGACGACGGCGATGTCTACCATCCTGATGGAAGTATTATTGATTATGATCTGGTGAATGATGGCTCCGATATGCATCACAAATTTGCGGTGATTGATTATTTGAGTGATTCACCTGAGGATGATTATGTGTGGACCGGATCCACAAACCTGACTTATACCGGTGCCTACAACACCAATCACACGATTGTTGTAAAAGACAGCGAGGTGGCCGGAGCGTATACCGAGGAGTTTGAGCAAATGTGGGGAGGATCAGGAGAACTTCCGGATGAAGAAAAGGCTGTGTATCACAAGGATAAAAGCAATGTGAGCCAGAACGTTTTTGATGTGGGCGGCACACGCCTGGAAGTATATTTTGCCCCGGTAAACCGGGATCGTACCAAGCCAAGTGTGAGCGAGCGATTGGTGAAATTGTTACATGATGAAGCCCAGTACGATATCAATTTCCAGGCTTTTGCTATCACTCCAAACATCCCGATTAGTGAACAAATGTGGAACCAGACTGCCGATGGAAGGATTCTGCTTAATGGCGTAATTGACCGGCGGTTTTACAGTCGTTACGAAAGTGCCGGAGAGATTTGGGCTGCACCTGAGGCGCGGCTGGGAAACCGAAATATCCGGGCGGCCAACGAATTACGCACCCTGCATCACAAATTGATACTGATTGATGCTCAGCATCCGGATTCAAACGATGTAGCAGTTACTGTCGCAGGTTCCTATAATTTTTCGATGAATGCCGAACTGAATAACGACGAAAACACACTGATTATCTTTTCCGATAAAATCACCAACCAGTTTTACCAGGATTTTATGGGGGTGATGAGTCGTGCTAAAGAAGAAAGCTATCCGCCTGCGCCTCCCATTTATACCGATAAGTGGTATGAAATTTATTCAGTTTCAGACGGCAGCCGCTTTGATATTGAGGTGCTTCCGGGCTTTGGCTATTCCGTGCGTCTGCTTGGGGTGAATGTGCCGTCATTGTATGCCGGGGAAGATTCGGCGTATTACTATGCGGGTGCTGCGGCAGAATACATGCAAAATTTATTGGAAGGCCGCCGTGTGCGCCTGAAAGGTTTTGATAACAACAAACCTGAGGCACGTTATAATGCTTTCCAAGCCTATGTTGAAATTGATTATGATGGCGAGCCGGTAAGTTTAAATAAGCTGATTCTTGAAAAAGGCTATGGGACGACATTAGAATATTATAGGCAGCATCCCGATTCGGTGGCAGCTTTTGCGGTGTATGAAGATCAGGCACGTAAACAAGCAGCCGGCCTCTGGAGGTATCCTGAGAAAAGGGGCCGCAAAGTATTGCGGGTAAAAGAGGTGGATACCGGTAGTCCAACAAATGTCATGTATCCCATTAATATC
The DNA here is from genome assembly GCF_900182705.1 of Gracilimonas mengyeensis. GTDB lineage: Bacteria > Bacteroidota > Rhodothermia > Balneolales > Balneolaceae > Gracilimonas > Gracilimonas mengyeensis. The sequence continues at coordinate 176,725 of NZ_FXTP01000005.1, read as the reverse complement.
AATACAGCTGATGAAGCTACCCTGCAGTTGTTACCGGGAATTGGTCCGGCCTATTCAAAGCGCATTGTGGAATATCGTTTACAGAACGGAAGCTTTAAAGATGTAAGTGAGCTTACCCTAATCAAAGGGATTGGTCCTAAAACGCTGGAAAAATTGCGGCCTATCACCACGGTGGATTAATTGCTTCGAATATAAAATGGGTTTGACTGAGCTTCTTTTTTTCAAAATAGGATGCTGTGCGGGACTGGAAGAATGTATTTAGTCATTATCCGGATCTGGCGTGGGGCATCAATAGTTCATAAAAGCTTAATCTCTACGCAAACTTATGATAATGGTAGATGGGTAGTGTTAGCTCATATACATAAGATAGACGGGACTTGAAGAGCGTTATAGAAACAGACTTGGATACTTTGAAGAACAGAAAAAAGAAGCGTCCAATAAAAAACCCCATCCGAGGTCAATCGTATGGGGCTGGTCAAGAGAGAGTCATTATGAAAATAATAATCAAAAAGTCTGTGAATCAAGAACGATTTGTTTAAAATGCTTTAATGATATCGTTCATCACAATGTAACACAAAAAATCAAAAAAAGGTAGTGAATCGGGAGGGGCTCGAACCCTCGACCCACGGCTTAAAAGGCCGTTGCTCTACCAACTGAGCTACCGATTCTCAAGAGATTCCAAAGATAAGGGATTTATTATTTAGAGTACAATGAAAATTTAAATTTTCTTGACTCAATTTGAATTATCCTTTTTTAGAACCTGAATCAGAGCTTTTTCAATTGGTATGTTGGGCTTTTGATCGATTCGCCCAACTTCTAATTGGCTCTTTAAAACCATAACGGTAGGAATATATTTGATATCAAACTTTTTTAAAAATTCTTTTGGGAATTTTTTTTGAGCGTCCGTTCCAATGTAGTGCGCGTTGATATTTTCGTTGCCAGCCCGATCCAGGGTTTTGATTAAGCGCGGAACTTGTTTTTTACTTTCCGGACACCAGCTTCCCCAAAACACATAGATTGAAATACTATCTTGCAGCGCTTGTAGATATTCAACGGCTTCGTTTTCGGGTTGATAGCGGTTGAAATAGATTTCATAGATTCGATCAGATTTCAATATCTGTTCTTTGGTGACTTCTCCAATTAGCTGAGCAGAAGATTGGGCTGCCAACGAAGAGCTCATCAACCCGAAAAAAACAAACAGACAGATAAACAGGCTTGAAGACTTCATAAGGATTTCTGTTTTTTGGATAGTATCTTAAAGCGAATAGAAAATAACAGCTTGAATAGATAATTATGGCAAGTATTTTTACGAAGATCATACAAGGCGACATCCCCAGTTATAAAATAGCTGAAGACGACAAGCATTATGCTTTTTTAGATATTAACCCAGCTGCTGAAGGACACGTACTTTGTATCCCCAAAAAAGAGGTGGATTATATTTTTGATTTACCGGCGGAGGAATTGAGTGCGTTGATGGAGTTTTCACAAAAAGTGGCCAAAGGGATTGATGAGGCTCTTGAACCTATACGAACCGGTATTATTGTGGAAGGGATGGAAGTGCCGCATGCCCATGTGCATCTCATTCCTATCTACGAAAAAACGCAAGCTTTTAGCCTGGGTAAGAAAGTTGATCCAAATGAAGAACGCATGCAGGAACTGGCGAATCAAATTAGCGGGAAGGTAGCACTATGAAAATTTTGGTACTGAACGGGCCGAATTTAAACTTGCTCGGCAAAAGAGATCCTGGAACCTATGGCTCAGGCAGCCTGAAAGAACTGGAGGATTTTATCCGGGATGAATTTCCGGAGCATACCTTCCTGTTTTTTCAAAGCAACCTGGAGGGAGAGCTAATCAATGAAATCCACAAAGCGATGGAAATGGGCACGGAGGGATTGATGATTAATCCCGGCGGCTATTCCCATACTTCGGTAGCTCTGCGGGATGCACTGGATCCGGTGGAGTTTCCCAAGGTGGAAGTGCACATTTCCAACATTCATTCCCGCGAGGATTTTCGGGAAAAATCAGTAACTGGCGCCGTAATGGACGGCATTATTACCGGCTTTGGTAAATACAGTTATGTGCTGGGGGTTGAGGCTCTGGAGCGGTTGGCGGAATAAGAGTAGCAACGAAAGGATGAGTGGACTTGAATTGATTGGTAAAAATTTAAATCAAGGTTGAATCGGTTCCATCCTGTACACTTTTCCAAATTGAGAGGCTTTCTTCAGATCTTTATCCTGAAGAGCTTCTCGGGCCTGATCCAGTTTTTGGGCGTCATCAAGTGTCAGGTAAGGAGCCCATTCATCTTCGGATGAAATCAAATCTACTTCAACTTCAGCAACGAAATTACCAGAATGGATATATTTTTTTTTCTTCATAATTACTTCCTCTTTAAAAAATCTTTACTCCACTGGTCTTGATTAGGTCTGTAAGCAGTTATTAGTACGGCGGGTTGATTGTGTCCTTTAGGAATTCCCCACAGTACATGAACAGGCATTCCGTTTTTGTCTTGTTGTAAAACCAAAATGCATGGACCTTTTGGGTAATCAGGATATTCTTCAACGATTAAGGAATGATCTATCCCGAGAATAATTTCACGAACGCTGAGTTTATCATCACTCAGTTCATCGTAACCATGTTCAGATATACGAACAGATTCATTACGTACAAGTTGCTTTATTTTAACTAAAAAATCGGACAATCTGGTTATTTGCTCGTGAAGTATTTTATTATCGTAAGGAAGCAAGTAAAAAGCAATAAAGCCAAATTAGCTAGAGAGAGTCATAATATCAGTTATAAAAATAAAACCGCACCAGAAATAAATCCGGCACGGCTTTTTGGATAGGATACTACTATCACTTCAAAATTTCGGGAAGGTTACAAGGAAAGTATTATGGTGCTATGGTGTTACAGTGTTTGGGTGTTGTATGCGTTTGAAAACAGTAACACTTTAGCACCTTAACACTGAAACACCCTAACACTATAACCCCAATTCCAGTTGCTTATACACTTCCTTCTCGTTCAAATTGAGGTTGGAAAGGGTGATGCCCAACAAGCGCACCGGACGTTTACCCACTTCGGTTTCTTCCATCAGGGTGCGGACTACTTCCATAATTTCGCTATGCCGATTGGTGTGATGGGTGAGGGAATAACTGCGGGTGATGGTATCGAAGTTTTTGTAGCGGACTTTCAGGGTGATGGTTTTTCCTGCCGCATTTATTTTCTTCATCCCCTCGGAAATAGTTTGGGCCAGCTCATCCAGGAAATTGTTGATCCACTCCAGACTTTCTACATCTTCAGAAAACGTACGTTCTTTGCCATAGGACTTGCGGATGCGGTGAGGCTTCACTTCCCGGTGATCAATTCCCCGCACAATCCGATAATAGAATCGCCCGGATTTACCAAAGGCTTTCACCAAGTCGATTTCACTCCACTCTTTTAAATCGGCCCCGGTTTTGATGCCCACCGCGTGCATTTTTTTCTGCGTAGCCTTTCCCACCCCGAAAAATTGTTTGATGTCCAGTTCTTCCAAAAAGGCCTCTGCTTTTTCCGGAGTGATAAGGGTGAGGCCGTTGGGTTTGTTGATATCAGAGGCCACTTTTGCCAGGAATTTGTTGTGTGCAACCCCGGCCGAAGCTGTTAGCCTGGTTTCTTCGTAAATGCGTTCCTTAATTTCTTTGGCTATAAGAGTAGCGGAAGGCAGGTTCTTATGGTTTTCGGTGACATCAAGAAAAGCCTCATCCAGCGAGAGGGGTTCTACCAGGTCGGTATACTCAAAAAAGATTTCGCGAATTTGGTGGGAGGCTTCTTTGTACGCATCAAATCGGGTTTTTACGAAAATGCCGTTGGGACAGAGTCGTACGGCTTTGGAGGCGGGCATGGCCGAATGGACGCCATATTTACGTGCTTCGTAACTGGCCGTCGCCACTACGCCCCGGCCGCTGGGAGATCCGCCCACAATCACCGGCTTACCCCGCAGTTCGGGATTATCCCGCTGCTCTACAGAGGCATAAAAGGCATCCATGTCAATATGGATAATTTTGCGAATGGGCGTGTTGGAATCCATAACATAAATTACACATATGAAGGTTTATAGGAAAGGGGAATGTAAGGAAGTGGTAAGAGGGGAGTAGCAAGGTGCAAGGCACAAGGTTTTAGGTGTTAGAGGATTGCGCCTCGCTACGATGTCCTGTATTTCCAGCTCCCCACGTCTCGTTCCTACGCTCTGCGTTGGAACGTATGGATGGTTTGGGTTGGTGGCGGGTTGGTTGCCCAATTTTCGTAAAGAACGAATGTGCCTCTATAACATTCGGGCGAAAATTGGGGGATCCTTTATTGTTCTTTTTTACCAATATATTGCTCCTAATGGAGCATATTTGTGGTTTCTATGAACAGAGTTTCCTAAGGGGAGTTCTAGATAACAATGGCGCAAAAACAGACCTTTCCTCCCGGCCCCGAGTATTCGGGGAGCGCAGCGGAATCGCAGAACCGAGATCTTACGGCACATAGAGTATTACTCACCAATACCTCGTTATTGCCTGGCTCTGCCGGTAGTAAGGAGATCGCGGGGCTGGACCCGCGATAACTACACATCACAGATACTGTCATCTCTTCAATGAGATTGACCTCAACGTATCAAGATGACGGGTTTGATATCGAACTCACGTTATTTAATGAGGGAAATGAATTGGGTTTGTAGCTGCCCTCCTAATTTTGCTTGTATGATGTAGGTGCCACTGGATAAATCAGAGCCATCCAGTGTTATGATATGTGTGCCTTCCATTTTGTGTTCATTGACCAAGTCTTTAATCTTTTGTCCCTGAATGTTATACAGCTCGATTTTTGCTATATCCGGTTGCTTCATCTTGAAGGAGATAGTAGTTACCGGGTTAAAAGGATTGGGATAATTTTGCAATAGCTCGTGTTGGGTGGGAATATGTTCGGGCGTTTCGTTGGACACTGGGATGGATAAGAGCTCTGTAGATTGTCCATCCTTAAGCTCATATAGTGTAGAAATAGTGGTGTAGTAAATACTGCTATCTGTGGCAGTGAATCCCGTAATTTTTTCTTGGGGATCAATCAGTACTTCAAAATGTTCTCCGTAATCGTTGCTAGCCAGAACTGAATCAGAATTCCAAACATATAATTTCCCAGATTCTTTTGAATGAGTTTGTATGTGAACATGCCCTTTGAATACTTTCACCAAAGACCAACTTCCTTGCTCTCCTTTAGTTGAGCTTATATATAGTCCGTATTTACACTGCTCAAGAGAACAATTCACATCTGAACCGGGAGCACCAATGGTGTCTATCAAATAAATAAAAGTTCCATTTGAGTCATATTGAATGTTAGAGCCATATAAGCTATCGCTTATGAATTCTTTCGTTATTCCTTGATCAATACTCCGATAAAACCCATTATTATCTGAGCCAAAAGTATAATCAATCCCAAACATCAATGAATCATCATAAGGGCTCAGAGATCGGAGTGGAAAAGCCAGCCTAGAACTGTCGGGAATTTCATCAAAGCTATCTATGTCAATCTTTGGCCAGTCCCGGCCTCCGTTCCTGCCTATTACCATTCCGCCATTTACCTCTACATATACCCTGCCATTGTTGGTGCCTTCTACGGTTAAGTGGTCCATTGTAACATAAAAACCACCTGCTATTTCCGTGCTATCACTTCTTGAGATAAAGGTGTACTCTTCAGAATTATGGATGTACACATAATTTCCCGGATCATTATCCAGAAACTTGTAATCCAGCACTCTGTTATTAGTCCAGGAATTACCGTAGTGCAGTATCAGAACCTTTTCTTGGCCGGTTTTCGAATTATAATGGTATACATGATTGGTATAGGAGTCGGAATCATCAGTTCCAGTATCGATCCGGTAAAACAGGTGGTCAGTCCCCGAGCTGTCGGTAAGACTTTTTAGATCATGAATACGCTGTGGCGTTTGTGCAAATACCAAGGACTGTACCCCAATAAACAACAAAACTATCTTGACATATTTTTTCATACTTGAATCAACACAAAGGAAGAAAGAAAGTCAAAACCTTTCTATTAATAAATGATTTGTAGAGGTTTAGGGGTTGTTGATATGAATAAGGATAAAGTGGCAAGAGGGCAGTAGCAAGGTGCAAGGTTTTAGGTGTTAGGGGATTGCGCCTCGCTCCGATGTCCTGTGTTTCCAGCTCCCCACATCTCGTTCCTACGCTCTGCGTTGGAACGTATGCGTGGTTTGGGTTGGTGCCGGGTTGGTTGTTCAATTTTCGGAAAAACCGAATGCGCCTTCATGCCATCCGGGCAAAAATTGGTTCTTATCAGTGGGCTTTTTTACCAATATGTTGCTCCTAACGGAGCAAGTGTAAAACGAGCCTATTTAAGCTTTAGGGAGATTGAAAAAGCCAAATAGTTGATACTTGCAAGAGATCTACCGTTCGATATTCAATGTTCTGTATTCAATATTCGATATTCAACAGCCTTACTCCATCGCTTCCAGCACACGTTTTACAATCCCATCCATGGCGGGGGTTTTAATCCAGCGGGCGACAATCACCAGGTCATTTTCCTGATCTACATATACCATGTTTGTGCCGGAGCCGAGATGGAAGAAAGCAGAAGTGGGCGCACTTGGGATGCGGTCTTTATTCACGTTCAGAAACCAGTTCATGAAACCATAGTTGGTGTTGGCTTCGGTGGGGGTTTGAGCCAATTTGTTCCATTCTTCGGAGATAATCTGCTCATCTTTCCAGCGACCATTGTGCAAGGTGAGTAACCCAAAACGAGCTTGGTCGCGGGCGTTGATGAACATGCCACCGCCCCAGTGACCACCACCACTCACAGCCTGCATTTGTTGTCCGTCTATGATCACCCAGGAATTTTCATAACCCATCCAGCGCCAAGTGGGTGAAGCGCCGATTTTATCCATCACTTCTTCTCGCAGCACTTTGGGAAGCGGCTCGCGCAGCACATTCATGGCCGCAAGAGCAAGCACATTCACCCGTACATCGTTGTATTCCCATTCAGAGCCAGGCTCGTGGCGCTCGCGGGTCATCCATTCCGAGCGGTCTTCTGAGGGACGATCGGCCCAGTCGGGTTTGCCCCACAAGGTGCCTTCCCAGTCACTGGTTTGGCGCAGCAGGTGGTTCCAGGTAATTTTGCTGTTGTGTTCGCCTTTGAAGGGTTGAAATACTTTGGCTTTGCCAAAGTCATCAGCCTTGTTATTATTGTCGTCCCACTCCACCAGCATGATGGGCGCCATATACGGATCTACTTTATCGTGCACATCCCGGATCAGTCCGCGGTCATAAGCCACTCCGATAGTGGTTGTTAGAAAACTTTTGGTTACGCTGTGGGTCATATCTACCCGAAACGGCTCGCCCCATTCCGCCACGATGTAGCCATCTTTCACGATAATGCCGGTTTGAGGTCCACGGTCTTTAAATGGGCCAATGCCATCCCCAAAAGGCTCGCGCCCAAAGGTGCCGTAGTGATTTTCTTCCATGCTGCGGGGATTATCCGATTCATTCTCCTGAGCAAACTGAATGGCCTCCTGGATTTTATCAGGATTGAGTCCTAATTCCTCCGGGGATCGTTTCTCCCAATCGCCCCATTTTCCGGGAAAGTAATCCTGGGCAAATACGGAAGCACTTAGCCCGGAGATGATTAGTAGAAGGAATAGTTTAAGACTCAGTTTTTTCATGATAGATATGTTTTCGTGATTGACTAATCAATTTCGCAGAATATATCACAAAAAAGGAAAGCTGCCGGGTGAGGAGGGAAAGTTTTGTGTTTTTTAAAAAATGTAGACTGTATTTAGAAAAGTTGAGGTGGGGACAATAAGATTCCTGCCTGCGCAGGAAGGAAGGGGTAGGGTAGGATTTCAAGCCTTCGTAACTGCCCTCCCTGATTTCAGAGCAGGATTTGTCTGCTCTGAAATCGGTCCCTCCAAAGGGACACAGGTTCGTGGCATTAACAAAATTGTGGAGTAGTTTCAGCAAGCAGGAATAGGGAAGAAAATATCTCTCTTTGGAGAGAGACAGGATTTGGCTTGCCCCACAATGCATTCGGGGGGAGAGGCTTAGGGATAACATTTTAATTATGAGGGAAACACTGTTACTACCCCTAAAGAAATGCGAGTGATCGATGGACCGAAAGATCGATTGGCGATTTCAAATCACCCCAGACGACGGCGTTTATTTAGGTAAGCCAACAGAGCCGTGTCAAACTGATCCTCAGTATCCATTTCCTCAAAATCGATTTCAAACTCGCTGCAGGCAAGCCGGAATTTCTCGGTGTACTCGGCTACTTTTTTCTGGTAATCCTTGCGGACTTGCGCCGGCAGTACTTCAACTTCATCCCCCAGTTCCATGTCTTCAAATACAAAGCGTCGGTCAGGGAAATCGAGATCGCGTTCACTGCGTTTTTCCCGCACATTGAACAGCAATACCTCATGCTTACGATGCCGCAAGTGCTTCAGAGCCGAGATAATTTCCTCGTGCTGATCTACATTCTCAAATAAATCGGTGATGATTATGACCAGGCTGCGATGATTCAGCCGTTCCGCCACTTCATGGATGGCCTGAGCTGAGGCGGTTTGTCGTTTAACACCGTCGTCCTTTTCCTCCCTGATCAGTTCCCGTTCCAGCTCAGTATAAATCTGTCGCAGGTGATTATAGGTAGATTTGGCCGGGATGAAGCTTTCGATTTCAGAGTGGAAGGGAATCAGGCCACAGGCATCGCGCTGGCGGTGCATCAGGTACATCAGTGAGGCCGCAAAGTGAATTCCATAGCGTAATTTGGTCCATTCGCCAAAGTGTTTAAAAAGCATGGAGGAGCTGGTATCCAGCATTACGTAGGCGCGGAGGTTGGTCTCTTCCTCGTACTGCTTCACATAAAAACGCTCTTTTTTGGCATACACTTTCCAGTCGATATGCTTGAAATCGTCGCCGGGATTGTAGGGGCGATGTTCGGCAAACTCTACACTGAATCCGTGAAAGGGGCTTTTATGGAGCCCGGAGATGAAGCCTTCCACAATTTTTTTTGCACGCAGTTCGAGAGATGCGAGCTTGGAAAGTATTTCGGGTTTTAGGATCACAGATTTTTGGGATTATTGGATTGCGCAGATTACTGCTTATGGTACCGGATTAAAGTAATGAATGAAAGCGGGGAATGTTGTAAATAAGTTTTGTATGTGTGAACTGGATTAAGAAAAAGCCTGAGAATTATATCGGGTCATAAATCATGTTAATCCCATTAATCCTGCAAAATCTTGGTTCTTAAACGAGGAATAATTCACAATCTCACTTTGTGGGTATACATTCACTGGCACCATTTACCCACCCCTCAATCCCCGCCCAAGCGGGGAAGCTCCTTAGTGGTGGTTGATGTTGAAATCAAGAACAAAGTTAATGGCAAAAGTCTAAGCATAAGTATTATGCGTTCCCTAAAGATTTCCTCTCCCGGGAGAGGATTAAGGTGAGGGTCAATGTTGCCAAAGTTCCACAGACTTTATCCAAGAGATAATCTGTCCACTTTCCACACGACATGGAGTGATGCAAACCAAAAAATAATCGTTCAATTTTCAATCTGTAATCTGCAATTTTCATGGAATCGCTTCCAGTTCTAAATCCTAATAAAAAAAGAAGATAGAAAGACGGAATCTTCACAAATACTTTGTAAAATAGGGATAGTATTAAGGTGTGAACAAGATAGTTCTCAAACAAAAAATGAAGTCGTGTATATCCTCAGAATTCTCTTTCTTTTATTCGTTTTTTTGGTACCGGAAATGGTATCCGCCCAAGCAACTGAATCGGCTAAAATCACCTTATCTCCCGAGAAAGGATTCTATGTAGAAAGTGCCGATGGTTTTATGGGATTCAAAATCAGCACACGGTTGCAACAGCAATTTGGCTTTACGGTCCCGATGGATTACAGCGATGCCGTGCAACCTAACTTCTTAATGCGTCGGGCACGCATCAGGATTCACGGATATTTTTATGACAAAAAGCTTACCTATTTCGTCCAAACCCAGATGGACAAAGGTAACTTTACCCTCTCTAATGCAGAGTTTCGATGGAAAGCCACGGACAACTTACAGCTTAATTTTGGACAGCTCTGGCCGGTTGGGGGACGACAATTCCGTACCGTATCAGAAGCCTTTCAAATGATTGACCGCTCGCCCGTTTCTCGTTCCTACTGGCCGGGCTATGATATTGGCATGATTGCACAGTACAATCTGGAAATTGGAAAAAAGTCACTCGTTAAATCATACTTGAGTATTACCCATGGTGAAGGTATGAATAAGCCCTCGGCTGAGGGCGGCATGGCCTATGGCGGACGTTTGGAGTGGCTGCCATTCGGCACTTTTGCTGAAGGCGGCGATTACAGGGAAAGTGATTTGTACCACGAGGAAACTCCGAAGCTTTCCTTGGGAGGTGCCGTGTATTATAATCAGGATGCTTATGTGCAAATTGGTGGGCAGGGGCCAAATAATCTCTGGAAAGGTCAGGAGGATGACATCAGCGCTTTATATCTCGATGGCGTCTTTAAATTCAATGGTTTATCCATTTTGGCTGAATATGCAGATCGTAAAGTGGATCAGGAAATCATAGAACAAGTGGTAGGGGATTTTTTTGTACAAAGTTATAGCCTTGTTGTTGGAGGCAGCGGATTCTCGGTGCAAGGCGGTAAATTCATCAGTCCAAAAACAGAACCTACCTTGCGTGTGAGCTTGTTAAATCCCCATGACAATTTACAGGCTGCCAAAGCACAGTTCACGCAACAGAATACGTACACGCTGGGTCTCAATCATTTTCTGCGGGGACATCACCTGAAATTACAGTTTGAATTAAACCTCCTGAATGAAGAATATGCAGCCGCCAAGGATAAGATGTACCTGCAAGTTCTCACACAGTTTAGCATTAGCTTTTAACAACTGAAATCATGAAATACTTCACTAAAGATTCTGTTTCTATTCTTCTTGGCCTCATCGGCTTCGCGATTCCATTTTTTGTGAGCATCCCGGGGTTGTCGGAAGCCGGGCACGTAGCGCTTAGCATTTTCATCATTGCAGCTGTCTTTTGGATGCTGGAGCCGGTTCCCATTTATGCTACCTCTATGCTGGTTATTTTGCTGCAGGTGTTTTTCCTGAGTAAGCAAGGGGTATTATTTCCGAAAGCCACGGCTCAATATACACCCAACAGCTACACTGAATTTATAGGCACGCTGGCCAATCCCATTATCATTTTGTTTTTAGGGGGATTTGTGCTTGCTGCTGCGGCCGTTAAGTTTGACTTGGATAAGAATATCACAAGAGTGCTGCTGAAACCTTTTGGTTCCCGACCAAAATTCATCATTCTTGGGTTGATGGTGGTGACGGCGCTGCTCTCGGGTTTTATGAGCAACACGGCCACTACCGCTATGATGATGACGGTAATTTTACCCATCCTTGCCAAAACGGAAATGGATGATCCGGTACGTATCGGACTGGCGCTTTGTATTCCCTTTGCAGCTAATATCGGCGGAATAGCCACGCCCATTGGTACGCCGCCCAATGCGGTGGTAATTGGCGCCTTATCAAACCAGGGAATAGATATTGCCTTTACCGAGTGGATGGGCCTTGCCACTCCGCTGGTAATTGTGATGTTAATCGCAAGTTGGGTTGTTTTGCTTTGGATGTTCAAACCCAAAACCGATAGCATCAAGCTGGATGTAAAAGGAGCTTTTCAGAAAAATAAAGATGCTATTCAGGTGTATCTTGTCTTTGGCCTGACTATCGGCCTTTGGATTACTGAATCGCTGCACGGCATCGGTAGTAGCATCATTGCTTTGTTGCCGGTAGCAATACTTTCGTTGACGGGAATCCTGGATAAAGACGAAATCCGTGGTTTGCCCTGGGAGGTGCTTTGGCTGGTTGCCGGCGGACTTTCACTGGGGATTTCCATGGAAAGTACCGGGCTGGCCGAATGGATTATTGCCACCATCAACTGGAATCTGTTTTCGGCACTGATGCTCATTGTGGTATTCGGCCTGGTAACCATCATCATGTCCAACTTCCTGTCGCATACCGTATCGGCTACCTTACTGATTCCGCTGGCCGTGAGTTTGGCAACTTCCGGCGCTGCGGGAGAGGGCTTTAGTCTGATATTGATCAGCCTGGTGATTGGTATTAGCTCCAGCATGGCGATGATACTCCCGATATCAACCCCGCCAAACGCTATTGCCATGAGTACCGGTACCTTGAAAACCAAGCACATGACGAAATCAGGATTAGTCATTGGTGCTTTCGGATTGCTTATGGTGACTTTATATGCCTTGTTTTACTGGCCATTACTAATTAACTGAGGACCTCAACATGGATAAGAAAATTTACCTGCTGATTGTAGAAGACGAACTGGAAGTGATGGACGCCCTGGTGAAAGACCTGGAGAAGTTTGAGCCCTTTTTCCCTTTAGAGACTGCCAATGATGCGGTTGAAGCGGAACAGGTGATAGAGGATATTATCAGTGAAGGAAACAGTATTGGACTGATTTTGTGTGATCACGTGCTGCCTGGAAAAAACGGAGTGGATTTGTTAATCGAAATGCGTGACAACCCAGAGACTTCAGACACCAAGAAAATACTGGTAACTGGACAAGCGGGTCATGAGGACACCATCCTGGCTATAAATAAGGCCGACTTGGATCATTACATCGCCAAGCCATGGAGCAGGGAAGAGCTGGAAGAGTCTGTAGTTCGTGAGCTGACCGACTATGTAATTGAGAAGGAAAAAAATCTCCTGCCATTCATGCAAATCCTGGATTCAGAAAAACTGTCCGAAGCCATGCGTAAGAAACAAATGGGGGATCGCTAAAACATAAAAAAGGCCAGACAAGATTGCCCGGCCTTTAAATAAAATACTTGGTATTAAGTGCTTAGAAGCTAATGCCAGCTGTTAAGCTAAAGGCACCGTTTTTCTGGTTGTCTTCAAAGGTTGAATTGGCAACCACATTGGTTAAACCTGCGGTGTAGCGAAACTCCAGGCTAACCTGGCTAATATTTACGCCTGCCCCCACTGCTACGCCAAAATCGGTGCTCTCGAAAAAGTCATCGGTTTCTACGGTAAATTCATCTCCTTCTACTTCAGAATTCACTTTAAAACCTGCATAGGGGCCAAAAAATACTTCAGGCACTACGGTAGATTCTGATGGCCCGAAAGCAAATTTCGCCAAAACCGGAATCTGAATGTAGTCTATCGACAGCTTGGCATCGGTATCTTCAAAGTTACTTCCGTATTGGGCATATAAAACCTCAGGCTGTACCGCCATTGGACTGTTTGGAACCTTGAAGTTGGCAAATACACCAGCCAGCGCTCCAGCCTTGTATTCAGTATTTTCCGTATTGTTGAAGGTGGAATAATTTAGCCCGCCCTTTACTCCAAACTGGGGCATCATTTGTGCATGGGCTGTGCTGCCTGCCAGCAAGAAAAGCCCGAGTACTATTCCGCTTATCGCTTTCTTCATATTCATTTTGTTTGATGGATTTTGAGTTGGTTTTGTTATTCTCATTCATCCATACCAGCGAAGCGGTTGTTATGTTCCGAAGGGCAGGGTGTTACAGTATTAGAGTGTTTGGGTGTTACGGTCTCCGCAGTGGTTTCGTGAGTAATCGATAGAATTGTAAGGCTTACAGGTAATTCCAATGGGTAACTATATCCACCTAAAACACTGTAGCACCATAGCACCTTAACACTGAAACACTATAACACTGTAGCACCCTAACACTTTAACACTATAACACCCTAACCTTTTAAATAATCCTTCAAGAAATGCCCCGTATGGCTGCCTTCTGTTTTCATGAGGTCTTCGGGCGTGCCTTCAGCAATTACTTGTCCGCCGCCGAAACCGCCTTCGGGACCGAGATCAATCACCCAGTCGGCACATTTGATGATGTCGAGGTTGTGCTCGATGATGATCACCGAGTGGCCCTGTTGTACCAGCTCGTTAAAAGAGTCCAGCAGCTTGGCTACGTCTTCAAAATGCAGTCCGGTAGTAGGTTCATCAAAGAAATAAAGCGTGTGATCGGTAGAAGTTTTAGATAAGAATTTAGCCAGCTTCACGCGCTGTGCTTCTCCACCCGAGAGGGTGGTGGCACTTTGTCCCAGTTGTAAGTAACCAAGTCCCACATCTTCAAGCGGCTGCAGCTTGTTGACGATGGTCGCTTCATCCACAAAAAACTCGATGGCTTCAGAAACGGGCATCTCCAGTACATTATGGATGTTTTTGCCACGGTATTTTACGTTAAGTACGTCTTTGCGATAGCGGGTGCCGTTGCACACTTCACAGGTCAGCTCGATATCCGCCATGAACTGCATCTCAATACGCTGAACCCCTTCACCCTGACATTCCTCACATCGTCCGCCCGGCACGTTGAATGAAAAGTGACCCGGCGTGTAGCCCATGATTTTTGCCTGTTTGGTATTCGCAAAAAGATCGCGGATGCCATCAAATGCTTTGGTATAAGTGGCTGGGTTGGAACGCGTAGAGCGGCCAATAGGACTTTGATCTACCATCTCAACGGAATGAATGGCCCCCATACCGGAGAGATCAGAATGTCGACCTACTTTGTCATTGTAAGAGCCAAGGTGTTTTTGAATGCCCCCGTACAGTGTGTCATGTACCAAAGTGGATTTGCCGGAGCCGGATACGCCGGTTACTACCGTCATCATCCCCAGCGGGAAGTCCACATCAATATTTTTGAGGTTGTGTTCTGAAGCTCCTTTCAGGGATAAAACCTTATCAATTCCCTTCCGGCGTTTTTTGGGGACCGGAATTTCTTTGCGCCCGCTGAGGTATTTGCCGGTCAGTGTATCAGCTTTAAGGAGTGTGTCAGTGGGTCCCTGGTAAACGACTTCTCCGCCGTGCGTTCCGGCAAAAGGACCAATATCAATGACATTATCCGCCGCTTTAATCATTTCGGGATCGTGCTCAACCACCAATACGGTGTTCCCGATATCCCGCAGCGATTCCAGAATCGAAATCAGACGGTCGTTATCACGGGGGTGCAGGCCAATGGTCGGCTCATCCAGCACATACAAACTGCCGATGAGCGAACTACCCAATGCATTCGCCAGGCTGATTCGCTGCGACTCTCCGCCACTCAGGGTGTTAGCCAGGCGGTCGAGCGTGAGGTAATCTAATCCAACTTCATCCAGATACTTAAGTCGTTTGCGGATTTCATACAGAATCTGTCCGGCTACATCTTCTTCAAATTCAGAAAGCTCAAGATCATCAAAAAATTCGCGGGCATGACCGATGGTAAGTTCCGAGACTTCCCCAATATGCAATCCACCCACTTTTACATACAGCGCATCTTTACGCACGCGGTAGCCTTCGCATTCGGGGCAGCGGCTGTATCCGCGATAACGGGAATACAACACCCGCATATGCACTTTGTAGCTCTGGCTTTTGATCATATCAAAAAACTCGCGGATGCCAATGTATTCATCCTTGCCTTCCCAAATCATTTTCTTCACGTCTTTGGGGAGGTCGGCATAGGCCGTGTCGATAGAAATCTTTTCGCGGGCACACACTTTGATCAAATCCTTCATGTGCATGCTGAATTTCTGAGATGTGAATGGTGCAATCACTCCATTTCGGATAGTTTTTTGAGGATCGGGAATTACCAGATCTTCGTCGATGCCAGCCACCTTGCCAAAACCCTCGCACTCATCACAGGCGCCAAAGGGGTTATTGAAGGAAAACATTTGGGGCGTGGGTTCATGAAATTCCATGCCGTCCATCTCAAAACGCTCACTAAACTTGAGCTCTTCACCGCCCCGCATTTTAATGGCACAGCGCCCATTTCCTTCCTGAAAAGCTGTTTCCAGCGAGTCTGCAATACGGGTGCGGGTTTCATCATCATCTTTTAATACTAGGCGGTCAATAAGTACGCGGTGCTGGTCTGCTTTAAATTTCTTTGGGTTGATGTCGTCCGTGGTCAGGTCCACCATACTTTCATCATCAACGTTCAATAAGCGGGTAAGTCCTTTTTCCTTCAGAACCTTCAGTTCTTCATCCAGCTTCTTTTTGTCGTGTTGCGGGATGGGATGGAGCACATAAAAACGTTCGCCTTCTTCCTGGCTATCATAGAGCTTTTCAATCGCTGTTCGGGGAGAGTCTTTTTTTACCTGTTCTCCAGAAACCGGCGAAATAGTTTTACCTATGCGGGCAAAGAGAAGGCGAACGTAATCGTAAATTTCGGTGGTGGTTCCAACCGTGGATCGCGGATTGTTGGACGTCGTTTTTTGCTGAATAGCCATGGCCGGTGAGATGCCCTGCATGAAATCCACATCGGGCTTATCCATGCGCTCCAAAAATTGCCGGGCGTAACTGGAGAGACTTTCCACGTAACGGCGCTGTCCTTCGGCGTAGATGGTATCAAAAGCCAGACTTGATTTCCCGGAACCGGAAACCCCCGTAACTACGGTGAGTTTGCCGCGTGGAATTTCAACATCGATGTCTTTTAAATTGTGCGTACGTGCGCCCTTGATAATAATGGGGCGTTCTTCTTCCTGCTTTTTTGCTTGTTGAGAAGCCGTCTGTGTCTTGGCCATGGTTATGATCAATCCTGAATTTTTACGAACCCTGAATATAACAATTTAACGCCGGCAAACCGACATAGGCTCACAACAAAATAATTGGCGGCAGCTCTCCGGCTTATTGAATTAATTTTGAGGGGTGAAGTACGGATTTAATGGATTTAGGGATTACGCATATTTAATTAGTTCAGATTTCTCCTTTACTCCTCGTTCCACACGCTCTGCGTTGGAACGCATTTGTATATAAAGCATAGCTGTGATTGTAGGTTAAGGATTCCTCAGATTCTTAAACTTCGACCTCACCTCAATCCTCTCCTTACAAGGAGAGGAAGTGCCGGGACCTTAATTTGTTGATGGTTTGTTTCCAAATTTGAGGCTCATTCTAGGAGTCATTCTCCTTTTTGAAGGAGAAGACAGAAGAGGTCGAAATGGTGGAGTGGGGCTTAGAACGTTGGAAGGGATTTTGAATCACGGATTTGGCGGATTCAGGGATTACGCTGATTTAGTTTGTTTAGATTTCACCCTTTATCCCTCTTTCAACACGCTCTGCGTTGGAACAGAAAATTTGCAATATGTAATCTGTAATTTCCAATCTCACCCTGCTTCAGTTTTGCTTCAAATTTGGGTTGTATATTAAAACGCTATGAAATTATTGATTGTAGAAGATAACGCCGATTTACTGGATAACATCGTGACCTACCTGGAGCGGGAAGGCTACATCTGTGAGACGGCTGAAGACTACGACACCGCTTTTCATAAAATCATGTCGTTTACCTACGACGTGGTTTTAATTGACCTGATGTTGCCCGGAGGCGATGGCTTACAGGTGTTGCGAGAGCAGAAGTCGGTGAACCCTGAAACCGGCACTATCATCATATCCGCCAAAAACTCCCTGGATGATAAAGTAACCGGACTGGAGCTGGGAGCCGATGATTACCTCACTAAACCTTTTCAACTAGCTGAATTGCATGCCCGTATTAAAGCCGTGAACCGGCGCAACAATCTGGGTGGCAGCGAGATTGTCCGCGTTCAGGAAATTGCCATTCATACCAAAGCGCGGGAAGTAAAGGTGGATGGAAAAGTGGTTGATTTGACGCCCAAGGAATACGACCTGATGCTTTATTTTGCCTCCAACAAAAACCATGTACTCTCCAAGCAAACCATTGCCGAGCATTTGTGGGGCGATTATGCTGACCAGCTGGATAACCTCGATTTTGTGTACCAGCACATCAAAAACCTGCGCAAAAAACTGGTGAATGCCGGTGCTAACGACTATATCGAAAGCGTATACAGTATTGGCTATAAGTTGAATACCTCGAAAAAAGTATCATGAAGCTGATTACCAAATTTATACTGATTTACCTGATGGTAAGTGCGGTGGTGCTGGGCATCGGTGGCGTGATATCGTACTACGTGATAAAAGACGAGATCGACAAGGAAATGAAATGGGAATTCCTGGAGCGTATCGATCGTGCGACCTACCTGCTGGAACAGGGAAAAAGATTCCGGCATCACCGTACCGTAGATGGGGATGAAAATCTGACTATCCAAAAATTGGATTACTTTGCAGAACCACGGGTGGAAGTAAGCGATACGCTGATTTGGGATGAACGGCTTGAGCAAGAGGAGCTTAACGTGCGCGTATCTGCTTACCGGACCATTGGCGATTCTTCCTACTACATTTCAACCTACGGCAATATGATTGAATCGGATGATATTCGGGAAGCCGTAGTACAGATTTTGTTGTGGATATTGGGTTTACAGGTGATCGGCGCCGTGGGCATTGGCTTTCTGGTGTCAGGCCCATTGTTTAAACCCTTCCGGAATACGCTGGACCGCATCCGCAATTTTAAACTGAATGAGAAAGAATATCTCCCCGCAGAAAAAACAAATGTGAAGGAGTTTGCAGACCTGAACCAGTTTGTGGAAGAGATGACTCAAAAAGCGGTCAGGGATTATAAAAATCTTAAAGAGTTCGCGGAAAATGCCTCGCACGAAATACAAACGCCCCTTGCCATTGCTAAAGGAAATCTGGAGCTGCTGGCAGAAACGGATTTAAGTGAAGAACAATACCGGCACGTCATCAAACTGGAAAAAACCGTTAAGAAGCTGTCACGACTAAGTGAGTCGCTGGCGCTGCTTACAAAAATTGAAAATCACGAGTTTGATAACGACCAGGAAGTGAATCTAAGCGAATTGGTGAAAGAGGGTATAGACGCTTTCCGTGAATTTATTGAGCTAAATCAGCTGGAAGTGGAAACCGATATTCAGGATGGAGTAATCATAAACATGCATCCGGTGCTGGCTGACATCTTTTGGACCAACCTGTTCCAAAATGCCATTCGCCACAATATAGATCAGGGAAAAATAAAAGTAGAATTAACCGAAGAGAAGCTTCGCATATCCAATACCGGAGAAGAGCTGGATTCCCCTCCCGATGAATTATTCCAGCGGTTTCGCAAAGGAAACCCCAATTCTGAGTCAATAGGCCTTGGTTTGGCCATTATCAAACGAATTGCCGACCAAAATGATTTAAGTGTCAGCTATGAGCATAAAAATGCGTGGCACCACATTGAAATTACATTAAAGGGTGTAAAACGGGGCTAAGCTTCAAAATTGCTTCAGATTCTGTACAGAGTTAAAGCAGAGTCGGGTCGTAACTTTGAAGCGGAGTCTAAAAATACCGTCACGATCACCCATAGAAAAAATCATGCTATTTAAATCAGAGACATTACCAACAATGAAATACTTGAGTGTACTACTATTTTTTGGCCTTTTGGGAGCTTTCCCCTCTGCAGTGCAGGCACAATCTGAATCTGCGGTGATAACGGGTACGGTGCTGGATGAAAACGGATCGCCGCTTACGAATGCTACTATTGCATTGTATGATGAGGATGACGAAGAACGAAGTGAGCTGTTAACCGGGGCGGCTTCCAAAGTAGATGGGACTTTTAGTCTGCGTACCGAGGTGGATGACTACCTGCTCCGGATTACGTATCTCTCCTATCAACCCTATGAAACAGAGCTGGACCTGAGCGCAGGTGAAGAATTAAATCTGGGGGAAATTCGCCTTCAACCCGATCCTGCCCAGATGGAGGATATAGAAGTAGAAGGGCAGCGTTCTTATATGGAGATGAATTTTGACAGCCGCAGTTTTAACGTGAACGAAGACATCACCAGTATGGGCGGCTCGGCGCTGGATGTGCTGGACAATGTACCCTCCATTACCACCGATTTTGAAGGCAATGTGAGTTTGCGTGGTAATCAGGGCGTGCAGATTCTGATTAATGGGCGCCCAACCAACCTGGTGCGCAATGGAACCGACGGGCTCAGCAGTATTCCGGCCGGGATGATTGAAGAGGTGAAGATTATTACCAATCCATCCGCACGCTATTCAGCCGATGGAACCGGCGGTATTATTGATATTATTTTGGTGGATGATGCTGAGTTGGGCTTCAACGGAAGCATTCGCGCCAATACTGGCTGGCCGCAAGATCATTCCATAGGGACCAACCTGAATTATCAAACCAGTAAAATTAACTGGTTCCTGAACTCAGAGTTTGAATTTGAAAAAGACCCGCGTTCCAGCCGTACCTTCCAAAGCTTTAGTCGCGACAGTACCTATGCCTATCAAGAAGCCAGCGACTGGGACGAACGCGAAATGGAAGGCGACATCAACTTAGGAGCGGATATATTTTTCAGAAACCAGCAGGTTTTAACCATTGAAGGACGCGTGAGCCTTGAAGAAGAACGCGAAGACCGCAATATCAACTACACCGATTACGATCCCGCAAATAACCAGGTCTATCGGTCGGTAGATCCTTCCTGGGATATCTTGCAGGAAATCACCCGAGAGGTGGAAGACCAGCAGCGGGAAAGTGATTTTGATGTGCGTGCTACCTACGAAAAAACTTTCCCCGAAGAAAATCACCAGTTTACCGCCGACCTGGATTTTGAATTTGGCCAAGAAGATGCAGAGACACGGCTGAACCAGGCGATAACAACGGGTCAGCAAGATGATTTAAGGGAGCGCACTTTTGGCGGAGAGATTTACCGTGAACTGCGTTTTGATATGGATTATGAGCGCCCCATTGGTGAGAACGGTCGCTTGGAAGCGGGGACCCGTATCGAATACGAAACCGAAGACAGCGATTACCTGGTTGAAGAATTTCAGAACGGAAACTGGGAGCGATCGGATGAGGAACTGGGCATCAGTGATAATTTTGAATACCTCGAAAATGTAAATGCGGCATATGCCATCTATTCCGGAGAACTCAAGCCGTTTACTTATCAGCTGGGGTTGCGACTGGAAAATACCCGCATCCAAACCGAGCTGGATGAGACTGGTGCAGGGAGTGATCAAAATTATGTAGATTTATTCCCCAGCGTGTTTCTTTCATACACTATCAACGAGGCTAATTCCATTCAGGCCAGTTACAGCCGTCGTATTTCACGTCCCCGTTCCTGGTACTTGTTGCCTTTTACCGAAATCACCGACAGCCGGAACCGTAGCACCGGTAACCCAAACCTGAAACCCGAAATGGGCGATTCTTACGAGCTGGGTTATCTGCGCTATTGGGAAAGCGGGTCGGTACTCACCAGCGTGTATTACCGCCACCGTACCCAGGTGATAGACCGCGTTTCCATCATCGACAATAACGGAATTACCACCCGAACCCCCATCAACCTGGCCACGGAAGATGCTTACGGAATTGAGTTTTCTGCCGATCAGGATTTATTTGATGGTTTGCAGCTTTCTGGAAGCCTGAATTTCTTTGAATCTTCCCAGGATGGATTCTACCAGGGTGTAAATTATTCTAGCGAAACGGGATCATTTACCTCACGTCTGCGCGTACGCTGGCAATTTATGGAGGGCTGGAATTTTCAGTCGTACCTCTTTTACCGTGGAGCGCAGGAAACCACCCAGGGAACCCGGGCCGCACGCTCTTTTGTGGGCAGCGCCATTTCTAAAGAGCTATTGGATGGAAAAGCAAATATCTCACTCAACGTCCGGGATCTGTTTAACACCCGAAACAGTGACCGCGAGATTATCGAGCCCAATTCATACACCAACAGCGAATTCAGCTGGTCCAGCCGTTCCTTCCGGGTCAACTTCCGCTACAACTTCGGAGGAGGAGATAACGACCGCGGCGGCAGAGGACGCTAATCACCATATGCAAGACAAGGGAAAAGGATTTTTCAGTCTTGTTCGAAGCTATCATGCCCAACTGGTTCAAGCGTCCCGATTGGACCAGTATATGCTTCTATCCAATTCATTTTATTATAACAGTGCATAAGCGAAACACTTGCGATAGAGTATGATACGTAGTTAACCTATGATTGCACCCAAAAGACAAAAACTTTTTTGTTGGGTTGATGATTGAAATCAGTTTACCTTTGAAGTGATAAATCATCAAAACAAGCTCCCAGACGAATGTACGACCGAACTTTTCTTATCAGGTTGGTTAAAGCCAAAATGCCGTTTGGGCAATATGAAGGACGATATTTAACCAGCCTGCCAGTCCATTATTTAGAATGGTTTGCCCGGCAGGGATTTCCTTCAGGCCAATTGGGGCAACAACTGGCCACCATGCACGAGATCAAGATTAACGGACTGGATGATATTTTAAAGCCAATTATCAGAATGCATAGAAATTCGGGGAGATAGGGAAGTAATATTTAGCACTGAGCGGCGAGTCAATTTTCGGGGTTAATATCAGCATCTCACATCCCCCTGAAAATGAGCGAGCTCATTTTCGGTCCCTCTTCAAAGTGGGAATTTCTCTTTTAAAAAATCGATGCATTTTTAAGTTTTTTTAGGTCGATAAATTTAGAATGCTAAACAAGGTAATTCTCCCTTTGAAGGGAGACCGGTTTAGAGCTTTAGCTCGAAACCAGAGGGATGTGCGATGGTGACTTACGCCCGATTCGCTTTCAACAGCAAAAACTTATTTCCTTATCACCTTATTCTCTATCCAAAAAACAACTTTTGGAATCTTAGCTTAATCACCCCTTCATCAACGCCATCAAATCATCAATTTTGTCCTGATCGATCAGCTCACTTTGGAGATTTAACTCCTCTTTCATGCGGAAATTGCGCTGGGGGCCAAGGGTGAAAAACGTGCGCAGTAATTCCAGTTCATTATCAAAATAATTCTCGGTGAACTTGTCTTTGAACTTCATGCCCAGCACAAACTCCTCCAGTTCATCGGCTAAAAGGGAGGAGGCACCTTTTAGAAATTGATTCACCAGTACCCCGGTTTGCGGATCCATAGTGAGAGTGAATTTCTGAGGGGTGATGCGGCTTAATAGCTGGCTTGGTAGGTAGTGGGCGCTGCGGATGGGCCGCCCCATCAGGTACAAAAGTTTGAGTAAAGCCCCCAGGCCTTTACGGGTTTTCAAGTGCCCTTTAAAACAACCATATACATTAGGATATTCATCCGGCACGCTCATCGATAGCCGAAACTCTCGTTTGTTGCCTCTGCGTGTTGTCGATATGTAATAATAGGTTTCCGGTTTTTTGTTGGCTTGATTGAAAGGCGGGCGCAGCGAACGAATGAGCAGGTTTTCAAGTAGTATGGCATCGGTTTCGGTATTGCAAACTTCATAGCCGATGCGGTGAAGGTGGGCTACCATCCGCTGTACTTTCTTTGATTTGGAATACCGGTAGGACGTTATCCGCTGCTGCAAGTCTTTGGCTTTGCCTACGTACAGAACCTGGTCATGACGGTCGTACATGGTATACACCCCGGGTTGATGCGGCGGTAGCTCGCTCATGGCATGGTTCACCCGTTCTTTTTGGGTGACGGCCGCAGGTTCAAAGAGGTCTAAAGTCACGGGATTGGAGTAAAAAAATTGCTAACGATTTGTGGGAAAATAGCAGAATGAGGGTAAAATTCTAAAGCTAAATTGCTAAAATGGTTAGTGAAACGAGGTTAATTAAGGGAATTAATTGCAGGTTGAATAATAGTTCTGTTTTTTCTGAGATTCTCTTTATATTTAAAGCCTTTTTCGGATAAGAAATTGAACGAATAAAATATCCATATTCATGAAACGCACGTATCAACCAAGTAACAAGAAGCGAAAGAACAAACATGGTTTTCGCGAAAGAATGTCCACCAAGAAAGGACGCAAAGTATTAGCACGGCGCCGAGCTAAAGGCCGTCATAAGCTAACGGTAAGCGATGAGAAGAAAGGAGCAAAGAAGTAATTTAAGTATTACTGATTCAACAGAGCGTAGGTTTAACTTACCTAAATCGCACCGATTAAGTGGTAAGAAGAATTTTGAGGAACTTTTCAATAGTTCCTCTTTTTTTGCAACATCAAAAATTACCCTGCGTTTTGTTATTCATTCTGAAGCCTCGCGTAAGTTTTTGGCGGGCTTCATAGCTCCTAAAAGAATTGGTAACGCCGTAGAAAGGGTTCGCGTTAAGCGGCTCTTGCGCGAAGCTTACCGTTTGAATCAACATCTTATTACTGACCTTTCTCCTTCATGTACCTTTGCTGTACATTATGCGTTTGTCGCGCGTCATTCTGATATTGATTTTAAGGCCGCACAAAAAGATGTTAGTTACTTGCTTCGCAAATTACGGGAACATGTGATTTCCAAAACTTCAGCCCAATAAATAACTACACTCTTGGATAAAAATACAGTAACCGGATTTGTCCTGATATTCTTGCTAATGCTGGGGTGGTTCTATTTTACCATGCCTTCCGAAGAAGAACTGGCCCAACAGCGCAGAGAGCAAGCAGAAAGTGACAGCCTGGCTTTAATAGAAGCCCGTCAGGACTCGATAGCAGAAAGTGAACAAGTAACCAGTCAAGAAGCAGATCGTCAGGAGCCTTCCATAAGTGAAGAGACCGACGAAGTTCCTGAAACAAGGGGCCTTTTTGGTAACAGTACAGTAACCGAAGAGAGCCGCCTACAAGTAAGTACTCCGCTTTATGATGTGACATTTACCAATCGTGGTGGCGGACCTGCTTCTTTTATACTGAATGATTATGACACCTGGGACGGACGCCCGGTACAGCTTATAGCTGATACTACACACTCTGCTTATAATATTGGTTTCCTATCCACAGAGAATTATAATGTAGAAACCCAGAACCTGATGTTTCGTCAGGTGACCAGAGGCTCTTCTCTTACTATTGCACCGGGTGAACAACGGGAAGTTCAGTATGAGCTGGATCTCGGTGATGGCCGGCGAGTAGTTATTACCTACCTGTTGAATGGAGATAACTATGAAGTTGACGCCGATATAGAATTTGTTGGCTTAAGGGAATATGTAGTAGGCCATTCCATCGATTTTGGCTGGACTTCACCTTTACGTTTTACAGAGAAAGATCATACCCAAGACGCTTTGCCAACCTCTGCTTATGTATATGCAGGCGGCGAGCTCGAACAGTTTAAGCTGGATGAAGCCGGACGCGACGAGTTAACCATCAACGGCAATATCGACTGGGCAGCTACCAAAACGAAATTCTTTACCCAGTTAATCAAACCCATTTCTCCCACCGATGCTGCTATCGTAACCGGAGAAGTAACCGGCGCGATCGACAATCAAAATACCGAACACCGGTATACCTCCATCATCCGCTCTGATCTGGATGATCAGGGAGTCGCTTCCTTCCGCATGTATTTGGGACCTTTAAAGTACCGGGCGATCACCAAGATTGATGATCGAGCCTATGATATGGTAGATATCGGGTGGAGCTGGCTGCGCTGGTTCTCTGAACCTTTTGTACGCTGGATGGTGATACCATTTTTTGAATTCATGTCTGGATTCATCAATAATTTTGGGGTCATCATTATTGTATTTGCCAGTTTGGTGAAACTGGTGCTGTCACCGCTCACTTACAAGAGTTACAAGAGTATGGCGGCGATGGGCGAGCTGCAGCCTCAAATGAAGGAGATACAAGAGAAGTATAAAGATAATCCGCAGAAGCAGCAGAAAGCTACGATGGACTTGTATCGCAAGAACAAGGTAAATCCCCTTGGTGGATGTTTGCCTAACTTGCTGCAGTTCCCCATCCTGATTACCCTTTGGCGGTATTTCCAAAACTCTATTTTAATCCGTCAGGAAGAATTCTTGTGGGCCGGAGATTTATCCGCCCCGGATTACATCATTAACCTGCCTTTCGAAATTCCATTTTTGGGTGACCAAATTGCCGGTTTTGTACTGTTGATGACAGCGGCAATGATGGTTCAAAGTAAGTTAACCGGCGGAATGAGTGGCGGTGGCGGCAGCAGTCCTATGGCCGGCCAGATGAAGATCTTGCAGTACATCTTCCCGGTTATGTTACTGTTCATATTCAACAATTTTGCTGCCGGACTGAGTCTCTATTATCTCGTATTTAATGTATTGTCTATTGTACAGCAGTTCTTCATTAAGCGAAGTCTGCATGCCGATAAAGAGACGGCCAAGGCTTAAAACAGTCAAACCAACTTATTTACAATGTTAACGGCTCAGGCAAGCCATGCAAAACGTGCATGGTTAGTCTGGGCCGTTTTTGTTTCTGTCAGTACAGAAATCCTGAGATAAGAATAGGTAAAACCGGTTAAAAGGAGGTTTTATGTTCATCCCTGCGCAGGCAGGGATCTAATTTTTTTGTTGAATCCAACTATTGATAGCTGGCAAACAATAAGATTCCGGGCCTCACCGACAAGTTTGTCGGGACAGGTAAGCTGCGGAATGAGCATTAAACATATTTCTATATCAATTCTTATATCGAATTCACATTAAGAACCATAAAAAAGGCCCGTCACCATAAGATGACAGGCCTTTTTCGTTTGCCAGGTATAAATCGTTATGAAATCAGGCGGCTTTAATTAAACAGTTTTTTAATCCAGCCAAATGCGCCATCACTTTTACCCGGACTTGGGCGCTTACCTTTTCCTTTCTTTTTGCCCTCCTTTCCACCAGATAAACCATCGTAAGTGGGGCGGGGCAGGCCGTTTGTTTTATTCTCTTTTTTAGGATCTTTTCTGCGCTTGCGATCCTTGTTGTTGCTATTACTGCTTTTATTGTTTCGGCCTTTGCGCTTACTGTTTTTCTTACGGCGTGATTTCTTGCCACGTCCTTTTTTCTCTTTCACTTCTTCAGGAAGCGGAATTTCCTTTGGCGCATATCCTACCTGCTTCACAATCTCATCGATATCATCTTTATCCATTTTGGATACGAGAGAGATCATACGAGTTGCTTTGCCTTTGCCTACTAATTCCGCGCGGTACTTATACTCTTCCACTTCGTTAGGCACATCATAGTTGATGACCTGCTTGGCTTCATTCAGATCCACTTCAGTAGCAGAAAGTCCGCCAACCAGTAAAATCTTCATTTCGCCGGAAGTAAACTTTCCAAAGCGTTCGTTATAATATTCTTCCTTCAGTCCGGGGTTAATACTTACTACGCCCCATCCTTTCTTACGAATAATGCGGAAAAGTCGATCGGTAGTACGCTTGGAAGCAGCAAATACCACAACTTTGTCCGTAAGGTTCTTTTCCAGGTGTGCCAGCAGTGTAGAAATCTTAGCCCGTGGAGGAACATAAATGTAGCCCTGGCTCAGGTCTTCGTTAATAGGTCCCGGATCATCATCCTGTTCACTATCTGAAGTTTGCTCCTGCTTTTCCTCTTTTTTCTCTTCAGGATTCAATACCACGCTCACGCTGGCTTCGCGCAGTTTGCGGTTTACCTCTTCCTGATCCAGTACAAACTCTTCCTGCTCATCCTCTTCCTTATTTTCTTTGGAAGATGATTCAGGTTTGTTTTCCTGGGTTTTCTTGTCCTCGGATGTGTTTTTCTCAGATGAGGAAGAATGTGTGCCTGCTTTATCAAATCCTATAACAGAAGGATTCTGAAGCAGCATATCGGAAAGCTCTTGCGTAGCTTGGTTGTTCTTTTCAGAAAAGATTAAAGGCTGAGGCTCTCCTTCCACATATTGCATGATGTCTTTTACCCGGCTCACCAGGTTATAGTTCTCCATGCCATGGGCTTCGTCAATAATGACGAGCTCCACGTGAGAAAGCTTCTGCTTATTCTTTTCCAGTAATTCAATAATCCGGCCGGGATTGGCTACCACAACCGGGGCTTCATCCTTCAGGGCTTGTTCTTGCTCTCCGCGATTTCCTTTCATAGACAGCAAGCTGCTGCCAACTTGAGCATGGTAACCCATAGCCCAAACCTGTTCATCAATCGCTTTTGCCCGTTCTACAGATGGTGTTAATATTAAAACTCGTGTGCCTTTAACCTCTCCGTTGGTCGTCAGTTTTTGCAATGCTGGTATCAAAAATACTCCATCATCTTCACCGGCTTCATATTTTGCAAGGATATGTTTGCCTTGCAGCGCCAGTGGAATAACTTCATTCTGGAGAGGTGTAGGTTCTTCAATTCGTACGTCGGCCAGCCCGCTCAACAGTTCGGGGCTCAGGCCAAATTGTTCAAAACTCAATGGTTACACCTCTTACATTTTGGCTTTATAGTTCAATTTTCAAAGATCACGTCTTTCAATAAAGACCTTACAATATATAAAAAAATGCGGGCAAGCTCAGGTCTGATATTTTAACCGGTTGAAATTGCACCTGGCTTAAGGGTTTTCAATTAAGCTGAAATAGGTACAGTGAAGGGTTCCTGGGGCTGTTATCTCGCACAAATCTTGGGTTAACAGGTAAAAGGTTTTTTTGGAAGTAAAGGTGGAAACGGGGGATAAGGGAGTAAATAGAACAAAAAAATCAAACCAAAAAGAGGCTTCATCAAAGCGCAATCAAACTGGAACTGCTATCATAAAACACGGCTATCTGAAGCATCGCTAAATGCAATCAACACAAGTTTTTCTTAGAAGCACAAACCCGTATCTTTTTGTACTCAAACTGTTTGCTAACATTTAAACTATTATTCTTTTGAGTTACCTGGCATTTGTTCTTCAAGAGAGAAAAGTACTGAGCTTTGGTCTTTCGTTTACCTTCTTTTCAAGCTTTGGCCAAACATTTCTGATTTCACTGTTTGTACCTTTCTTTTTAGAAGACTTCAATCTCACCAACGCAGCATTTGGCTCCATCTATTCTGGCGCTACTTTAGCCAGTGCAGCCATCCTGCCCTACCTGGGAAAATGGATTGACGTGTTACCAATCGGCCGATACAGTTTGTATGTGGCTTGCGGTCTGCTGATCGCCTCTTTGACTATGGCGTTTTCCTGGCATATCGGATTTTTGTTTGCGGCTATACTGATGCTCCGTCTTTCGGGACAGGGACTGAGCGGCCATACTGCCGAAACAGCTATGGCCCGGTATTTTAACCTCCAACGTGGGAAAGCATTGAGTGTATCGAGCCTGGGATATCCTTTGGGAGAAGGTCTATTGCCGGTAGCAATGGCAGCCATTCTGGCCGTGTTTAGCTGGCGCGTAACCTGGGGCATTATAGCTGCCGTTATTGCGCTGGTTTTTATTCCCTACATCCTCTACTTGTTGAAGAAAACGGCCATCGAAGAAAAGAATCAGGTGGTGAAGAAAACGGAGGATACCGGTGAGGAGTCCGAAGACAAAAAGGGTTCGTATTCTATGATGTTTGGTGATCGACGGTTCTGGTTGATCCTGCCAGCCGTATTACTACCTCCATTTTGGGCTACGGGATTGTTCCTGTACCAGGTATCCATTGCTGAACAGTTGGGCTGGACGGCCGCCATCATTGCTTCCGCTTTCATCTTTTTTGCCGGTGCGCGAATTGTTAGCTCCTTAGGCATTGGTCCGGTTATAGACCGCTTCAGTGCCCGACAGATATTTCCCTTTTATATTCTGCCATTGGGTGCCGGTGTGCTGATGGGAGTTTTTCATCCCGGCATTTGGTCCGCTTTTGTGTACATGGCCCTGATCGGGGTGACTATGGGTTTTGGGAATGCTACAAAATCTGCGCTGTGGGCTGAATTGTACGGAGAAGACATGATTGGAACCGTGCGTTCCCTGTTTGCTTCGCTGATGGTATTCAGTACCGCTCTGAGCCCGTTTCTTATGGGATGGATGCTGGATAACGGGGTTGCCATCGAGTCGATTCTGTTTTCTGCTTTTCTAACAGTCGTGGCCGGAGCTTTCTTAGCATTCCTGGGATTACGCAATGCGGACACAGAAACAGCCTGATTTTTTTGAAAATAAAACACCTTGTACTGGAAGTACAGGGTTTGGCTTGAGACTGAAGGTCCCTGTTTCCTCTCCCCGTGTTCATCACTGTAGATGTTAGATAATTCAATGACTGTTTTCTAGCCGTCCCCATTCGGGGGTTTCTAACCAAATTATCTAACATCTGCAGCAATGACGTTTTTTATATCGAACTGACGTTATTTTAAATACGACTCCCAACGGGATGATCAGCTAAAGTCCATCCTGAAACCTCATCCCAATGTTCGTGGCCGACTGGTTTGTACGTCATAGCCTTGGACCTGCAGCTGAACAAAAAGGCTCATATTTTCGTTATTCAGAACTAAGAGCAACCAACCTAAACACATTATAGAATTAAGATATGAAAATTGAGATATGGTCAGATGTAGTCTGTCCGTTTTGTTACATCGGAAAGCGACATATGGAACAGGCATTGGAGCAACTTCCCGAAATTGATGCAGAAATTATATGGCGTAGTTTTGAACTGGACACAGAGGCTCCGGAGCATACTGATGCCAACATCAACGAAGTGTTGGCGAAGAAGTATGGTAAAGATCTTGACTGGGCAAAACAGATGAATGCCAACATGGTCAAAAATGCCGAAGATGTAGGGCTGGATTACAACATGGACGATATACAACCGGCCAATTCCTTTAAAGCGCACCAATTACTCCATCTTGCCAAAGAAAACGGATTGCAGGATGAAATGAAGGAAGCCCTGTTGGCCGCATATTTTACTGAAGGTAAGCTAATCAGTGATTCCGATACTTTAGTGAAAATAGCTGAAGGTGTAGGTCTTGATGCCAGGGAGGCTGCTTCTGTACTGGAAGAGGAAACCTATAAAAGTGCAGTTCGGCAAGATGAGCATGTGGCCAGACAAATTGGGATTCAGGGCGTGCCTTTTTTCTACATCAACGAAAAATACGGATTGTCTGGAGCTCAGCCCGTAAAAGTCTTTAAGGATGCATTCCAACAGATTGAAAGCGGCAATGTGGCGACAGAACAGTAAGGCGTTAAGCCGAGGCTAATAATTTGAAATCCGTAAAGCGGTTAACGTCCAACTATTTAGCCGATAATTTTGTTGTGATAGTAGCATAAATAGAGGACGTTTCAATTTTTAACCAATACATATTTGTTCATTGAATCATTTAGAAATAGATTTTTATCAATCTAAAACCAAATTATTTGCTATGAGACATTTTGTATGGATACTATTTGTTGCATTAACATTAGGGGCCTGCACTTCTGGTTCCCAAGATGGAGTTGAGGACGAGGCATCATTCGTGACCATGCTTGGAAACGATACGCTGGCGGTGGAGCAATTTGTGAAAACCGACTCCAGTATAACCGCACAAGTGGTTTTACGAGTGCCGGAAACTTCATTTTCTGCTTATAAATTAACGCTGGATGAGACTGGCGGTATAGAGGAGATGGTTAAAACCGTATATCCGCCGGTGGAAGGTTTTACCGGATCAGGAGCGGTCACCCGAACCGTTAATCGCGTGGGCGACAGCCTGTATGTGGAAGTGATGGAAGAAAATAATCCAGGCACGTACACGGCGCCTTACGAACCGGGCGTATTGCCATTCATCGACATGGTACACTGGCCTTTTGAGGTAGCCTTTAACAACGCGGTAGAAACAGGTCAGGATACCGTAATCCAACCATTGTTAACGGGCAACCGGTTATCTGATTTCACTATAGCTGATCTGGAAGGCGATTCCATGACTATCCGCCATCCATTCCGCGGTGTGATGGGTGTGAATGTGGATGACAGCGGTAACTTGGAATATCTGGATGCAGGTTTAACTACCCGAAAGCTGAAAGTGTATAGACATGAATCATTGCCAATTGACGATATCGGTATGAGGTTTGCCGAACAAGACCGGGCTGGAAATTCTTTCGGATCTCTTTCCGGTTTTGTAGAAGTAGAGTATGACATCGGCGATACCAATTTTCAACTTGAATACGGTTCTCCCCAAAAACGCGACCGTGAACTATTTGGAGGCATCGTGCCTTGGGGCGAAGTCTGGAGAACCGGAGCCAACCGGGCAACACACTTTTCTACCACTTCTGATCTGCAATTTGGCGATCTCGAAGTACCAGCTGGTGATTATACACTCTTCACTATTCCAGAAGAGGATGGAGGCACGTTAATCATTAACGAGGAAACCGGACAGAATGGAACGGCCTACGATGAGAGCATGGATTTAGGTCGCGTACCGATGGAAATCTCTACGAAGGAAGAAAGTACGGAAGCTTTCACTATAACTGTAGTTGAAACGGATAATGGCGGTGAGCTCCAGCTGATATGGGGCGAAACCGTGTTTAGTGCCCCTTTTACCATTGAGTAATCTTTGATTTTTCATTTCAAATCAAACCTCCAAGGTTTCTTAAAACCTTGGAGGTTTTTTATTAGCTGAAGAATTGTAACTGTTAATTATTTTGTGAAACGTAATCTTTCAGGTTTATCCAAACCGACAACAAAAAAGCCGCAATGCCCAAACTGGCGGTAAGAACATCAACCGTAAACGCATCCCAGGAAATACCGGTAACCGCATCCAGGTAATATTTAATGTATGACGCCGGGAGGCCGGTTTCTCCGAGTTGATATTTTATTTGCCAGTGCCAGTCGGTGCAGGGACAGTAACCCCATCCATAAAAAATACCCAGGCCTACCCACGAGAAGATCGTTGCGGTAATAACGTACAGATGCAGCCGGCGCGTTTTGTGGAAAATCCATCCGGTGAGGTTAAACAGGATCAACGAAAAGTGGAACACCACGAAAAAGTAATCCAGGAATTGATACATAAAACCACCAATCAAAGTCATTAAATAAGTTTCTGAAAGAATCCATCGCCCACGGATTCATCCGTGGGTTAAGCTAAAGGGAGGGATAAACAGGGTCGCTTTTTTATCTACTTAAAAAGGGTCATCCCTGCGTAGGCAGGGATCTTAGTGATACCAGGGTCCCGGTTAAGAATTCAACTTATTTCCCCTTATTCATAAAATCTTCCACACGGGAAAGATGCTGTTCATCGACCCAAAGCTCAGCAAAAGGCTCGGTTTCGGCTTCAAGGGCTTCCCGCCGGGCGGCAGAAATTCGGAAGGCATTTTCTTTAAGAGTTCGGATATATTTCCGGTCGTTTTGAGTAAGTGCTTCTACCCAAGCCAGGGTTTCTTTTTCGGGGTGATCTCCCAGCAGTATGTGTTCAATCATACCATGTGCCAGCACTTTATGGGCTTCTAAAACTTCTGATTTTCCCTGCCATTCCAGTGCTTTGGTTCGGCCCACTTTTTCCACCAGGCGAGTCATGCCGCCCCAGCCAGGCACCAGGTAAAAGCGTCCCTGGGTGAAACCGAATTTGGCATCAGGTACCGAAAGCCGGAAGTCGAAGGCCAGCATGAGTTCAATTCCCCCGCCATAAGCATCCCCATTGATATGAGCGACCGTCCAGCAGGGAAGTTCTTCAATACGGAACAAAAGATCTTGAATGCGCTGTGCCTGTCCCACCATCTTATCTTTTTCTTTGATGGTATGAAATTTTTTGAGGTCACCGCCCGAGACAAAGGTATTATCCCCGCTTCCGCTCAAAATGAGAACGCGAATGTCTTCGTCTTCTTCAACCTTTTGGACCAGCTTTTCCAGTTCATCCAGTACCTCAAAATCTATGGCATTGAGTGCTTTTGGGCGATTGATATTAGCCCAGAGGATGTGATCGGATATGCGTTTTTGGGTGAGAACCATCCTGCCTAAAATTGCAGATTTAAAGTGAGGGTTTCATCATTCCGGCTTACCGTAACGGTGGTTTGGTCGCCTTTTGAGAACTCGTTAAGGGCACCCATGTATTCATAAATATCTTTGATGGATATATCGCCAATCTGGATGATAACATCACCCGGCTGTAACCCGGCACCGGCGGCAGGACCATCTTCGTTTACCCCGTTAATGCGGAAACCTTCCCCTTCAAAACCGTAATCGGGAAGTACGCCCAGGGTGGGGCCGTCCATGCGCATGGTTTGGCGCTGTTGGCCGGGCGCTTTGGTAAAAGCAAGTTCATTGCGGCTAAGGGTGTCCAGCGTCTGAACAACGCGCGCGACATGTTCAACCACTTTTTCTTGTCCGTCAAAATTGATCCATTCGGTATCATCAGACGGACGGTGGTAGTCCGCATGGGTATCGGTGAAATAATGGAGTACGGGAATATCTTTGTAATAAAAACTGGTATGGTCGCTGGAGCCGGTGCCGTCTTCCACAAGCTCCAGGTCCAGTGAGTCTGCATTGGCAGAGGTTAAAATAGATTCCCAATTATCAGCGGTGCCTACTCCAAAAATCATAAGCCTATCCTCGTTAAGCCGTCCGATCATATCCATGTTAATCATGGCGATTACCTCATCAAGCTCCACAGTAGGGTTAGCCACATAATGCTGGGAGCCAAGCAGGCCAATTTCTTCACCTGAAAAAGCCAAAAAGAGCAGGTTACTTTCGGGACGGTTTTCAGCAAAGTATTGGGCCAGTTCCAGTAGGCCTGCAGTTCCGGATGCATTGTCGTCTGCGCCATTGTGGATGCGCTCATTCCCGTTGCTTAGAGAACCAAATGCGCCCATACCCAAATGATCGTAATGTGCTCCGATTACAATAACATTGTTTGTATTGCCGGTACCCTGTAACAAACCGGCCACATTTTTAGCCAATCGCTTTTCTCCGGCAGAGTCATCCGGACTGGCGTGTGGATTGGAGGCCATAGCCATGTTTACCGTAAATGGCTGAATGTAGCTTCCCTCATCCCCGGCAGGGTCCAGGCCATAACTTCTAAACAAATCAGCAATATAGTTGGCTGCTGCCGCTTCTTCCGGGGTGCCGGTTTCGCGGCCCCGCATGTCATCACTGGCTAAAAAACTGATATGGGTTTCAATGTCATGAGAGGTGATGTCAGGTTCACTCAGTTTCGACTCTTCGGCCGGAGAACAGGAAGAGATAGTTAGCAGAAGAAAGGGAAGGAAGAGCGACAATCTGTATGGCATAGCAAAAGCTTATGGTTAAACATCTCATTTAATATAACATATTGCGGAATTTTTGGGGAACCGGATTTTATGGAAATTGAAATAGAGCACAGAGTAGAGGTGCAGTACGGAAATGTAGATTAAGCCCGTTCTGCTAGTTCAAACCACACAGCTGTTTTTTCATCAATCTCCCCTTTTAGTTGCTCGTACTCTTTGGAGAGTTCACTCAACTCTTCGTAGTCCAGTTCGCCGCTGCTCAATTTGGCCTCCATGGATTCTTTTTGTTCCTCCATCTTGGCGATTTCTTTTTCCAACTTGTGATATTGACGCCGCTCGTTATGGCTTAGTTTTTTGGGTTGATCGGAGTCGGAGCTTTGGTTGCCAGAGGTTGATGAGGAAGAAGATTTGGATTTGTTGCTGGCCGAAGAAGATTCAGCCGCTTCCAATAAAGTTTGCTCCCGGTATTCATCATAGGTGCCGTGGAAGTCTTCAATCTCTCCACCTCCTTTAAATACAAAATAGTGATCTACCAGTTTATCCATGAAAAAGCGATCGTGAGAAACGATGATGAGGCAACCCCCAAAGTTTAACAGGAATTCCTCCAGTTTATTCAGGGTGATAAGGTCGAGGTCGTTGGTAGGCTCGTCCAGGATCAGGAAGTTGGGGTTTTCCATGAGCACCATCATCAGTCCAAGCCGGCGTTTTTCCCCGCCGCTCAGTTTCTCAACGGGTGTGTACTGCATCTTTTTGGGAAACATGAAGTGCTCCAGGAATTGCGTGGCTGAGATGGTATCGCCGTTGGCCAATTCAATGACTTCAGCCACTTCCTTGATGATTTCAATCACGCGCTTGCTTTCATCCAGCTGCAGGCCTTGTTGCCGGTAATGACCGATTACCATGGTTTGGCCGGTTTCCACTTCGCCATTATCAGGTTCTTCTTCTCCGGTTATAATCTTTAGGAAAGTACTTTTGCCGGCTCCGTTTTTACCCAGGATGCCAATTCGCTCGCCCCGCTTAAAGGAATAGCTAAAGTCATCCAGGATCACGAGGTCGCCATCCTCAAAGCTTTTATCGATATGCTTCAGCTCAAGGATTTTGCCGCCCATCCGGCTCATATTCATTTCCAGCTTCAGCTCGGCATCCTCAGTTTGGGAGTTTGCCTTTTCCTTGGTTTTATGAAACTGCTTTATGCGTGATTTGGACTTGGTGGTGCGGGCTTTGGGGCGGCGACGCATCCACTCCAGTTCCTTTTTCATCAGCTTGCCGGCTTTGGCAATCTCGGTTGCTTCAATCTCTTCCCGTTCGGCTTTCTTTTCCAGATAATACTCGTAATTACCTTTGTGATGATAGAGCTTGCCGGCATCCAGCTCCAGAATATGATTACACACCCGGTCCAGGAAGTAGCGGTCATGAGTGACCATTAGCAAGGTGAGATTACTTTTGGCCAGATACTGTTCCAGCCACTCAATCATTTCCACATCCAGGTGGTTGGTGGGCTCATCAAGAATCAGTACATCGGGATCATCAAGAAGGGCAAAAGCCAGGGCCACACGCTTACGCTCCCCGCCGGATAGTGAGGCGATTGACTGCTCCAGGTTGTGAATATCAAGCACACCCAGAATTTGCTCCATCTGTTGTTCTACGTCCCAGGCTTCGTTGGCGTCCATGGCCGCGGTAGCCTGTTCAAACTCTTTTTGGGTTTGCGGGTTGAAGTCCTCCGCTTGATCACGCACGGCCTTTTCATATCGTTGAACCACTTTGATCTTATCGGATTTGCCATGGGCAATGAATTCGCTGATGGTCATAGATTCGTCCATCTCCGGCTCCTGCGCCAAAAAGCTTACCTGTATGCCATTTCGTACCATTACCTTTCCGGAATCGGGTTCCATCTCGCCGGCTACGATTTTAAGAAGGGTAGATTTTCCGGTGCCATTGGGGGCCACCAGAGCGGTTTTATCCCCTTTGGAAAGGCCAAATGTGAGGTTTTCAAACAACGGCTTAATGCCAAAATGCTTGGATAAATTCTCGGTAGAGAGGTAGGTCATAAATAATAGTTAGATGATAGCATTATGAATAATCAAAATACGCATTAAAAAGACAGAATATCGAACGATCCCAGAGGTTAGTAAAACTTCAATCATTACTGCAAACCAGACTAAAACGCCCGCTTAATTTGAGAAGTATAAATAAAAGGCAAAATGATTGTAAGGT
The DNA here is from genome assembly GCF_900182705.1 of Gracilimonas mengyeensis. GTDB lineage: Bacteria > Bacteroidota > Rhodothermia > Balneolales > Balneolaceae > Gracilimonas > Gracilimonas mengyeensis. The sequence continues at coordinate 139,790 of NZ_FXTP01000005.1, read as the reverse complement.
TAGTGCTTAGGCTCTCTTTTAAGCCCTTAAATTGGTACATTACCTCTAATCGATTTCTATACATCAACATCTAAAATTCATAATTTATAGCGTAATTATATAGGCAGTGTTGAGGAGGCGGTAACGTTGACAGCCCGCCTCCTGAAAATTGACTTTTGACGTACGTTTTCAAATCAGAATCCGAACAAAAAAATACAATAACATGAAAGTAACCGTAGTTGGAGCTGGAGGTAACGTTGGCTCAACCGTAGTAGACGTCCTCGCACAGCGCGACATTTGCAAAGAGATTGTAGCTGTTGACATCGAAAAAAAAGATGGCGATAAAACATTTTATCCTTCCAAAGGCCGGGGCCTGGATCAATGGGAATCTGCACCCGTTAATCTTTTTGATACCCGTATAAACGGTACTGTGGATTATGCCGATACTGCTGGATCTGACGTTTGTGTAATTACAGCCGGTGTGCCTCGTCGGCCTGGCATGAGTCGTGATGACCTGTTAGAAATTAATGCCAATATTGTAGGGGATGTAAGTAAAAAACTGGCTGAGCACTCTCCTGAGACCATTATTATTGTGGTTTCCAATCCGCTGGATGTAATGGTGCAGGTAGCGAAAGAATCAAGCGGCTTGCCATACGAGCGAGTGATGGGGATGGCTGGTATCCTTGATACCGCACGTTTCCGTGCCTTTATTGCCAGCGAACTGGATGTATCTCCAAAAGATATTCAGGCTCTGCTGATGGGTGGACACGGCGATACCATGGTACCACTGCCTCGATTCACAACCCTTGCTGGAATGCCGATTACACATTTTATTGATGAAGATCGTCTGCAGGAAATTGTAGATCGTGCCAAAAAAGGCGGAGGCGAAATTGTAGGCCTCATGGGCACATCTGCCTGGTACGCACCGGGTGCGGCTGCAGCCCAAATGGTTGAAGCCATCCTGCTGGATCAAAACCGTATCTTCCCGGTATGTGCCCATATCGACGGTGAGTACGGAATTGACGACCTCTACATCGGTGTTCCCGTTAAATTAGGCACCGGTGGTGTAAAAGAAGTAATTGAGGTTGCATTAAACGAAGAAGAACAAGATCTTCTAAATGAATCAGCCAAAGCAGTAAGAAGTACTTTGGATGAATTCAGAGAACTAATGAACAAGTAAACTAAACTAGCGAGGACAAGGTCCTCACTACTTGCATTAATCCCTCACGTGAATTCTGTTTGCGTGAGGGATTTCTATTTTAAAGAACGTTTTCGGGAACAAAGGGTTTAAAAAACTAATCCATTCTTTTATTGAGTTGAGCAAGTATACCAAGGCGAATTGACTGGAAGCGCTTTTAAAAAAGGTTGTTTTAAAGCAACAGATGTTCTACAATAACCAATAGCTATCTGTAGGCCAATAATTATTTGCATGATGAGACGCATTCTGAAGATTTTTGAACTTAATGCATTTTCTATCACCTTTGCTTATTTGGTGTTTGCTCTTCTATGGATTTTAGTTTCTGACAAAGTTCTCATCTGGTTAACCCAAGATCCCCAGCTAATTTCCAAACTACAGACCTATAAGGGTATTTTTTATGTATTGGGAACTAGTGTGTTTCTTTATGTGCTGATGAGAATAAACAATGAGCGTCTGGCTTCTGAGAAGGAATTATTTGAAGGTATTTTCGAGCATATCCCCATTTTGATAAGTGTGTTTGATCCGGAGATAAATAAAATCAAGGTAAACAAAGCTTTTGAGAAACAACTGGGTTGGAGTAACAAAGACGTGCAGGAAGTTGATCTCATGGAGAAATGCTATCCGGATTCGAATATGCGGAGGAAAGCTGCTCAGGTTATGCTGGAGGCAGACGGTGAGTGGTATGAATTTGAGGTACAGCACAGATCCGGGGAAGTACGCAGCCAGCGCTGGTGCAATATCCGTCTTTCAGATAATACCCTGGTTGGGATTGGCTTGGATGTGACAGATCAAAAAAGATTGGAGGAAAAACTTGAACGGGAGCGGCTGGAACTAAAAAAGATTTACGACAATATTCCTGTTTTCATCAATCTTCACGATAACAAAGGCAAAGTGTACCGGGTAAACAGATACTTTGAGGAGAAGACCGGGTATGAAAATAGATCTTTGCAGTCTTTTAATTTAATTGAAGAAATGTTTCCGGATAAAGACAGGCGGGAAAAAGCCGAAGAGCATATGGCGGTAGCCAATGGCGAGTGGAAGGATTTCAAGATGCACACGAAAGATGGTAAAGAAATTGAATCCACATGGACAAATATTCAGGTAACAGAAGACTTAACTATTGGCATTGGCCTGGATACTACTAACCTGAAAGAGAAAGAACGCGCGCTGCAAGAACTTACCCAGCGTTATCGCGATGCAGAAAAACTCACCAATATTGGTCACTGGAAAAGAAATTTAAAAACGAACGAAAGTACCGTTTCTGATGGCTTCTACGAAGTGACAGAACTTGATAATGAAGAGGGCATAAGCTTTGAGAAATTGAAGGAAATAATTCACGAAAAGGATTGGCCTTATTTTGCAGAAGAAGTGGAGAAAGCCCAGCAAACCGGTCGCTTAGAAATAGATTACCGAATTAAAAAAGCCAAAAGTGGAGAAATAGCCTATATCAGAGAGCTTGGAACGGTAGATTTTGGGGAGGGTGGCGAGCCGCAAGTTATAAGGGGCACCATACAGGATGTAACGGATACGGTGCAGCAGCAGAAAAAACTGGAACAGGTAACTCAACGTTATCAAAAGGCAGAGGAAATTGCCGGCCTAGGACACTGGTACCGGGACCTTAAGCTGGATGAAGCCATATGGTCGGATGGATTTTACAACCTGGTTGATATAAAAAAAGGAACCGCCGATACTAGTTTTGAAGGAATGATGGCAATGATTCATCCCGATGACAAAACAGAATACGAACGTGTTTTTAAGGATGGATTGGAAAATGGCACGATGAATGTGCGTTACCGGCTCATAAAACCGGGGACGGGGGATATTGTACACTTACAGGAATTGGGTAAAACTATTTATGATACAGAGGGCACGCCGGTAGCCATGAGTGGAACGATACAAGACATCACCGAGCGGGAAGAATTTCAGCGAAGGCTAAAGGAGAGAAATGAATTCATTGAAACCACATTGCAAAATTTGCCCATTGGTGTGGCCGTAAATATGATGGATACAGGCGCATCCACCCTGGCAAACGACAAGTACTCGGATATATATGGCTGGCCACAAAAGGTGCTGAATGACGAGGAGTCGTTTTATAAAAGTATATTCCCTGAGCCTGAGTACCGCAGGAAAATGTACGATATGATTGAAGCCGATATCAATTCTTCTAACCCGGAAAGGATGCACTGGGAGCGCCTCGAAATTCAAACCCAGAGCGGGGAAGAGCGGATTGTAAACGCTAAAGTGATACCGGTAGAAAAACAAAACCTGATGATTTCTACCGTGGTAGATGTAACCAGGCAGGTAAAGGCTGAACGAAGGCTGGCGGAGTCGGAGCACAACTATCGATTGCTATTTCTTAAAAGTCCATTGCCCATGTGGATATACGACCCCAAGACTTTACGATTTGTTGAGGTAAATAATGCGGCAATAAGTCATTATGGATACAGCCGTAAAGAATTCTATGAGATGACACTTAGAGATATACGTCCTAAAGAAGATCTGGAATTATTTAATAAAGAAATCAGTGGCCATTTAGAAAAATTTGCACCCCCCGAAGAATGGAGACATGTAACGAAATCGGGTGAGATTATATATGTGAAAATTACCGGCTCTGCTATTAATTACTTTGGTCAAAACTATCGGCTGATATTGGTGAATGATATTACTGAGCAAAAGAAAGCCGAAGAGATGGTGCTGGCCTCTCTGGTTGAGGGAGAAAATAAAGAACGAGCTCGCATAGCCCGAGAGCTGCATGACGGCCTTGGACAATATCTTGCAGCTGCACGGATGAATTTCGAGGCTGTAGAAACAGCAACGGATCAACTAACGGAACGCAAAAAAGAGCAATTCAAGAAAGGCCTGAACCTGCTAAAGAATGCGGTTAACGAGACGTCTGAGATTTCCCGAAACTTATTGCCAAGGGTAGTGGATGATTATGGATTGGTGATGGCAATTGAGTCTTTACTGGATAATTACCGGGGCTCTACAGGTGCTAAGATCAGTTTTTATAATAATGTGGATGAACTGGAGTTGAAGCGGGAAGTGGAATTTAATTTGTATCGTATTACGCAAGAGGCTCTCTCAAATGTGATGAAATATGCCGAAGCGGATAAAATTAATATACAGCTGGTGAAAGATGACCTTGACTTGATGCTGACTATTGATGATAATGGCAAGGGGTTCGATATAGAATCTTCCGGTTTTGAGCCTGGTTTAGGATTACAAACAATAAAAACACGAGCAGGGGCTCTTGGGGGAGAAATACAGATCGAGAGCCGACCAGGTGAAGGAACATTTATTAGTGTAACCATACCTGAACAGAATGCAATAAAAAGTGAATAAACATGGCTAATGTTCGAATAACCATAGCGGATGATCATGAGATTGTAAGAGATGGTATTAGATTATTACTGGAAGATGAACCGGGATTCGAAATCATAAGTGAAGCTGAAAATGGGAAAGAAGCTTGTGAAGCATGCGGTAAGTATAATCCGGACTTGGTAATTATGGATATTACCATGCCCAAAATGGACGGTATTGAGGCCACTAAGAAAATCAAAAAAGAATACCCGGACATTAAGGTGTTGGCTTTAACGATGCTTAGCGAAGACCAGCATATTCGAAAAATGATTAAAGCCGGTGCATCAGGCTATATTTTAAAAAGTGCGGGCCGGGATGAGTTGATCAAAGCTGTTAATCAAATAATGGAAGGACAACATTATTTTAGCGATGGCGCCACCCAGTCAATTTTAATGGAATTGGTGAATCCGGACTTATCTAAGAAAAACCAACCCGAAGATGTACACATCACTGAGCGTGAACAAGAAGTATTAAAGCTAATTGTAAACGAATATACCAATCAGGAAATAGCCGACGAATTATTTGTAAGTGTGCGTACAGTAGATGCTCATCGCCGAAATCTGCTGCAAAAAACAGGATCAAAAAATACAGCTGGTTTGGTAAAATATGCGCTAAAGAATAACCTGTTGGATTAGCATTTCTCTATTTATAAAACAGGCCTGAGGTATATAGGTATAAGTAAAATGCGTAGGTAAAAACACCTAGATAAAAATTTTAAAAAATAGGCCTTATCACTGATTGATGAGCTGGAATTTTCAGCTAGATTTGAAATAAGTCAATCATCGCCGTAAAAGTAAGAGTCTGATGCTGCAGATAGCGTTCATAGGTACTCTGAATCAAACCAATAGCATTGTTAGTGAAATGCTAAACATCCACTTTGACTCAGAGATAGAATTTATTTCTCCATCTGAGTTTTTTTCCAGGTCGCATAATAAAACTATGGGCGATAAAGATTTGGTTTTTGTAGATATCAATACATCTACGGGCTTGGGTAACGCCCCACAAAAAGTAGCCAGGCTAAAAAAAATATTCCCTAACACTCCAATAGTGGTAATGCATGGCTACACGCACGCCCGCTTTACAGAATCACTCGTCAAGGCTGGTGCGAATGGAATTTTATCTATTACCCCCAGTGAGGAGAAGCTGCGAGAAGCAGTAACTCAGGTGATGGACGGTAATACATACGATGGCTTCACAGAATAAGGAATGCGTGTTTTTACCTAGGTAAAAAAATCACAACTACGTTAAATCGCCTATTTTTGAAATTAGGTTTTTCACGTCATTTGTCGGGATGAAAAGCTTCTTAAGTTGATAAAGAGTCACAAAGCAAGCAGCAAATAGCTGATAAAGGTTTTGGCATTACACTACAAAAGTGAGAGTAGGTAAAATTTAATATATGGTAAGACAAGATGATATATATACGGTTATTGAGCTCGACCCGTTGAGTAGGGTGATTTTAAATTCTTTGAATGCTCATGTTGCAATAATTGATACGGAAGGATTAGTAGTAGCATTTAATAAAAAATGGAAGGCCTTTAGTGATGAACTGCAAGAGAGCTGGAGCCATCCCTATTTGGATGAAAACATATTAACGTGTTTACAAGCTCCTTTGGCGAGCGGCAGTGACTCTGCCCTTCGCCTTTTATTAGGTTTAAAAGAAGTATTGAATGGTGAAAGTGAAAGCTTTACTGCAAAAATAAATCTCAGCCAGGAAAATCAACAGCATTGGTTTAGTGTAACCATAAACACTACAGGGTTGGATAGCGGTGCAGTTTTAGTATATGAAGACATTAGTAACCAAACTATCAGCCGGCAATATCTGAGGGAAACGCGCGAAAAGCTTGCCAAATACTTTCAGAATAACTTGTACGGTATTTTAGTGGCCGATGATAACGAAGTTATTATCGAAGCCAACGACGAAGCTTGCAAGCTGTTGGAGATTAGCCTTCATGACATTACCTATTCCAATATATCCAGTTACCTGGATGTAGAAGTGGATGCCGGTGAGATCCAAAAGAAGATTAACCGGGAAGGCAATTACATAGGAGAGCACGTACTTAAAACGGCTAATGGCACAGAAGTGCCTATAGAATTGAGCGTGATCCTGTTTCGGAATGAAACAGGAAAGCCTGTTACAAGCTGGGTGTTTAAGGATATCACCAATAAAAAAATTACAGAACAGGCGTTAAAAGAATCAGAACAGCAGTACAAACTGCAGTTCAACAATACCCTGGAAGGAACAATCATAGGCAGACCGAATGGCCGCATTTTGGCGGTCAATCCGGCTGCTTGTGATTTATTAGGCTATACCGAAGAGGAGCTTGTAAATAAAGAAAGAGACATCATTTTTGATGTAAAGCATCCTGAAAATTGTGAAGCCCTGAAGCAGCGCCGTAAAAACGGTGAGTTTACAGGTGAAGTGTTTTTTACTCATAAAGAAGGATACACCATTCCTGTTGAAGTGAGCTCGGTTATTTTTGAAGCGGAAGACGGCACCGAGAAGACCATTGTAAGTATTAAGGATATATCCGAAAGGAAAGCCATTGAACAACAACTGATGCAGGAAAAAGAGTTTACTGAATCAGCGATTTCAAGCCTTCCAAGTTCCTTTTTTGTATTCAAGAGTACCGGAGAGCTGATACGCTGGAATACGATGCTGGAAAACGATTTTGGCTATAACGCAGATGAGCTCGAAAATTTGAATATCCTGGAACTTGTGCATCCTGAAGATCGGGAGAGTATTAAGTTTTTCCTGAACCGCGGGTTTACTGGTGAAAGAGTGAATCTTGAAACCAGGTGCGTCAGCAAAGAAGGAAGAGTGCTTCATTATTTAATTTCAGGTACAAGCTTTTTCCAGAATGGTGAGCATTTTATTGTAGGCAGTGGCCTGAATCAAAATGATTTCAAAGAAATTGAAAACGAGCGAAACCGCAACGCTCAATTGCTAACCCAGCTTTTTGATAATTCTCCCATAGGTATTGTGTTGATTGACGCCAAGGGCAAGGTGAAAGAGCTCAATGAAAGTTTTGAACAATTATTTGGTTATACCAATGATGAATTGGTAGGTGTAGAGCTGGACGAGACCATAGTGCCAAGTTCTATGAGTATGCAGGCTAAAACACTTTCCGAACTGAGTTTTACAGGTGATGCCTTTCAAACCGAAACGATTCGAAGAACAAAAGAAGGTAAAGAAATACCTGTGCTGGTGGGCGGGGTACCTGTAGAACTCGATGGCGAGGTGATCGCAATTTTTGGAATGTATGTGGATATATCCGAGCGGAAGCGGCTGGAGAACCAAATCGTAGAACTCCTTGAGACTGAGAAAAAAGCCCGCTTGCACATGCAGGATATGTTTGAGGAGGCACCCTCAGCCATAGCAACGTTGGAAGGAAAAAACCATACCTACACTTTTGCAAACGACCGGTACAAAGAGCTGGTTGGTCGCGACGAGCTAATAGGTAATTCTATTGCTGAAGTGATTCCGGAATTCAGTGATCAGGGCTTTCTTGAGCTTCTTGATATCTGTTACCGGGAAGGTAAGCCGTTCCATTTCACTGAAAAGAAAATCTACTTTAACAATGAAGAGACCGGCGAAAAAACCGTGCATTACCTCAATTTTGTAGTGAAGCCATTGCACGATGAACTTCAAAATATCTACGGCGTAATTATTGAGGCTATTGATGTAAGCGAGCAGGTTGAGGCCCGCAAGATTATTGAAGAATCGCTGGCGGAAAAGGAGACTTTGCTGAATGAAGTTCATCATCGGGTAAAAAATAACCTGGCTATTGTATCGGGCTTACTTGAACTCGAAATGTTTGGAAGTACCGATGAAAAAGTATCTCAGCATTTACAGTCTTCTCAATCGCGCATCTCCACCATCGCAAAAGTGCATGAGCTGCTGTATCAAAATGCCAGCCTCTCGCATGTAAACTTCAAAAAGTTTATTGAAAGTGTGATGATTGATCAAAGCAAACTGCCGGGGTATAAAGCGCATGAAATTATATCAGAAATTAAGATTGATGACGTTGTATTAAATGTAAACCAGGCCGTACCGGCCGGTATGTTGTTAAATGAATTGCTCTCATGTATAGAAGATGAGTTGGAGGGGGATATAACAAAACACGAAAACAGATTGTCATTGGTCATGAAAGACCTGGGTAGCTGTATTCAGATAAACATAACGGACCACTTTGGAGGGAATTTGTTTCGTTCATTTGCTGATACAAACCTGATGGAGAAACAACTAAGAATGGAATTGATTCATGTTTTGTTGAAGCAGATAGACGGAGAACTCACCATTGATGATAAGGAAAAACCGACCCTTACCGTGAGTTTCGCGAAGAGGGAAATAAAAGGTCCTCACAGCGGTTTAAACTAAGCCTAACCCCGCAGATATGAAATTATTGACAGATCATTTACCTGAGAAAGTACCCCAAGATTCAGTTCCCTCTGAAGAAGAAAAAGAGCGCCTGGCACAGCTTGAAGAGTACGATATTTATGAGACGATGCCTGAAAAAGAATTCGATTCACTGGTGGAGCTTGCGGCCCTCGTAACCGGCACGCCGGTGTCATTGATGAATATAATGGGATATAACTGGCAATGGACCAAAGCCGCCAAGGGGATGCCCACAGCAAGCTATACCAAACGTTCTGACACGGTATGCCAATATACCATTAAGCAAGAAGGTAACTTTGAGATAGAAGATCTTTCCAAAGACGAGCGTTTTAAGAACAAAGACTATGTGAAGGGGGATCCTGATTTAAGATCCTACTGTGGCTATCCGCTTAAAAGTGCAAATGGGGCTAATATTGGTGCTATTTGTGTGATGGATACCAAGCCCAAAAAACTCAGTGATGATCAAAAGCAAGCACTTGCCACTATAGCTGACGAGATAATGGCCCGGCTGGAACTGAGAAAGCAAAAGCATCACCTTGAAAATCTCAACAAAGAAAAAGAGCAGCTTATACAAGCTATCAATCATGATATCAAAAGCCCCTTGAATGGCATTATTGGGGCGGCCGGATATCTGAAGAATTTTTGGGAAGGTGAAGAGGTAGAAATATCCCGTATCCTCGATATGATTGAAGGAAGTGGCCGAAAGCTTATTAGTTACACCAGCGAGCTCATCAGTCATTCCTTACTTTCAGGAACCACAAAGTTGAATGTTGAAAATGTACATGTTGAAGAAACTATACGTGATATTGTTGAGATGTACACACCCATGGCCAAAACCAAGGAAGTTGAAATTGTACTAAATCTTGGGTCCGGAATGGAATTTAAGCTGGATGAAGAGAAGTTTAAGCTCATTGTAAGTAACCTTCTTTCAAATGCGCTCAAGTTTAGCGAAAACGGAGATAAGGTTACTCTCGAATTTAAAGTGGAGGATGGTTCGCCACGAATATTAAAGGGACGTGTTACTGATGAAGGGATTGGTATTCCTGAAGATATATTATCCAACTTATTTACCCGGAATAAAGAAAAATGCCGGAAAGGAACACAAGGCGAAATAAGTACTGGGCTGGGACTGCCTATGATTAAACAAATGGTAGATATCCATGACGGAACCATCGCCATAGAAACTGAAGAAGGCGAAGGAAGTACCTTCCAAATTGAAATCCCTGAACAAACGTTGTCGGAAACAGAAGAGGCTTAAGAACTTCATTTATACCCCAAAACCCAAAAGAGTCGCTACCCTGATACGGAGCGGCTCTTTTTTTTGGCAATTGCTATTTAACGTGAATTCGAGATAATATCTCAACTTTTACAGAATTGCTCCGGCCTTCAGGCCGGTGAAGAAAGACAAGATAAACAAAGCTTTGCCCTAATAGAGCTACCTGGTGACACGTTTTTCAAAGCTTTGATCGTATTGCCTTATATGTTTCTTGTCGTCCACCCTCGACAAACGTTTGGACTTTAATGCCATCAAAATTCGGGTTCTTTATAGAAAAGATATGCTATCACCGGCCTGAAGGCCGGAGCAATTGATTTCTTCTTTTGAACTGACGTTAATTTAAACGAGTGCCGGCCTCGAAATAATAAGCCTATCTCTAAGTTATTTATATCTCAACCTTATGTTATCTACAAACTGCTTTCAAAAAAAGGTTAAATAAAATATCGAAAGCTTCAGGAGGTCATACCCGCGCAGGCAGGAATCTTCGACATATATTGAATTAATTTTATAATGAGCTGCCCTTTAATTGGCCTTTTTAGCTATGGATTAGTAAACTTGCCGCATATTTAAGGCAAAAAAATCCCCAGGAAAAAATATGTGATGGGTTCTTTCTCCCAAATTGGCACAGAGCGATTACTTAAGGAGCAAGCTGTACTTTTTAACAGCATTTGTCTGCTGGACGACGAGGCGATGAACACAAATGAAATGGCTGCTGAAGTTATCGAAAAGATAATGGACCACTGGGCGTACCCTTCACTGCTTTCTGTGGAAATATTCATTAAGGATGAGTCGTTTCGCTCTGAGAATTTTAGGGAATCGAAGAATTATCTGGGTCAGACGGGAGAATTGAAAAACGGAGCAGAGGTTGAATTATGGATGTACAAGCAGAAAGAATCCGACTCTTTTGGTGAAGAAGAGCAAGAATCGGTATCGATGGTGTTTCATCTGTGTCTCCAAAAGCTGAATCACTGTGTTTTTGCTACTCAAATAGAAGAAGAAAAAGCGAAACTGGACCAGGCATACAAACTTGCAGATATAGGCACCTGGGAGTACGATATGATTGAGGAAGAATTGCATTGGTCCGATATCACCAAAGAAGTGCACGGTTTTGGTAAAGATTACGAGCCGGATGTAGGAAGTACTATCCAGCTATTTAAAGAAGGCTATCACAGGGATTTATTTGAGAAAGCCGCCATGGATGCAATCGAGAGAGAAAAGCCTTTCGATGTTGAACTCAAAATTATTAGCGGTCAGGGAGATGAACGATGGATACGTGCAACGGGTGAGCCGGAATATAAAAATGGGCGTTGTGTTCGTTTCTATGGCATTAGCCAAAATGTAACCGAACGCCGTAAAGCCAAAGAAGACCTGGAGTATAACGAGCGCAGATTTAAAGCCATGGTGCAAAACGGCACCGATATGATGGCAATCCTGGACGAGGAAGCCAATTATCATTATGTGAGCCCGGCAGCATATAATGTATTATCGATTGACCCCGGTTATTTTATAGGACGCAATGCTTTTGATTTTATTCACCCTGATGATAAAAGTTGCATTTACAAACAGTTTAAAGGACTGGCACCGGGTAAGTCGATACAGCTTTCTCCTTTTCGTTTTAAGGATTCGGCGGAAAACTGGCGGTGGCTGGAAGCTACCATTACAAATTTGACGGATGACCCCGCGGTGAGAGGCTACATATCAAATGCCCGCGATATCACCGCACGGCAAATAAAACAAGGGAAGATACTGGACTCGCTGAAGGAGAAAGAAACCTTGCTGGCCGAGATTCATCACCGCATAAAAAATAACCTGACCGGCTTGATAGGCATGTTGCAGTTGCAGGCTTACAAAGAAAATAACGAGGAAGTGCTGGAGCGCCTGTTTGACAGTATTGCCCGTATACACACGATGGCAAGCATCCACGAGCAGTTGTACCAAAGCAATGATTATGCACAGGTTGATTTAAGTAAGCGTATTAAATTGCTGGCGCTGAATATTGGGAAGACGTATAAGCTTCGAACAGATATTTCCCACGATTTTCAGCTGGAGACGGTTAAATTAAGTCTCGACCAGGCGCTTCCTTGTTCCCTCATTACTAACGAAGTGCTTACCAATATCCATAAACATGCTTTCGAGAACAGGGCAGAAGGCACCATTACCTTACAGCTTATTCAAGACGAAGACGAAAACCTGGTACAACTCAGTATTCGGGATGACGGAGTTGGCTTGCCCCAAGATTATAAAAGCGGACAAGGTGATTCCATGGGAATGACCGTTATCCAAATGATGGCTGAGAAACTAAATGCTGAATATAGCTTGCATAATAAGGAGCAGGGCACAGAGTTTAAGATGCAGTTTGTGGCAGAGGAGTGAGGGGGCCTTATGTTGGCTCCGTCTGTCGGGTTCATTTATATGTGGATAGTATCTGCTGGTGTAACACGGTGTAAATCTTTTCTTTAGAGTACAATACATGATCATTTGAAGGTATATATAAATGATAGTTAGCTATGCCCAATAGTAGTTTTTAAAACATGATATATATATTTTTTTATTACATTAATATGAGCTCAGGAAGATAAATGGGGTATCCGGGCGGAAAATTTTTTTTGTAAGGAATGGCAATCTGATAGCTCTTACTTACAATAACATAAACTATGGGGTTAATATGGCTACAAAAAGTAAAGCCGCCGGGAACTATTGGTTGATCATTATTATATCCACGATCATTGCCTCGCTGGTTGCGGGCTTTTTTCTAATATACGTTCCGGAAAACGAAGAAAGAATTACAGAAAGAAATTTTCGAGAGTTAAACCGGGTAAGTGATAACCTGAGAACACGGGCAAAAAGTTTAATAAAAAATGCTCGTAATGTGGTAAAGGAAAAAAGTGTTGGTAACTATATTTTTTGTGGTCTTTCAAAATTGGAAAAAGGGGATACAAGTAAAGTTTTTTTAAATGTTGAAAGCCATCTGAACAATGAAATAAACCGGTTTAACAGCGATATCTCATTTCGAGAGCTGAGTGTTGAAAGGATTAAAGCTCACAATGATGAAAGCTTCAGTGAAAACAAAATTGAACTGCATATAAATACGCCAGACTATACTTCGGTTCTTTACTCTGATCGTATTGGACTTAATGAAATATCCGGAAATACCCGGATCTTTTGTGAAAAAACAGAGAGTGGAGTTCCTGATTCAACTCATACTGATTCGGTGCTAAGTAATGAGAGTAAAACCCATTTATCGTATAAAATTGAGATAGCTACTCCGAACCTGGTGGGTGATTTGTTGCATTTCGATTTCTTTGAGAGCTTTATTTTGACAACCAAAGACTGGCTTATATATGAGTCTAATCCCCAGGGGACGATGTTTTACGAAGAATTTTCAGATAGTTTGGCTGGTACCGCACAAACGAGAAACGCAAGAGTGCGCACAGTCGCTGTAAATGGAGTAGAGTACAAAGCGTTTGTGCGTCCTATCCATATATCCAAAAGCCAGCATTGGAATCTTGTTGGTTTTATCCGGGCTGATGAGTTTAGGAGCGAAAGCTGGAAGATTTCCAGGAAATGGAGCCTGATATTGTTGGTAGTTTCAGTATTGGTATTGCTGGCCTTGCCTCTTATAAAATTGAATACTATTAATGATCAGGAAAAAGTAAATACCAGGGATATAGTATTGGCATATTTTTCGATCATCAGCCTGACCTCTTTGCTTACGATCGTTATTTATTTTTTGTATGTATTCAATATGTCTGAGGTACAGAACAAGGAATCTCTTGAATACTTAGAAGCAGAAATAAAAGGAACCTTTGCTGAAGAGTATTATGATATCGCTGATTTTTTGGTGAGGATGGAAGCAGCCGGAGCTGAGAACATGAGTGATAGTAATGAGGCACATTCGCCATTTGATGAAGCCAACAATCACGAGCACTTTTTTTGGACCTACCCATTCCTGGAAGATTATTTTGTGATTGATTCAAGTGGTGCACAAGAAAAAAAATGGACAGTTAGAAAGCATCGTACTCCAAAATTTAACGTAAAAAACCGGGGCTATGTAGACAGGTTGTTTCAGGAAACGGGGTATAAAACAGGTGGTTGCCCTTCAGCACAGATGTTTCTGGAATCTATTGTGTCTTACAATACGGGGCAACAACTGGCGGTTATCACCCGAAAGCAAAAATGTAGCAATAGAATATTTGGTATTACCAGCAAATTGTATTCGCTGTATGATACAGTGCTTCCATATGGCTATCAGTTTAGTGTAATTGATAAAAGCGGACTGGTACACTTTCATTCAGATTCAGATAAGAACCTAAATGAGAACTTTTTTGAAGAAGTAAAAGATACAGAAGCAGTTCGCCAGCGTATCCATAATAATAACCTGGGTTACACTTCTATCTCATACCATGGAAGTCAATCGGCGGCCTCTTTTTCTCGTCTCCACGAGGAGTTGCCTTTTTACTTGGTACTAATAGGGGATAAAAGTACACAACTCGGAGTGTTTTCAAGAGTCATCCGGATTACTATATCCATCATTATTTTATTGATTTTGTTATTTATGGGAGTGGTGTATCTGAAAGCATATTTAAAACATAAGCCGCCATCTTACGATAGTTGGTTACGTCCTATTTCAATGCAAAAACAGCTGAAATATGAGCAGGGTTGGGGAGTTGTTTTCTTTCTTTGTGTGCTGATCCCACTTCTGATCTTCAATTATTCGTATAACCGGGAAACCTTTACTCTAAACAAGTTAAAAGAAATAAAGACTGCGGAGTTGTTGAATAAAAAGGAGATTGCCAACAAAGAATATATAGCATGGCTTGGTGAGGAGCTCTGTGCCAATAAATTCCAAACCCTAGCAAACATCCACAGCAAAAGGATGAATATGGGCGAAGGAAAGGGCAATTACATGTTCAAAAAGAAGATATTGCCGGAATACTCTATGGCAGGTCAGCCTGTATTCTATTCCTTTAGTGAGTTTGATCACGAAATGGATAATGCCTTTCGGGCATATAAGGAAAGAACCCTTTTTATGGGTATGCAGGAAGTAACAAGGACCGTTAAAAACAGGGTAACTCATAATCCGGAATTAACAAGGCTTAACTTTGCCAGCGTTGGAACATGGCTAAATAAAAACTTTGGAGGTATGGTTTTTACGCTGCTGGCACTTTTGGTACTACTTTTGGGAGCCATAAAAATTTTTAGAAGAGTTAAAAAAAGGTTGTTCAAAGTTCAGATCCAGAAAATGGAGGATTGGGATTGGGAGTGCAAGATGGAAAAAGTAACAGATGCCCCTTTAAGGCTCTTTTTAGTAGATGTGACAGGAGAGGCGTTTTCTAACGATGTAAGTTCTACAGAAGTAAAACAAGTGGAGTGGAGTAGTTATGCAGGAAATCCCAAATCAGATGAAGATGAAAAGATAAGGGAAATACGGGTATCTAACTTTCCAGCCTCATTTGAAGAGATATCCAAAGAAGATGCCATTGCAATGAAAGAGCTCCTGTCTTCATATAAAGAGAAGAAAATTACGGTTATTTGTAAACAAAGTCCGTTACTGTTGATTGAGGAGGCGGAAAGAGCAAAAGAAAAGGAGTATATGGTAAAGACTGAGAAATCAGGAAAAGTAAAAGAGCAGGAAAGTAAAGGGGGGCAAAAAGAAGAACTTCAAAATCAGGAAAGTGAAATAGACAAAACAGAAGAAGTACCAGAGACAATAGATCTTTATAGCAGTTTATTAGAGTTCCTGTCAACCTTTGACACTTATTATAAACCGATTTGTTTTACTGATGAAGAAAGGGAGGAAGCCTGTAACAAAAAGCTTAAAACAAGGATGAAATTTCAAAAAAGGTTTGTGAGTCTGGATAAAAATGAGCAATATTTGTTGTATGATTTAGCCGAAGATGGAATCATCAATACTAAAAATACCGGCGTAATTAATGCATTATTCAAGAAGGGATTGATAAAGGGCAAGAGCAAGGACAAGCATAAAGACAAATCCCAAGACGGATTGAAAAATGGCAGTGATAACAACAAATCCCAAAATGGGTCAGAACATCTGATACTCACACAATTTTATTTTTATGATGACGATGAAGAGGCAGTAAATAAGAAAAAAGAGGAGGATCAAGAGCAAGAAAAAGCTGCGAAGGAATGTACGGACAGGGCCACCTTCCGGCAATTTATTCTCGATACTTTTGACGAAAGTGCTCTTAAAGCAATTAAATCTGAAGTTGAAAGCAAAAGCAGCTGGGCAAGATACCGCACCTTTATTCTGCTTGTTATGGGCGGACTTTTCTTGTTTATATTGTTTACCCAACAACAATATCTAAATGAAATAGTGGCCATTGTAACGTCACTAATTGCAATTTTTGGTGCCATTGCCAAGCTTACCAATGTTCCCTCTATGTTTGGTAAAAGAGCTGAGTGAAAAATTCTATGCTTCGTTTGAATAAAAGGAATCTCCGAAGTGCTTTTTAGGTTTTATAAGTCACTTCAGGGAGATATGTTTTTTTTAAATGTTTAAACAGAACTTAGAGCAATGACCATCACCCGAATCTACACCGGCGCAGACAACGAATCACATTTCGAGGATTTTGAAATAGAACTGGAAGATGCCGGCGACATCGGACACCTTTCAGAGCGATTGGATGCCACGGGTATCATCTTCCGTCGCACCGATCCCGATTATAATTATGATTGGCACAATGCGCCCCGCCGGCAATATATCATCATGCTGGATGGTGCCGTAGATGTAGAAATAGGAGATGGAACCGTACGGCGATTCTCAACCGGAGACATTGTGCTGGTGGAAGACACCACTGGCCGGGGACATATCAGCCGGGCCGTGAATAATGGGCCTCGCACTTCTGTGTTCATTACCTTGGATTGATTGAAAACAGGCTTTTGAGTAGATATAGAAGGCAATCACGTACTCAAAGTTTTTTAAAGTGAAAGCTTAAGCTATCTTGTTACCCGATTCGCTAAAAGCAGCAGTATATGAATCTCAAAACCTTACCGGCGCTCTATGAAAACTTCTCCTATATATAGATTTACCGTACATCCGCTTCTGTTTGTGCTGGAATTTGTATTTAAAATTGCAGCCGGAGTGGTTGCCCTCATTGTTTTAGCCGCACCGGATTCTTTTTTGGATAAACTTGCTACAGGATTTGGTTCTTTGTCGGAGGTGTACCATAAGCTTGCCGCCTGGCCTGAGAAGTTAAGCTACATCAGCATGGTAATTGAGGATTATAACACGCAAACAGCGGCAGACTTTCATCAGCGATATGGCGGGCAAGCGATGGATCGCGTAATGGATATGTTGAATGAAGGCGTAGCTTTTTTCCAGGCCGTTTATCAAAATCTTGCCGAACAGCCTATAGCGACCATTGGCGCTACGCTATTGGCTTTTTTGCTGTTCTATGCTTGCGGACGCACATGCAGGTTTGTCCGCCAGCGCGGTCAGGGCTCATTCTTGGTGCGGAAAGAGCGGGAGATTGGGAATCGGATTTTTAAGAAGAATGAAGCCTAAGCACTATCCGCACATTTCGGTACTTATTATGCCGGACTAGTGCTCTTCCAGCCATTGAATGAAATCTTTGGTCACCGTATCAAACTGGTCGATTTCTTGTCCGGTTTCGGTTATTTCTATGAAATTGTGATCATAGTTTGGAAACTGTCGAAAGGTAAGGTTCTTTTTTCTGTGACGGATAAATTCAACGGGGATGATGTAGGAATTTTCAACAGCCACATTTTTATCCAGGGTGCCTACCGCCACATATATCGGGATATCAAGTTTTAAAAGGTGTTGAACGGGAGGTTCAGAAAAACTCACATAGCTGAGATAACTATTTCCATCCCACATTTTATGTGGCGATGGATCCTGGAACATCCGTTCAAACTGCACCAGAAGGGAATCAATTCGTTTTGTAGCCTCGACTTCCGAAATTTTTCCTGCAATAGCATCCTTCCTTACAAACATGATGAATTCCATAAGTTGGGGGAGTCCTCCTCCTGCCCAAAATCCAAGGTGCGTTACATCTTTATTTAGAGTAGCTAACTTTGCAGCTACATCCGTCCCCTGTGAGGTGCCTACCAATACGATATTTTCTGGTTGAAAAATCTCTTGCTGAATATATTTGATCACCCGGTTAACCCTCTCAACCCGAAAATCCAGTGTATTCTTTTCCCAATAATTTGATGGAACCGTAAAATCTTCTTTGTCGCTGAATGGAAATCCGTGTTTTGAGATAACAACGTAGGCATAATTATCGGGAATCAAATTATAGCTAAAAGGATCCATCGTGGAGCAACAGGGATTGGTTTCTATCCAGAGTGGAGCCGGATAAGAGCCGTCAATATGAATGAAAAGATGATCTTTCTGAAGATCCCTTGGAGCATATAGATAAAAGTTGATGGTATCATTGGGAGCTTCGATGGTGTATTCCCTGAACCCTTTATCACCAGGAGTGATCTGGGCAAAGCACAATGCCGGTATCAAAAGCAAAAGAAAGCATAAGGGTAGTAAAGCACATTTTTTAGTCACGTAGATTCCCGTTTTAAGATTGATACTATGTTAGCATTTAACCTGCTTAGTAAATTAGCAGTAGATATTTTTCATGGCGGCCCTTACCGGAATGTCATTGCCGACTGCTACACTTTATTTAAAGAGATACAGGGTATTTTCCGAATAGGAAATCAACGATACCTGCCGGCTTAAAAGTTCATATCCTGCCAATCCTTCCAGCTCATCTCCGTAGGCTTTTTTCAGGTTTGTGATATCTTTAAAGATCGTGGGTACACTGAAATAGGAAATGTCGCCAATGCCGATCTCATCCAGAACCCCTTTGGTAACCATTTGTTCATTTGTATCCGCTCCGGAAAGCTCGGTGTGGTGCAGTTCAGAGACTGATCCTTCCAACGGTTCAATCAAATTAAGTGACAGGAGGTTTGAGGAGGCACCACTATCCAAACCCAAAGTAAATTGCCGGCCTGAAGCCGAGGCTTCAAACAGAGGGAGATGACTTTCTAACTTGAAGGGGATAACGGAGACGGATAGCTGCGCACTTAATGCGGCTATAAAGTTTTTGGTTTGATCCGGGTAAATGAGTATCAGCTTTTGTTGTCCATAATTAAACAGCACATCGTAGCCTTCAAAGATTTCGTACCCGATTAAGCCGACAATGGGAGTGTGCAAAGTAGCCTCTAAATGAGAAAGGTCTGCGGTGAGCACTTGCTGGTTCTTCATCCGGATGCCATGGAAATTGAAATCCGGCAGCTCAATAATATCTAGGCTGTTGATGTGTCTATGTACTCCCTCCACAGAGCTGAATCTGGTTGCTCCCGAATCTGTTGCTTCAGTACTAAAATGCTGTTGATTGAGAATCAATCGTGGAGATCCGGAATCAAACAGGAAGGTCTTTCTTTCTCCTTGGATTGTCGCATCTACTAACAGCAGTTTTTCTTTTAACCGGAAGGGAATCTCTATGACCTTTTCTGTGGGTTTAATTACCTCCGGTTCTTCCTCCAGGGTCTTTACTTTCATATTCACCAGCTCCATTTCTGTGATTTTACCGTCTTCATTGACTGAAAACGACATCTGTCTTTCCCCCATCCCCTCATAATCGAAGCGGTAAAAATGTGTCACTGAACCATCAAGCGTTTCTTCGGACTTGATCCAGGTATAGTCATTTACCTGTTCGTTTAATTGAAGAATAAGCTGTTCCAGGATTTTCAATGAAATGGGACTATATCTGCCTGAAATAACAAAATCGTCCGATAAATAGGGCTTCAAGCCTTCCATAGACTGGTTATTTATGCTTTGGACGATACGATCAACCAGTTTCTCTTTGCTTGATTTCTCTTGTCCCCGGATTACTCCAAAAGCCAGCGTCCAAATAAGCAGTAGCAGTAAATAATTACTAATATCCATAGTGTGTACCTGGTGAATATTTAATGTTTTCACCAAGAATAACCTCCAGCATTTCACTCAAAAAATTTTACATCCGAAAGCATTCCTTTGACTTTTGAGTGTTAACATTTATTGGCTGAATGCGTAGGGGTGCCGTTCACATGATATAAAGCGCCGTTCGGATGTTCTATTTAATCCTGAACGGCCTGCTCTCTACCTTTAAATGAATGACACACAAAACCGATGTATAAGTTTGATGAAATCAACATTACTGACTCTCTTAACGGTGTTACTTCAACGCTTACGATAAAACACAGCATGTACATTGAACTTTTAGCATGAATCCCCGGATACCAAAACTGGCCGAAATTCTGATCCATATTGTGGCGGTGGTGGTTATCACAACCCTGGCAATTAGAAATTATGAGCTCATCAATTATATGGTGTTAGAGGGTGTTCCCATTTCTTCAGAATCTGAAGCTTATATCCTTCGCGGGTATTCTTCTTCGCCGGATACTGCTGCCGGTTCTGTTTTTCAGGATACAATGAATTCCGAAGTTACTTCCAGCTTTGGAAGCAGCAACGATGCACAGTCTTCTCAAACTAATCAAATGATTTGGCATGGCATTGTGTATGGGCTGTATCTCACAGGTTGGTTTGTCTCCTATTTTATGTTCTTCAAAAGAAATCAAAGCGCCCTTAAAAAGAAGCTGCTTGCATTGACTACGGGCTGGCTTGGTTTTGCTATTATTCATATGGTCATTGTGGTGTTTGCCGGAGTGATGCTTAACACTGAACCGACAACCAGCCAAACGACAGCTTCAGCTCTAACCACTCAGCCTTCCACCACGGTATTCAGGTTTGGCACTTTTAGTTCATTTTCTGATTCTCTGTTTGCGGTCTATTTTTTGATCGTGTTGGTGGCTTTTCTGGCACAAACGACGACTCAGTTTTTATACAGGTATCAGGAACTGGAGGAAGCCGATCATATGCAATCGGAACTTGCCTTGATAAGGGCTCAGCTTCGGCCTCATTTCTTTTTCAATACGCTGAATAACCTGTACTCCATGGCGCTTGAAAGTAAGAACGAAGCCCTTGCGGATGGGCTACAGAACCTAACCGGTTTGATGAGATACTCATTAACCCATAGCACCAAAAAACTGGTTCCGCTGAGAGAAGAATGGGAGTACATAAAACGTTATGTGGAATTACAGAAATTGCGATTAAATCCGGAATCCGTAGATATCAACATGGAGATAAGCGGTGATCTGCATTCGGCGCAAATCGCCCCGATGATCCTGATTAACTTTGTGGAAAATGCATTCAAGCATGGCATAAGCTATGAAAGGCCTTCCTTCGTGGAGATGAAACTTAACATCACAGAAACCTATATCATTTTGACGGTTTGTAACAGCAATCATCCCTCAAAACAGGAAGCCGGTGTTTCCGGGATCGGGACGGCTCAAACCAAAAAGTTACTGGCCTTGTATTATGAAGATGACTTTGATTTGGATATCCTGTCTAACCAGCAACAACATGAGGTGATATTAAAACTACCCCGCCGATGAAACTAAAAGCCATATCTGTAGACGACGAACCTCGGGCCCATCATGTGATCAGGCATTACGTGGATAAGATTGAGGAGCTTGAACTGATGGAAACATTCACCTCTCCGCTTAAAGCCGCTTCTTATTTAAAAGAGCAGCAGGTGGATCTTATTTTCCTGGACATCAACATGCCGGATATGGATGGGATGTCGTTATTGAAGGCGTTGAAGAATCCGCCGACTGTTATTTTTACAACGGCTTATGATGAGTATGCGGTGGAGAGTTACGATCATGAGGCGGCCGGTTACCTCTTAAAACCCATCGAGTTTCCCAGGTTCTACAAGGCGGTGATGCGTGTGCTGGAGCATAAACGGCAGGCTGTCCAACCCGGTCCTCAGCTTGATGCCAAAGCTTCTGCCTTGTTGCTAAAAAACGGAACCAAGATGCTAAAACTGGACTCTGCTGATATCCGTTACATTACGGCTTCCGGGAATTATGCGGAGGTGTTTATGCAAGATGAAAAAGTGATAGTGGACCACAGTCTAAGCGAACTCATGGAAGAATTCCTTCCCGGCTCATTCATTCGTATTCATCGTTCTACCATCATCAATGCCGATTATTTGCAGGAATATGAGTCCTGGCAGGTTAAGGTGGCGGACAAGAAGTTAGCCATTGGCAAAACCTACCGGAAAGAGGTGAAAGCGTTTTTTGAGGGCTAAGGGTTGGAATCACGGATTTTGTGGATTGTGGGATTCCACGGATTATTTTTGTGAGGAAATCTGTGTTTTAAGGAATGTGATTTTATATACTTAACGGAATTGTTCCCAAAGCAACGCCCCCTCGGATTAAGTTGATCCCGTTGGAGGTCTTAAAGCGAAACAGAATAGCATATGTACGAAGAAGTTTCCTGGTTTGTATATATCATCCGCTGTGGAAACGGCAGTCTGTACACCGGCTGTACCAACCATGTGATTAACAGATGGCGGGATCACTGCAGCGGTAAGGGAGCCAAATACCTGCGGGCATTTCCTCCCAAAGAACTGGTATATCTCGAAGAACAGCCCAATCAATCCGAAGCCTGCAAACGCGAATACGCCATTAAGCAGCTAAGTCGAAAGCAGAAGGAAGCGTTGATAGCACGTTTAATGGCAAAGGGTTAGTTTTTTTAGGATGATTATTGGGTTTGAGATCTTTTTGTGGCTGCCAATTATGGAACCGCATGGATTATAAAGCTTTACGACTCCGTAGCAGTCAAAAACGCAGGTAACCTTGGGTAAGCCCGTTGGGGTGTTAATTTGGGGCGATGATCGGGATCGGGCAACCCGGGGAAAAGGTGTAATAATAGAGAAGAATTTTTACCCCGGTGGGTGAAGGGAAGTAATGTTTAATCAAAAATTGAGCGGGGATGTTGTCTGTAGCATATCGCGGACCGGGAGGTCCGGAGTGGCATCCCCAACCGGGTGGTTGGGAACGAGGGGAAAATGTTTATCAAATATTGTCCAATCCCCAAAACATAAAAGCCACAAGATTCTGTTTATCAGTATCTTGTGGCTTTATATTTGTACGCCCGGAAGAAAGCAAAAGTCTTCGCTCTATTTCGTTTAAATGCACGTTATTCATGATCTAACGTGGATTCTATATTTCTGTTAAGTGAACAAAGAGAAGGTAAATGAAAGTTTTGTTTGCCGGAAAAATGTTCTTCTGTTAGATACTCTATTGACATATATCAAGATTAATTCCTGTCTTATATCAATGGTGTTGGTTCAATACCCCCTTATGTTATTCCTGAACATAATGAATAACATCAAATCCCCAATACCATGACTACTTCAACAAAAACTTTGTGGAAAATTGATCCCACTCACTCTGAAGTGCAATTCAAAGTAAAACACCTGGTTATTTCGACTGTCACCGGAAGCTTCGGTTCTTATGACGGAACGATTGAAACCGATGGTGACGATTTCAAAAAGGCTAAAGCTACCTTTAGCGCTGATATCGACAGTATATCGACCAACAATGAAGACCGGGATCAGCACCTGAAGTCGGATGATTTCTTCAATGCAGAAGAATTTCCCCAACTGAAATTTGAATCAGTGAATTTCGAAAAGATCAAAGACGGAGAATATAAAGTAACCGGTGACCTGACCATTCGTGATGTAACCAAAAAGGTACTTTTGGATGTGGTTCACGGCGGAACTGTTGTTGATCCATACGGCCAAACCAAAGCCGGTTTTGAAATTAGTGGATCTATCAACCGCAAAGACTTCGGTCTTACATGGAGTGCTGTAACAGAAGCCGGAAACGTTGTTGTTGGTGACCAGGTTAAATTGCAGTTAAACGTTCAGTTCGTTCAAAGCTGATTACAGCAATTTGTTGTTGATCCCCCAAGCGGATACTCTTTCAAAGGGTATCCGCTTTTTTATTTACTGCAATTCGGTGTACATTTTTGATCACAGGATTTCACCACAAGCTAAAGTCTTTTCTAATGTATGAACAGCTAAAAAAGAGCCTTCAGGAACATGTTACTTTAAGTGACAAAGAATGGGAGCTGTGCAAACATAGTTTTCGCCCAAAGCGTATGCTCAAAAGGCAATTCTTGCTTCAAGAGGGGGATGTTTGCAGAGAATTAGCTTTTGTTGAAAAAGGGGCCCTGTACTCCTACTCTTTAGATATGTCTGGAAATAAACGTGTGATTCGCTTTGCTTTTGAAGGTTGGTGGATGGCCAATCTCCAAAGTTTCTTTACAGGTAAACCCACACGTTTAAATATCGAAGTACTTGAAGATAGTGAACTGCTAATACTGGACCGAAAGAATCATGAAATGCTTCTTGAACAAGTTCCCCCTTATGAACGCTATCATCGCATTATTGTACAAAATGCTTATGTAGCTCTGCAGCGTCGCGTTGAAAATGCCCTGGGACTTACTGCGGAAGAAAAATATGAACGCTTGATCGCTGAAAGTCCAGCTTTCCTTAATAGGGTCCCCCAACATTTGATAGCCTCTTATATTGGAGTTAGCCCGGAAACACTTAGTAGAGTACGTGGAAGTTATAATCGTTGATCTGTCTCTTTTCAACAGAAAGAGAATTTTGTTTGCACATTCATTGATATATATCAAGAGTTTTTACTAACAGATATCAATGGTTTCAAGACCCATGACCGGTAAGTTTGCATTGAAATAATTATTCAATTGTAAACGAAAGTCCAATATGTCTATTACCAAACAAACGGTTGCCATTCTTGGTGCCGGAGGCTCAATGGGTTCTGCCATTGCAAAAAGCATTGCCGGTGGTAACTATCGCCTCCTACTATTTGACTCAGACCCAAAGCAATTAGGTGAGCTTTCACAACAAATTCGTGATAAACACCCTGAAGCTGATACCCATTTCATGAGCTGTCCTCACGAAACCAGCTGGGAAGCTGACATTATTATTCTTGCTGTCCCACATGAAGTCGAAAAAGAGCTGACTGACAAGATCAGAGATGTTGCCACTCAAAAAGTAGTGATCAGTATAGCAAATCCGGTAGATGAAGATTTCGAAAAGCTAACAACCAGGCCTGATACCAGTGCGGCTGAAGAATTGCAAGAGTGGCTCCCTCACTCTAAGGTGATTAAAGCCTTTAACACAACCTTCGCTGCTGATTTTGAGCAGCCAGTCATCGATGGGAAGCAAACCGATGCCTTTATTGCCGGTGATGACGAGGAGGCCTTAATAATAGTAAGTGAACTTGTAGAGACCGCAGGATTCAATCCAATAATTGCCGGTGATCTGACGGTGAGTGGAACTCTTGAACGCATGCAACTTCTGCTGATACAACTCACCATTAAAAATAATTATAAATGGCACGCCGGCTGGAAGATACTCCACTGAAAAGCCAATAGAACGTTAACACTAAAAAATTAGACTTATGATACTTGTAACCGGAGCAAACGGAGAATTGGGATCTCAAACCATCAATTATCTACTTGAGAAGGATCCCGATGCAAACATTGCCGGACTCGTTCGCAGTGAGCAAAAAGGAACAGAACTGAAAGCAAAAGGCATAGAGCTTAGAATTGGAGACTATACCGATTATGCCTCCATTGAAAATGCCATGCAAGGTGTTGATACCTTGCTATTGATTTCCTCCAGTACTCTTGATGGACGCGTTAAGCAACATGAAAATGTCGTTGAAGCTGCTAAGGACGCCAACGTAAACCACATCTTTTACACCAGTATTATTAAGGCTGACAAAAAATTAAGCCCGCTATCTCCAGATCATGCTTCAACTGAAAAACTAATAAAACAATCAGGCATTCCTTACACGATCTATCGTAATACATTTTATATGGAGTTCCTGCCATTGTTTCTGGGAGATGCACTTAAAACAGGACAGTGGGTATTCCCATCTTCCGGTAAACCTATCAACCTGGCACTTCGTTCTGAGATGGCTGAGGCATTAGCCAACGGTCTTCAGGATAAAGATCAGCACAAAAACAAGACCTACGAGATTACATCCGGCAAGTCATATACACTTGCCGAGATTGCTGATATGTTAAGTAAAGCAGCCGGCAAAAAGGTCTCCTACTCGGATATTTCAGTCCCCTACTTTGCAGAGGCTTTGCAAGGACTTAAGATAACAGAAGAACAAGCAGCTATGAGCTTGATGACTGCAGAGACCTTTTCTGACGGAGCCTTAGACTTCTCGTTTGATCACCTGGAAAAATTACTTGGTCGCACACCCACTGATATGCAAAGTTTTATCGACAAAATGACCACCCGTTAATTAAAACAATTTACTGTAACCTAATACTAAACCTAATACAACCATGAAAAAATTAACCTTTATACTATCTCTTTTAATTGTGCCTGCGAGCGTTTTTGCTCAGGATGTCTGGGTTGAAGACCCGGCTCACTCAAAGCTCGGATTTACTGTAACTCACTTGGGTATAGCTGATGTTCCAGGTTACTTCAGCGACTATAAAGTCAACATTACTTCTTCGAAGGATGACTTCAGTGATGCGCAAGTAGAACTCATTGTACAAACAGCGTCCATCGAAACCCGTGTAGATCAGCGCAATGATCACCTTAAAAGTGCGGACTTCTTTGATGTTGAAAAGTACCCGACCATGACATTCAAAAGCACCGGCATTAAAAAGTTAGCGAAAAACTCCTATGCACTCACCGGTAACCTGACCTTACACGGCATCACAAAAGAAGTAAAGGTACATATGGTCTACCGTGGAAAAGTTCAGAATGAAATGACCTATGGAGCCCTTAAAGCCGGCATTCAAATTACCGGAACCATCGATCGCTCAGACTTTGACCTCGGCAATGGCTTTCCCCCACCCATGATCAGCAATAAGGTGCAAATTAAAGCCGATGGTGAATTTACCAAGCAAGATAGCTGATAGATGACCAGGGCCATGAGGGTGAATCTTTATGACCTTTTACTCCAATTGAATCCAACTATGTTTTTTCACTGAACCTCAAAACCACACTTAATTAGATCTAACCATGAGCACTGATAATACATATACTACTCCATCAGAAACCCGTGTCGGACATGTACACCTGAAAGTTTCTGACCTTGATAAAGCCCTTGGGTTCTATCGCGATCTGCTAGGTTTTGAGTTAACCACTATGTATGGAGAACAGGCCGCATTTCTATCTGCAGGTGGCTACCACCATCATATCGGGTTGAACACCTGGCACAGCCATGGCGGCTCTCCTGCACCTCGAAATAGCCCGGGTTTGTATCATACGGCATTTTTGTATCCGACCCGGAAAGACTTAGCGGTCATACTTAAAAGACTCATTGACAAAGAGTACCCTATTGGCGGAGCCAGTGACCATGGAGTTTCTGAAGCAATCTATCTTCAGGATCCAGATGGAAATGGAGTAGAACTATACCGGGACCGCCCACAAAAAGAATGGGAGTACGATAAAGATGGCTCGGTGAAAATGGTTACCAAACCTCTGGATCTGAAAGATCTTCTAAGCGAGTTGGATGATTGATCATCTGTGAACTTAAATAATTACTCAAAGACAACACTTTCTACTATTATTATGAAAAAACTAAAAATTACCTACTGGATTTCTACCCTTCTATTTAGCGCAATGATGTTATTCAGTGCAACCATGTATTTCACTAGTCCTGAGATGGCTCAAACGTTTCAGCACTTAGGATTCCCGGATTATTTCCGTGTGGAATTGGGTATCGCTAAATACCTTGGTGTTCTGATGTTACTAACTCCTTTTTACGGTCGCCTTAAAGAATGGGTTTATGCCGGATTTTCCATCAACATGATCTCAGGGAGTATTGCGCATGCTGCACAAAGTGACCCTGCTTCAGCTGTCATCACTCCGCTTGTCATGTTGGCTATTCTTGGATTGTCCTATTATACATTTCATAAGCTGAATGATGACCTACAACCTGAGGTAGTAAAAAATATAGTTCAAACAGCTTCTTGAGAACTTTATCATGATACACATTACCAAAGCAAATAAGAGACGAGTCGTCAGGTGGGGACCTTTTACATCGAGGTTCCTGCCGCTTGGCAAACCATTCAAAGAGTTGAATGATCACGGACTTGCACAGATCGGGCGGCTGGAACATGCTACCCTAGAGGGCGGAGCTTTAGTCCCAATGCACATGCATCAAAATGAAGAGATCCTCTCTTAACTAAGAAGAGGAACCATGCATCATAAAGACAGCGACGGAAACGATCTCGGAATTCATAGCAAGCACTTTATGCTAATGAACGCAGGAAGTGGGATCTATCATGAAGAAGGTGTTCCTGAGGATGAGGATACCGTAGAAATGCTCCAGATATTCATTCGGCCCAAAGCCGACGGCCTCAAACCCAGTATTCAGTTTCTGGAACCGAAAGAAACCTCCAGCCTTAATACCTGGCGCCTTTTAGCGGGACATGAACGCTCACAAGCACCTATGATTTTCAGAAGTGAGGTTTTGTTTTATGATGCATTACTTGAGAAAGGCCTTAATCTTGTAACACCGGAACTGAATGGTAAAACCGGTCTGTTGTATGTATTTCATGGAAGCGGTAGCATCGGAAATTCAGGTGTGATTGTTGAAAAAGGCGACTCCATTGTCATCAAAGATCAGCTGATTAACATAAAAAGCCATGATGATGCTGATTTGGTCTTCTTTGTTTTGGATGAAAATGCACCCTTCAGCCGTAACGGGTTATTCGCTAAGTAATTTGCGAATTAGGCAAGATAAATCAGTAATCAGCATTGGGAGCAATCTCTTTGATAACCCGGGCAGGATTACCTGCGATCACTACATTATCCCCGAAATTTTTTGTAACAACAGCACCTGAAGCTACAACTACATTGTGACCCAGGGTCACTCCAGGATTTAAGATTGCATGCCCTCCTATCCAACAGTTATTTCCGATGGTTACGGGCCTTGCTAATTCTAGTCCACTGCTTCTTTCTTTGGGATTTAGGGGATGGGTCGAAGTGTAGATTCCAACCTGAGGACCTATTAAGCAATTATTGCCTATTGTCACTTCAGCAGCATCGAGGATCACACAATCAAAATTGGCATAAAAATTCTCGCCAACTGTAATATGCACTCCATAATCACACCTGAAATTAGACTCTATGTAAATCTTTTCCCCGGTAACTTTAAATAAAGACTTCAAAATTTGACCTCTCATGCTTTTGTCATTTGCAGGTACCTGATTAAACTGACTTGTCATACGACGAGCATGAAGTCTCATCCTTACCAATTGACTGTCAGACGGATCGTATAACCTACCCACAAGCATTTTTTCTTTTTCGGTCATATCGCAAATTATTTTTTTGAAACCGGTGAAAGATAGTCTTAAAACTGCAATCAAGAATTGAGATATATTGTAAACCTTCAGCAAAATGTTGGTGAAAATGCTTTAACTAAAGTAATGAGACAAGGTGAGGGAAGTGATGTGTTGGAACTGGCCACTGAGATTCGAAATCAGATATCAAATGGAAACTCCATGTATGTAAAATATCCGGACTCAAATAGAAGATGGTTGTATTTAACCAACCTTTTTTAGTTCTTAGCTGCATAACTGGATGAATTCCGTCCAGTAATGCAGTTGAAAACTAAAATGAACAACGGGAACACATACGAATACCTTAGCCGCTACTTAGACCAACTCCGAAGCAGAGGGCGATATACGTTTACCGGGGATGAAATCATTGCAGAGTTCAACTTATCTGATGAAGCCTATCAAAAAGTTATTCAACGTTTAACCGATAAAGAACGAATATCAAGACTTAGGCAGAATTTCTACCTAATCATCCCTCCGGAATACGCATCCCTCCAAACTCTTCCATTAGGCTATTTCATTGATGATCTGATGAAATTTCTGGAACGGGATTATTATGTAGGCCTGCTAACCGCAGCTATGTATCATGGAGCTGCGCATCAACAGCCGCAAACACAATTCGTGGTCTCTGAGCCTCCTTATTTAAGACCGATCAAAAACAGGCCACAATCTATTGTCTTTTGCTTGAAAAAAGGTTGGAATGCTGATTTTGTAACTCAGCAGAAAACAGATGCAGGGTACATAAATATTTCGAGTCCAGCATTAACGGCTCTTGATTTAATCTTTTACTCAGACCGTATTGGGGGCATAAACCGGGCTACCACGGTTCTGGCTGAATTAGTCTTTGAGCTGAAACCAGACCCACTGGCAAAAGCCGCAGAGGATTTCCCTCAAACCACAACCCTTCAACGCTTGGGTTATTTGTTTGATGAGGTTCTTCAGGAAACCACACTGGCTGATGCCATACATAGTGTATTAGACAACCGGAAATACTACCCAGCTCAGCTAAATCCCAAAACAGACAGTGAAAACCAAAAAACACCAAACCGTTGGAAAATAATACCAAACACGAATGTAGAGATTGACGAACTATGATCCCTAAAGCGTATATAGATGCATGGCGATCCGTAGCCCCTTGGACTGAATCTTCACAGATTGAACAGGATTTGGTTATTTCCAGAGCCGTTGTAGAGATATTTTCCAATGACTATTTAAAGGAAAACCTTGCATTCCGAGGCGGGACAGCTCTCCATAAATTATTCTTGAATCCACAGGCAAGGTATTCTGAAGATATCGATTTGGTACAGCTACATTCTGGTCCTGCCAAACCCATGCTTGAAGCTATTCGGGATCAATTAATATTCTTGGGTGGGAAAGATGACCGGCAAGTAAAACTGAATGAGCATAATTGCACAGTTTACTATCAGTTTGAGACTGAGGTAAGTCCTCCGCCAAGCATGCGGGTAAAAATTGAAATCAATACACGGGAACACTTCAATGTGTTGGGGTTACAGAAAGAAACGTTTCAGTGGATAATCCTTGGTATCAAGGGAGTGCAGAAGTAACGACTTACCAGCCGGAAGAGCTTATAGGTACAAAACTCAGGGCATTATATCAGCGTAAAAAAGGACGTGATTTATTTGACTTACATTATGCCATAGAGAATCTTGATCTGGACGTCGACAAAATCATTGAGTGTTTTCATGCATATATGAATAAGGAAGAGAATAAAGCTCCCTCAGCACGGGAGTTTGAAATGAATTTGGAAGAGAAAATGAAAGACGAGGAGTTTACAGGGGATATTATGGCTTTGCTTAGACCTGAAGTTGAGTATGAGCAGGATAAAGCATTTGAAAATATTAGTTCAAATTTAATTCAGAAGTTATAAAACAATATTACTCTAAATAGATGAGGTGAATAGATAGTCAACCCTTCTACGAAGCTTTTCTGCCGCATCTGCAAATATTTCATCCAATTTTTTACCTCTTTTCCACTGCCCTTCAAACATTGCTCTGTTTATAATAGGCAACTGATAAGCTTTGATGTTCACATCTACTTGGTCGGCAAATTCATCGCGAATAATAAACCCTGTTACTTCTTCATGGTAATTGGATAGTTGATCGGGATACAGTAGGGCTATCTCGTCGATCTTAAATCTAACTGCATACGCTAATACCTGATACAAGTCAGATTGAGATATTCCTTTCTTTGGATCATCCTGATCATTGTAGACCATTTTGTATTTAGTATCTGCGATAATCTGCTTTTCCTTTGTTTTCAGAATTAAATCCGGCTTCAAAGCAAATGTTTTATCGTGGTCCAAATGGGTAGATGAAGACTGTGCTATGGCTTTAATGCCATCCACTTCTTTCTCGATAAACCCGTAAATGAAATCCTCAAACAGGTACTCCATTGGGAGCAGGAAAGCGAAGAGCTTTAAGTCATTCTTATAGTCAAAGGATACCGCATGATCCAGGAAAAGCTGGCAGTAGTCACGCACGGTTTCAAACTCAGCAAAGGCAGGGTTGAACTGTATTGATTTACACTCTTCTGCTGAGGCGGGGATATCCGAAACATCATCAAGGGTGAATAGAATCTCGCGCAAGTACTTTTTAGATTCATCGTTTTGTGTTTGATGAAACAATAAGTTAGTCACATACTTTATAATCTGATTGAACCGGTTATCCAGCACAAACGGATCGTAAATGCAGTTCACCTTATGCCAGCGTCCCTTTGATAGGTTCTGATTAATGTAACGTTCTATGTCCAGCCGACCACGGACAAACTGTACTTCACGCCGGACTTCTTGATACTGTTGATAAATAGAATGCCCAAGCAGCTCCCGAGTATACTTAGCAAACAGGTAGATGAGTACTTCAAAAAAGTCACTTTTCTCGGCCCCTAATGATGTTTGATAGCTTGGGAATTTGATCTTGCGGCAGTAGCTAAGCCACCATAGAATATGCTGCTGGATGGCATTGATATCGTGTTTGCTGACTTCACGATTATCATCAAAGAAAATCTTAGGTAGTAGATTGATCTTCTGCCCTTGAAAGTGAATTACACCCACATACTTATTCGACTTAATCTCATCAGTACGATGAAGAAACTGAAGGAAACGCTGGGCTTCAATTTTCTCATCTTCTTCCTCTTCATTACCATAGTAGTAGCCGCTCTTCTCCCTTTGATTCCAGATCCCATCCAGAAACTCTTCCAGACCCTCCATTCCATCGGTCAGGTCCGCCTTATTTTGATATTCGAATAGGTTGATCATTTCTTGCC
Organism: Gracilimonas mengyeensis; assembly: GCF_900182705.1. Lineage (GTDB taxonomy): Bacteria > Bacteroidota > Rhodothermia > Balneolales > Balneolaceae > Gracilimonas > Gracilimonas mengyeensis. The sequence goes on along the minus strand of NZ_FXTP01000005.1, from coordinate 107,026 downwards.
TGTAATTCGAAGCGGCCAGCTATTATCCTCTACTTCAAGTCCAGCATGACTCAGGATATCTTTAACCTCCTTCTCATCGTTCATAAAATATTCCAGTAGTAAAGGGATTACTTTCCGGTTCATTCGTTTCTTTAGGCTGAGCTCCTCATCCATAAAATAGCTGTGACCAATCTGAAAATCGTGCCCCTTTAGTTTTATGATGCGCTCATTGATCATTTTCAAAACATCGACATCGTAGATCTGCTGATCTTCGATGATATACTCTGGATACATCGCCTCAAAATCAAACCGGCGTCGTAGTGCAATATCTAACAGTGCAATAGACTTATCAGCCGTGTTCATCGTACCAATGATATAAAGGTTTTCTGGTACAGAAAATGATTCGCCGGATGGTAGTTTAGCTGGAATATGTAATTCTCGGCCAAGGCGCTTATCAGGTTCTATAAGTGTAATTAGCTCACCAAAAACTCTTGAGATATTTGCCCTGTTAATTTCATCAATAATGATCACATAGTTTTTAAGATCCACTTGCTCCGTCTCACCGGGAGACTTCCCAATGTCCAGGAGTTCCTCCAATAATGGTGAGTAGTAAGATGAAAGACCCTGTATCTCTAATACTGACTCAGCCTCATACATTTTCCGCAATGTATTAATACTCAATGTGTGAGAAGTTGCACCATTGGACTTTCTAAATTCTATCGATTTATCCGTTACCGCTGTAATGTAATAGGATACTCGCTTCATCTGTACTTCAAGCTCTTCCACTTCTCCTTCCACAAGAGGCTGGATATATTCATTGAAAACGCGTTCAAATGATTGCTTTTTTGTTTGAGGAGATCTGGACGCTTTCCAGTTTTTTAAAGCATTATCAGCCAATTTCTTAAAAATACCGTCAGTACGTTCAAAGGTAAGCTGCTGACTGTTTTCAATATCAGGTCTCAATCCCTGAATAAAATCTTCGTAGCTATAGTTTTGATGGAAGGTGATGAATTCGATGGTCTCTCCCAGCTGGTCATTAAATATCTCTTTTGCTTCCACATAATTTTCGATCCTTCGGTCTTCCACAATTTCAGCAGCCCGCTTAATGGTATTATATGTTTTACCAGTTCCCGGAGGGCCATAGAAAATGGTGTTGAGTGGGTAGTTTATTTCTTTTTTAAGCATTTTACTTTCCTCTATTCCCATAATTTTTTTGATGCGAGCTACATAATCAGGATAAGGAGTGATATCAGTTAAAGTCTTTACAACATTATCTCCTTTTGGCTCTTCCCAAGATCCCTTTTTAAACCAGTTAACCTTTCGTGTTGATTTAAAATTATCGCGAGACTCTTCATAGAAATATTCGGATTCCACTATCCCATATCCGATATATTCGCTTCGTCCTTTCTTAGCTATAACAGCATCTCCAATTTTTATTTCATGAAGAAACTCCCAATTGGCAGTAGCATCATTCTTCTTAGAGCTATCTGTATCAAATAAATCTTGAAGTGCTTTTACTATCTCATCTTTTGAATCATATTGAGCAAGGTCTCCCAAATCCTCCCAACCTAATCGCATAACTCCATCAGAGTGAAATTCCTCCCACTTATTTGCATTGGGGCCCGGTGAGTACAACCAATATCTTTTTGTATTGAGCTTTACCTTGGCTGTAGCTAACAAAGCATCATACTCTTCTTTTGTTGCCGAAAAGTTAGTTCCCTGATTTCCAATTTTTAGATCTGCCAACTCCGGAACATTCTTGATCTGATCGTAGGTAATGGGATTATTTGCAAGGTTATGGGTAATTTTTAACTCAACCTGATCAAAGCCGTTTTCTTTATCATGTTCCTTATAGTAGGGGAGCTCATCTTCTTTGGCTGTATTTTCTTGGACCTCAGATTCTACTTCACCCAAAGCGTAACATCCACGCTTATTACCGGATACCCACAAGATCACTTTATCGCCCGGCCTAATTTTATCTTTATGCGCATTTACCCTCCAACTACTTAAGGCTCCATCCTTTAATGATTGTTCAATATCAAATACGGAAGGATTACCCTGAAACAGCCAATAATTTGACTCTGTGTTTCCCCGCATATTCACCCAAAGAATATCCTGAAAGATCAGCCACTTTTGTTCGCCGGTATAGCAGTCCTCGCTGAGCTGATTCCGAACTGTTTTTACAAGCTCTTGATCTTCTTCAATAGTGGGAACTAACTCCCCAGCCAGTTCCAGGTAATGAAGATATTTCTCTCCAGCACTTTTACTTTCCTGGTTGGCTACTTCTGACAGCAAATATTGGTAGACGTCGTCTTTATATATGGGATATTGTTCCGGGAATCGCATCGTCAGATAAAAGGAGAGGGTCCGCTCATCCTGCTGATGATTCAGTTCTTTACCGTGAGCTTCAGATACTTTTGGGACTAATTCCTCTGCCTGCCCCTCAAAATCCAAGAGCCGTTGCTCCAGAGATTCTTCTTCATTATAAAGGAGGCGGAACATCTTCCGTACCTCTTCCGGAAAGTAGGTAGCGGCCTTGATTATAAAACCTTTTGAGTTTTGATAAACGAGGTTGTAAGATTTTGAAATGGCATCTTTAAGGTTCGCAGCAAAATCATCAGCTTCAAGATCAAAAGTATCCTGAAAATGCTGAACGGCTTCCCATTTATAAATTTCATCAACCAAACCGTTTTCTTTCCGATGCACTTTGTAATCTTGTTGTAAGTTTTCCCATTTTTCTATCATTGCTTTGTATCTATTATTCCATTCCCAAGCAATGTGGGAGAGCTCGTAAAAAGGAGTTTCTGTTTTTTGGCGTACTTCTTCTAATATGGCTTGATATTCCGTGTAGCTTTCAAAGGTTGGCTCTATTTCCAAAACACTTCTTAGGTAAGGTTTGGTCGGGCCATTAATTGGAAAATAGTTTTCCGGATCAATGTAAAATAGTGCCTCAGTTATTTTAACTGGTCCAACGCCATACTGATTAAGAATTTCACTGAATTGGAAATCATCTATGCTATCAAGTAATGCATCAAAGAAAAACCTCCACAATGCTGAAATCTCGTTATCCTTACGATCATAACTGAATGGAAACATCATTACTTTTTGGCCCTGTGCTGAGGGTACACCTAAGTCATCTTCTGGGATAGTGATGTCTAATTGATCAGCAATATTCTGGAGTATCTTGATTCTCCTTCTGGGATATTTATTTATAAAGCAGAAAAAGGTAAACGGATCTATTTCTTCTAAATCTTTTCGGGTCCCCTTTATCTCCTCATCATGCAAGCCAGTAATACCTGCATCACTAAGTAATTTTATTAAAACCTCTTGGTCATCCTCTTTATCCTTAAGATACTCAACCAGTTCTTTATGTGTTTGTACCCACGTAAATTTTTGATCTTCATCATTCATTCTTATCAGTATTTGCTTCATTCTTACTAAATCATAAGGAATAAACAATTTATTAAAAAACTATGGCAATAGGAGTCTTTTAAATTCTGTTGTATATGCTGATATAAATGCATCTCTATTTCTCTCCAAACAACAACTCATACACAACCATACTGGTATCCTTAGGAGGATCAGTTAACTTAGCATCCCCTTCATAAATCTTCCCTGCAAAAGTGTCCGGCATTGGAAAATAGTAGTATTCCTCTCTTTCAAAATCCCATTCGAAAAATCGTATTTCAAAGGATTGTCCTTTGTGGTCGGTGATGTAATCGTGACGCTTAAATTTGGGATCTGGCAGTTCAAGTCTTTTATATAGTTCCATTCCAATCTTGGTTTTTCGTTTGAATTAATGCCTTTAGGCTTCCTTAAAGGGCGAAAATCTATTTTCAGAGATTTTTTAGAGAAACCTCTTGCTTCTTTGTAAATATACAGTAAGCTTTACTGCATAACAACATCGATAATTAGACGTACTGATATGACCACACTTTCATACTATTTAAAGTCTCGCAAGAACAAGAATGGTAACCCACTATATCTCCGTCTCACCCATGAAAGGGAATCTCGATATGTACGATTGGATATCGACATAGAGAAAGAGCATTGGAACCAAGAAAAACAGGTCGTGCGAAAGTCACACCCTCGCCACGACAAGATCAATCGCTACCTGCGAGTTAAGAAACTGGACTGCGACACATTAATTCTGGAGCTAAAGCAATTCAAACCGGCAGCTGATATAGACTTAATGCAGAAGGTTCTTGAGACAGGATCTTTAGATGGGATTAAGAAAACAGGGCGAGTTGAATTTCTAAGCTTTGCCGAAGAGTTAAGAACCGGGTTCAAACAGCAAGGGTCACTACAGAGGTACAAGAACTATGGAACCGTGCTAAATAAACTCAGGGACTTCTGGCCGAAAAAGAGAATCTACTTTGATGACATTGATGTACAGTTCCTTCGTCGTTTTGAAACGTACCTGATTTCGGAATACGGGAATGCAATAAATACCGTAGGTAACAATATGAAGAAGATCAAAAGGGTATTCAATGTTGCCATCAATGAGGGCAAGATAGCTGCCGATATGTACCCTTTCCGAATTTATAAAATCCCTTCTGAACCGGTCACAAAATCGAAACTTACTCAGAATGAGATTAGAGCTATTGAAAATCTTGAGCTAAAGCCGGGGACTCGAATTTTCGACTCCAAGAATATTTTTCTATTTGCCTACTACTGTCGGGGAATGCGTTTCGGAGATGCGGTTACACTGACATGGAGCTCGGTAAGAGATGGGTATCTCGATTATGATATGAGAAAAACCGGAAAGCGAATTTACCTGAAGCTCACAGACCAAGCCCTTCAGATTCTTAACCACTACCGAGGCCAAGGAAAGCCAAAGCCCAATCACTTTGTATTCCCACTTTTAGACAATCGTAAGGATTACAGTGATAAGAACTTTTTATCCAAACAGATCTCCTCGAAGACAGCCTTGGTCAACAAGTACCTCAAAGACATAAGGAGCTTAACGGAGATCAATGAAAACATTACCACTCACATTGCCCGCCATTCTTTTGCCCAGCTGGCTAACAAGAAAAATGTAAGACTGCTGGATATAAAAGACATGCTGGGTCACTCCAGTGTAGATACCACTATGAATTACCTCGAATCCCTTGGTGAAGACCACTTAGACGAGACGGTAGAAGAACTTTTTAACTAAACCTTAAAAAAACGATACAAATCATGAAACCTAAAGAACTAGTTAATTACATCCCTACAGAACAAGAAATTAAAAACTCCATAGACGGTTATTTCTCACTTACTCCAACGGATGACAACAAATACTATAAATCATTCGAGAAGAATTGGCTAAATTTCAAACAAGATATTGAAAGGTATAATAGCGGTGATCATGGGAATAGCTACTTGTTAATTGTCCAAGCTGCCGAAGAACACAAGAACACTCTTTATGAACGTTGTAGCATTAAATTTCAAGAAATCAGAAATATTTTTGACAATGCAATTGGTGTATTTGAAACAAAAGAAGCTGAACTTGAGGAGAAAAACGCAGTTCAACTTCTTAGGATTCTAAAGATATGGAAAGAGGTCAGGGAAAACTACCTTTATGCTTTAGGCATTGACTGCACTAAAAAAGGTTTGAACTTTTCGAAGTTCAAAGCAGATAAAATTGGCCATCCTTTTGGGAGTTACAATGATTTCATTACGGAAGTCTTGTCTAATGTTGAAAGTCTCTTGGATCAACTTTGTATGCTATTCGCTCAACACCTTGGCATGTCATGTGCTATGCGCTGTTTATTTGAACAAGGGTCATTTCCAAGTTGTGAGGATTTTGTGACCAGAAATTGGGATGGATTTGAATTTTCACTTGATCGGGTAATAGATAAGGACCTCAGTAACCTTCTTAATATGGGGCATTTAGTAGATCCCGCTATTAAGCTTCGTTTCAATTCCTTAGTAGAGAAAAGTAGATACTCTCATAAAGAAGCACATAGCATCATTGAATCTGAATTGAATGCCTTAGGATTGAAACCTGAAGATTTCCCAGATGAACCTAAAGTTCTTGCCGATAGGGCCAGAAGACATCGCGACAAAATCTACAATGAATTAAGCTTGCTCAGCGAGAACATTAGCTCATAGACCGAGTGGGGCGTTTAACCTTCACCCAATACCTTCAAGTGCACTTAATTACTAACAATAAAATTCAAGTTCACTATGAAGAGTTCTATAACCATACAATTGGATGAAAATACCCTCAACCAAATTGCTTCGGCGGTAAAGGAGGCTGTTAAAGAGCAGCTTCCTGCCTACGCCAATACTAAAAAGGATTGGCTAAGCACCGATGAAGTAATGGAAATGATGAATGTTTCCCGCCGAACCATTCAGAATTACCGGGATGAGGGTAAAATCCCTTATACAAGAGAAGGGAGAGTCATCCTTTACCCTCGTGAAGGTATCGAAAAGTTTTTACGTGATAACATGATAAAAGCTTACCGGTAGGAGGGATAACAATGAGCAGCACATTAAACACAGCATTAGATCTCGTTGATAAAGGATTTCACATTATTCCGCTTCACACTCCCCAGGAAAACGACGGGTGTTCCTGTGGTAGGTCATGTGGAAGTCAAGGTAAACACCCTCGAATTAGCGACTGGCCCAACAATGCAACCAACAACCCAAATCAAGTCAGGGAATGGTGGCGGAGTTGGCCGGAAGCTAATATTGGTATTGTTTGTGGAGAGCTATCAAACTTAGTCGTTTTAGATGTAGATCCTCGCCATGGAGGAGAGAAGTCGCTCGATGAATTGGAAGAGAGGCTCGGTAATTTTACGCAAACCACTACTATTATTACAGGAGGTGGAGGTAATCATTTCTACTACCGGTATCCCGGTCAAGGAAAGATCAAAAACAGTAATGGAAAGCTTGGTGATGGACTGGATATCAAGACAGACGGCGGATATATAGTCGCTCCTGGCTGTTTGCATCAATCGGGACAAACTTATGACTGGCTCATTGGACTCGATGAGATCAAAGCTTTTCCAGAAAAACTCATTCAAGCGTTAAACAAACCTGCCACTAAGCAAAAGAAAGAGGATAAAAAACACAGTTTAAGTTCCACTGATCCTATTCCAGAAGGAGAACGGAATAATACACTGTTTGAACTTGGCGTTCTTCTCCGGAAAAAGGGAGCTAATCGCATACAAATTGAATCAGAACTCCTTGATATCAATGCTAAACGTTGTAGCCCACCTTTAGATAGCTCAGAAGTCCAGGTGATTGCCGGAAGTGCCAGCCGTGATCCAAATTCATCAACAGGTAGTATGACATCACTTAATGCTAACGAAATAGAATACGGCCTATGGGACACTGAGTTTGGCAATGCCAATGAGTTTGTTGAGCGTTATGCAGATGTAGTCTGCTTTGACACCGATAGCGAATGCTGGTTGGTTTGGGACGGCACCCGATGGAAGAGAGATCCCAAAGAGCTGATCGTTACCAGCTACGCCAAGAAGATGATTGAAGAATTGTATGACGAAGCTTGCGACATTGAAGATGAAGACCTTGCCAAAGAAAAGAAACGTCATGCAAAGAAATCAGCTAAGGGTACCAGTCTTAATGCTTTTCTTAACCTCGCAAAGACAGACAAGAGAGTTAAAGTAAGCGGAAAGGATTTAGACCAATACCCCCTTAAGCTTACACTCGAAAATCTAACCTATGACCTTAAAAATGGTAGGAAGCTAACGCACAATCCCGATCTCTACATCACCAAAAAGTTAGCCTTTAACTTTGATTCCAATGCAAATGGGCTGCGATGGAGAGAGTTTGTCTTACAAATTATGAATGGCGACCAAGAGATGGCCAATTTCCTGAAACAGGCGGTCGGGTACTCTATGACTGGCCTCACAACCGAACAGTGTTTGTTCTTTTTGTTTGGAAAGGGGAAAAATGGAAAGTCCACCTTTGTAGAAGTCATCATGGAGATGCTTGGAGAGTATGCTTGTAAAGGCGAAAACGAAATGATCATGGATCGCAATGGGTATGCAGGTATCCCCAATGATGTGGCCCGATTGAAAGGCCAGCGTTTTGTGCTGCTATCCGAGGTGCAAGAGGGTAAAAAGTTAGACGAAGCCCAAGTTAAAAACCTCACCGGTGGGGATACCATATCAGCCCGATTCCTTCGGCAAGAGTTTTTCGACTTTACCCCAACCCATACGCTTTGGTTGTTTGGCAACCATAAGCCACTAATAACTGGGACCGACGATGGGATCTGGAGACGACTTCGATTGATAAAGTTTGGTAGAACCTTTTCCGAAAAAGAACGGGATGGCGAATTAAAAGAAAAGCTGAAAAAGGATTTGTCCGGTGTGTTTAACTGGGCGCTTGAAGGCTTTGAAGAGTGGAAAGAAAACGGAAGGAAATTAATGGTCCCGGAATCTGTGGGGCGAGAGACCTTAAAATACCGAGGGGAGATGGATATTCTGTCCTCATTTTTGCAGGAAGCTTGCGAGGAAGGGGTTACACACAGCTGCAGTAACAAAGAGTTCCGCCATACTTATGAGATGTGGTGTAGTGACAACGGTCTTGTACCCTTTTCAAACAATAAGCTGAACCCAAGGCTTGAGGAAAGAGGCTTCGTAAAGTATCACTCTAATGGGCGAGTTCACTGGCGTGGCTTCCGGCCCAAAGCCCATGATCACGTAGATGATGTAGAGGGTGTAGAGCATGTTCAGGCTTAAAAATAAATGTAAATGCCAGTATGGACCTACACCCTCTACTTACTCTACTGATATTTAATTTCACTTCTATTCCGAACAAGTATGAACAATGCAGCCTCTAAATGTTTAGCATGTGGGCAAAGCACTGCATCAAAGCGAAGTGATGCAAAATACTGTAGTGACAGGTGCCGAATGTCATACAAACGGAGGCTAAAGAAATTTCAGCTCATCCAAAAATTGTATGACCTTTGCGCTCAATTACCCGGTCATGTTGTTACATGCAGTGAAGGTGAGATGCTGCGAATGCCATACGAAGCAGGTAAAAGCAATCAACAAATGTTGACGACTAGAGACCTTCATAGCCTGAGTTTGGCTAAAATCGAGTCACTTTTGCACTTAAAACAGAAGGAAATCAATATGCATAGATTGGTTAACCAGTTCAGAGGAAAGGATCAGTAAAAGGCCATTTAGTATAACAAAATTGCCCTTATTTTGTCATACATGGCTATTTAAACCGCTCCAGCTTATGCTTACGCCGTTGCCAGTCAGGGAGCACTTTGTTTAACAAACGGTAAAATTCCTTGTCGTGGTGAGGCTGTTTTGTATGACATAACTCATGTATGATCACGTAATCAATGCAGTATACCGGGTGTTTGATTAATTCGGGATTGAGAAGCACCTTGCCGGAGGAGGTGTAACTTCCCCAGCGCTTTTCCATGTTATACACTTGGAGTTGGGGGCGTTTAATGTCATACTTTTTTACTGTTTCCAGGCAAGCGACCAGCCTTTCGTCAAACTTTTTCTCTGCTTTCTCCCGGTACCAGCTATCCAACTGCTGCTTAACATGGTCTTTATCGCCCTTTTTGTTAGACCAAATCTGGAAGTATCCGCCTTTTAGTTTAACGGATTCAGGCTGATCTCCCTTTGTTTGTATGACTTTTAACCGGTATTGCTTACCCAAATAGCGATGTGTCTCTCCACTCACATACTCGTCGTGATCTCCCAGCGGGTCAAATCGGTTGAAATACTTTAATTGTTTGACGATCCACCGCCCACGCTTGCGCACTTTGTCATGAATTTTCTCCATTTCAGCCTGTTCCGGGGCCGTGACCCAAATAGTCTGGTCCGGATATACCGCAATCTCTAACGTTTTTCGGTTAGAGTAGGTCAGATTAAACTTAAGGGTGGTGGTACCATAATCAACCGTCTGCAAATTATCGTGAGCTATGTTTTTGTTTTGACTTGATGATGGTTTCTGCAATGCGTTCGATGACATCAAAATCCCGTTTAAGGTCCAATTTTCTAAATAACTCTATCATGTAGTCTTCAATGGCGATGAACATGTTGTTCTTCACGTCCGGATTGGTCTCCCAGTCTACAATGGTTAGACTTTCAATGATTTTCTCCAATTCAATTCCAGCCGTGGTGTAGAAATCTTCCCGTTTTTCTGGTTCAACCGCCATATATGCCTCCTCAAAGAATTCCTCCATCTCTGTTTTGATGGTATTGTAGAAGGAACGGGCTACCGGACGTTCTTTCAGCTCATTCGGGGTTCCATCCCAAATCCCCTGCTGTACACCCTGCTTAATTTGTTTAACCTTTTCGAGGTATTCTTTCTCGGAGATACGGTCGTGTAAGAACTTTTGTATGGTTTCCTCTATCATATCCGAGAACTTGCGGTACATGGCCGGGTCTTCGTCCATGCGCTCTTCAATCACCTTCTTGGTCTTACTGGCTATTTCATCGGCTTTGGAGGCATCAGAGCGTTTAGACTGCTCATCCTGCATCTCAAAGAATTCGTCGCTGAAAATATCTATAGGCTCCACAATTTGATCGATTCCCTCTGTGCCCACATAAGAATCTAGCATTTTTTGGACCCGATCTTCATACTCTCGGTGGTCAATGGCCTCTCCGTAACGAATTCGGACAGAGCGACGCAGGTTTTCAAAGAATTTCAGGTCTTTCTTGTACCGTTTAATGTCTGATTCGTCGATATAGTCAAACAATTTATCCGCTGAAAAGGCTGCTTGTAGGGTTCGGGCGAAATTGGATAGCTTTTCATAGAAGTCATCCCGAATATCATCGGGCCGCAGAAACCGCTCCATCGCCTCATTATCATTCGTGTCCTCACATTCCTTGAAGACATCCCACAAGGCTTTATGCAATTTAGGTAGAGACTCGACCACTTCTTTCATGGGGGTAACTGTTCCCATTAAATCTTGCTGCTCAAAGCCACTCAAGGCCGAATAGGTATTGATCGCATCGGTTAACGTGCCAAGAATTCCCACATAATCTATAACAAACCCGACATCTTTACCTTCAAACAAACGGTTCACACGGGCTATAGCCTGCAACAGGTTATGCTCATCCAGATATCGAGCCATATACAGCACCGTGTTATTGGGTGCATCAAAACCGGTGAGGAGTTTGTAAACGACAATGATAAGCTCCACCTCCCGGCTGTCTGACTTAAATAGATTAATGATACTGTCTTCGTAAGTCTCTTTATTCCCAAATCGGTCCATCATCTGCTTCCAGAATACCTGCACCTCGTCATTCGGATCATCATAGGTATCGTCATGTCCCTCCCGCGTGTCAGGGGGAGAAATAACGAGTTCGGCATTAATCTGTCCACGCTCTTTGAAGTAACGATAGTAGCGTACAGCTGTTTTGCGATCGGGCACAGCCAGTTGCGCTTTGTATTTGGTTCCCTTAAGGTTTTTAAGGAAGTGATCGGTAATATCTTTGCTAATTTCCTCAATCACCAGTTGAGCCGTGAGCAGTTTGTTTAACGTGGAGTACCGGCGTTTGTAGTCGGAGACCTGATCTGCCGACATGCCTTCCATATCCCGTTCAAATTCTCGGTCCAGCTTCTCTTTCCAGGTATCCAGCTTTGCTGCCCGGCCTTCGTAGATGATCGGCACTACAGCTTTGTCCTTCACCGCCTGATCCATCGTATACGAATCAATGATACCGCCAAACTTGGCGGCTGTGCTCTTCTCTTTTTTCATGAGAGGTGTACCCGTAAAACCGATGTAGCAGGCATTAGGTAGTATCTTTCTCATCTCCGCATGCATCATTCCGTACTGGGTGCGGTGCGACTCGTCAATCAATACAAAAATATTGCGGGACTCATTGACCAAGTTCCTTTGATTAAGCGCAGCGTTAAACTTATTGATGATCGTGGAGATATTTTCAACGCCCGGATCTTTAATCAGCTCGGCAAGGTGCCTGCCGGTTTTTGCCTGGATGATATCCTTACCGCAGCTTCTGAATGTCTTCTTAAGCTGATCGTCCAAATCTGTTCTATCAGTTACCAAGATGATACGTTGGGATGAAATATCATCGGCTACTGCCAGGTTTTTGGACATGAATACCATGGTAATGGACTTCCCACTTCCCTGAGTGTGCCATATCACACCGCCTTTGCGAATTCCGTCTTCATCCGTCTGACGAACACGGTTCATCATACGCTTTACCCCAAAATATTGCTGGTACCGGGCAATCTTTCGGGTATTGTTATCAAACACCGTGAAATTCCGTGTGAGCTCAAGTAATCGGTCGGGGCGACAAAGGCTATATAGGTTTACATCCTGTTTGGTGGGCTCTCGCTTTTTCTCTTTTGTCTGTGGGCGTTCGTAGTAATGAGCTTTGAGACGATCCATCCATTCCGTTGAATCGTCCGGCTTGGCGATCAGCTCTTTTACTTTGTCTTCAATATTCTCTTCCTCTCGCCAGACCGACCAAAACTTCTTGCTTGTATCAGTAGCCGCATACGAAAGCTCATTCACGCTGGAAGCGATCAGCATTTGGGTGAAGTGAAAAAAACCGGGCACTTCTTCTTTGTTCTGATTGCGTAGATGTTGGGAGATAGCCTCATCGAGAGCATTCTTTTTATCTCTTCGTTTGTTCTCGATGGCCACAAAGGGAATCCCGTTCACAAAAAGGACCATATCGACCCGGCGAACCTTATGCTTTCCCTTAATCTCAAACTCATCCGTTACGTGAAAGACATTATTCTCCGGATGCTCCCAGTCCACATAGTTAAACGGAAAGCTCTTTTTATCTCCCTTAACAACCTGCTCATAGCTTTTACCCAGCGTAAGCAAATCATAAATCTTCTCATTGGTCTTCACTAAACCTTCGTCCGGCTGCTGCTGAAGATCGTAAGCGGCTCTACTGATAGCCGGTGGCGGAAAGGGCAGCGTTTCCCCTTTGTATTCGATTCTGTTGATGCTGGATAGCTGATCTTCCAGGATATCCGTGAGTACAAACCGGGTGAGCAGTCCATCCCGCATCTCCAGGGCTTTCTCCGGGGAGATGTAGGTATAGCCCAACTGTTGCAGCAGTCGAAGTGCCGGGAGTTGGGAGTCTTTGTCTTCTAAGTAGGATGAGTTATTCATTGTGGTCTCCGGCTTGAAGTAAATGCACAATAACTTTGACGATCATTTCTTTCTCTGAGGGATTACTTTCTGCCACCATCAAGGTCAATGCAACGAGTGTTGAGTCTGAAATTCGTTTCAATCCTTCTTCGGTATACAGAAGACCATTATGCTGTAAGAAAAGCAGAAAAAGATAGGCGGCAATTCGCTTATTACCATCACTGAAGGAATGATTCTTAACCAAAAAATATAAAAGGTGAGCTGCTTTTATCTCAGCCGTTGGATACACATCTTTCCCATCAAATGATTGGTATATAGCCCCAATGGAACCTCTTAGTGACTTATCTTTTTCTCGTCCAAACAGTTCACTAGCCTGTGTTCTTTTACGAAGAGTTTCTATGGCCTTACGTGCGTCTTTGTAGGTGATTTTCCATCGATCAGTACTTCCAACCTCCGGCAAATCCAACTGTTCGTGATCGAAGCGATCCAACATGTCAAGGGAGTAACTAAAATCCGAAATCACCTTCAGCAAGCCCTCTGCCTCCGTTGGCTCCAATTCTTTGGAGCGGGCCGCTTTCTCCATCAGCTTTAATGCCGCTTTTAGTTCTTCATACTTTGAGGCTTTCTCCTTCAATCTTTTTTGATTCAGCGTGTACCCTTCAATAAGGTGTTGCTTTAAAATATTCGTAGCCCATTTTCTAAATCGTGTACCTTCAATAGATTTCACACGATAACCCACTGAGATGATGACATCCAAGTTATAATGCTGAATATTCCTTTTAACCTGCCGGTTACCCTCTTTCCGAACTATCCGGAATTTCCGGATAGTTGGTTTTTTATCCAGTTCTCCTTCCTCATAAATATTTGTGATATGCTCCGAAACGGTTCGTACATCTTTGTTAAAAAGAAGTGAAAGCTGCTCCTGAGTAAGCCATACGGTCTCTTCCTGAAGATTTACTTCCAGTTTGGTATATCCTTCTTTAGACTCATAAATAATGATATCTTTTTGATCACTCATATCCATTTAGTTAGTGCCGGTATCTATATGCTTCACCCTCACTTTCCCCGTCAATAACTGCTGCATCAAACCCTTCTTCTGCTGTTGATACTTTTCAAGTTGTACCTCTAACAGCTCAATCTCTTTCATCGCCTTGTTTAATATTGAAGCTATCTTTTTTTGCTCCTCATATTGAGGTAATGTGATATCGATTTCAAAAAAGTCCTTCACGCTAACATTCAGTAAGCCGTGGTTACGGGCTCCTTCTCTTGCAATCTTATAAATGCCATGGTCCAAACCTCCATATTCGAAGAAGTGAGCTATAAAATCACTATCCACATTATCTGAGGTTAATCTGAAACATATATATAAAGGAGACAAAACACCCTTTTCATAATCATCCAGCCTTTTAATGGCTCCTAACGGATATCCTTCTGAATAGCTTTTGTTGTAAGCAAAATCACCTTGTCTTATAACGATGTAGTTAGACAAGTCTTTACTGGCTACTGATTTATTGTAGTAATCAGTCTGACTAACCAAACCGTCTTGGGCGGAAATCGTTAATACATTTTTAACTGTATCAGATTCATTTTTTTCTGTTACTCTATCAAATACCTCACCCAACCTCACCTCAGCCCAATCTTCCCCTTCAAACTCCGGAAACCGAACCTTGCCGGAGAGCAGCCGCTGCATGAGGCCTTTCTTATACCGCTTCTTGGCCTGGATGAGCTTCTCTGTTTTGGAGATGGCTTCGTCCCAAAAAGTGATAATTCCTAAAATTATATCTTGTTCTTCAAGAGGGGGTAAGAGTATGGGCATTTTCCTATACTCATTTGAATTAACCCCCGGTTGACCACTTCTTTGTGAAATGGTATTAATCCAATTTCTATAGTATGCAGTATCTGTATATAATTTAAGATATTTAGGTCTTAGAGTATTTGCATCAGGTTTGTACTTAATTAGGTAGCCTGCATAAACCAATTCCCCATTATCTATTTCATGCAGATATGTTTTACCAACAGTATTACCTGTTCTGGCAAAAACGATATCTCCCAGTTCTAATAAATATTTTGAATACTGTTCGCTTTCAACAGATTTTTTCCCTTCCTGCTTAAGATTCCCGTAATCATCTATATCAGTAATTCTTAGGTATCGAGGTTTTTGAGGATCGTATTCAGATGCTGATTCATTAATACCATATTTGCCACTACCCATAATACATTCTCCCAATGGAGCAATTTTCCACTCATCAGGAACATTTTTTACTGATGGACCAATATATTTTTTACCTGATGTCATACTAATAACTTAAGACTTGATTTTTTCTTACTGATTTACTCATTCTTTTTTCTCGCTTTCTCTTCAATCTGCTTCAGTTCTTCCAGGGTCTCTTCATCCGCTTTTCGGGCTTCCAGTTGTTTCCTTTTTTTGTTGAAATCATCATACCGCTCACCGGCCAGTTTCTTAGCGACGGAGGCTTTTAAGCTCCCTGCATGATCCAGAATATCACGTTCATTAAACTCGAGAAAGGCATCCAGGCGATCTTCCCAATCTTTCATATACATCGCCTTTCGCCGTCTTGCCTGATCTTCGGCATAATCGAGATACATGGTTACAATGCGGTTCAGCTCACTAATCTCATCTTCTTTGAGGTAGTTCTTTGCCGTATCCACATCTTGCTTTCGCACTTTGTTGCCTTTCCAGGAAGTCAACCCCATATTCGGTTTCCCAGTATCTGAACGCCCAACAATCAACTCAGCAGCTGTTTGTCCTGTAACTACCCACAGCATTTTATTCTGTACCTTTTTAAAAAAGAGTTGGGCCGCATTAGATTTAGAATCATAATCGGCGCTTAGCGCATAAATATCTTTCACCTTTTGGTAGAACCGCTTTTCAGAGGCCCGAATATCCCGGATGCGTTCCAGCAGCTCATCAAAATAATCCCATCCACCGGGATGTTTCAGGCGATCATCATCCATCACAAAGCCTTTCACCAAATATTCTCTTAAACGCTCAGTGGCCCACTTTCTAAAATGCGTTCCTATTGCTGACCGAACACGGTACCCAACAGACAAAATCATATCAAGATTGTAATACTTGATGGGCCTTTTGACCTGGCGATCTCCCTCATTTTGAACTGTCAAGTATTCCTTGACAGTTGCCTCTTCTTCAAGCTCTTCTTCCTGATAAATATTCTTAATATGGAGGCTTATATTTTGCTTGGTTGTCTGAAACAGTTCGGTCATCTGCTGCTGTGACATCCACAGAGACTCATTTTCGAGTCTAACCTCTATATCTGCTTCACCGTCAGGTGAATTATAGATCAAAAACTCTCCATAACGTTCGTCCTGCATTTCACTCATTCTATACCCCCAGCTTTTTCAAATATTCATCCATCTGCTTTCGAACGTGGGTCAGCTCTGTCTCCAATTCTTCAATTTCCCCCTGAACCTCTGCAATATCCACCTCTGCCTCCGGCTCAAAGGTATCCACATAACGGGGAATGTTCAGATTGTAATCATTCTCTTTCAGCTCATCAGGAGAGGCCACATACGAGTATTTATCCACCGTCTCAAATTGCTCAAAAGTGGAAACGATCTTCTCTATGTCCTCATCTCTCAGCTTGTTTTGGCGGGTCCCTTTTTCAAAGCCTTTGCTTGCATCGATGAAGAGCACCTCTTCTCGTTCTTTAGCTTTATTGAAGATTAGTATAGCTGCCGGTATACCGGTTCCAAAGAAGAGATTCTCTGGCAACCCAACCACGGCCTCCAAGAGATTTTCTTTGATCAACGCCTCCCGAATACGTCCTTCGGCTCCACTACGGAATAGCACACCATGTGGGACAATCACCCCAACCTTTCCGTTCTCGTCTTTGGCCGTTTCAATCATGTGTTGGATGAATGCGTAATCTGCACGACTCTTGGGAGGAATCCCTCTTTTGTATCGGTTGTAAGGATCATCTTTGGCTTCCTCTTTACCCCACTTATCCAAACTGAACGGAGGATTGGCCACCACCACATCGAAAGTCATAAGCTGATCTTTCTCCACTAAGTCCGGGCTGTTCAGCGTATCACACCAGCGAATATCCGCAGCATCCATACCATGCAAGAACATGTTCATTTTAGCCAATGCCCACGTGCTACCATTACTTTCCTGTCCGTATATGCGAAAATCTTTTCCATCCACTTCTTCAGCTACCGTAATCGCCAATGAACCGGAACCAATCGCCGGGTCACAAATACGATCTCCGGGCTGTGGTTTTATGAGCTTTGCCAAAAGCTGAGAAACTTCATGAGGGGTGTAGAACTCACCGCCTTTCTTACCGGCATCCGAAGCAAATCGCTCAATCAGATACATGTACCCGTTTCCAATAATATCTTCTGTACCAATTACTGATGGGCGGAAATTCAGCTCCGGCTTATGGAAATCGTTGATCAGGTTTTTAAGCCTACGGTTCCGGTCTTTGGTCTTACCGAGATTTCCTTCTGAGTTGAAATCCACATTACGGAATACTCCTTCCAGCTTCTCATAGTTAGCCTCTTCAATTTTTTCCAAGACCTTATTAATTCGGTCGCCAAGATCTTCAGCATTCTGGTTTTCAACCAAGTAATCGAAGGTGCAATCATCCGGCAGTACAAAACGCTCTCGCTTCATCCGGCGCCGAATAAGCTCCTCATCATCTCCATATTCTTTTTTGTAGGCGTCATACCGGTCTTTCCATACATCGCTCAAATACTTAAGGAAGAGAAACACCAGGATATAGTTTTTGTACTCCGAAGGGTCAACCACGCCACGAAACGTATCGCAGGCCGACCATAATGCGTTGTTAATTTCTTGTTGGGATGGTTTGTAGTTAGACATCTATGTAACTGTTAATTTCTGTTAGTTTCTTGTTTGATTGTTTATCCTTCTGGAGGGTGGGGGTCTTTGCCGTAAGAATTTGCATCCCTAACCTGTCCCTTTCGATTCTTTATATAGAGCTCACTTTTATTCTTTTTAGCTAATTCCCGGCCATATTCTATAGCCTGCTTCTGTGTTTTAAATACTTTTGACGCTCTACTGGCATTATGTTTTTTGACTTGCCAATTATCTCCAGAAGGTGAGACATCAATATTCTGTTTCTTTGCCATGGGTTTCTCCTCGACTATTTAGATTTAAGTTTATCAAACTTCTTTTGGAGCAACTCATCTACAAGCTGCTCTTTTTTATCCGTAATTTTCTGATGCAGATACACTTCCCGTTTTTTTAGTCTCTCTATGTCGGAGATCAAATATTGATCATTCATAGAGGGCAAATAGACATCCAAAGACTCCAGTGCCTTGATTGAGAGGTTAGGTATATCAGTCCCCGCTGCCATCTGCCTGAAAAAGTATTGCGTGCGCTTTGAATTTAAAAACCAAGCAAGATAATCAGGGTAAATTTTGTTCTGATTGGGTTTCATTACCAAAAAGCTATTTACCGTCACTACTCGCCCCAAGCCTTTAGGTATTACAAAAGCATCAATATTGTAGCCCTTGCTGATCATAATGACATCTCCAGCCTCCAGAAAATAACGACTACTCCTTGGGTCAAAGTTACTCAGCCTCTGCAGCTTATCGACAAGGATTCCTTCATACTTGTCCATGTCACTCATCTGGATGACCTTCGTCTCACCAGCCGGATCATGTTTGATCTTAGACCTGAAAGAATACCCCGAGGATATTTCAGCTATTTCTTTTAGTTTCATCGAGTATAATTGTGCAGTAATGTGTTTCTGCAAGAAGGTAGGTAATCAATTTTAAGGAAGCAAAAATAATTACAGTAAATTGTTTCTGTATTCGGCCTATTTTACTATAAAAGATCCTCTTATGTACCCTTATTTGTACCCTCTAAAATGGATGGAAATTTGGACTGTTTCTGACACAAATAGAGAACTTGATAAGAAAAGCTTAATCTGTGCAAAATAGAGCAGGAAAAGGAAAATGTTTGCCATATGTTGGCCGGTCCAAAAAATAGAAGAGCCGTTAAGTTAACAAAAATAGTTACTTAACGGCTCATAAATCGTACGCCCGGAAGGATTCGAACCCTCAACCTTCTGATCCGAAGTCAGACGCTCTATCCGGTTGAGCTACGGGCGCAGTTGAACATTATACAAGGAACACTGAAGGGTGAACATTGATCGAATGTCTGTTTCAAAAGGGCATCAAATATAAGAAGACCTGCACTTAGAAACAGCAAAAAATTGAAGCAGAGCTCAGAGAATCAGCATGGCGTCTCCAAAGGAGTAGAAGCGGTATTCTTCCTCAATGGCGTGCTGGTACAGGCGGTTCATTTCCTCATATCCCATGAAAGCGGAGACCAGCATCAGCAGGGTGCTTTTGGGTAGGTGGAAGTTGGTGATGAGCGCATCCGTGGCTTTAAATTTATAGCCGGGAGTGATGAAAATATCGGTATCCCGACTTTCGGGCTGAAAACCCCGCGGCTCTTTTGCCGCTGATTCGAGCACACGAACACTGGTTGTCCCTACTGCTGTGATATGCTTTGCCTCATTTAGTTCTTCACAAGTAAAAGCCCCCAGCTGGTACCACTCGCTATGCATGTTGTGTTCGGATATATCTTCGGTTTTAACCGGCGCAAAGGTTCCCAGGCCCACATGCAGGGTTACTTCCGATTTTCGGACGCCGGCGTTCTTCAAATCTTCCAGCAGATTATCCGTGAAATGCAGTCCGGCCGTGGGGGCTGCTTTGCTGCCCAGATCTTTGGCATACACCGTCTGGTATTCCTCTGACAGGGATTCATTCTGCTCGATATAAGGAGGGAATGGTGTGTGCTTGTAAGGTTCCAGCTTTGGGTCGTCCACATCACAAGAAAGAATGACCGTGCGGATGCCATCATCGGCAATATTGGTGACTTTTGCGGTGATGCCTTCTGCCAGCTCTACTTCCCGGTCCAGCTTAAACTTTTTGCCAGGGCGCACCATCGCTTCCACTGTGTTATTGTTACGCACGGAGGTCACAAACAATTCCCTTTTCCCGTCATCAAACAGCAGGCGGCATTTCTCCACTTTGCTGTTGTTCACCACCAGTGTGGTTTCATTGGGGAGATACTTTCCAAGGTTGTAGAAATAATCATCGGTGATGGTACCGGTTTCCCGGTTGTACACCAACAGCCTGGCGTGGTCGCGTGGCGAAGCCGGGGCTTGGGCAATTAGTTTTTCGGGCAAGTCGTAATCAAAATCAGAGAGGGTAAAATTCATTCCCTTATAAATAAGCTCTTAGTTTCCGGCAATCTCGAAAAAGTTATCGGTATTAGGCTTCACTTCTACTTTCTGTGTAGCAAAAATAGAATCGCCGGCCGTGATTATAAACTCCAGGCTGTCGGTGATCTCAAAAGAACCCCTTTGTTCAGACTGAAAAGAATCGCCAAAACCAATAGGAATGGGGCTGAGGGCAAATTCACCTTCTGCCGTAGTGTTGGTAAACGGGCGAGTGCCGGGGAGCAGAGAATCCGGTTTGTTTATGACCACTAAACTGCTGACACCCTGGCTTCTTTCCGTGCGGATGGTGTAAGCAAAAATACCATTGCTGAGTAGAGAGTCTGGTACGGTAAGCGTGTATTCGCCTACAGTCAGGCTGTCTGAGAAGAAAGTTGCAAAAGGCTCGCTGGTTTGATACCGATAGAGTTCACCAATAAAATATTCCGGAATACTGGTTTCAAATTGAATTTTAACGGCATTGTTTTCTCCATCCACAAAGCCACCGGGGTCAAAATGATTGCGAATATGGACGCCTGCATCAGTAACAGGAGCACCGTTATGCAGAACCACTCCTTCTACTACTCTGTAGCTATCGGGGGTGTCGGTGTTGAGGCAGGATGTCAAAAAAAGTGCACTGGCTGTGCAGAGGAGTAATAATAAGTGTTTCAAATCTATGCGTTAACTGTAATTAAAGGTCTCACTTGTTCGAGGATACCCTTTGCATCTATGCCGATTTCGGCATGTAGCTCTCTTTGGGTTCCATGTTCTATTATACGGTCGGGGATGCCCATTATTTTGAGGGTAGGCCGTTTTACTTTTTCTCCAATGTATTCAGCCACGGCACTGCCAAATCCGCCCATGCGTGCTCCGTCTTCAAGGGTGATAATGTGATCGTAGCGTTCACAAATTTCATCAAGTAAATCGGTATCCAAAGGCTTGGCGAAACGCATGTCGTAATACCCAATGTGAGCGCCTTCTTCCGCAAGGGTATCTGCCGCTTCCATGGCATATTTGCCAATAGGACCAAAACTCAGGATGGCAACGCCTTCGCCTTCGCGCAGGCAAACCCCTTTGCCAATTTCTATGTCTTCAAATTTGTCTTTGGTATCCATTCCAGTCGCTCTGCCCCGTGGATAACGGATGGCCCAGGATGCCTCGTCATAACGGGAAGCCGTGTACATCATATCGCGCAGTCCCTGTTCATTCAAGGGCGAGGAGATAATCATGTTCGGGATAGCCCGCATAAAGGAAATATCATACGCTCCATGGTGGGTAGGACCATCAGCTCCAACGAGTCCGGCCCGATCAATACAGAATACCACCGGCAATTTCTGAATGGCTACATCGTGTACCAGCTGATCGTATCCGCGCTGCAGGAAGGAAGAGTAAATAGCGCAGAAAGGTTTTTTGCCTTCGGCGGCCAATCCGGCTGCAAAAGTAACGGCATGTTGTTCGGCGATACCGACGTCGAATGCCCGGTCAGGGAAGGTATTCATCATCGGCCACAAACTGGAACCACTGGGCATCGCAGGCGTCATGCTTACAATGTTTTCATCTTTAGCAGCCAATTCTACCAGGGCTTCACCAAATACATCCTGATATTTTGGAGGCAGTTCGGTCTTGTCGTCATTTTTCGGCTCGGCCAGGGATTTTCCGGTAATCTTGTCAAAAGGACTGCTGGATGCGTGCCATTTTGTTTGCTCACGTTCGGCAGGAGCAAAGCCTTTGCCTTTCACTGTCACGGTGTGTAACAGCTTGGGACCTTTCACATCGCGCAAGTCTTCCATCATTTTACGAAGCCCGTCCACATCGTGTCCATCTACAGGTCCGTAATACTTAAAACCTAAAGCACGGAACAAAGAACCAGGAGTGAGAGCAGCCGTCATGGCTTTTTCAAGTCTCGATGCCACTTTACGCATTTTATCGCCGGCGGATTTGAAGTGCCCGAGCATATCGTACACTTCATCCCGCATCTTGTTAAAGGTCTTGCTGGTAGTGATATCAGCCAGATATTCTTTAAGGGCTCCCACATTCGGGTCTATCGACATATTGTTATCATTCAGGATAACAAGGATATCGCTGTTCATAGCTCCGGCATTGTTCATGGCTTCAAAAGCCAAACCGGCTGTCATAGCTCCGTCACCAATAACAGCTACTACTTTTTTGTCGGATTTGTCCAGGTCACGGGCAACGGCCATCCCCAAAGCTGCAGAAATGGAAGTACTGGAATGCCCCACGCCAAAGGTATCATATTCGCTTTCGGTACGTTTCGGGAAACCGGAAAGTCCGCCGTACTTACGATTGGTGTGAAACTGATCGCGGCGTCCGGTCAAAATTTTGTGGCCATAGGCCTGGTGCCCCACATCCCAAACCAGGAGGTCTTCGGGCGTGTCATATACATAATGAAGGGCGGTGGTCAATTCCACTACGCCAAGGCTGGCACCAAAGTGTCCTCCGTGCACAGATACGGTATCAATAATAAACTGACGGAGCTCGTCGCAAACATCCTGCAACTGTTCCGGCTTCAATTTTTTCAGATCAGCGGGACTGTTTATTTCTGCAAGTAAGGGCCCGGGGGTAGGATTATCGAACTCCATAAGTCGTTATTCTGTGTTAGCTTCATTCACCTGTTCAATACGAAGTTCAGCTTGCTCGAGTGTCTCGGTACAAAACCGGGATAACTTCACGCCCTCTTCGTATAATTTCACGGAATCCTCTAAAGTTATGTCGTCCTGTTCAAGCTGATTAACGATAGATTCCAATTGTTTTAAAGCTTCTTCAAAGCTAAGTCGTTCCTTTTCTGCCATTAATTTTTGCTAAAAGGTAATTTCTACAATTTAATATCATCCAAGGATACCGGTTTTTTAGGAAAAAGGCATGTTTTAGAATTTGTGGTTTTTTGGGCTACTTGAGCGTTACTTAAAATCACGGGGCAGTTGCATACATAGCAAGGTGGAACCTTGCGGGGCTATTACTTTTGAAGTGCAACTTCAAAAGATCTCTGGAAGATCATTGGGAAGTTTTAGGCTTACAGTAGAGTCTATCTGGTGGTAACTGATTGCTGTTCACAGCTCACTGAACAGCTGTAGCATTGCAATTGAAGCTTAAATTGACCAAATTCCTTACAAGCAGTAAGAATTAGAGGAGACATTATGCCTACCGCCACGCTTACATCCAAGGGACAAGTAACGATCCCCAAAAAAATTAGAGATAAACTGAACCTTAAACCCGGTGATAAAATCAATTTTGATATTGAGGCCGAAGGTGATGTTAAAATGTCAACTTCGAAAAAATCCATACTTGAAGCTGCGGGTAAGCTGCATAGACCCGGACAGAAACCCTTATCCCAGGAAGAAATGGATGAAAAACTTGCTGAGTATGTTCGTGATAAATTTAAGTCTCAATGAAGGGTATCGATACCAATATTTTACTTCGCTATTTGCTCAGAGATGATGAAGAGCAATATCAAAAAGCGTTGAGTCTTTTCAAGGGAATTGGAAATGATCAATTTTTTGTAAACCTTGTAGTCGTAACAGAAGTGTGGTGGGTTTTGGATTATATATACAATTACAAGAAAGAAGAGTTAATATCTACTTTTGAAATTCTACTCCAGTCGAAAGAGATTGTTTTCCAGGAAGCCGAATCTATTTTCAAGGCACTTAATACTTACAAGAAATCGAATGCTGATTTCGAAGATTGTTTAATAAATCAACTAAACGAGAATATTCACGCAGCCGTTACCTACACTTTCGATAAAAAGGCTTCCCGGCTGAAGGGGATGAATTTATTGGAGTGAGGCAATATTGTGCTTAAAGAATGGTAAATGCTGCAAAATTTTTGTCGAGGTGGATGCTTAAAATACAGCTTAGAATAAAAGTTGGGTTGTCCGTTACAGAGCCTGTGTCCCTTTGGAGGGACCGATTTTGAAGCAGCCGTAGAGCTGCTAAAAAATCAGGGAGGGCAGTAGCATACATAGCAAGGTACAACCTTGCCGGGCTTTTACTTTTGAAGTGCAACTTCAAAAGATCATTGGGGGGGGGAACCAACCTATTCGAACCAAAGCAACTCAAAACTCACAACTCACAACTAAAAACTAATCACTCAATCTCCAGCCCATCCAAAAGTTTCACATACGTCTTTATTCCCTCACGAATTTCATCCAAATAAATAAACTCGTCTTCAGTATGTGAGCGATGCGTATTGCCAGGGCCCATCTTGATGCTGTCAAAAGGCATGTGCACTTGGTCCGACATTGTCTTAGATCCGTAAGTGCGGATACCTAATGACTCCGCTTTTTTAACCACGGGGTGATCCAGCGAAATACCGGAGGCATTTAAATTCAACGAACGGGGCTTCACCTCGCAATCCACATATTGGCGGATGCTTTCTACCACCTCTTCATTGCTATAAAACTCGTTAGGTCGCACATCCACTACAAAACGGCATTCATCTGGAACTACGTTGTGCAGCGTCCCGGCTTCGATGATGGTCACCGTCATGTTGATGGCGCCCAGTACCTCCGACACTTTCTCAAACTCAAAATTCCGGAACCACTCAATATCCTTCATGGCTTTGTAGATAGCGTTCTCGCCCTCCCCACGGGCAGCATGGCCGCTTTTACCATGGCTGATACAATCCAGCACAACCAGTCCGCGTTCTGCAGCAGCCAGATCCATGGAGGTTGGTTCGCCTACTACGGCCAGGTCAATATCCACCATTTCAGGCAGTACAATAGGCACACCTTTTTTGCCAGAGGTTTCCTCTTCAGCGGAAGCCAAAAACACCAGGTTATATGGTTGCTCTCGCTCCGACAAATAAACAAATGTAGCCAGCAAACTCACCAGCGGGCCACCTGCATCGTTACTTCCAAGTCCAAACAGCTTGCCGTCTTCCAGGGTTGGGGTGAAGGGATCTTTAGTCCACTTTTGAGAGGCCTTCACCGTATCGTGATGGGAGTTTAGCAGCAGTGTTGGTTTGTCGGGGTTGATGTCTCCGCCATAGGCCCAAACATTGTTTCCCTTCTGCTCTGGGTTGAAGCCAAATTCCTCCAGTACGTTCGACAACAGGTCGGCGGTTTTATCCTCTTCGCCGCTGTACGACTGGATGGAAATGAGCTTTTTCAACAGCTCAATGGCTTGTTCAGTAAGTTCTTCGATGGTGTTCATGAGTGATTTTTTACAACCCTGGAAGGGTTCTGAACCCTTCCAGAGTTAATATTAGCTACAAATTTTAGTACTCATTCCGAACGTCCCGTTCAGAATGCCTGCCGGAACCTCTGGTTCCTATTCGTTTTAACTGTGATGAGTGTGATTTATATGATGCACTGTGATTTACGTATCTATCATCTCAACCGATCAAAATCATCACAGCTATCACAGTTTTACTTCTTGCCAAGCACAGACCTGTCAGGTCTTGATTCCAGGCTGGGAGATTCAGTCAAACCTCCAAGGTTTTAAAAACCTTGGAGGTTTACTTAACGAAACTACGTTAACCGCAGCTCTGTCCCGGCTTTCTCTTCCTGCAATGCATCAAAGCTGCGGATGGTTACATGCTTAACTCCTTGCTTCAAAGCGGCAAAGCCCAAGTCTATTTTAGGAATCATGCCGTCGGTGATGACTTTCTCGGACTTTAACTCCTCATATAAATCGGGATTTAATCCGGGCAGCATAATTTCATCTTTCATAACGCCGGCTTGTTCAAAGCAGAGCATCAGTTCTACAGAAGAAAACTCAGCCAAAGCAGAAGCCGTAAATGATGCAATGGAATCAGCATTGGTGTTCAGGATATTCCCTTTGCCGTCGTGCGTGAGCGGGGCCAGTACGGGAATCACATCATTCCGCAAGAACTCCAGCAGCCAGTCGGTGCGTACCTGCTCAATATCTCCAACCCAGCCATAGTCCACGGGTTCGGGGTTTCGCTTTTTAGCAGAGATGAGGTTCACATCAGCACCTGAAAGCCCGACGGCATCAGAACCCAAGGCCTGTAGTTTGGCTACAATATTTTTGTTCACCAGTCCGCCATACACCATGGTGATGACTTCCTGCGTGTCGTCATCGGTGATACGGCGTCCGTCTTTCATATTGGGTTTGATGCCCAGACGTTCGCCCATGGTAGAAGCTACCGAGCCCCCGCCATGCACCAATACTTTGGGGCCTTCCAGTTGTCTGAGTGCTTTTAGGAAAGCATCCAGCCGGTCTTCGTTGTTAATAACTTTTCCGCCAACTTTAATGACTTTTATGGATTTCATGAATGAGTACTTTCGAGAATTTTTTTGGTTACGGTTTGCATTGAAAAAATTCGGTTCGTCGCTTGGGGAATCACGATGCTTTGGTCGCTATCCAGCACGGCGCCTTCTACCACCACATTGCGGCGGACCGGAAGGCAGTGCATAAACTTTCCTGCGTTGGTAAGCTGCATTTTTTGCTGGGTGACCATCCAGTTTGAGTCTTTGCTTACTACTTTTCCATAGTCTTTATAATTGGACCAGTTTTTGGCGTAGATGAAATCAGCGCCTTCAAAAGCTTTAGCTTGATCGTATTCTACCTTGGCATTGCCCACCATTTCATCGGCCAGCTCATAGCCTTCAGGATGGGTGATGGTGAAGTCAAAATTCGCCGCCTGCATCCATTGCGAAAAGGAGTTTGCAACCGCCTGCGGCAGTGCTTTGGGATGCGGCGCCCAGGTCAACACCACTTTGGGCTTTTCCACTTTTTTATGTTCTTCTATGGTGATGAGGTCGGCAAAAGCCTGCAGCGGGTGCCCGGTCGATGATTCCATGTTAATAACCGGTACGGGGCAGTATTCCTTGAAGGCCGACATCACCTGTTCGCTGTAATCTTCCTCGCGATCCTGCAGCTTGGCAAAAGCGCGAATGGCAACCACATCAAAATAGGAACTGATGACGGCAGCTGCTTCTTTTATGTGTTCGGCTTTATCGCCATCCATCACCACACCATCGGCAAATTCGAGGTTCCACCCCTGACTGCCGACATCCAGCACGGCCGTATCCAAACCCAGGTTAAAGGCGGCTTTCTGTGAACTCAATCGTGTCCGCAAACTGGGATTCAGAAAGATCAGGCACATCGATCGCTGCCGTCCCAAATCCGAATATACATGCGGGTTCTTCTTGATCTCCAGCGCCTCTTGCACCAGCGCCGGCAGGTTTTCAACATCGTTTATAGACAGGAATGAGTTCATGGTTTCAATAAGGTTTTAGTACAGAATTAACGATTCGGCCCAGAGGCCGGTGGGGTGTGGTCAGTTTGAATTTTGTTGTTCACTATAAGTCTCAATTATGTAATCGAATCCTACAAATGATTCAAGCCAGTATTAAGTCTCTCCTTGAGGAGAGATCATTCAATGCGGCTGTTCCCGCATTGAATGTGAGAGGTGTTGGCACCAAAGGCATTATCGTTCACTTTCGACAATTGGTCCTTTGGCACTAACACCCTCCGCGTGTTTTGACAAGTCAAAACCCGGCACCTCCCTCAAGGGAGGACTTTTACTGGTAGAGTTTAACATCTTTCCTTATTCCATTTTTAAGCATTTAATCCCGGTTCAACATCAGAGCTTCAATCACTAACCACTTTCTTCAACGCCCCCACCAGCATATCGCACTCTTCCTTAGTAACAGAAAGTGGAGGCAGCAGCCGCAGTACATTCGGATTGGACGAGGAGCCGGTAAAAATATGGTGCTCATACAGCAACTTCTTACGCCAGTCGGCTACGGGCTGGTCAAACTCCAGGCCAATCATCAACCCAAACTGACGGATTTCCTTCACCTTAGGTACTTCCTTCAATTGCTCGCCCAGATAGGTTCCTACATTTTTAGAGTTTTGCAGCAGGTTTTCCTGTTCTATCACTTCCAGTACGGCTAAGGCGGCAGCGCAGGCCAGGTGGTTGCCACCAAAGGTAGTTCCAAGCATCCCGAATGAGGCTTCAAATTTGGGATGAATCAACACGCCCGCCACGGGAAATCCGTTGCCCATGCCCTTGGCCATGGTAATCACATCCGGTTCAACCCCAAACAACTGATGGGCAAAAAAGGTACCGGCGCGGCCAAAGCCGGATTGAATCTCATCCAAAATCAGTACGGTATCCGTTTTATTACAGAGCTTTCGCAGATGCTTTAGAAATTTTTCAGAAGGAGCATGAATGCCGCTGATGCCTTGAATGCCTTCAATAATGACGGCGCTTACATCTTCCTGCTTCAACGCTTTTTCCACACCGTCAAAATCTTCCATTTCATAGCGCAATACCTCCGCCCCTTCATTTACCGGAAATACGATGCTGGGCTTGTCGGTAACAGCCACAGCCAGCGAAGTACGTCCATGGAATGCTCCTTTGAAAGCAAGGATTTTCTTCCGCTGATTGTGGGCTGAGGCTACCTTAAGTGCGTTTTCGTTGGCTTCGGCACCGGAGTTGCACAGGAACAGGCTCCAGTCGTCGTAACCCGACAGCTTGCCCAGTTTATTGGCCAGTTCCTTCTGTATGCTGATGGGTACCGAATTCGAATAAAAACCGATGTCGTTGAGCTGTGCATTCACGCGTTCCACATAATGCGGATGGGCGTGCCCGATGGAAATTACGGCATGACCGCCATAAAAATCCAGGTACTTGGTACCTTCTTTATCATACACATAGTGGCCTTTGCCTTTAACCGGCTCAACGTCTAAGAGGGGGTAAACTTCAAATAAATTCATTGGGTGATGTTGTTAATTTTTTCATAGGAAGCCATCAATCCTTTGATGACGGCCGAGCTGAGGCCCTGGTGTTCCATCTCGTTCAGTCCGGCGATGGTGCAGCCCTGGGGCGTGGTTACTTTATCAATTTCCGTTTCGGGGTGATTTTCGCCCTCCACCAACAATGAGGCAGCGCCGCGGGCCGTCTGCATGGCAATCTTCTGGGCCTCTTCCGCATGGAATCCCAGCTGAATTCCACCTTGGGTAGCCGCACGAATATACCGCAGGAAAAAGGCAATACCACTGGCCGCAAGCACGGTGGCGGCCTTCATCAGGTTCTCATCAATCACCAGCGTTTCGCCCAGGGCCTCAAAAAAGGTCTTCACTTCTTTTACCTGATCCTCGCTGGCGTTCTTAGTACACATGCAGGTCATCGATTCCTGGATTGCCGTAGCCGTATTGGGCATGGCCCGGATGATGGGCATCGTCGTTTCCAGGTGCTGCTCAATGGTAGGGATTTCAACCCCGGTAATCGTGGAAATCAGTACATGTTTTTCAGGATCCAACACCGGATTGATTTCTTTCAGCACATCAGGCAGCTGCTTGGGTTGAACACATAAGAACACATATTCCGCGTTTTGTACGGCTTCAATATTATTAGCCAGCACGTTGAACTTCTGCTTCTTTAAGTCGGCCAGTTTCTCCAGGTGCCGGCGGGTCAGATACATGTTTTTGGGTTTGGCCAACTTGGCCCCGGCAATGCCTTTTGCGATGGCGATACCCAGGTTTCCGGCTCCAATAATTGCGATGTCGTGTTTTTTAGCCATGATTAAAATGCGGTTGATTTAAGAGTGAGTCCTTCCGTTTCGTCGAGTCCAAAGATGAGATTCATGTTTTGCACGGCCTGTCCCGAGGCCCCTTTCACCAGGTTGTCAATCACACCGGTAATGAGGATTTGGCCATTTTCTTTTTGCAGATGCAGCAAGCCTTTGTTGGTGCCTACAATTTGCTTCACATCCAGCGGTTCATCCGAGAGATGCACGAAGGGATGATCTGCGTAATACGCTTCAAATAAATCCTGTACTTCTTCAAGTGATTTATCTGTGGGAAGATAGGAAACCGCCAAAATTCCACGGGTAAACGCTCCGCGCATAGGAATAAAGTGCACTTGGTTGCTGAAATCATCCTGCAGCTGCGTCAGGCTTTCTTTGATTTCTTTCAGGTGGCGGTGAGTCAGTGGTTTGTAGATGGAGGCATTGTGGCTGCGCCAGCTAAAGTGCGTGGTAGCCGTGGGATTTTGTCCCGCCCCGGTGCTTCCAGTGATGGCAGTTACGTGCACGTCTTGGTTAATCAATCCCGCATCCGCCAAGGGCAACAGCGTAAGCTGAATACAGGTGGCAAAGCAGCCGGGGTTGGCAATTTTGTCTGCTTCTTTGATATCCTCGCGGTTCAGTTCCGGCAGGCCATATACAAATCCGTTACTACTTTCTTTATGGCGGAAGTCCGTGCTCAAATCTACAATTTTGGCCGATTCGGGAATCACCCCGCTTTCTACAATACCTCTGGAATTCCCGTGCCCCATGCACAGAAATACCACGTCTACATCTTGGTTCAGTTCTGCATCAAATTTCAGATCGATATCTCCGTTCAGGTCGGGATGGGCTTTGTACAAAAACTCCCCGCTGTGACTGCGGCTCACCACGCTTTTCAATTCCGCTTTGGGGTGATGCAATAAAATTCTGAGCAGTTCTCCGGCGGTATATCCCGCGCCTCCTATGACTCCGACTTTAATCATTGGTCTGGTTTTGGGTTTGTTTTTGGATGAGCATAGAATTGGCCAGAATTTTGGTGAAGCCTTTCACATCTTCGCCGCTCCAGGCGTTGTTCATCTCGCCGTACTGGCCAAATTTGGAAGCCATTAAATCATGGTCTGATTCGATGCCTTCCAGCTCAAATCGTTTGTGCTCCAGTTTCACAAATACCTTGCCGGATACCGTCTCTTGCGTGTCTTCCAGGAAGGTTTCAATGTTGCGCATCACGGGGTCGAGATACTGACCCTCGTGCATCAACATGCCGTACCAGTCGGCGAGTTGATCTTTCCAGTGCAGTTGCCATTTGCCCAGCGTGTGTTTCTCCAGCAGCTGGTGTGATTTAATGATGATCATTGGCGCAGCTGCCTCAAATCCCACACGACCTTTAATTCCAATAATGGTATCGCCTACGTGAATGTCTCTTCCAACGCCATATGGAGAGGCAATCTTCTCCAGTTCTTTAATGGCCTGAACCGGGCTGAATTGCTGGCCGTCAATGCCAATCAACTCGCCTTGTTTAAATTCCAATTCCACTTTTTTCGAATCGGTGGCGGTTACTTTAGTAGGCCAGGCATCTTCGGGAAGTCCCTGGTGCGAAGTCAGCGTTTCGGCGCCGCCGACGGAGGTGCCCCACAATCCCTGATTGATGGAATATTTGGCTTTGGCCCATTCCTGATCGATGCCGTTTTCCTTCAGGTATTCCACTTCTTCTTCACGGCTCAGTTTTTGATCACGAATAGGGGTGATGATCTCCACACCGGGCGCCATCACATTAAACACTAAATCAAAACGAACCTGGTCGTTCCCGGCCCCGGTGCTTCCGTGAGCGATGGCATCGGCGCCAATTTCTTTAGCATATTCAGCAATAGCTACGGCTTGGAATACCCGCTCGGCACTTACCGATAGTGGGTAGGTGTGGTTTTTCAACACATTCCCAAATACCAGATATTTAATGCCCTTTTGATAGAATTCCTCTTCCACATTCAACATTACGTGATTTTGAATGCCGAGCTTTTGGGCTTTTTCAGCCAGTGCTTCGGTTTCTTCGGCATCAAAACCACCGGTATTTACGGCTGCGGTGTGCACGTCATAGCCTTTTTCTTTAGCCAGCCATATGGCGCAGTAGCTGGTATCGAGTCCGCCGCTAAAGGCGAGTAAAACTTTTTTCTTTTCAGTCATGATTGAATGGAATTTGAATGAGTTTGTGTCATCGCAAGGAGTATGGATGTTGAGACTAAGCCTGTGCTGGTATTCGACGTAGCGATCTCCATGAAATATTTAGGATTTCGCTTTTTGGCTCCTTGCAATGACGGTCTATTAAAATTCATAGTGTTTAAATGGAAAAAAACATGCTCATGGGATTCAGTTTCTTCAGGTACTTGTTGGTTTTCATTTTCACCCACCGGTAATATTTGGCAATGTTTTTCTCACGCTCAGCCTTGGGTTTTTTATTGGGTTGATTGGGATCGTACATCATGCCGGTACACAAACAATTCTTGCGCTCATTACGGGTAAGGATGTCATAATTGGGGCAGCTTTGGCAACCATCCCAGAAGGTCTCGTCACGGGTAAGCTCAGAAAAGGTGACGGGCTTGTAGCCAAGGTCCGAGTTGATTTTCATGACGGGAAGGCTGGTGGTAATCCCGAATAATTTGGAGCCGGGATATTTTTTACGGGAGAGCTCAAACGCCTTGGCTTTGATGTTTTTGGCCAGCCCCATGCCGCGGTAGTGGGGGTGTACAATCAATCCCGAGTTGGCTACATATTTTTTGTTTTCCCACACCTCGATGTAGCAGAAGCCGGCCAGCTTGTTGCCGTCTAAAGCGATGATGGCGTTACCGTTACGCAGCTTCTTTTTGACGTATTCCGGATCACGTTTTGCAATACCGGTGCCGCGCTGGCGTGCAGCCGTTTCAATCATTAGCGTGATTTCTTCGGCATAAGTGCTATGCTTTTCGGAAGCAACTTGGATTTGAACAGACATGATGGTTGAGTGAGATCTTTATGGAATTTCCCTGTCGGGGAAAAGTTATAATAGAATTGAGCGGTTTTGTCGAGGTGGGTGCCGCTGAGATAGCGACATAGTTATATGCTTACCGCCGCCGCGGAATCCGCCGGAGTGGTGTTGGCGTAAAATTAATTCTATTTATGCTGTTCGTTTGCATGGCTCTAATGTAAACAAAGCTAAAGAATTATTTCAAATTTTTTCTTGATTTTTTATTTCGGGAACTAATGTGCCAGCAAATTGCATTGATAAGCGCAGGAGATTTGCACAAAAATTGACTATTCAACAAAAGAGACGCTGCATTTCTCTTGTACATAAATCACAATTAAATACAGGAACTATGAGATCATTAGGTACAAGTATCTCTGCCATTGTGAGCGCTTTCCTATTTGCCTTTTCAGGGCTTTTGGGAACCACTTCCGCGCAAGCACAAACTGCAGAAGCACAAATTATTCATAACGCAGCCGACCCAGCCTTTGAGGTCGTAGATATATACGCAAACGGCGATGTACTGCTGGAAGATGTCGCTTTCCGATCAGCTACCGGATTTTTAGAACTCACAGCTGGTGTTGACATCGAGATAGATGTTGCACCCGCTGGAGCAGGAATCGGGGCTTCGGTCTATAATACCACGGTTAACCTGGAAGCTGACGAAGCATATTATATTGTAGCAACAGGCGTAAGCGATCCTTCTGCTTTTGCAGAGAATCCAACCGGGCGTTCTACCGCTTTTATGCTGGATGTTTATTCAGGAGCCCAAACAACCTTTGATTCGTCCTTTGTGGGCGTTTCCGTTTATCACGGCGCAACCGATGCTCCCGCAGTAGATGTAAATGCCCCGGGCGGAACGTTGGTAGGTAACATCCCATATTCTGATTACACCAACGGTTACATCAGTTTGCCGGGTGATAGCTATGTATTAGATATCAATGCAGCCGGCACTGAAACAACGGTAGCTTCTTTTGAGGCTGATATCTCAACTCTCGAAGGTTCCACAGCTATGATTTTAGCCAGTGGTTTTCTGGATCCTTCAGCCAACAATGATGGACCAGCTTTTGGGTTGATTGCAGTATTGCCTGATGGTACGGTGCTGAATCTTCCGGAATACACGCCGACGGCAACCGCACAAATCATTCATAACGCTGCTGATCCGGCTTTTGAAGTAGTAGATATTTATGCAAACGGTGAAATCTTGTTGGACAGTGTTGCTTTCCGTGAAGCAACTTCCTTCGTAGAATTAGAAGCTGGCGTTGATATTGAGATTGATGTTGTGCCTTATGAAGCAGGTATTGGCGCCTCTGTGTATAACACCACGCTGAACCTGGCGACCGACGAATCTTATTACGTAATTGCACAGGGCGTAAGTGATCCTTCTTCTTTTGCAGAGAATCCCGATGGAGTAGAGACAGGCTTTTTCCTGGATGCTATTGCCGGGGCACAAACTACTGCCGATGCTGGTGAGGTTGATCTCTCCATTTATCATGGTGCAAGCGATGCTCCCACCGTTGATATTAACACAGGTGGCAACACACTTGCAGGCGGCTTGTCGTATACAGATAATACAGCCGGCTACTTAAGCGTACCCGCAGCTGAATATGTGTTGGATGTAAATGCGGCCGGTACTTCAACCACTGTCGCTTCGTTTGTGGCTCCGCTTGGTGGTTTAGACGGATCAAGTGCTATTGTCCTGGCAAGTGGATTTCTGAATCCATCCGCAAACAATGACGGCACAGCTTTTGGGTTGATTGCCGTGTTGCCAAATGGAACAGTTGTAGAGCTTCCGGCATATCAAACAGCTACAGCACAAATCATCCATAATGCTGCCGATCCTGCTTTTGGATTGGTTGATATTTATGCCAACGGCGAAATCCTTTTAGACAGTGTGGCCTTCCGAGAAGCAAGTCCTTTTGTAGAATTGCGTGCGGGGGTTGATATCGAAATTGATGTGGCTCCACATGCCGCAGGGATCAGTTCTTCCGTGTACAATACTACGCTGAATCTGGATGCTGGTGAATCCTATTATGTGATTGCGCAGGGAGTGAATGATATCTCCGAATTTGCTGAAAACCCGGATGGCGTTACTACCGGATTCTTTCTGGATGTGGTAACCGGCGCCCAAACTACGGCCGATGCAGGAATGGTTGATCTGGCCGTATATCATGGTGCCAGTGACGCACCGTCTGTAGATATAAATACCGGAGGCAATACACTGGTTGGCGGTTTAGCTTATACCGATGATTCGGAAGGATACGTGAGTGTACCTGCCGACAGTTATGTGCTGGATATCAATGTGGCAGGTACAGCTACCACCGTAGCTTCTTTTGAAGCAGATGTATCTGGATTAGGCGGTTCTTCAGCTATTGTGTTAGCCAGCGGATTTTTGGATCCTTCTGCCAACAACGACGGGCCAGCTTTTGGTTTGATTGCGGTGCTGCCTGATGGCACGGTAATAAACCTTCCATCTTACGGAACAGCTATGGCACAAATCATCCACAATGCAGCTGACCCTGCTTTTGAAATGGTGGATATTTACGTAAACGGAGCGCTTACGCTGGAAGATGTTGGATTCCGTGACGCAACTGACTTCCTGGAATTTGAAGCGGGTACCGAATATACCATCGGTGTTACCCTTGCTGATGCTGAGCTGACCGAAGATTCTTACACGGCCAATGTGACTTTCGAAGCTGGTGAAAACTATTATGTGATTGCACAAGGTGTCAGTGATCCTTCCGCCTTTGCAGACAACCCGGATGGCGTTGATACCGGCTTCATGCTGGATGTACAATCCGGTGCGCAATTATCCGGCAATGAAGAAGAATTTACCTTTGGTATCTATCATGGCGCTACCGATGCTCCGGCTGTGGATATTTTAGCGAGAGATGTTACTGCTCTGGCTACCAATGTGTCTTACACCGGTGCCACCGAGAGCTATTTGACGGTGCCTTTGGCTTCTTACACCATTGATGTAAATCCAACTGGCGCTGACTCACCCGTAGCCTCTTTTACCGCCGATGTGAGTAGCCTGGGAGGTCAAACGGCCATGATACTTGCCAGTGGATTCCTTGATCCATCTGCCAATAATGAAGGTCCCGGTTTTGGTTTACTACTGGTACTGCCTGACGGAACAGCCCAGCTGTTGCCTGGCATGACCACCAGTAACGAGGAAATTGATGACGGAACGCCAACTGCTTTTAAGTTGGACCAGAACTATCCAAACCCATTCAACCCAACCACGCAAATTAGTTATGCCCTGCCCGAAGCGGCCAGCGTAAATGTTGCGGTATATAACATCACCGGACAAAAAGTGGCTACCCTGGTTCAGGGACAACGACAGTCGGCTGGTACCTATACCCTTACTTTCGATGCAGCTAATTTATCAAGTGGAATGTATTTATACCGGATAAACGCCGGAGACTTTACCCAAACGCGGAGAATGATGCTTATCAAGTAGAATTCCCCACTTTTTATTCTCCTAATGTTAGAAGAGCCGGATTGATTTCCGGCTCTTTTTTTATGAATGAAATAAGCAAAAAAGGCGCTATACCGTTATACTTAGCGTTATGTGTTCTATGAGAAACTATTTTTTACTATTCGCACTCTTTATTATTCCACAGCTGTTACCTGCTCAGGTTCAACAGAACAATGATTATTCTGGGAAATCGGCATATATAAACGGCCTGGAAGCTTTTGAAAACGAGGCTTATGAGGAAGCAAGGGAGTTATTGCTGGAAGCCTATCGTAACCTTGATCAGCCCCCGGGCGTGAGTTATGCCCTGGCCGATACCTATCTGTCTTTAAATGACTTACCGAATGCGGCGGTATATGGAAAGCAAGCCGTTGAAGCCGATCCGGAAAGCAAATGGTACCGGCTGAAACTGGCCGAGATTTATCGCAGTGCCGGTCGCAATCAGGCCACCCTGGAGCAGCTGAATACTCTGCTGGAATATCATCCCAATGATTTTGAGGGATTGTACATGCTGGCTGATACCTATAAGGATTATGGTGAGTTTGTAAGGTCCAATGAGATATTAGACCGGATTATAAAACTCTCTGGGGAAGACCCGCAGGTGCTGTTGATGAAATTCAGGAATTTTGAGTCGCTGGCAGCAACCGATTCTGCCGTTGTGCAGCTGGAAAGAATCCGTGAAGCTGATCCGGATAATCTGCAAATGCTGAACTTGTTGGGGCAATACTATTCCCGTACCGGTGAAAAAGCCGAAGCCAAGAAAGTGCTGAAGGATGCGCTTGACCGCAATGCCCGTGATCCACAATCGCTGATCACCTTATCCACTATTTACCTGGAAGAGCAACAGTGGGACAGTGCCGGAACTCTGCTGACCAATTTTATCTCTGATACGCTGATTCAGCCGGAAAATAAAATGGAGATCGCCCGTTTCTTTTATTCCAGGGTAGAACAGGATCCCCAAAACATACAGCTGCGGGTAGAAGCCGAGCGCATTTTCGACACTTTTACGGAAAGTGAGCCAGAGTTTGGTCCTGCTTTTACTTTATCCGGAGAATATTACCGTCAGGCCGGGGAGCCCGAAATAGCCCTTGAAAAACTGGAACAAGCCAATAAGCTGCTGCCCGGAGATGATATCGCCTGGCGACAACGCTTGCAATTATTGCTCAGTCAGCAGAAATACGAGGAGACAATTGAAGTGGGCCTTAAAGCCAACGAAGAGGTGCCCGAAGATGCCTTTATACAGTTTTTTATCGGTAGCGGGTACATGCTGAACGATCAAAACAAAAAAGCAGAACCCTGGCTGGAGCAAGCAGCACGGGCTCCTGCACGTAGACCGTTTAAATCCGTCATTTACAGTACACTGGGTGATGTTCGGGCCAACCTTGAGAACCATGAAGCCTCAGACGAAGCGTACGAATTAGCTTTGCGGTACGATCCCGATAATGACAACGCCATGAATAATTACGCCTACAACTTATCGGTGCGCGGAGAGAACCTCGAACGCGCCAAGGAATTGGCACTGAAAGCCATCGAAGTAAATCCCGAAAATTCAGCTTACTTGGATACCGTGGGTTGGGTGTATTATAAACTGGGAGATTACGACCGGGCACAGCGTTTCATCAAAGCTTCTATTGACACTGGGGAAGCTAGTGCGGAAGTACTGGAGCATATGGGCGATGTAAACGAAAAGCTGGGCAATATGGAAGAAGCCCGTGACTGGTGGCGGCAGGCCCTCGAAAAAGATCCGGATCGCACCCATCTTGAACCTAAAATAAATGGGTAAGCACGTGCAAATCCGTTCTTTCACATCCCTGTTTTTTCCGCTTATACCATTGGTCTTGTTCTTTACCGCTTGTAGCACTTCTCGCTCGGTTTCTAAAGAAAACTATAGCAAAAGCAGTCTTTCTATTGGTGAAGTGGTGAACAGGATTCCCGATTATTCCGAAAGCCTGAACACGCTGGAGGGTAAAGGACGGGCTTTGGTGAGTGAGCCGGGGAACAGCGACCGGGTAACTATAGAATTTCAGGCAGATACGGCGCTAAGCCTGCTCACTATCCAAAACCGTATTGGTATCGAAGGCGGGAAGATGCTGGTGGATCAGGATTCGATTTTGATCTACAACCGCCTGGATGATTATGCTCAAAAGCTGTCGATTTATGACGGGCGCATGACCAGCCTGAATGAACTGGCCTCTATCAATATTTTGGATCTCATCAATTTCAAAGTGGGGAAGGAGCAGGTGCAGGCGGTTTTCGAAAACAATAATTTCCTACAACTGCGGTTGAAGAATGGTGCCCGGGTGTACCTGAGCAAAGAAGGCGGACAGGTACGGCAGGTAGAACAACCACCACGTTCTGCCGCTCCATATTCAAGATTGGAATACGAAAGTTATGGTGAGCTTAATGGATTTATTTTACCGCGGAAAATCACGATTTTTAGTTCCGATGGAGATTCGCGGGTGGTCTTTTTAATCCGAAGCCTGGATGTGAACCCAAAGTTGCCGGAGTTGACCATTGATATCCCCAAGAATGTAGAGATTGAACGATTATGAAAGCTCATAGCTATTTATTGAAAGTATGTGTGATGATCTTGCTTGCAGCTTTAGCGGCCGTGGAGGTCTCTGCACAATCAACCTACGAAGAGAAGAGGGAGGAACTGCTTAAGCGCCAGGAAAATGCCCGGGCTGAAATCAATGTGCTGGAAGCCCGTATCAAAAATTATCAGGAGCGGGTACGTCAGGCTGAGCAGCGCTTTGATAAATCCTTTGAGCAGTTTCAGTCGCTGAATAACCTGATTGCTTTGCAGGATGATAAAATTAAATCCCTGCAACAGGAGCAATCTCAGATTGAAGCGGAGATACGTCTCACCGAAGAAGAAATAAGCGTGCGGGAAGCCGAATTAAATCATCTGATTGAGAGCTACAAAAAAATCATCAGTTACGCATACAAGAATGGACGGACCGGAAACCTGGAGTTGCTGTTAACCTCCAAGTCCATCAACCAGATGGTGGTGCGCGCCAATTACCTGCGCCGTTTTGAAGAGCAGAAGGCCAAGCAGGCAGAAGCTATCCGTGAAACCAAACGGGAGCTGGATGAAGTGAAGGAAAACCTGGAGGACAGTCATCAGAAGAACCGGGTTGTGCTGGGAGAAATCCGGGAGGAAAAAGAAGAGCTGGGAGACCAACGGCAACAGCAGGAGCAGACCGTTGAAGAAATTAAACAGGAACGCAGCGAGTGGTTATCTGAATTGCGTAAGACCCGGCAGGAGAAAGAGAATCTGGAGAACACTTTCTCTAGCCTGATCGAGGAAGAAGAGGAATTACGTGCCGCCGAAAATGAACGTCTGCGCCGTCTCGAAGAGGCCCGGAATATCACGGACGCTTCCCGCCGGGCCAGCGAGGTTGAAAAGTATGAGAGCGCCGCCCGTTCCACGAATTTTGTAAGTGATGAAGAATTGGCTGTATTTGAAGACGAATTTGCTAAAGCCAAAGGAGACCTCCCCTGGCCGGTAAACAGCACTACCGTGGCCAAGCAATTTGGACGCGTTCGTAACCCTTTGTATGGCACCATCACCGAACATCCCGGTATCGATATTGTAGCCGATGCCGGTTCGCCTGTTAAAGCGGTGGCAGATGGGTATGTATTTCGTATTCGTCCACTTCCCGGTTACGGCGATGTAGTATTCGTAAAACATGGTTCTTATTACACCGCATATGGCAACCTCAGCCAGATTGATGTGGGCGTGGGAACGGTGTTACGTCAAGGTGACCGTATTGGCTCATCCGGTACCTCTCAATCTGAGTTAGGCGAAGTTCTTTTCTTTTTATTGCGGGATGGCAACCAAAACGTAAATCCGGTGAGCTGGCTTAAGTAAACTTGCAAGCCTTCCATTTTACGGTACACTTTACGCAAGGCGTTAAAAGTTATGTATGCATTAGCATTTGGGGTTTGTTTTTAGGAATTTTGGCCACAATCAAACCTAAAAGCCAACTTTTCCCGTGGATAACCTTCCTCGTTTTATATTTTACACCTCCGGTATATTCATTGTATCGGCAGCTTTTACGCTTCTCAGTTCCGAATTTTTAGTAAAAATAAGTGATCCCGGCGTCACCGGAATGCTTTTTCTATTGGGTTTTGGCCTGGTATATATGAACCTGGTATTCGTAAGCGGTCGTCGTTTTATGCGGCGCCTTCAGGGACCAAATCCTGCTCCCTATGTATTTGCTTTGATGGTGGCCATTCCTCCATTGGTGTGGGTAAAGATTTTTGATGCCGGCTTGGGGCAGTCCGAACTTACCTATATGTTTACCGTGATTGTGGCCTGTGGGCTGGGTGCCTATTTCGGGCATCGTGCAGGACAAAAAGCGCAAGCCCGGTTTCAGCAAAACCTGAAAGAATATCTACAACAAGACGATTCCTCTCCTGAGAATAACTAATAACTCTTATTCTATCTTTATGAAATTATTTAAAGCTACGATAACTACCCTATTATTTGTGTTTTTGATGGGAGGCAGCGCCTGGTCGCAGACCATGGAAACGGAAGTGCTCCGCGAGATAGGTGCCGCTCCTTCTGCCGAACGTATTGAAGCCGATATCACAAAACTGGTGAGTTTTGGTACCCGTCACACATTGTCTGATACTACTTCTGATACCCACGGAATTGGCGCAGCCCGGCGCTGGATAAAAGCAGAGTTTGAACGCATTTCAGAAGAATGTGGCGGTTGCCTGGAAGTATTTTATGTAAGTGATGTGGTTGAGGGCACCCGGCGTATCCCGGAACCCACCAAAATAGTGAATGTAATTGCTATTCAGCGAGGCACAGCCGATCCTAACCGTTTTATTATGATGAGTGGTGATATTGACTCGCGTGTTTCCGATCCGTTGGACGGTACCTCTGAATCTCCCGGCGCCAACGATAATGCCTCCGGTGTTGCCGGTGCGCTTGAAGCCGCTCGGGTTCTTAGCCAATATGAGTTCGAAGGTTCTATAATGTATGCTGCTCTATCCGGTGAGGAGCAGGGGTTATTTGGCGGACAGATTCTGGCCGAATATGCCAAAGAACAAGGCTGGGATATCAAAGGTGTGTTGAATAATGATATGATTGGCAACATACAGGGTATCAACCAGGTGATTGATAATACTACCGCCCGCGTATTTTCTGAAGGAACCCGCTACGTGGAAACAGAGCGGGAAGCAACCATCCGTCGCTATACGGGTGGTGAGGTTGATTCGCCTTCGCGCAACCTGGCACGTTACGTAGATAAAATGGCCGATTTGTACATTCGTAACCTGGATGTAATGATGATTTATCGTCTGGATCGTTTTGGACGAGGCGGGCACCATCGGCCGTTTAACGAGGCTGGATTCCCGGGTGTACGTATCATGGAAACAAATGAAGATTACAACCGCCAGCACCAGGATTTACGAACCGAGGATGGCGTGGAATATGGTGACGTGCTGGATGAAGTTGAATTCGATTTTGCCGCCAAACTTACCGGTTTAAATGCGGTGGTAATGGCAGGTATGTCGTGGGCACCCAGCCCGCCGGCCAATGTAGAAATTGAAGGCGCCGTTCGCCCGAGCACCACGCTGAAATGGAAAGCGCTGGATTCCGAAGAAAATCCACAGCTGGCAGGCTACAAAATTTACTGGCGCCTGACGGATGCCAATCAATGGCAAAAAAGCGTGTATGTGCCAGCCGACTCAACCCAACACACTTTGGAAAATGTTGTAATCGACAACTACTACTTTGGTGTGGCTAGTGTTTCCAAAGAGGGTTTTGAAAGTCCGGTAGTATTTCCGGGTCCAGCCGGTTCTTTCGGGGATTAATTCCAACAGGATTTAGATCACATGGCTCAGTCCCTGTTAACTCAATTAGAAAATCATCTGGAAAAAGTAAGGAGGCAGTACTTTGCGCCAGATGATTTTTTTGTTTTGGGAGTGAGCGGTGGTCCCGATTCGATGGCTCTGATGTACTTGCTCAAGAGATTAGAGATTTCAGCCTTGATTGTGCATGTGAATTATGGAAAACGTGATGAAGCTTCAGATCTCGACCAAGAGCTCGCCGAACAAATGGCTTTTCAGTGGGGATTTGAATGCTGTACGATTCCCTTGAATCCTGAAGATGCCGGGGATGAAAACTTTCAGAACTGGGCCCGGAAACAACGCTATCGTTTTTTTAGGGATTTTAAGGAAGAGTATGATGCCGCAGCCATCCTAACGGCTCACCATCAGGATGACCAGGTAGAAACCATTTTGCAGAAACTGCTTCGAGGAAGTGCACCGGAAGCATGGCAGGGGATGTCTGTGTGGGATGGAGAGCTCTTCCGGCCGCTGCTCCCTTTTACCAAACAACAAATACTCGATTACTGCGATGGAGAGGTCATTCCATACCGAGTGGATGAATCTAATTTGCAAAGTGATTATGCCCGTAATTTTTTAAGGAATGAGCTTGCTGAGCAAATGGATGGTTTTTTTCCGGGCTGGCAACAAAATATCTTAAAGCTGCAGGAACAGGGAGAACGGTTTGAAGCTGCCATGCAACAGGTGGCCGGTCAGGTGGCTGAAAAGAATATGATCGACTTGACAAAATATTCGGCATTGCCTGACAACCTGAAAACATCGGTACTGAAAACCATCCTGAAAATAAATGGCCTGGAACAGTCGCTCTCCCGGGGCGAATGGCAGCAGCTGAAAGAGATTGAACATATCCAAACAGGTACAACAATCGAAGCCGGTAACCTGAGGTTAACTTCAGATCGTGGGCAGGTTGTTATTCAAGCTCACAAAGAACAAGCGTCCATCAGCTACACTTTTAAAAGGGGTGAAGTGGAGAGTGATTTTAAGACGGGCCCGGTATCGCTAAAACTTGTATCTTCACGCAGCCAGTCGGCAAATTTGCAAGTAGACGCAGACAAGCTGCAATGGCCCCTGACTTTGCGAGAATGGCAAGAGGGAGATCGCTTTACGCCTTTAGGTTTATCAGGATCCC
This sequence comes from Gracilimonas mengyeensis, assembly GCF_900182705.1. Classification (GTDB taxonomy): domain Bacteria; phylum Bacteroidota; class Rhodothermia; order Balneolales; family Balneolaceae; genus Gracilimonas; species Gracilimonas mengyeensis. The sequence continues at coordinate 63,807 of NZ_FXTP01000005.1, read as the reverse complement.
AAAACATTGCCAAACATCTGACATCCCGCAAAATACCCGCTCATTTAAAGGAAAAGGCTTTGGTATTGTGCGGATCAGATGGTACTATTTACGCCATTATCTATCCCGTGAAGGCAGAAAACAACGAGTGGGGAGCCGTGGCTGAGGAGGCCCGTTATCATCCCCAAACCGAAATATTTTTGACTATTAATCTTTCAATTTGATATGAGTTCAAGATTCCATCAGCCCGATAAAGTAACTTGTAACGGAGAGCTTTTTAAGATATTTATCACCAAAGAACAAATAGACGAGCGTCTGGCGCAGATGGGGCGGCAGCTTAATAAAGATTTTGATGGCAAGCGTCCGATATTTATTGGCATATTGAATGGGGCTTTTATCTTTCTGGCAGATATCATGCGGCACGTTACCATTCCCTGCGAGGTGGATTTTATGAAGCTCAGCAGCTATGGTGATGAAAAAGTATCATCGGGGCAGGTTACGGAGCTCAAGCATATTGACGCGAAAATTGAAGGACGACATGTGATACTGATTGAAGATATTGTGGATACCGGTTTAAGTATGCAGTATATGGTGAAGCGAATGAAGGAAGAAAACCCCGCTTCAGTGAGTGTATGTACGCTGCTTCATAAAAAAGAAGCTACCAGACATGACGTGCAATTGGATTATGTAGGTTTCGAAATCCCGGATGCTTTTGTGCTTGGCTATGGATTGGATTACGCTCAGGAAGGACGTAACCTGTCCCAAATTTATGTGCTGGATGATGAAAAATAAATACAGTCTGGGTTGATTCTCCGGGCTGAAGCATCCCCCAAACGGGCTGCTTAACTAAAGGCAATGAATAAGAAACGTGTAATATTATTTACGGTGGGTTTGCTATGGGCATTTGGGGCTCATTCGGCAAATGCTTTTCAATATCCAATAATACAAAAACTGGATACGCTTACTGCACAAACCTGGACCATTGAAGACGGATTGCCGGTAAACACGGTGGGATTGGTTTCACAAGACAGCCTTGGTTATCTCTGGGTAAATACCTACGATGGATTGGTACGTTTTGACGGGCTTAATTTCAAAGTGTTTAACTATTCCAACACACCGGAAATGCCGCATAACCGCACCACTATGCTACATATTCAAGAAGGAGTGGGAATGTGGATTTCGCTGGAATATGGCGGTGTGATGCTGATGAAAAATGGTGAATTTACCCATTACGGCAACGAAGAAGGTTTTACTGACCTGGATATTACCCAAATGCATGAAACGGCTGACGGGCGTATGTTTTTTGTTACCCAGGGCGGGTTGTACGTTTATCACGAAGGGCAATTTTCACAGTACATAAACAAAGATGATGATCAGAGTAGAAGGGTAAACAAGCTACTCGAAGATTTCTCTACCAACACTATTTGGGCGGCCACGAATAACGGCTTGTATCATTTGCATTATGATGGCCGGTTGATTAAAGAGTACCACCTTGGTAATGGTATTGCTGAGAACAGTTTTTTTGCGTTGTTTCAGGATGACCAAGGTGTGATAAATGTATCTTCTGTCGGAAAGATGTATCAGATTCAGGAGTGGGAACTTGTATCGCCGCCGAAATTTCGGGTACTGGATGGCCTTAATATCTACAATATATACAGAGATGAAGAAACCACTATTTACATTTCGGACGGGCGTGTGTTTGGAGAAGTTCCCGGTTCAGCCAAAATTCAAAGAATCGAAGAAGACAACCTCCAGATAAAAGAGATTTATTGGAAGGTCCGCAGGGACTCAGACGGTGTACTCTGGTTTATTGGCACCACCGGAACACTTAGTATTTATAAGGATGGTCGCTTGGTGCCGTTCAAGGGAATTGAAGGGATGCAGGATTACCAATATGCCTGTATGTACGAAGATCGTGAAGGTAATCTCTGGTTTGGGACCAGCCGTCATGGTCTGATCAAGGTGAGTAAATCAAAAGTACGTACACTTGGGGTGCCAGAGGGTATTTCTGGCGATAATATCCTTGCTCTGGAGAAAGATCACCAAAATCGAATTCTGGTGGGCACAAGAGGAGATGGTTTGAATATTGTGGAAGGGCAGGAAGTCTATAACTACGATATCCGTGATGGGATGGCGAGCAATATCGTTCAATCTATTGAAGAAGATGTTAACGGTAATATCTGGATTGGGTATCATCAGCAAGGGCTTGATTTGATGACCGGCTCTGAATTTAAAAACCACAAATTCTCGGATCGGCCGGGAATGAACGATGTCCGTGCTATGCATTCCGAAAGTTCAGAAGAACTTTGGATAGGTACGTATGGTGGGCTGCTAAAGTGGAATCCTGTGAATGACAGCCTGCGGATATACGGTAAAGAAGACGGGCTAAGTGGCGTCAAGATTAGATACATTACCAAAGATTCGGACGGAGGATTATGGACGGGAAGCCTGGATGGAGGAGTCAGCAGGTATTATAAGGGCACATTTACCAATTTTACTACGGAAGAAGGTTTGTCTTCAAATAATGTGCGCTCCATCTATATCGATGAAAAAGATACAGGTACTGTATGGGTAGGTACCGAAAATAATGGTTTGAATCGCATTCGGGATGGCGAGATTGCTTATGTGAATAGGGATGACGGACTGCCCGACCATATCGTCCACTGGATTTCTGAGGATAATTTCGGGTGGCTTTGGATTTCATCAAACAAGGGGATTGTCAAAATCAGAAAAGATGAATTGAACCGCTATATGGATGGCCGCAACGATAGTTTTAGCCTCATGCATTACAGCAGTACGGAAGGCATGAGAAACCCTGAAGCGAATGGCTCATTCCAGGAAGCAGGACTAAAAACAGAGAATGACTTCTTTTGGTTTGCCACCCAAGAAGGTGTTGCCATTTTTGATGCTTCGCAAAATGGAAGCAATACGGTCCCCCCTCATGTGGTAATAAATAGTGTTGAAGCCGGCGGGCGGATATATGACGCCCAGGATGCGATACAAATTGAAAGAGGGAATAAAAGCTTTCGGGTTAATTACCATGCACTAACGTTTAATGCCCCGGAGAAAACACGTTATCGGTATCGCTTGGTGGGATATTCCGATGAATGGGAAGAAGTATACGGAGACCGCTCCATTTCCTTTGTAGACGTACCGGCGGGCTTCTATACATTCGAGGTGACGGCTGCCAATGATCAGGGGAGCTGGAATGAGGTGCCGGCAGAAATATCCATTACTGTATTACCCTTTATCTACGAAGAGCCCTGGTTTATAGGGCTTATTTTACTGTTGATAGGAATTGGTTATTACGGTACCTCTCAATTGCGATACCGGTATCTTTTGAACCGACAGCATAAACTTAAGCGGGTTATTGAAGATCAGACAGCAGAGATCAGAAAGGAGAAAAACGAGCTGGAAGAGAAGAACAAGATTATACAGCAGCAGGCCGAGGAATTAGAAGAAAGTAACCGTACCAAAGATAAATTCTTTTCGCTGATTGCCCATGACTTAAGGAATCCATTTCAGGCAATACTTGGCTATAGCGATATCTTGCTTTCAGATATTGATCGCGAAAAAGACCCCGAGTTATGGGAAAGCATGGCATATATTCACGGCTCGTCGGAGTCACTGCTCAGGTTGGTAGAGAACCTATTAAACTGGGCTTCGCTGCAGAGTGGCAAAATAAAGCCAGAACCAGAGACGGTGAACTTAAAGGCACTGGTTATTGAGATCGCTCATATTTTTGAGCCGGTTGCAAAGCAGAAAAAAATACAGCTTAGCTATACTGCAGATGATTCTTACACGATTTTTGCCGATTCAAATATGCTCCAAACCGTATTAAGAAACCTGACATCCAACGCACTGAAGTTTACTCCCATTGGCGGTAACATCCATTTAGAGGTAAAAAAGGAGGAATCATTTTATGATATCTCGGTGCAAGATGATGGCATCGGTATGAGCGCTAAAATGGCTAATGAGCTGCTAAAACTGGGCGTAAATACTTCCCGTTACGGCACCGATAACGAAAAGGGATCGGGTTTAGGGCTGTTGATTTGCCAGGAAATGACGGAGATGCACCATGGCACCATACTCATTGATACCGAAGAGGGTCGTGGTACAACTTTCACCGTTCGCTTGCCGGTAGCGGGACTTAATGCTTCAGAAAAAGGTATCTCAGAAAGAAATTAAAATCCTTCCGATTAAATCGTCGAAAAGGGTTGCTATTAGTCGGTAAAGGTCGCTATATTTGATGCCCTTCAAAAAACGGAGAGGTGGCTGAGCGGCTTAAAGCGCTCCCCTGCTAAGGGAGTATACCTCCAACGAGGTATCGAGGGTTCGAATCCCTCCCTCTCCGCTGTAGATTTCAAACCACCATGCATGCATTCACTGTCTGGTGGTTTTTTTATGTTCGGAAAATAATTCAGGGATGGGAAGCCTGTCCCGCTTAAGATTGGGATGCTTTCAGATTATAAGCTATGCGGGAAATCCCTCCCTCTCCACAATTCGAACATCGAACATTCAATAAGGAACATTGAAGTTAGAAGTGTTCGCAGTTCGCTAGTCGCTAATCGATCATTCGCTCATCCAAAGACCTTAGCTTTCGAATTTAGAAGTTTATTCTGTTGATTCAAGAGAACTATAAAGCTGAGTAATAAATTCTTCCTTCCAATTACAACCGAAAGCCTTAATAAGAGAGATTTACGATAGATCGAATTTCGATGCGAGATTTTCTCAGTGCTAAAAAACCCCATTACTTCGTAGACTCACGAACTGATGTCCGGCAATAATGACATGGTCTTCTACAGGGATTCCAAACAGCTTACCACATTCTGCCAGCCGTTTGGTTAGCTGAATATCCGCCGTTGAGGCTTTGTTATGGCCCGAGGGATGATTGTGAACCAGCACGATGGAGTTGGCTTCATGCAGCACGGCCTGGCGCATTACTTCGGAAGCATCTACGATAGTGGCTGTTTTTCCTCCGGTGCTGATGGAGCGGTAACCGGTTAGCTTCTTTGTGTTATCAAGAAAGGCTACAATGAAAGTTTCTTTGGTGAGATGCCGAAGTTTAGGCGCAAAATAGGCGTTTACATCTTCGGGGGAGGTCACCGTAATCTCATTGCCCAGCTCGGCAATCTGCATGCGTCGCGCCAATTCGAAAGCAGCCTCCAGGGTAATGGCTTTTACTTTGGCAATGCCGGGGATCACTTTAAGCGACTGCCAGTCTTTACGTACCAGGCTATGTAAGCCTCCGAAATGCTCCAGCAAAGCTTTGGCTGTTTCTATGACATTCAATTTTTTGGTGCCGGTGCGCAACAGGATAGCTAAAAGTTCGGAATCAGAAAGGGATTCAGCTCCGTAGCGCATCAGCTTTTCGCGGGGTTGCTCATCAGGCTGCATGTCTTTGACGGTGCGGTTATGGAAGTCTTCGATGGAAAAAGATTCTTCGTAGGCCATAATTTCTGTAATTGGTTTGCTTTCAGAGTAAGAGCAATCTCAAAGCAAATCCTTACAAAAAAAGTGGAATGCCGGTGCTATATCCTACGAATGATTCAAAAACAGCCTGATTAAATCCTTGGCCGCTTTGTAAGAAGAAATCTCTCCGTCCTGCACCTGTTGACGATAGCCTTCCAGTTTTACCTTTAGAGCAGGATTGTTGTAAAAAGCAGCATGTAACTCCTGCTGTATACTTTCATTAAGCCAGTAGGCAGCCTGCTGTTTTCTTTTTTGATCAAAAAACCCTTTGGCTTTTGTGTGACGAAGATATTCATCCACAATGTTCCAGACCTCAGGAATGCCTTTTTCGTGATATGCTGAACAGGTAGTAACTTTTGGTATCCATCCTGATTCAGTTGGTGGGAACAGGTGCAGGGCGTTTTTGTATTCGCTCATAGCGCGCCGGGCAGCATCTTCGTTGCCAGAGTCTGCCTTATTGATAGCTATGGCGTCGGCCATCTCCATGATGCCCCGTTTGATACCTTGCAGTTCATCACCTGCGCCAGCAAGCATCAGCAAAAGGAAGAAATCGACCATGGAATGGACGGCCGTTTCTGACTGTCCCACGCCCACAGTTTCAATCAGAATGGTATCAAAGCCGGCCGCTTCGCACAAAGTGATGGTTTCCCGGGTGCTACGCGCCACGCCGCCCAATGAGCCGGAAGTAGGGGTAGGTCGAATGTAAGCATTGGGATTATTGGCCAGCGTTTCCATCCGGGTCTTATCACCCAGAATACTTCCCCTGGTTTTCGAACTGGAAGGATCCACGGCCAACACGGCCAGCTTCCGGTTTTGTTCCTCAATTACGTGGTTGCCAAAAGCTTCAATAAAAGTGCTTTTTCCCACACCGGGCACCCCGGTAACGCCAATCCGAACGGACTGTCCTGAATGGGGAAGACAGCCTTCAATAATCTCTTGCGCCAAATCCTGGTGGGCTTCTTTGGTGCTTTCGATCAGGGTGATGGCCCGGCTTAACAGCATACGGCTGCCAGAAAGGATGCCGTCGATAAATTCTTGTTTTGAGGGGAGATTGCGACTCATGTAAAGCTCCACTTTTTAACCGCAAAGACGCGAAGAACGCAAAGTATGTTAATTGCTGTGCAGAGCAAAGAATTCTTGAAAATCCAGGTACAGCTTTTTTCTATCCAATCAAAAAACCTCTCGCCCCTGTGCATGGCGTGGGAGCAGAGAGGTTGTAAATCATACGACAATAGATCAGTCCAATACATCCGAATAGTTTTCAATCAAAACATCCAGAATTTGCTTGGCGGCGCGGGGAATAACGGTTCCGGGACCAAATACGGCAGTTACTCCGGCATCATACAAGAATTGATAATCCTGCTGAGGTATAACTCCGCCGGCAATCACAATAATGTCTTCCCGGCCCAATTTTTTGAGCTCTTCGATTACTTGTGGCACTAGGGTCTTATGCCCGGCAGCGAGGCTGGATACGCCCAGCACGTGAACGTCGTTTTCAACAGCCTGGCGGGCCGCTTCTTCCGGAGTTTGGAAAAGCGGACCGATATCCACATCGAATCCGAGATCGGCAAAGCTGGTAGAAATTACCTTAGCTCCACGATCGTGTCCGTCTTGTCCCATTTTGGCGACCATGATGCGGGGACGCCGGCCGTCCAGTTCCGCAAACTCATCGGCACGCTTCAGTGCGGCTTTAAAGTGATCGTCATCTTTTAATTCAGAAGAATACACGCCGGATATGGATTTAATGGTTGCTTTATAGCGCCCAAACGATTTTTCCATGGCGTCAGAAATCTCGCCAAGGGTGGCACGTTTGCGGGCGGCGTCCACGGCATAAGCTAATAAATTTCCGTCACCACTTTCAGCACATTTTGTGATAGCAGCGAGAGCCTGTTGCACGTCATCATCGTTGCGATCGGCCTTCATCTTGTTGATCCGTTCAATCTGAGACTTGCGAACCTTTTCGTTGTCGACTTCCAGTATCTCAATCTCGGATTTCTCGTCGGTTTGATATTTGTTGATGCCAACGATGGTGTCCTTGCCAGAGTCGATGCGGGCCTGTTTTTTGGCCGCAGCTTCTTCTATGCGCATTTTGGGGATACCGGTTTCAATAGCTTTAGCCATGCCACCCAGTTCCTCCACTTCGCCAATCAGCGACCATGCGCGACGCGCAATTTTATCAGTGAGATATTCCACATAATAGGAGCCGGCCCATGGATCAACAGCCTTGGTGATACCGGTTTCTTCTTGTAAGAAAATCTGCGTGTTACGAGCAATACGCGCAGAAAAATCAGTAGGCAGTGCAATAGCTTCATCCAGCGCGTTGGTATGCAGCGACTGCGTGTGACCCAGTGCAGCAGCCATCGCTTCAATAGTGGTTCGGGCTACGTTGTTGAACGGGTCTTGCTCCGTTAAGCTCCAGCCGGAAGTCTGAGAGTGCGTTCTCAGTGAAAGCGATTTGGGGTTTTTTGGGTTGAAGGACTTCACAATTTTGGCCCATAGCAACCGTGCGGCTCTCATCTTGGCAATTTCCATAAAGTGGTTCATGCCAATGGCCCAGAAAAAGGAGATGCGGGGAGCAAACTCATCAATGTCCATCCCGGCTTTGATGCCACGTCGGAGGTACTCGAGTCCGTCGGCCAATGTGTAGGCCAGCTCAATATCTGAAGTAGCACCGGCTTCCTGCATGTGGTAACCACTTACAGAGATAGAATTAAATCGTGGCATATTTTGAGACGTGTACTCAAAAATATCACCAATAATCTTCATAGAAGGCTCGGGCGGATAGATGTACGTGTTCCGTACCATGAATTCCTTCAGGATGTCATTTTGGATGGTTCCAGCCAGTTGCTCAGGTTTTACTCCTTGCTCTTCAGCCGCAACAATGTAAAAGGCCATTACGGGGATTACGGCACCATTCATGGTCATGGATACCGACATCTTATCGAGGGGGATTTGGTCGAAGAGAACTTTCATGTCTTCTACCGAATCAATGGCAACCCCGGCTTTACCTACATCACCGGAAACGCGGGGATGGTCGGAATCATAGCCACGGTGGGTGGCCAGGTCAAAAGCAACCGAGAGACCGCGCTGACCGGCAGCCAGGTTTCGCCGGTAAAACGCATTAGACTCTTCGGCGGTGGAAAAACCTGCATACTGTCGGATAGTCCACGGACGCACCGCATACATGGTAGAATAGGGGCCGCGCAGGTAAGGAGGAATGCCAGCTGCATAATCCAAGTGCTCCAGCTTTTCAAGATCCTTGGCGCTAAACCGTGGTTTAACAGGGATCTGTTCGGGAGTATGCCAGGCCTCAGGGGCGCTGCTTTCGGCGTTTTTAGTTTCTGTTAGTTCTTTAAGGTTAAGTTCAACGCTTGAAAAATCTTTCTTCATGGTTACGCATCTCCCTTTTGCAGTTCAACTTCCATGTTTAATGGCTCGATAGATTCAATTTCAATTAGATCAAATTCATCAAAAACCGGGGGGCTCTTGGGTTGTATTTTAGACGCCGGGTCTTCAACGATTTTCTCGGGCTGGTACTTATTCACACCAACCATTACTTCTTTCTTTTCACGATAGGCGTCTATTTTTTGGTCGCGGGCTTTCCTGATTTTTTCCTGAATAAAACCGTTTTTAATAGCTGTATAAAAGCCGCCTTTACTTTCGATAGTTTGGAATAAGTTCCATGCTTCTTCAGCCAGTTTGTCTGTGAGCGTCTCTATATAATAGGATCCGCTTCCGGGATCGGCTACTTTATTCAGGTAGGCTTCTTCTTGTAGAAGCAACTGAGTATTGCGGGCTATGCGCTGGGCAAAACCGGAGCTTTCTGCAAAATGTTCGTCATATCGGTGCACCGTAATGGCTTCGCATCCTCCCAAAGCGGCAGACATGGCTTCGGTGGTTACCCGCAGCATATTGTTATGCGCGTCGGTTTGGGATTTATTCCAAAGTGCGGTTTCAGCAAAAAGACGAACGGGAGCATCTTCTGCTTTATATTCTTTGAGTACTCTGTCCCAAAGCAGACGGAAGGCCCTGAATTTTGCTATCTCAGGGAAATAGGAAGTGCCGGCGATAAAATTAAAGTGCAAGGAACGCGCAAAATCAGGGTTCAATCCTAAATATTCATTTGCTGCAGCTAAGGCAAAAGCCAGCTGTTGCGGAATATTGGCGCCTGCATTACCAAACACCACAGCCTGTACAGCAGGTGAAATGGCGCCGGGAAGTTTGCTCAAGCTCTCTTTAGCGGGAAGTTTTCCGGATAGAAGGGAGTAGCTAAGCGGATCAAACGAATAAAAGACTTCAAGCTCAGCAACATTGATATTTTGGCTCTCTGTGATTTCTGCCAGCCATTCAGCTACTTTGGGCGTAGAAAGTGCGGGTCCAAACTTCAGGGTAATGATGTCAAGCTGTATTCCATCCAGTAGCTTTTCAAGCTCTTGCCGGGAAGCCACTTTGGGCTGATCAAAAAATAGTCCCGAGGCCCCGTTTTCAAGTGCTTCCAATGCCAGGCGATTGGCCTCTTTAAGGTCCGACGTTTCAATATACTGAAGTATGCGCCATTCCCCCTTTTTAAGCACAGGATTTGGCTGATGGGATAAATTTTTTACATCCTCGCGCCGGTAAAAGGGCAGAATATCAACTCCTTCCGGAGATTTCCAAGGGAGTACTTCTTTATAATTTTTGCCTTTTAGATCTTTTTGAATGACCTCTTCCCATTCTTCGGTAGATATGGGAGGGAACTCGTTAAAATGCAGTGTGCTATTAAAATCCATGATTACAAGGGGGATTAAGGGATTTTGTTTTTAATAAATTGACAAAATCTTCATGAATAATTGATGAAATTACCGTCGTTGAAGGTACTGATTGAATGTTATGTAAAAAATAAGGTTTTAATTAGCAAAAAAGCGCTTTCAATTTGTATATTCAGTCCCGATTTTAAACGAACACAAAATACTTACTTCTTTTTTTTATTAGATGGATCAAGTTGAAGAACGTATTCCGCCGTTAACGCAGCTTACTGAAGATGAGCAAATGCTTCGAGATGCTGCTGCCGATTTTGCCCAAGCTTCACTAAAACCCTTAGTGGAAGAAATGGATGAAAATGCAAAACTGGACCCCGGCCTGATTAAGGAATTTTTTGAGATGGGCCTTATGGGCATTGATATTCCCGAGCGATACGCCGGAGGTGGTGGTACGTTTATGATGTCTGTGCTGGCTATTGAGCAAATATCAAAAGTAGATGCATCAGCCGGTGTTTTTATGGATGTGCAGAACACATTGGTTAATAATACCTTTGTGAATTTTGCATCCGATCATCTTAAGGAAGCATATTTGCCCCAACTGGCTACAAAGAAGGTAGGTGCCTATTGTCTTTCTGAGGCGGGCTCGGGTAGTGATGCCTTTGCTCTTAAAACCACAGCCAAAGAAGAAGGCGACCATTTTGTATTAAACGGTACCAAGCTTTGGATCACCAATGCCAATGAAGCAGATATTTTTCTTGTATTCGCTACTATCAATCCTGATAAAGGATATAAAGGTATTACAGCTTTTGTGGTAGAGCGGGAGATGGAAGGTTTCTCTGTTTCCAAAAAGGAAAACAAATTAGGTATCCGAGCCAGTTCTACCTGCGAAATTTTACTGGAAGATTGCCGGGTTCCCAAAGAAAATGTACTGGGAGAAATTGGCAAAGGCTATAAAGTAGCTATTGAAACGTTGAATGAAGGCCGGATTGGAATTGGCGCACAAATGATCGGCATTGCCCAGGGAGCTTTTGACGCGGCTTTGGGTTATGTGAAGGAAAGAAAGCAGTTTGGTAAAGCTATTAGCGAATTTCAGGGCATTCAGTTCCAATTGGCCAGAATGGCAACAGATATTGAAACTGCCCGATTACTAGTGTATAATGCAGCCCGTATGAAAATGGCCGGACAAACATTTTTAAAAGAGGCGGCCATGGCGAAATTCTATTCCTCAGAAGTTGCCGAGAGAGTGAGTTCTATGGCTGTAGATTTATTTGGTGGATATGGATATGTGAAAGAATACCCTGTAGAGAAATATTACCGCGACTCCAAAATCGGTAAAATCTACGAGGGAACGACGAATATGCAACTCAGCACTATTGCTAAGTTGCTACTTCGATGAGTGAGTGAGAAAAGGGGGGCTTCGGTCCCCCTTTTTATTTTGGGTTATTTTTTGTGCTGATGTTATGCTAATCTCAATACCTCTATTATACCATCTGGTTTAAAAATGGAACTAAGTGGTTAACAGGTGGTTCAAGCACAGTTAGGGAGAAAAAGAGAAACATTTGGGGAATTTATTTTAAAAAAGGAGACAAATTTTTAGATACTGCCATCTGTTTTTGAATTTGATAAAGCGGTAAGTTTTTCAGTAACAACTCATTACCGCCTCAGGTGCTATCTTGTTCAATAAATTAAACTTTTTTGACAAAAATGGAATGATGAGAAACTATACAGAGTTTTAGTTGTGCAGAAATTTGACATAATTGTAGTTCAAAGGTAAAGAATGGAACAGAATTTAGACTCCAAGCTATTAGATCAGCTTAAACAGTGTAGCAAAGATGAAGCCTCATATTCTAAATTGGAGGAATTGGTCGGAGAGCTATATCAGCGATTTAATAATGTTAAGAAACAGCTTTCACTTCTCGAACAGGCGATCAAGCATGATTATGACTCTATTTTAATTACCGACCTGAATCTAGAGAAGCCCGGTCCCAAAATTGTATATGTAAATGAGGGCTTTACCCGCATGACCGGTTATACCAAAGAAGAAGCAATTGGCAACACGCCACGCATGCTTCAGGGAGAAAAAACAGATCGGCATGTGCTTGACCGGCTAAAAAAACGACTTATTGAAGGGCAAGCCTTTTTTGGCCATACCGTGAACTACAGAAAAGATGGCTCGGAATTTATCAATCAATGGGATATACACCCGCTTACCAATAAAAAAGGTGAAATAACGCATTGGGTATCCTACCAGCGTGATATCACCGAACGCAAGGAAAGCAGTAAGTTGGTATTCGATTCCAATCTCGACTTTGACAACTTAGTGGAAGAATCGAAGAAGACATACATTGACTTGGATGTGCAAGGTAACATTATCTCTTCCAATAACTCTTTTAAAAGTTTAATGGGATATGATGCCGATGAGTTGAAGACGGTGAAAATCTGGGATTTGGTAACGGACGAGCATAAACCTGAACTGAAGGATTTGTTCGAAGACTTTGATTCAAAGAATATTGAAGATCACCCTTATAAATGGGATTTTATCCAGAAGGATGATGAAATTGTAGAGCTGGAAGCGGATATCAGTTACTTTGTAAGTAACGAAGAAACCATTATTCGAATACACTTTGATAATCTTACGCTCCGAAACCGCATTATTGAGACGCTCAAAAAGAAGAAGCAGAACTTTAATGAGATTGTCGGAAAGAAAGATGAGTTCACACTACGCTTTGTAGTAGACGAAGAAGGTAGAGCCGGTTGCAAGTTTGTTTCCGATAACTTTACCAATATCACCGGATTGAATCCAGATATTGTATTGGATAAAGATCTCGCTGAAGTGATCCATTCCGATAATCTGGAAGAGGTTGAAAAAGCCCTTGAGAAGGCCTTTAACGGTGAAACGTCGAGTGTAAACTGTAAGTATAAGACTTCGGAAGGCGAATATATTTCTGTTATTCAATCATTCAAGCCGGATTTAGCTGCCGATAATGAAACGGTGAAAAGCGTTAAAAGTGTGGCAATGATTGAAATGGAGGTTGAAGACTGATTCATCAGCTTCAACAGAAGACGATATCTAAACAAGATTGATCTTGTTAATTTTAAAGCCCGTTATTGTACGGGCTTTTTTCTTTATACCAACTGCCGGAACCCGTATATTTAGATTAAAAATATGGATATTCAGGAAACACAAGACCGAATAGTACGAGAATTTGAGCTGTTGCAAGACTGGCCCGAACGCTATAAGTACATTATAAAATTAGGCACAAAGTTGGAACCCTTGCCCGAAGAAGACCGGGTGGAGGAGAATCTGGTAAAAGGATGCCAAAGCCAGGTTTGGTTAACAGCGGAACTCGATGACGATAAAGTAGTATTTAAGGCAGACAGTGATGCTGCCATCACAAAGGGTTTAGTGGCTCTTATGGTACGATTCTATTCCGGGCGTGAACCCGATGTGATTTTAAATACCTCTCCTGACTTTATCGAAAAAATTGGAATGGCGAAGCATTTGTCCCCCACAAGGGCCAATGGACTGGCCTCTATGGTGAAGCAAATGAAAATATATGCGATGGCCTTTAAGAGCAAGGCAACGTTATCGTAATTTAATTGTACGCCATCAAATAAATCGTTTAATTCCTGTAACAAAGGGCTACGTATAGATAGTTAAAATATGAGTTCCAAATTCTCCTTAACCGGCCTCTCCGACATTGCTTTGGGAAAAGATCTCAGGCAGGAGCATGCTGTGGCTGGTAAAAGGGACAGTCTTACGGTGCTGAATTCTGTTTCGTTTTTTCTGGCAGGCGTAAGTGTGCTTTTTTTGATTGCTTTTCAAATTAACGAATCGGTTTCTCTTACCTGGTTTTTTCTATCCGAAGCCGTCGCATTTTTACTGATCCCCTTATTGGCCAGACAGGGTTTTGAGAAAACCTCCAAATTCTTGCTAATTGCTTACGCTGACATAGGTATCATTATTTTAAGTTCGGTTTTTGGGGATGAAGCCATGATACAAGCCTTTTTTGTACCAGCCGTAGGTTTATCGATTCTGTTATTTGATAAAAATGAGCTGAGGCTGAGAAACCTGGGCATTATGCTATCGGTGGTTTCTTTCTTCATACTAGACTATATCATTTTTGATCGTATCAGTATGACAGAAGACGGCTATTCTCTCATCCGGTGGAGTATGCTTTCCGGAGCTTTTGTAACTACCTGGCTCATTTTTAACACCTTTTCTGAATTTAAGGAAGATGCCGAGCATCAAACCCTGGAACTGCTAAAAAAAGAGCAAGAGTTAAACCGGGAACTCAGCAATAAGCAAGAAAAGCTGGAAGAGTACATCAGCCAGTTAGAAGATACCAGCAACGAATTATCAAAAAGTGCACGGGCTAAATCAGAGTTTCTGGCTACCATGAGTCACGAAATTCGTACCCCCATGAATGCTATTTTGGGGATGACCCATCTGCTTAAGCAAGATAACCCCCGCAAAGATCAGATCGAACCCATCAATATTCTCGATTTTTCAGGTAAAACATTGTTGGGTCTTATTGATGATATCCTTGATTTTTCCAAGATAGAAGCCGGTAAGATAGAGTTCGAGACGGTGGAGTTCAGAGTGTATAAGCTGGTGGATGTGATCATGGATAGCTTTAAAGTAACGGCTAAAAACAAAGGCATTGAGCTGAGCTCAGAAATCAACGATAATGTTTCCAAAAAGCTAAAAGGAGATCCGGCGCGCCTGACGCAGATTTTGAATAACCTGGTAAGCAATGCGCTTAAATTTACGGAGGAAGGTTCCGTTAAACTTGAGGTGAGGCAGTTACCGCTTCCTGAACAAGATGATAAAGTGCGCCTGCAGTTTGCTATTTCTGACACCGGTATAGGCATAAAGAAAGAACGAATGGATTCCATTTTTGACAGCTTCACCCAGGCCAAACATAATACCAAGCGTTTGTTTGGGGGTACAGGTTTGGGGCTAACCATCAGTAAACAATTGATAGAGTTGCAGGGTGGCTCCATAGCTGTGGAAAGTGAGCCCGGAGAAGGCAGCACTTTTACGGTCGAATTGGATTTTGAAAAAGCGGATGTCCGGGAAGAACCACTGAGGCTGGTCAAAAATGCCCAAAAAGAAAGTGAGTTAAATGGCGTTCGTATTCTTTTAGCTGAAGATAACCTGGTAAACCAGAAAGTGATGATTCGCTTTTTAGAACGCTGGGGCGTGGATATGAAGGTGGTGGATAATGGGCGGCAGGCCATTGAAGCCCTGGATGAGGAAATGTATGATTTAATTCTGATGGATCTTCAAATGCCCGAAATGGATGGTTACGAGGCAACAGAAACTATTCGTAAACTTGATGATCCCTACAAACGGAAAATACCTATTATTGCCTTGACGGCTGCTGCGCTTAAAGAAGTGAGAGAGAAAGTTTTTGCCGCGGGAATGAGCGCTTTTGTTACCAAACCTTTCAACCCAGCCGATCTGGAGCGCAAGCTCACCGAGATTCTGAAAAAATAAAAGACGTTCTGGTTGGCTTTAGCTCATCACATTGAAAACACAGGTTGTTTAACACTACTCATTATTGAGCTATACTTATTCTCTGATAAACAAAGACGATAAAATTTAGTACAGTGAATGCTTAAAAGCGTAAATTTTCTCCGTATCTTTGATGTTTTCCAATTGACAAGATAAATACCCTGAGTTCGATATAAGGACTTTTTGAAATAGCACAAATAAGCAATCCTGAGGTCATTCACCAAGAGGTTATACGGCCCGGTAACTTGAAAAAGTACTGCGAAGATGTCGTTAGGTTTAGCCCGAACTCAAGCTAATTAAGAAAGAGCGAATTTAATAAGATTGTATATCCATGAATCTCGAAGATTACCAATTTAAAGATCGTCTGATAAAAGGAATTACCAAAGACGGACATTTTAAGATTTCTGTGGTAAAGACCACCGAAGTAGTAAAAACAGCCCGAGAAAAACATCAGCTATCCCTTTTAAATACCGTGGTGCTGGGTAAAGCCCTTACGGCTACGATGCTGCTTGCTTCCGAGCTGAAAGGAGAGGAGCGCATTCAATTACGGATGGATGGTGACGGTCCCATTGGCGCCGTGGTAGCTGAAGCAAATTCAGTAGGCGAAATCCGGGGGTATGTGAACAACCCCAATGCCGAACTTGATTATTCCCGGGACGATGTAACCCTCGGCGATGGTATCGGTTTAGGAGTGCTGAGGTTATCCAAAGTGTTGTATAATGAAGCAGAACCAAGAGTGAGCACCATACAGCTTATTAACGGTGATGTAACCAGCAACGTAGCCCATTACCTGGCACAGTCAGAACAAATTCCATCTGCCATGCTTGTGGATGTTGGGATAGATGAAGACGGCAATGTAACCGAAGCCGGCGGACTTTTAATACAACGCTTGCCAGATGCACCAGACGGGCAAATTGATATGCTTCAGGAACGGCTTGGTTCTTTTGCTCCCATTGATCAGCTTTTGGCTGACGGGCAGTATATCGACGAAATCATGAAAAAGGCTATTTCTCCGCTGGAAGTAAAAGAACTCAACCGCCAGCCGGTGGATTTCTTCTGCCGTTGCTCCCGCAAACGTTTCATCAATGCATTGAGCATGCTGAACCTGGATGATTTGAAAGATATGGAAGGCGAAGGACAGGAAGTGGTTTGCCAATATTGCAACCGGAAAGAGAAAATCTCTAAGGAAGAAGTAGAAAAAATAATCATGGATGCCCAGGCCAAAATGAATTAACCGGTTGGGTAAACATAACTGAGGAAAAAAAGAATGCCATTCCGGCGTCCAGGATCAACCCAAAAAAACAGCCGTGATTATAGAACAATCTGAATTCTCTGAACGTGAAATTGCGAAACTTGTAAAGGGTACGGTAGTTCCGCGTCCTATTGCATGGATCTCTTCTCAGGGGAAAACCGGTGTACCGAATCTTGCTCCCTTTAGCTATTTCAATGTGATTTCACACGACCCTGTATTGTTTATGATTGCTATCGGGCAGGGCTATAAGGTTGGGAAAGACGGAGACAAGGATACCCTGGCCAATATTAAAGAGAGCGGTGACTTTGTGATCAACATGGTATCGGCTAAACAGGCCGAGCAGATGCAGATATCCAGCTCCATCTATCCTAAAGAAGAGAGTGAATTTGAAAGAGCAGGACTTACGCCAGTGGATAGCCGGTTGGTCTCAGCCCCCAGGGTAGACGAAGCACTCATCAGCATGGAATGTAAATTGGAGCGGGTGATGCAGCTGGGAGATTTTAACCAGGTGATTGGAGAACTGGTATGCTATCACATCAAAGATGAAGTATACCTGGCCGGGGAAAAAGTGAACTACGACGAATACGATCCCATCGGACGTCTTGCTGCTAACTATACTTATGTGAGAGATTTGTTTTTTCCGGGGGAGTGATGAGATTTACTGATTTGTTGAATTGATAATCAGATATCCAATAAATCGTCGGGGTGCCGTATTAGGAAATAGTGATCTACTTGAAATGTAGACCATCAGAAGAATACCTCCTCAGGTAACTCTAGACGCCGAAATCTCAGGTCGTCGGCCAAGTGGGGTAATCACAGAATTAAAGGTAGACGAGAAAAAGTTGACATTTACCCAGCAAAAAGTGTATTTAATGGCTCTCAACGTGGATTATCTCACGTGTTTTAATCGAACCTTAGAGGAATTGAAAGGAGTTCCTCATTATGGCCCCGCACTTCTTCAAGCCGGTTTTAATCGAACCTTAGAGGAATTGAAAGTCCCTCACCAAGCCATTCAGGTAACATTGGACGCGGTTTTAATCGAACCTTAGAGGAATTGAAAGAAAAGCTTTCCTTTGAAGGGCTGAAATGCAAAGCCGGTTTTAATCGAACCTTAGAGGAATTGAAAGCGGGGTTATGCAGTACGGGCCGAGCATAAACAAAAGGTTTTAATCGAACCTTAGAGGAATTGAAAGTTATTTCCTTGATGGTCGCCTCGCCTTGTGAGTACGTTTTAATCGAACCTTAGAGGAATTGAAAGGCCGACCCGACCTTGGGTGATAAATATATCCTTTGCAGTTTTAATCGAACCTTAGAGGAATTGAAAGAATGCTTACCGGCTAAGTATTGATAAAACGAGCGGGGTTTTAATCGAACCTTAGAGGAATTGAAAGGTAGATTCGCGACAATGATATTTTTTTTCACGGCTTTGTTTTAATCGAACCTTAGAGGAATTGAAAGGAATAACCTTTCCAGGAAGAATCAGCATCAACCGAGGTTTTAATCGAACCTTAGAGGAATTGAAAGTCCTACCCCCGCATCTTCAATGATTGGGTTACAATTGTTTTAATCGAACCTTAGAGGAATTGAAAGCCAGTCTCAACGGTTTCACCGTTTGAACCAGTTTGAGTTTTAATCGAACCTTAGAGGAATTGAAAGTATTTCTTTAATGCTTTTTTATACGTTCGGTGTGCAGTTTTAATCGAACCTTAGAGGAATTGAAAGGCGCACCTTGCGGGATAATCAAAATGAAGATGCTGGGTTTTAATCGAACCTTAGAGGAATTGAAAGTTTGACACAAATTCCTACTGAAGTTTGGGTAAATCCGTTTTAATCGAACCTTAGAGGAATTGAAAGTTAAGAAAAATAACGATCATGGAAACTTATCAACTGCGTTTTAATCGAACCTTAGAGGAATTGAAAGCGGTCCAAACCGGCTTTGTATAATTCCTTTAATTCCGTTTTAATCGAACCTTAGAGGAATTGAAAGGTTATCATTCATTGTATATTTTTTTAACGGGGTAAAGTTTTAATCGAACCTTAGAGGAATTGAAAGATACCTGGGAAAATTACACCAGGGCAAATAAAAAAAGTTTTAATCGAACCTTAGAGGAATTGAAAGCCGGTTGCCCACAGGTACAAACCGTATTGCATGCCAGGTTTTAATCGAACCTTAGAGGAATTGAAAGGCCCTTCAGGTTTAACTTTACCAAGACCAGGCGCCGTTTTAATCGAACCTTAGAGGAATTGAAAGATCAAGTAGCCACATGTAACCTTGTATCTGCCATTTGGTTTTAATCGAACCTTAGAGGAATTGAAAGCATCTCGTATTGCTCTGCGTAGGCTGCTTTTTCCGAGTTTTAATCGAACCTTAGAGGAATTGAAAGGCACGAATGATACTGGACAAACCGGCGGCCTGGACGGTTTTAATCGAACCTTAGAGGAATTGAAAGATATGAAGCGGTAACTGCTTTTGGAAGCGCCATTAAGTTTTAATCGAACCTTAGAGGAATTGAAAGTAACCCCTGTAGCCGTACCCACATAATGAGTGATAGTTTTAATCGAACCTTAGAGGAATTGAAAGCTGCCCTGGGACGATGTGGACCAGCTACAGGCAGATGTTTTAATCGAACCTTAGAGGAATTGAAAGTCGGTTAAAACAACCGGCACGATGGGATGATATTGGTTTTAATCGAACCTTAGAGGAATTGAAAGAAGATATAGGATGAAGCCGTGCGGTGTGTGATGTAGTTTTAATCGAACCTTAGAGGAATTGAAAGCTGTAACCACAAGTAGAAGCATTCCGCCATCTTCATTAGTTTTAATCGAACCTTAGAGGAATTGAAAGCTGCTTTGGATGTCGCGTCCAGAAATACACCCAGTGTTTTAATCGAACCTTAGAGGAATTGAAAGCAATCAGAAGCGGCATGTAGCTGATCAGGTTCCATACGTTTTAATCGAACCTTAGAGGAATTGAAAGGAAGAATTTCAAACCAAAGAATTCCACAAAAGCTACGTTTTAATCGAACCTTAGAGGAATTGAAAGCCGGTTGCCCACAGGTACAAACCGTATTGCATGCCAGGTTTTAATCGAACCTTAGAGGAATTGAAAGACATTATTCATTATGCACCCGAGAACGCAGTATACGTTTTAATCGAACCTTAGAGGAATTGAAAGCTTGGTTTCGAGTTTGGCGGCGCGGCGCTTGGCTTCGTTTTAATCGAACCTTAGAGGAATTGAAAGATACGAAAAGTACATGGAGTGGATGCTGACAGGGAAGTTTTAATCGAACCTTAGAGGAATTGAAAGTGTCTATGCGGTTGCCCTTATCGCCACCAATAGCAGTTTTAATCGAACCTTAGAGGAATTGAAAGATGTACGCCAATATCGGTTTTCAAGACAGCAAGGGAGTTTTAATCGAACCTTAGAGGAATTGAAAGGCGTCGTAGCTTTCTTTTATCAGCTCGTTGCAATGGTTTTAATCGAACCTTAGAGGAATTGAAAGCGGGCTCTATGTCCGGTTCATTCACCTCTGCTATAAAGTTTTAATCGAACCTTACAGGAATTATCAATGGTTCATTGGGTGACTAAGTCATTGAACCATTTTAGTAGTACACTAGAGAAATTACACCAGCAAGCTGTTGGTTTATCTGCCATATTTCTTCCAAATTTCGTTGATGATTTTTCGGGCCGTTTCCACATCTACATCGTATTGCTGAGCTAACTTTTCAGCATCCGGTTTTTTGCCGGCATTGATGTCTGGAATGATGGCAGACAGCATGTTATTAACGTTATCCATTCGCCCCGATTCATCCTCCGCAACATCGTCAAAAATGGCTTCATATGGGTTCAGCCTAATATCTTTCCTGAGAATTTCCTGTACGGTTGCCAGCATCCCCATATTTACCCTGAAGTCTGGATTGTGTGGCAGCTCATAGCCACAGTCATTCAGCGCATCCACTAACGTGTTGTATCCACGGTCGGATGTAGCCGATAAAAAGAGCAGCTGCTCCTTCTCATCATAATAAGCTATACTAAAATGAGGGAACGAGCTCCAGTCTTTCAATGACAGCCGGTACACATCATGGGCATATTCTATGGTAAAGGAGGGCTTAAGGGCGGAACTGTTAAACGTGTCATCCAAAAACTCCGCAGTATTTTGCACAAATTGATCCGTATCGTTCACAATCAAAGGAAGATCCGACTTTAAAAATAAAAGCATAAAAGGAACCGGATCCGTTTCTACCAGCTGCGTGAATTCGTCGAAATCTTCTATCCATGTATGGGGATGAAGCTGTGACGCATAAAATAGCATGTCTTCCGGCTCAAAGCCATGAAAGGGGTTGATGACCCCGTAGGTTTCCCAACATTTTCCATTAAAATTAATCAGGTTGAACCAAAGCAGAGGTTCCCGGTTTTGGCGGCCCTTGGAGGTTCCGGGAGAATACAGCAAAAAACGATCGCCCGTAAACACATCCTCCATCTCAAAAAAATCTTTAGCGGGAGTATCTATAATCAGACTGAAAGAAAATCGCCAGGGATTGCGCTGGTTTTGGCGTAAAAAGGCTACTTCCTCTTCTTCCAAATGAGATAATGTGCGATGGTTGATAATCCGGTTAATTAACCCGTCTTCTTTAAAGATACGATGCGCGATATATTGAGCCTTCATCATATTGATCCACCGCTCTGGTGCATCTTTAATAAAATGCCGGTATCGGGCAAATTGCTTGTGTACTTCCCGGTCTATGTTAAAGCGGTCGGCCGCATAATAGAGCAAAAACTCATCAATAAGCCGGCGGGTGAGCTCCTGATTGCGTAAACAGCTTTGTTTAATGTCTTGAAATTTTGCAGGCACTGCGAGGGATATTTGGTGAAGAGAAGATGTTAGAAGATAGATTTACTACGATTCCCTTTTGGGAAGCAAAGGATAAAGTATCATCTTTAAGCTTCAGTCACTAACTCAAAATGCGCTTTGGGTATCCAAATGAGGCGGTCGCGATCGTCCCTGATGCGGATGTTTAGCTGTTGTTGCTGTTCGTCCAGTACTTCATAGGTTTTCCCTGGGGTAACTTGTTCAACATGTCCGGAATTCCCGGAGCAAATTACCGTAGCGCCTTTCACCATTTTCTGGAGGTTCGCTTCCCGGCGTTTGCGGGAGGCCAGGTTCTTCTCGTACATCTGTGAGCCTTTTTCAATGTCGGCTTCTTCAATCAAACCTTCCCCGTGGAGCCACTGAAGCACGTCGGCGCGATCCTCACGATTCTTGAATTCGTGCCACTGGTCTGACAGTCCCACTCGGTACACGGCATCTTTAAACCGGTGGAAGGAGTCTTTACCGTCAATGGCGGAGTACAGCACTTCTTGTTTGTGGGCATCATCCAGCGCCTCAATAAACCGCTCCATCTGCCGGTAGCCCTCCCTGGAGTTGCAGCGGGGTATGGGGATGAAGCGTTCCTGGTCCACATCGTTTTCAATCAGGTCAACCAAGTCTTCATCTTCACTATAATCTTCGGAGATAAAGGTGACGGAGTTTTGCTGTAGGTCGATGTACCAGTGCATCATGTAGCTGCTTTCGTTATAGGCTGATTCAAGTTCCTGAAGGAAAAGGTCGCTGAGAGATAATCTTGACGAATTGGCCATAACAAAAAGATTTGTGATGCTATGAAGATTCTATTCAATAAGTGATAGTGGGATGAATAAATTCTAATAGAAATAAAAAACATATACAAGGCTGCTTAATTAAGTGATTTAGTAATTAGCTCATTGATTCATTAACTAAATCCATTAGTAAAACTTGCAACTAAGTTCAAAATAAACTTAATTCAAGGAGAGGCGAAAACGCCTGAAAAAGCAATGTTGGTTTTCGAAAAAAGTTAGCTTACCTGCGTATTAGCAGCATGGAAGGACATGTGATTGTTGATGGTTGATTTTTGATTTGTTGGTTTCATTCAGCTAATCAATAACTCAAAAAATCATGAACTCAATTAATATTAATGTTCCATGCGTTTTGATGAAAAGATTTTGGGATTTTTTTGTTTTTGGGGTGACGGGTTTTGTCACTGTTGGGGATTATAATGCACTTCACTTAAAGGGAAATTTTTGTTTATGAGACTACATCTTACACTTACACCGAATACGCAGCCGGTACCATTCAACTATCAACATCAATTAACCGGGGTGCTTCACAAATGGCTGGGGGAAAATGAGTTGCACGATAAAATTTCGCTGTATTCTTTTTCGTGGCTGCGGGGGAAGGTTGAGCGTGTGGATGGCGGGTTGAATTTCCCAAATGGGGCAAGGTGGTTTATTAGTTTTTGGGAAGATGAGCATACAGAGAAACTGAAAAATGGGATTCTAAAGAAACCGGAAGTGATTTTTGGAATGAACGTTGATAAAGTAAAAGAACAAGCTATTCCTGAATTTGGGAAGGATTACAGATTCAAAGTAGCAAGTCCGGTGTTGGTTCGTTCCAATCAAGATGATGGTTCTCGTAAGCATTTGCTATACGGTGAGAAAGAATCTGATGAAATTTTAACAAGACGCATGAAGGCAAAATTGGAGGCAGCCAACTTCAACGAAAAGGAGTCTGATATCAGCATTTCTTTTGACAGAAGCTATCCTAATCCTCAAACAAAATTAGTCGACATAAAAGGAACCAAATTAAGAGCCAGTGTATGCCCCGTTAAAATTGAAGGCTCTCCAGAAGCGGTAAAGTTTGCCTGGAATGTTGGAGTTGGAGAATTAACCGGAAGTGGTTTTGGGGCTATAGATTAAAAGGAGTACTAAGTATGAAGAACATAGATTTAAACTTTTTCCTGGAACCACCTGAATTAACCGAAAAGGGTAAAATTGTAATCGAGGCTTTATCACCTCTTTCAATGACTACTACCCAACCGGGAACGTATTACAGAAGTCAGTCAGCTCCAACCGTTAATATGCTTTACGGTATGCTTGAAAATGCATTGGGGTGGCATTTTGGGCCAAAAGATCGGACAACGATTTTAAAGGAAATCAGAAAGGCTGCAAAGAAAAAATTAGACCGGAGTGACCCGTTAAAAAAATCACAGTGGATTACCGGAAAAGAAGATGATGAGTCTGGAGTAGGTTTTAAAAGTATTCTACAGCATCACTTAAAATTTGTTGGCCCACATATTGAACCTGAAACTATACACTTTGATGATTTGTGGGCTCGTCACGTTAGAGGCAGTGGAGCTACTTTTCCTGGTGGAAGTAGAAATTATGATGTCTCTTTAGAAAGAATAGTAAATATGGAAAAACTGAACCTTATAAGTTTTGGGGATTCAGCAAAGCATAATATTCGAGATCCCAAAGAACTTGTTGGGGTATCAGATGATGACAAGGTTCACTTCAATGCTATTCGCCCTCACTTTCCGCAATATTATACAAGTCCAACTCCACGAGAGTATGTTATTCCAAAAGGTGAGTATGTTTTCTCAGTAAAAACTACAAAGCTGCTAAAAGATAAAATTGAACTTGCTTTGAACAATCCGAATTCACCCATTTATTTGGGTACGAATGACGGATGGGTTGAAGCAAGTTGGGAGGATTTAGTATGATTTATTTTGACCATCCATATCCTCGCTATGGCTTAGCATCAGTTTTATATCATGCGGAAATAAAAACCGTTACACCTAACACAATTCCAAGAAAAGAAGAATTGGCTGACTTAGCTGGAAAGTTTATAAATGATGCTCTTCATACATATCGACTACATACTGAAGATAAGCCCCTTGATAATGCAGACACCGAGTTACGGTACAGGTATCTTGAAGCTGATGAATTAGCAACAAAGAAGTCTGCTGGACAGGACTCCTCAAACTTATATTATTTAGCTCCCCACATTGCAACCGGCGATACCAGTGCAAATAGGCTCATTGGGGAAGCGAAAAAAATGGTTAAAAAGCTTTCTAAAGGAAAAGGTTTAGATAAAACAGTTCAACTGAAAAGGTCTTTTTCACCATTTACCACAAAAATTAATGAAGGCTCAAAAACTCTAAGCAATCCGAAAGCTACATTGCTACAAGCTGGTTTTACAATGGCGGCTACTCTAACTCAATATAAACCAGCAGCACAGTTAGATTTTAAAAATCAGGTAATAATTCCTGATCTACCACTAAATGACCTTCTCTTATTTATCGATCTTTTTAATAAGATGAGGTCATGGGAAACAGAAAATCTCAAAGTGCGGGAGTTAAAAGCAGGAAATAAAAATTATCGTCCACCTCTTTTTAATGGTAACTATCCAAATGCACCAAACACCCCGGTTTTCGGTCCTGTGGGATTAGCTGGCGCGATGGGCGTTTGGGCTAAGAAGGTAAATATTCTTGATCAAATGGATGAGGTTATTGCTAAGCTGGTAAATAACCCTATTTATTTGGTTAGCTACGAAGCTAGTCTATTTAAACAAATCCATTTAGGGCACCATATAGCAAGATTAGCCAAGGAACAGAATCTACCTCAAGCTATTAATGGATTGTACTATGCAGATTTTTATAATCCAGAGCATAACAGAAGAGACAATCCGACACGATTACTATTTTTGGATATGTCAAGTCGATTCCTTCAACTCTACTCCAAATCGGCGTTTAAAGATTTTTTGGCTTTTCGCCTTCAATATCCACACTCATTTTCACCAATCCTGGAGGATTATTTTATGAATGAAGCAAACATCTCAAAAGAAATCATAGAATCCGCAAGAGTTTATGGTTCATATCTAAATTTAGTTGCCTATTTAATTGGCAAGAATGAAGCTGAGAATAAACAAACCGGCAAGAATGAATTTGAAGCTAAGGCAAGGGTATTAGCTCAATTGGAAAGCACCGCAATGAGCTGCAAGACATCTACTGAATTATTTGCTCGCTTAAATGTGCAAGCTGGTCGTATGTCAAATAGAGATGTGCCGGGAGGTGCCTCTGCATTTATGGAAGCAACCAACACAGGTAAAATATCTATTGATACCGCAAAGCAGCTAATCTTAGCCTATATGAGGCTTAAAGGTAAAAAATCGGCTAAATCGGAAGATGAGGCTTCTACTGCAGAGGGAAAAACATTCACAACTAACTAAACTTTATAAGAGAAAATTATGGAAAACGTAAAAGGAATTTCGGTAACCATATTAGCTAAAATGGACAACCATATTGCAAACGGAGGGGAAAAGCTTTTGGGAAATGCTTCCTCTATAAAACGCCGGCCGGATGGCAGAGTGTATATTTCTGGACAAATGCAGCGACAAGCATTGTTCAGCGCAATCGAACGTTTAAATCTTGAAAGTTCTGAACGGGGCAATACGTATGTAAGCAATGGTGATGGTACTACCAATATAATTGAAAAAGATTTGCGGGCTGATATGGGCGGTTTTATGCATCCATCCCAAGGAGATTATTCTGGACGACGAACAGCTCCTGTTAGTGCAACAATGGCTGTATCTCTTGATGAAAGTGATATTGGTCGGGATTTGTTAATTCGACTAAAACAAGACCCAAATGCTGACTCGGAACAAAAACAGGCTCTTGCTACCAATGAGTTTAGTCAGTCTGACACCATGCAAATGAGCTTCCATCTCGATGCTTCGGCACTTTCAATTAGCAAAGGGTTTAAATATGAAGACGAAAGACATGTAAAAACAGAATATGTTAAACATGTTGACGATGATGAAAGAAAAAGAAGAGCAAAATTATTTTTAGAAGGAACCCGCTACTTAACCGATTATGCAAACCAAGCCCGGAATGCGACAACCGGTGAACCCCAAAAAGTTTTGATAGTATTGGATAATCGACTATCTCGAAAAGGAGCTCGTTTCTTTGAAATGACAGAGATTGAGAAGAATAACTTCCAAAAGGAATTAGACGCCCGAGAAGCCCAATATTTTGTTGGAGATGATACAACAGAAGATGGGTTGACAGTTTTTGAAGCCTACGAAAAAGCTGCTGAAAGCTTAGAATCTCTTGTCGATCCAACAGATGGAGCGGACCCAATACCCTTTGAACAGTTTGCAGAACAAGTAGATGAATAGGATACTTGCAAAGCCATTTGGTAGAAATCCTATTACACTCGAAGATCATACTCAGCATGTAATTGATGAAGCCAAAACGTTACTTGATACTTTTCCTTATTGGTCTGTAAAGTATAAACGTATTACAGGCACTGATTTAGGAGGGCAGCTCATAAATGCGGCCAAATATCATGATAAGGGAAAAGCGCATGATACTTGGCAACGAGCTTGTCAAAAAGATCGCCAATTCTATCTTGAAACTGGAAAAGAGCAATCTAAAAACCTAAGAAATTCTGGGATTCGCCATGAATTTGCTTCATTATGGTGGCTTGATAAACAGAATATTCCAATAACTCTTGCCGAAAAAGCAGCTATAGCAGCACACCACAGAAAGCTAAGTTTTAAGCATCAACATAGGTGGGAAAATGATGATAATGGAGCATTTATTGACTTTTGGGAAGAGTTTTGCCGGGAAGTTTATAACACGGATCTGCTTAGACAGCAATTACCCAAAGAAGCTCTTTTAAAGAGGTATCAAGTTGCTGGAGTGCGTAGTTTGTTACAGCTTGCTGATCACCGAGCCAGTAAAAGAGAAGCTGGGATTGAATTGGCTCCTCTTAATTATAGTTTTGACTATGAATTTAAATATGCCAGCAAAAGGCCCGTTCAACAAGCGGTATTAGAACACAGCGATAAACAGGAGATTATTTTACGAGCTCCAACAGGAAGCGGGAAAACAGATGCAGCTTTATTATGGGCTAAGGAACAAATAGAAAATGGGTTTGCCGATAGGCTCGTAATCGCCATGCCTACTCGGTTTACATCAACCTCATTGGATTTAGATATATCTAAAGACATAAGTGCTACCGGCCTTTACCATTCAAGCGCTTGGTATGCCCGCTATAAAAAAGCAGGAAATAATGAAGGAGTAAAAGATATAATTGAAGCTGCTCGTCTACTTTTAATGCCAGCTACAGTCACTACTATTGATCATTTATTAATGGCTCTAACAGGAACCCGGGAAGACCATCATAGTATCTTTTTTAGTTTAATGCATTCGTGCGTAGTAATTGATGAGGCTGATTTTTATGATGAATTTATTCAAGCCAACATCACAAAACTGTTAGAAGTACTTCGTGTATTTGATATCAGGGTAATGATCATGAGTGCCACGGTTCCAGAATCTGCTAAAGATCTTTATGGCATTCAAAATGTAATAGATCCCTATACCTCAAAACAAGCGAAAAAAAATAGTAAAGCTCGTGAGGAAGCTAACCGCAAGAGGTGTAGAATAAAGATTGAGGGAAATATTGAAAATCTTGAAGACATAGAAGGTGTCTTACTGTCAATTCTTGAAGAACCTATTCCGCGAGCAATTATCTATGCAAATACGGTAAACCGAGCGCTCAAATATTTGGATTGGTTCAAAGGCAAGGGTATTAGTCCGATTCTATATCATTCACGTTTTACTGAATATGACAAAAAAAGGATTGAAGGAGACTTAATTGATGCTTTGGGCAAAAAAGCTTGGGAAAGTAACGATGCAAGTGGAGTTGCAATATTAACGCAGATTGGAGAAATGAGTTTAAATATCAGTGCTCCCTTCATGATTAGCGATCTATGTCCTATGGACCGATTAACTCAAAGAGTAGGAAGACTCAGCAGGTTTGAAGGAATGGCCACAGGAGATGTACATATAATTACACCTACCAAAGATGGAGCAGTTTACTCAGCACCATATGGGAGTTTTGATCGGGATGAGAAAAACTGGGTTCCGGCTGAGGCTTTTGTTAAAACAGAAGAAATTTTGGAAGAAAAAGCATATTCAGCCCAAGATTTTGTTGATGCTGTAAACTATTTATACCCTGAACAGAAACCTTTTAGTGATAAAGCATCCTTAAATAAAATGGCTCTGAATGAGCACCTCTCGATGAATTGGCTGATTTTACCAAAAGCTGAATCTAAAGATGATGATTTTGAAACTTCTGAATGGTTAAGTCGGGATATTCCTCCTCAACGTATAGTACTCACTCAAAAACCATATGATTTTAATACATATGGAGAGTACAGAGATTTTGAATTAGAACATGGAATTTCATGTCCGATATGGCAAATTGAAAAAGGAAAACAACTAAGTCGTGCTCAGGAAATAAAGTTTTCTGTAGATGATGAGGAAATTACTCTGCCCTATACAAGTATTTATTCACCCACTGAAGGTTTAATTCTGAACCTAAAAAGGGAAAAACCGCAAGAAGATAGTTTTGTTTAAAAAAATCACAAGCTAAAATTGCTCGCAAAGACTAACCCTTCCAGGGTTCCAAACCCTGGAAGGGTTACTTTCAAAATCATAATTTCTTTAAACCATGCCCTTATACCTCTCCCACTTACTGGCTGACATCCAGGCTGCCCACCGGGTAAATTCTCCGGAAGAAGAGTTGGAGTCTGACTCGCTCGAAGAGCATTTCAGGGAAGTTGAGCGGTGGCTTTCCGGCGATGCCGAGCATACGTTAAGTTACCATTGCGGCCTGAAAGCAGCGGCCTTTCCCCCGCATGACCAACTCACTGAGGAGGAGATTCAGAAAATATGCGATGCCTTTACGGCCATGCTCAACTCCTGGGGCTTTCATGTGGATTTGCCTGATGAGCTACCCCTGCACAGAAAGTATCAACTGATGGTGGGCTTGCTGGATCATGAATGCACCCCGGTACATACCGGCATGTTTGTATTCGATTTCTGCACCGGCTACGCCCCGGGCTGCAAACTGAAGGAGTACTGTCCATGCCTCAAAATTTGGGAAGGGGATGTGTGATTATCGCTTATACATTAAACCTCCAAGGTTTTAAAAACCTTGGAGGTTAGCCCACGACTAAAAAATTTTTGTAAGGAATTGGGTTTTCGGCGCTCTTACTAATACAAGTACAGTTCAACCTGTATGAACCCTTCCAGGGTTCCAAACCCCGGAAGGGTTGGTAAAGAACGACAAATAAATTCTTAACCATGCCACAAAAACGCATTCCATTACAACCGGGGTACACCTACCATATTTGGACACACGCCAATGGCGATGAAAACTTGTTCCGCAGCGAGGAGAACTATAATTATTTCTTGGAAAGATATTTGCATCACGTCTACCCAGTGGTTGATACTTTTGCGTATTGCCTGATGCCGAATCACTTGCATTTGATGGTGCGGGTGAAAAATGAGGAGCATTTAGTAGAGTTTTTAAAGAAGAAAAATGGAGCCGAAGGGGAAAACCTCCAAGGTTTCAAAAACCTTGGAGGTTTAGTAAGTCAACAATTTTCCAATCTTTTTAACGCTTATACAAAAGCTTACAACAAAAAATACAATCGTAAAGGCAGCCTGTTTATGCCAAACTTCAACCGCAAACTCATCAACTCCAACCAATATTTCACCCAACTCATTGCCTATATCCACAACAACCCCATCCACCACGGTTTTACTAAAAACCTGAACGATTGGCCATACAGCAGCTGGAATGCATATGTGTTAGATAAATTAACCAATGTGAGTAAAGCTGAAGCGATGCAGTGGTTTGGGACTATGGAGAATTTTAAGGGTATCCACAGTGAAATGAATTTTGGGAAATCAATCACCTTATTTGAATCTTGAACAAAATATAAACCTCCAAGGTTTTGGAAACCTTGGAGGTTTATAAAGGAAAACCATGAACCAACCATCCCCCATCACCGGAACCGAAGTGGCCTACTATTTTATCTGCGCCCGCAAGCTGTGGTTTTTTGCACATAACATACAGTGCGAGCAGGAAAGTGATGCCGTACGCCTGGGCAAGCATATCCATGAAACCAGCTACAAGCGTGAAAAGAAAGAAGTGTCCATCGACGGGGTGATCGTGGTGGATTGGATGGATCATGAGGAGAAGATCATTCACGAAGTAAAAAAATCGGCCAGCATGGATAAGGCGCATACCTGGCAGCTGAAGTATTATATGTGGTACCTGGAGCAAAAGGGCATGCACATTGCCGATGAGGGATCAATGGAAAACTACCCGGATCAACCCGAAAAACGGGGTTATATCGGTGAGCTGAATTATCCCAAACTCCGCCAAACGGAACGGATTGTGCTATCCAAAGCCGATCGCGAAGAGCTGGAAAACAAAATTCTACCTAACATCCGAAAAATCAAAAACCGCGACAAACCACCCAAAACCGTAGAGTGGGAAATCTGCAAAAGCTGCTCTTATAATGAGCTGTGTTATAGCTGAGAATTGAGTGATTGACTCATTGATTCAATCACTCAATAAAAAAACCTATCATTAAATAAAAAACTATGAATAAGCTTGATTTGGCCCAAAAGATGCAAAAAAGAACCAAGGCATTTGCTTTAGCTGTCATAGAGTTATCTCGGAAATTGCCTAAGAGCAGGGAAGCAAATGTGATCAGTTATCAAATTATAAAATCGGCGACATCCGTAGCAGCGAATTATCGGGCTGCCTGCAGGGGACGGTCGGCAAAAGAGTTTTATGCCAAAATATGTATTGTAGTTGAGGAAGCTGATGAGACGGTTTTTTGGCTGGAAATGATCCAAGATGCAAAACTGGCTGCGGAAAGAGTTGTTGATTCTTTAATGTCGGAAGGAGAAGAAATCCTGGCTATTGTGGCAAAGTCGAAGCACACCGCCGGCGAAGGATTGGCTCATTGAACTATTGATTCATTGACTCAATCACTCAATCATTAAATCACTCAATTCATGAAACGCCCCTACTACATATTTACCTCTGGAAAATTAATGCGAAAGCAAAATACCCTGTTCTTTTTGCCTTATAAAGAAGAGGAAGAATTGCTGGAAGCAACCAAAGTGGAAGAAAAGAGTTTTACCGAGTGGGAGCTCATCACCGAAGCCGGGGAATTTAAAAAAGACTTTGAGTCGCTAAACAAGCGGGTGATTCCCATCGACGATGTTGACTCGCTGATGATATTCAGTGAAATCAATTTCAATGCTCGGATGCTACGCTTCCTTTCCAAAAACAACATTCCGGCGCACCTGTTCAATTACTATGGCCATTACAGTGGCAGCTACTATCCGCGGGAATATTTGCTGAGTGGTTTTTTATTGGTGAACCAGGTAGAGCATTATAAAAGTCGGCTAAAACGTATACGGCTGGCTTTGCAGTTGGTGATGGGATCGGGATATAATATGCTCCGGAATTTGAAATATTATAACGGACGAGCCGGGGATTTGACCGAGCATATCACCAAGATTGAAAAGCACATGGATGAAGTGCCGCTGGCAGAAGATATTCAGCAACTCATGGGACTGGAAGGCAACATCCGCCAAAGCTATTATGCGGCTTTTCCAACTATTTTAGGAGAAAAGTATGATTTTGAAAAACGTGTCAAAAATCCACCGGATAATGCCGTAAATGCACTCATTTCGTTTGGCAATGCCATGGTGTACACTACTTGCCTTACTGAAATCTACCGCACGCAATTATCGCCGCTCGTTTCTTTTTTGCATGAACCGGGCGACCGCCGCTATTCGCTGGCCCTGGATTTAGCCGAGATCTTTAAACCGCTGCTGGCAGACCGCGTGATTTTTACCTGCCTGAACCAAGGCCGCATCAAACATTCTGATTTTGAAGAAGACCTTAATTTCTGCCATTTAAGCAAAAAAGGACGCAAGGCCTTTGTGAAAGCTTTTGAAGAAAAACTCCAAACCACCATCATGCACCGCAAGCTGAACCGCAAAGTATCCTATCGGCGGCTCATTCGGCTGGAATGCTACAAGCTGGTAAAGCACATCACTGATGCTGAGGCCTACGAGCCGTTTAAGGCTTGGTGGTGAATGTATAGAATTAATAGACCTGTCAGGTTTTTAAAACCAGACAGGTCTTCTACTAAAAAGAATACATATGTACTACATCCTCGTATACGACGTCAACGTGAAACGCGTAGCCAAAATGCTGAAGCTGGTGCGCGAATATATGAACCATGTGCAGAATTCCGTGTTTGAAGGTGAACTCACCGATGCCCAACTCGAAGAGTTAAAATACAAGATCACGGAACTGATGAATAAACAAGAAGACTCCATCATCATCTACTGCGTAGGTAGCAAGCGCTGGAGCAACCGCGAAGTACTGGGCGTAGAGAAAAACGACGTAGACAATTTTGTTTAGTACTCATTGACCAATTGACTCAATGATTCAGTGAACCAATCACTCAATAAAAACTCGTCGCCCCTGAAAGTTTAGAGCAGTCGTTTGGGTGAAAATATGCCTCAATTTTAAAAACCTAGGTCAGAAGAGTTATGGAGGCCTTTTTGGGCGATCGTCAGCCCCGCGCCTATATTACGGTTTCTCCACCAGACGACAGAACAGTATCATTTTTTCCAAAAAAATAGTATTTACAGCCAACAGACGTTGATTTTCCAACGTGTTTTAATCGAACCTCAGAGGAATTGAAAGAATAATCCGGTTCAGGCTCAAGGGTCAGGAAGTTGTTAGTTTTAATCGAACCTCAGAGGAATTGAAAGTAGGTATTCAGGGACACAAACCTTTCCGCCTTCAATGTTTTAATCGAACCTCAGAGGAATTGAAAGGAATCATCCTAAGATGAACCGGGCTTCCACTGCTTCGTTTTAATCGAACCTCAGAGGAATTGAAAGTAAATATCCGGGAGTGGCCCGGTATTGACGGGCGGGTTTTAATCGAACCTCAGAGGAATTGAAAGGGGGAATATCGATGTTTGCGGCCGCATTTTCTTTTCGTTTTAATCGAACCTTAGAGGAATTGAAAGGGATTATTCGGGCTGTACGTCGGAATCTTAATCATAGTTTTAATCGAACCTTAGAGGAATTGAAAGTATCGTTGGTGAATCATTTGCTCCATATTTATCCTGGTTTTAATCGAACCTTAGAGGAATTGAAAGATAACCTCACTTACATTTACATTCATCGAGTAGCCCGTTTTAATCGAACCTTAGAGGAATTGAAAGCGATAACCGCACCGACTGTCCATCCAAATTTTTTCGTTTTAATCGAACCTTAGAGGAATTGAAAGAATATCGCCCAAGGCAGTAATATTGCGATGCACGGGTTTTAATCGAACCTTAGAGGAATTGAAAGTGGAAAAATCAAAAATGAAGTTTATGTGATAGCCTGGTTTTAATCGAACCTTAGAGGAATTGAAAGGGAAAACTACCAGGATGAACACTTTAGGTACTTCAAGTTTTAATCGAACCTTAGAGGAATTGAAAGGTTATCATTCATTGTATATTTTTTTAACGGGGTAAGTTTTAATCGAACCTTAGAGGAATTGAAAGAAAGACAGCCAAGGCAATGATATCTCAGCAAACAGCGTTTTAATCGAACCTTAGAGGAATTGAAAGACGCTCCACTTTGCCGGATAGGTAGCCATTTCCTCGTTTTAATCGAACCTTAGAGGAATTGAAAGTTTGACACAAATTCCTACTGAAGTTTGGGTAAATCGTTTTAATCGAACCTTAGAGGAATTGAAAGCTCATTTTTGAAAATTGAGGATAGCCCATTTCTGCTAGTTTTAATCGAACCTTAGAGGAATTGAAAGAATCTATTAACATTCATCATTCTCGTGTTATTCACAGTTTTAATCGAACCTTAGAGGAATTGAAAGACACACTGAAAGACATTGCAGCAGGTATTAAGCCCGGTTTTAATCGAACCTTAGAGGAATTGAAAGCACGTTAGCAGAAACATTGCCTTTGGTGCATCCTTGTTTTAATCGAACCTTAGAGGAATTGAAAGAAAGTTTTTAGTGATTTAAAAATTAATGAAGTTCAAGTTTTAATCGAACCTTAGAGGAATTGAAAGTTACCAGTTTGACGCAGTACAGGCCAATTATAGAGTGTTTTAATCGAACCTTAGAGGAATTGAAAGCTTAAATCATATTGAAGAAAGGCACGTTACTGGCGAGTTTTAATCGAACCTTAGAGGAATTGAAAGCAGCTAAACCAATCAACATATTTTTATCTTCCTGTGGTTTTAATCGAACCTTAGAGGAATTGAAAGTGATTGATGAGCTAATCGCAAATGAACAATCGCCTTGTTTTAATCGAACCTTAGAGGAATTGAAAGCTCATTTTTGAAAATTGAGGATAGCCCATTTCTGCTAGTTTTAATCGAACCTTAGAGGAATTGAAAGGGGCTTTACCCTCTCCGTTATAATCCTGGACTGGAGTTTTAATCGAACCTTAGAGGAATTGAAAGCCTGCCGAAACTCACTTCGTTGCCCGTTAACAATTGGTTTTAATCGAACCTTAGAGGAATTGAAAGGCATATATTGCCCGCTTTGAACGGCTTGAATCATCGTTTTAATCGAACCTTAGAGGAATTGAAAGACCTTGGCTTTGCCTATATCATCCCCTACAAGGGCGGTTTTAATCGAACCTTAGAGGAATTGAAAGCTTGTATCTACTTCTAATACATTTTGCTTGTTCAGGTTTTAATCGAACCTTAGAGGAATTGAAAGAACTACAACCTGGTCTACCTGCGAGATCAATTTGGAGTTTTAATCGCACCTTAGAGGAATTGTCCCAACAGGCTGGAGGCTGAAATTATGGATATTTTTTTGGTATGGGCAGAGGGCCTTTGTTGATAGTGTTAAAATAACCATCAGAATAATTTCCCGCAGGTATCACTTCGCGAGAACCTTAGAAGAATTGACAACAAATCAGCAATCAACAATCGAAAATAATCAATCACGACCTCAAAGGAATTGAAAAACCTATCAGTGCAATCCGTGCAATCTGGGATTGTCGCTCGCTTTATCGTACAACCTTTTTAGGATTTCAAATCCCACCAGAATTAATCCAAATTTTTCCCCATCCGGTAATCTCTAGCCTTCGTACTAACTGTTGAACAGCAAATAAAAAAAACAACAGTAGTACATTATGAAGTTATTTAGAAAAATATTTCTGATCACGATGGTTGCAACCACTTTTGCAGCCTGCAGCTCAAACAGTAATAGCCCGATGGATGACGAAGATCCGTTTATGCCCACTGTGGAAACCAATACACAGGGGACCATGGATGGTAATCAGGTGACCATTTCATCAGTGGAGTCTCCTGAAGACGGATGGATTGTTATTCACCGCTCTAATGCTGAAGTCAATGGCCCGCAAGTGCCAGAGATCATTGGCAAAGCCATGGTGGATGCAGGTTCCAATTCCGATGTAACCATTCAGCTGGAGGAAGGCGTGGCCAACGATGAAACGTTGTGGGCCATGCTCCACGAGGATACCGGGACAGCCGGAGAATATGAATTTGACGGCCAGAACGACCTGGACCTCCCCGTGACCTTCGAGGAAGAAATTGTGATGTCCTCTTTCATGATCACGCAGACCGATCCTGTAATCATGGCGATGGATCAGGTTAATAAAGGCAACATCTTCACCGTTTCTGTAGATGCTGCAGAAGATGGCTGGATTGTAATTCACGGGCCCAATGCCAGTAACGACGGTCCGCAAATTCCCGAGATCATTGGCAAAGCTCCTGTAACCGCAGGTTCCAACCAAAATGTGGAAATTGTGCTGAATGAAGATGCTGAAGTATCCGCAGGAGATAACCTCTTCCCTATGCTTCACTATGATACAGGCGAAACAGGTGCTTACGAATTTGACGGTGAAAATGGCTTAGACCTACCGGTAATGTTTGAAGGAAACATCGTACTGGAGTCCTTTGAGGTACAACCAAATACCTCTACGCTAATGGCTGAAGACCAGGTAGTGGAGAACAATTCCATCACCGTAGATGTGAATTCAAATACCGATGGTTGGGTCGTGGTTCACCGTTCAAATGCGGAAGGAAACGGTCCGCAGATTCCTGAGATTATCGGAAAAGCACCTATTCAGGAAGGAATGAATACTGATGTAGAGATTACCTTTGCAGAAGGCGAAGTAGTGGAAGACGGCGAACAACTCTGGCCAATGGTACATTATGATACCGGCGAAATGGGTGCCTATGAATTTGACGGCGTTAACCCGCATGATCAACCCGTTATTACCGCCGATGGTATTCTGATGACCAATATTACCGTAAGCGGCTCAGCAGCACCTTCCGTAATGGTAAGTGACCAAATGGTTGAGAATGGCATGATCACGATTGATGAAGCGATGACCAGCCAGATTGGTTTTGTAGTGCTGCACCGCGATACCGGTGAGGATACTCCGGTAGTACCAGCAAGCATCGGTCATGGACAAGTGTATACAGGTCAAAATACTGACCTCATGATTGAACTTAATGATGGAGAGACGCTTGAAACCGGCGATAAGGTGTGGGCTATGCTACATATCGACAACGGAACGATCGGCTCTTATGATTTCGATGGTTCTGAAGGCTCAGACGATCCCCCCGTTTTTGATGCCTTCGACGATATTGTAATGGTACAATTTACCATTCAGTAATATACATCGTTGTTAGGTTGATAGCTCAGAAGGCTGCCGGGTTTCCGGTGGCCTTTTTTATGTTTATGAATTCTATGCGATGATGATTTGCATTCTAAAATATCTCATTACAAATCAGCAAAAAGCGCAACGGTGATAAAATTCACTCTTACCTCCGGATCTGAACTCCCATTTAGAGTTTGTATCACGGCCTTTATTCTAAGCGACTCATTGTGGCTCTCAAGGGTCATGGTTTCTAGCGGTATTAGAGTGGTTTCGTAGCTTTGGAGGCGCTCAATTAATGGAAGTAAGTTCAGGCTAATCGAATCCGGCTCAGTAGTTGCGGTGGAATACAAGGAGAGGCTTTGAGAGTTTTCATTATATCTGATATTCCAAGTAGACCCATCACTCAGTGAAACCTGAATCGGTTCGTTTTTTTGATCCCCAAAGTGAAAGGTCCCCAGATAATACTGATAACCGGTTACCGGGATGCTTGTGTTCTCCTCCAGGGAAAACCGGAAGTTAGTATCCTCAGGATTTCGGGTATTGGGTTGTTCCCACTCCGATGCATATTCAATTCCCATTAGTTTGGTGATTTTTCTGCTGTCGCTGGGATCATAACTGGTACTGTCAGGTTGCTGTTCTAAAACTTTAGTCAGGTTTTCCTCAAAGTAGGGCTGCAAAGTTTCGGGGCCTTCCAATTCCAACAGATACCGCACAATGGAGCTGAATTGCTTGCGGTCATCCAGGGGTAATGCGGTTTGGCTGGGGATGACGGTATTTTGTGGCGATAGCATTTCGTGTGTCTGCAGCAGATGCTCAAAACGGTTCAGCTGGCTGCGTTCGGATACCTGGAAAGCTCCCCAGGGACCAAATGAAACGATCAGTGCTACTACACACAATGATATGGGAATGACTTTGATCTGGACTTCTTGTTTCCATAAAAAATACAGCACATGGCCGGTGAGCCATACAGCCAGCGTGGCCACGAAATAACGGTTCACGGTGACTCCATACTCATCAATTCGCACCCAAATGGAAAGGATTAGCAGTATGATAAGGGGAATCAGGGCTAAATAATATCCTTTAGAAAATAAGTGAATCCACCGGTTTTTGTCCTGGTCTCGGATCGGGTAGAGCAGAAGTAAGGCTAATATTCCGGCAATAGAAAAACTCAGTACCAGGTTGGCTACCCAGCCATCGGGCCAGGCCCATTGCAGGATTATTTTTCCCGTGTAGAGATATAAAATCAGGATGTAAATAACCACCAGGGGAATTAGAATGTATTGCACAAATACTTTTAGTCCGCTGGGATAGGCTCGCTCTTTCTTTGTTAGTTGAAGTGGTTTGGGAACACCGGCCAAGAAGAACCAGGTATTGAAAATCCCAATCAGCATTACAAACAGCTGGCCGTATCGCTTGCTATCCAATTCAAACTCCAACAGGTTTTCAATGGATAGAAGGGCGATGGCCAAGCCGGCAAAAAGCACCATGGTGTATAAACCCGACATGATGATCCGTAAAAATAAGCTCTTGTTATAAGCCCAAAATGAATGGTTGTCTTTGTTGGTGGGATTAAAATAGGGGGAGAAAGAAACCAAAAGATGGGCCGCGATGGCAAAAAGTAAGAACCGGTATAAGGGCTGGGAGTTTTCCTGCGGGAAATCGGAAGGAAGCTGCAAGTAGTAGAATATCAGTAAGGCCGATAGCGCGGATTTTAAAAGCACACTTCGGAGCAAGGACCAGTTTCGGCTTTCGGCAAAGATAGCAGCGGCTAAAAATGAGGGGATACTTAAGGCACTTACCCATCCCAGGCGCATTAAATGCTGGAACTCTGCAGCTCCTTCTTGTATATCGATAAGCCAGACTACCGAAAAAGAGCCAATGATGGCTGCCGCAAGCACAAAAGGAAAGCGTTTTACGGTTTGATGACTGCGGATCAAAAAATCAGAAAGAGATGGAAAACGGATCTTCATAGCACTACCGGGTAGTAAAGGGATGAAAACGACATGTTATCTGTTATTGGAATATCGTTATTTAAAAAGCATTATATATACGTTTGAGCAAGTATTGCTATTATTCGAAATGATGTCAGGCATAAATTTAGTTGTAGTTAGTACCAAAAGATAGATTCAAAATTATCAGTATCAGGATCACAAGATTACTTCAATGATCAGACTTTTTAAGAGTGTTGCAAAAATAATCACCAAGACGGTAAATGAATTTATTGAAGACCGGTGTTTTCAGTATAGTGCGGCTGTTTCGTTTTACACATTATTTTCGTTGGCTCCTATTGTCATCATTACGGTATTTGCTGCAGGCTTTTTTGTGGGTAACGAACAAGTGCTTTCCTCTCTCTCCGGTTTTTTGGATGAATCATTTGGGCAAGAAGGCAGCCGGGCCATGCTTATGCTGGTAGAAACCATCAACACCAACAACAAAAATGTGCTGTATCTTGCAATAAGTGTATTCTTTCTGATTTTTTCAGCCACTACGGTCTTCGTTCAATTCAAGGATTCCTTCAACCAGATATTCAAAGTTACGGTACGCCCCGAAACCGGCTTTCTAAAAGTTTTGCTGGATCGTGTGATTTCCTTTGGAATGATATTGTTGCTTGGTGCCGTAATGGTACTCTCGCTCGTTCTTGATTCGCTGCTAACACTACTTGCTGAGCGCGTGAATGCCATTGAGATTATTTATGCAGGCTTGGGTAGCAACTTATTAAGCCTGCTCATCATCTATTTTGCCTTGTTGTTGATGTTTGCCATTCTCCCGGATGTGAAATTAAAAAGGCGCCCGTTGGTAGTGGGCAGTTTTGTCACTACATTGATGCTGGTAATCGGGAAATTTGTAGTTGGCTTGTTAATAGGAAATAGTGCCTTAAACGATCTTACCGGTGCTTCTTCTTCTGTTATTATTTTGATGTTATGGGTATACTATTCCAGCAGTTTTCTCTTTTTTGGGATGGAATTGGTGAAGGTATTGGCAGAACGCTGGGAAGGAGAGATCAGAGCTGGGAAATATGCCAAACGAATAAAAATGGTAGATTTTTAAATAACATGAACAATTGTAGAGGGAAAGGATAGTGAAACAAATACTTTTGATGCGCCATGCTAAATCAAGCTGGGAAAACCCGGGCTTGGAAGATTTTGATCGCCCTTTGGCACAGAGAGGGCAGGATGATGCGCCAGTGATGGGAAAATTTATTCGGGCAGCCGGCTACAAACCGGCTATCATTATTTCCTCAACGGCCGAAAGGGCACGCCAAACGGCTGAGTTAGTAAGTGAAAGCGCTCAGATTGGTGATAAGATACTCTGGAATAGCAACCTGTATTATGGGGGCGGGGAAGATTATCTCGATGCGATCCGTGAGGCAGATGACGATATTGAGCGGGTGATGTTGGTGGGGCATAATCCATTGATGGAAAGCACTGCCACCAGGCTTTGCGACGGTGGCGCACGGGCAGCCATACGAATGCCAACGGCCGCCCTGGTTTGCCTGCAAAGTTTTGCCGATAGCTGGTCGGCAATATCGCAGGGCAGTTGCCAGCTTAAATGGATGATGATTCCAAAAGTAGCCAGGAAGTTGCAGAAAGAATGGTAGCAGACTAACTTGTCCCAGCCCGGGGCTACTTTTAGTATAGGGTGATTTAGTTAACGTCAGTTCGATATAAAACTCGTCATTGCGAGGTATTCAGCGACCGAAGGGGAGCAAATACCGTGGCAATCTCCTGGATAATGCCTCTGAGCTTTGTTCGGGAGATCGCTTCGTCGGAAGAAAAAACAGCTAATTCCAAAAAAGTGGGCTCCTCGCGATGACCAGCCTATTTTTACATCATTCTTATCTCGAACTCACCTTAGTTAATAGGGCCAAATTGTTAACCTATTCTATTAGGGCTTTTTTGCTACATACCGTACTTTTAAACTGTTGCAGCCAACAAACATCAACCAAAAGAAATTGCTTAGTAAAGCACTCGCTCAGTATCCACAATTTCGGTTTGAACAAGGCAAAAAGAAGCTGTGGAATCCAATTCTAAAAAAAGCATTTGTAAACCGGCCGGAAGAGCGGGTACGATTGGCTTTAGTAGATTATCTAACCCGGAAAAGTGAAGTTTCTGCTCACCGCATCGCTTTTGAAAGTCCCGTAAAGTTAGAGAGCACAGCCAACACTTCGCGGACTGATTTGATTTGCTACAATAAAAATTTTGAACCGCTGCTGCTGGCAGAATGCAAAGCGCCCGATATCAAGCTGGATGAAAAAGCAGCCGTCCAGATTGCCCGGTATAACCAAGAGGTTGGAGCTCCTTATTTGCTGGTAAGCAACGGCACGTTCGACTTTTGGTTTCAGAATCAAGACAAAAAAGCTACTCCAATGCCTGAAGTGCCCACGTCTTTTCAGGAACAAAAACAGCCGCACTGTGATTTTAACTACTGGCAGCAGCGTGTATTTTTAGGAGAAAAATTACAACCGGAA
This sequence comes from Gracilimonas mengyeensis, assembly GCF_900182705.1. Taxonomy (GTDB): domain Bacteria; phylum Bacteroidota; class Rhodothermia; order Balneolales; family Balneolaceae; genus Gracilimonas; species Gracilimonas mengyeensis. The sequence continues at coordinate 21,965 of NZ_FXTP01000005.1, read as the reverse complement.
ATAAGGAAGTTCGCCGTTAAGAACTGCATCCAAATGTTTGGCGATGCGCACCAGCCGGTTAAATACCTGGCGTTCGACGGTTTTTCACCAGAATTGGCTCTGGAACATTACTACCGAATTTTTGCTTTTGAAAAGCAGGCAAAAATAGCCCTGACTTTTTCAGCAAATCCATATGGAGCTACACATATTAACGGCGTCTTAAACCAGGGAGGGGCGAATACCGCATTTGTATCGGCTTCACTCGATTTGTTAACTAAGGCCGAACATCCCAACGCGGAAGTTCATTCTTCCAAAGGTGTTCAAACCATTGATCTGAAAAAAGAAGCAGACTTCAGTACAAACATGCAGGCTGCTGAATTGGCACAATCAATCCAAAAACTACTCTTGAATTATGTTTGATCTTTCCCCGTTACCAAAAATGTTCGATATACGACGCCTGTTTTTTTTATTTGGGTTGATGGTTTGTGTGGGATGGACGGTTTCCTGTGCCTCATCTCAGCCCAAAAAAACATCGGAAAGTACTCCAGTCCCCGGTCAACCCGATGAACGCATTTCCCTGAACATCAATGAAGCGGTGTATTTTGAATTTGAAAAAAGTGACACGGTTTGGACGGGGAGTCTTACCCTCTACACCCTAAATGAGAACGATGAAAAAGTAATCAAAAACAAGTATGTCTCCGCCAATGACAGCACCTGGAATGATTTTGATGCCTTTGTAGATTTTTTAGATATCTATGAAATTCCACCGCAGCACCAAATAGAAGGCTGGGCTCCCAACTCAGGTCAGTTACCCCGGCGCGTGTATAGCTTTGAGGTGTTTAACGGGGATAGCACCCGCTCCTTTTCGTACCAGGATCCAATGCAGGGGATACGAAATTACTGGCAGGCACAAAACGTGCTGCTTTTTTCAACCTTTGTGCAAAATGATCTCCACTGGCAGGAAGTATCACTGAATTAAGCTGAGTTCGTGTAAAATACCCACAAAAGCCTACACTAGTCATTCCTGCGAAGGCAGGAATCTTATTGTCGCCAATAAATCAGTAGCAGAACTAATACAATTCGATTTCGGTCTCACGGGGGATGAGTAATCAGACTTATCAGGAAATAGTTTATTGGTCCCAGTCTTGGGTTTAGAACCCTGCACTTTAGTATTCCGAAGAAATCTGAGCTAAAATTATGAGGTCATTCAGAGGGTACTCCCGAAGAACCTTAGCCAGAAAATGATTACCAACTGGCCAAAGTAAATGCCCTAAGAATCACTGGAAATAGTGGTTTAGGAATGATGTTCGGATGCTCTGCAAAATGCAAGATCCTTCGGAGGTATCCTCGGGGATGACCGTGTGGATAGGATACAGCGACCTTCAGTCCTAAACTAAACCCCTGCACTTTCAGGGCAGGGTGGCTTATCAATCGAACGCAGCTTAAAGCTTCTCATCCAGCTTTTCGGCCATGCCCTCGTACCAGTCTCCAAAAGTATCATCCGCAATGCGGCGGCGCACTTCATCCATCAACCATAAATAAAAAGTCAGGTTATGGATGGAAGCCAGCACCAGCCCAAAAATTTCATTGTTGCGGATCAGGTGATGCACATAAGCCATGGTGTATTTGCTGCACAGGTCACTGGGGAAATCAGGATCCAGGAGCTCATGATGCTCTTTCCACTGTGCATTTCGGATGTTCACTTTGCCATGACGGGTAAAAATGGATCCGTTGCGGGCATTACGGGTGGGCATCACGCAATCAAACATGTCAACACCTCGCGCGACCCCGTGCAACAGGTTGGCTGGAGTTCCCACGCCCATTAGGTATCTGGCTTTGTCTTTAGGGAGGTAGTCAGTGTTTAGATCGGTAAATTCGTAGAGCAGTTCGGTAGGCTCGCCCACGCTCAAGCCCCCGATGGCAATGCCTTCAAAATCCTGATCGGCCATAAACTTTGCCGATTCAATGCGCAGGTCTTTATAGGTTCCTCCCTGCACAATCCCGAATTGCGCTTGTTTGTGTCCGTAAAGTGGCTCGGTTTCAAGAAAAGCTTTTCGTCCGCGCTTGGCCCACCGGTGGGTGAGTTCCATTGAGTTTTTGGCGTACTCATGGGAGCTGGGGTATGGTGGGCATTCATCCAGCAGCATCATGATGTCGGAGCCCAGGATGCGCTGCGTTTCCACCACATTTTCCGGGGTAAAGGAATGGCTGGAGCCATCAATATGGCTTTTAAAGTGCGCGCCTTCTTCATCCAGCTCGCGGTTATCTGAGAGTGAAAAAACCTGATATCCACCCGAATCTGTCAAGATGGGACGGTCCCAGTTCATAAATTGGTGCAATCCTCCGGCCTCGCGAATAATGTCGCAACCCGGACGCAGATACAGGTGGTAGGTGTTCCCCAAAATAATCTGAGCTTTTACGCGCTCTTTGAGAATATCCTGCGAAACCCCCTTAACGGTTCCTAAAGTGCCTACAGGCATAAAAATGGGAGTTTCAATAACTCCATGAGCGGTTTCAAGTTGTCCAAGGCGAGCTTTGGTTGTAGATGCAGTGCTTTTTAGGGTGTACAAATTGAAGAAGTTTTTAGATTTTGTGGTTATGCAGCCTATATAAAATTGCTTATTTTGGCAATCTTGAAATCGAAACGGCCTAAATGTAGGGTATCGTGCTGAAGTTAAAAAGATACAGGGAAGTTATTTTTACCAGTATATTGGATTTTCTGATCATACTGGCCAGTTGGTTTGTATTTCATTCTTTTTACCCGAATACAATGAACATACTAATGCAGGATTTTAATCTGGATTTTATATCCGGGGGCCTGCTGGTTAGTTTATATTGGATGGTTATTTTCGTGGTAATGGGATCTTACAAAAAACTGTATCTGGTATCTCGTCTGGATGAATTTATAAAGGTTTTAAAGGCCAGTTTGCTCGGGTCATTGATTCTGTTCTTCATTATCAATGTAAATGAGCGCATATCTATCAGTGACCAGCGGGTAATTATAATCGCCTACTGGGCAACCATCTTTATGTTGTTGGCTTTAAACCGGTTTGTGGTGCGTACCGTACAGAGATATTATGCCCAACAAGGTAAAGGATTACACCGCACCATTATTGTTGGAACCGGCCAGACGGCTAAAGTGGCCTACGACGATTTAAATCGGAATAAAACGTTGGGGATGCAAGTGTTGGGATTTATACAGGTAAACGGTAAAGCGCCAGACCCGGATTCTGGTATTGAGCAGGAAGAAGTAATCGGGCGCCTAAATGATATTGAAAGTATTATCCAGGACCGCCAGGTTCAGGATATCCTTGTGGCGCTGGAACCAGACCGCCGGCAGGATCTCGTAGAGGTGATTTCTAAAGTGGACTCTCCTGATGTTTCCCTTAAACTGTTGCCGGATTTTTATCAACTGGTGAGTGGCTTAAGCAAAACCAACCAGATTTTTGGGATGCCCCTGGTGGAGATTTCTCCCGAGCCCATGCCACTTTGGGAAAAAACCATCAAACGGGCTTTTGATATTTTGGTATCGGCTGTTGTGCTGGTGCTAACGTTTCCTTTTTTAGTGATGATAGGACTGGCGGTACGGCTGAGTTCACCGGGCCCGGCCATTTACAGGCAGGAACGGGTGGGGCGGAACGGTCGTCTCTTTACCATCTACAAATATAGAACGATGCTGAATGATGCAGAACGGCATAGCGGGCCAACCTGGGCCACCAAAGACGATCCCCGTGTAACAGGGCTTGGCTACTGGTTACGAAAGCTGCGTATTGATGAAGTGCCACAGCTCTTAAATGTATTAAAAGGAGATATGAGCCTGGTAGGGCCCCGGCCGGAACGTCCTCATTTTGTAGAACAATTTAGCCAGCAAATTCCGTTATATACACGACGCTTGCGGGTAAGGCCGGGTATTACCGGTTGGGCGCAGGTAAAGTGGAAATACGATACTTCACTGGACGACGTAAAAGAAAAAACCAAATTCGATCTGTTTTATATCGAAAATGCATCACTCCGCATGGACGCTAAAATACTTATCAACACTGTAATCACAATCTTAAAAGGAAAGGGACAATAATTATGATGTCGGATGCTTTGGTTATTGTTCCTACCTATAATGAAGCGCATAATATCGGGCGTATTATCGATCGTCTTATGAACTTGAAAACACAGGTTGATGTGTTGGTCATTGATGATGGCTCTCCAGATGGAACCGCCGATAAAGTAAAAGAATGCCAACAAAAATATGATGATCGTGTGGCACTGATTGAGCGGTCCGGTAAACTGGGATTGGGGACCGCTTACGTTCGCGGCTTTGAATATGCCCTTGAAAAAGAATACCAGTACGTATGTGAAATGGACGCCGATTTCTCCCACGATCCGGATGATATTGTTCGTTTGGTGGGTGAGGTAGCTTCTGGCGATGCAGACCTGGCGATTGGTTCGCGTTATTCCAACGGCATTAGTATCATCAATTGGCCATTAAGCAGGTTAATTTTGTCTTATTGTGCGAATATATATGCAAGAGTGGTAACCGGTCTGCCCGTAGCCGACACTACCGCCGGCTTTAAATGCATCCATAGCAAGGTATTGAAAAACATTTCCATACAGCGTATCAAATCCAACGGCTATGCCTTTCAAATAGAATTGCATTTCCGTGCCTGGAAAGCCGGTTTTAAGATCAAAGAAGTATCCATCGTATTCCGCGAGCGGGAAGAAGGAGTTTCCAAAATGTCTAAAGCCATAGTGAGAGAGGCCATCTGGCGGGTTTGGTCACTCAAATTTCGTAGTTTATTCGGAACACTGTAGGGCAATTCGCAATTAGCTATATTATCTATCTAAGAGTTTTAAACTAAGAGTACATATGCAGTATTTAGATTTTGAACAACCTATTGCCGATCTGGAAGGAAAGATTGAAGAACTAAAAAATCTCTCCAATGTAAGTGACGGCGTGCTGGACGAAGAAATTAAAAGCCTCAAAAAGCGGGTTGATAACCTCCGTGAATCTATCTTTACCAATCTTACCCGTTGGCAGCGTGTACAACTAGCGCGCCACCCTGATCGCCCCTATACGCTGGATTATATCGATCGTATCACGGATGAGTTTATTGAGCTGCACGGCGATCGGTACCATTCTGATGATAAGGCTATTGTAGGTGGTTTGGCTTCTGTTGACGGTCAATCGGTGATGATTATTGGTCACCAGAAGGGGCGGGATACCAAAGCCCGGCAATATCGCAATTTTGGGATGGCAAACCCGGAAGGCTACCGCAAGGCATACCGCCTAATGAAACTGGCTGAGAAATTTGAGATCCCCATTATCACTTTCCTGGATACCCCCGGCGCTTATCCCGGCCTGGAAGCCGAAGAACGAGGACAAGCCGAAGCCATCGCCAAAAACCTGAAGATGATGGCGACCCTGAAAGTGCCTTTCATAAGTATTGTTATTGGGGAAGGGGCCAGTGGTGGTGCTATCGGTATTGGCATGGGCAACGAAGTGTATATGATGGAAAATACCTGGTACTCGGTGATTTCGCCCGAATCCTGTTCTTCCATTCTTTGGAAAACCTGGGATTATAAAGAGCAAGCTGCCGCCGTTCTTAAGCTTACCGCACCCGACCTTAAAGAATTGAAAGTAATTGACGGCGTGATCCCTGAACCATTAGGCGGTGCCCATCGTGATTACGATCAGGCAGCCTCGTCCCTGAAAAAGCAAATAAAGGAAAGCTTGAAGCGGCTAAAAAAATTGAAGCCTGAAAAACTGGTTGAGCAGCGTATTGACAAGTACGCCGCCATGGGGCAGTGGAAAACCATTAAATAGCGTACAGTTTTACCCTCAAAGCAATTAAGTGACTGTATATTTCCTCTCGTTCCACACGCTCCGCGTTGGAACGCCAATGATGTATTTGATAGAAGCAATACTTCAAAAGTAAATGATGAAGTTCCCAGATAAAGAGCCCGTAGTAGAATTCACCCACCCAATGCGTAGCCGCTATGGCGAAACCGATCGCATGGGATACGTGTATTACGGGCGATACCTGGAATATTTTGAAGTAGCCCGGACTGAGATGATCCGTTCCATGGGCGTTTCCTATCGGGAGCTGGAAGATTCCGGAGTGATGCTCCCTGTGGTACATGCCGAGGTAGATTACAAAGTGCCCGTGCTGTACGACGAAGAGATGTTTATTAAGGTGATGGTATTTGAAGTGCCCTCGGTACGCCTGCGCACCTACTACGAAGTAACTACGGCCGCGTCTGATAAAGTACATGCTCAGGGCGAAGTTAGCCTCTGTTTTGTGGACCGGGAAAGCCGGCGCCCTTGCCGTGCACCCGAGTCCTTTATCAAAAGCATGCAAGATGGGCTTAAGGCGTAATGAATGGCCTGCTCAAAATGCATAATCAAAAGCTGTATGCCATTACGTTGGGATTGGCTGGTTTTACAGTGATTGCAGCTTTGGGGCCGGGCTTATTTGGTGATACCGCATACACAAACCAGTGGCAGTATATGATTTTTAAAGATCTTTGCCATCAAGACCCGACCCGATCATTTAATATATCCGGAGTGCAAATGGCTGTTTGTGCCCGTTGTATTGGGATTTATGGGGCTTTTTTAGTTGGTTGGTTAACCATGCCCATTTACGGTTTTTTTGCAAAGAAGGGTTCTGCTAAAGAAAAGTACTGGTTAATTGCTGCTATTCTGTTAAATTTGATAGATGTAGTGGGTAACTATTTTGGTTTATGGACGAATACCCACGTCTTGAGATTGGTTTTGGGTGGGGTACTCGGTTGGTGCCTGATGGCGCTCTTAGCCAATGAATTTTTCACTTTTAACAAATCGGAGTATGGATATGGATATTGAAAATGAACAAGCACAACCCAGTTACTGGAATTCGGTACTTATAGCCTCATTAATCACCGCTATTATTGTGGTAATTATCTCTTTAGTGAGTGGCTATATGACATTAAATTCAGAACCCTCAGGAGGGATGTTTAGCCCTCTTTTGTTTGCTGGAGCACTTAGCTGTTTGGTAGGTTCTATTGGAGGTATTATTGTAAACTGGCACTATGCAAAAGAATACGGGGTAACTTATAAAATTGGAAAAGGGGCTCTTTTAGGACTCTATGTAGCTGTAGGGGCCACCATATTTTCGATTGTTTTTACACAGTTATGGAATTTGATTGACCCAAGTTATACCCAAGCACTGATGGACTGGAATATCCAAAATACAGAGGCTATGCAAATGCCCGACGAAGCAAAAGAGCAAATGATTGAAAGTATGGGAGACCCCAATTCTTTGAAAAACATTTTATACGGTGCCATTGGCTCTTTAGTAGGCTTAGGTATCGTAAATGCAATTTCAGGAATGATCGGTGCCAAAATTTTTGCATCCGAAGAATAAAAAGTAATAGATGAAGCAGGACAATTCTACGAATGAAGGACAGGAATACAACGAGATTTATCAAAGTTCTTTACCTACACCATGGGTAGAACGTAACGGTTTTGCCCATTGGGCGATGGCCTTGGTGTGGGTGTTGGTTGCCCTGGTCGCTTTTAATGTGGTAGGTGGTATAGTGGCAGTAATAGGTATTGTTGCCACTACAGATGGGCTGAACATGGAAGCCATGATGGAACAGCTCTCCACCAACTATGATGTGCTGTTTTTAGCAAACACATCGGGTCAGATTTTGATAATGGCGCTGGCTACCTTCTTGGTAGTTCGTCTGCACGTAGCAAAACAAGGCCGAAAGGATTTTCTTCGGCTCAAGATAACCAAAAATACCTGGCAGGTAGCCGCACTGGCCGCTGTTTTATTTGTAGTGGCACAACCAACCATCATGTTTTTAGGGTGGTTGAATTCTTTTGTGCCTGTTCCTGATTATATGGCCGAGATGCAGGAAACCATGGCCGAGATGATCTCCAACTTTCTGAAATCCGATAACGCCCTGTTGATTGGCGTTTTTCATATTGGGTTGGTTCCCGCCATCTGCGAAGAAATTATGTACCGGGGCTACGTGCAGCGGGCCATGGAAAAAAGCTGGGGTATTACAGCCGCTATCCTGATATCCGGAGCAGTTTTCGGAGCATATCACCTGCAGGTTACCAACTTTTTGCCCCTGGCAACGCTTGGCGTATTTCTGGCCTATGTAACCTACATTTCAGATAGCTTGGTCCCTGCCATGATAGCTCACTTTGTGAACAATGGAGGTCAGGTGATAGCCAGTAGTTTTTATCCGGAAATGCTGGATGAACGTATTACCCCGGATATGGATATCCCTGTATTACTTGTAATTGGAAGTATCGGTTTAACGGTAATTTTACTTTATTGGATAAGAACCTTTAAAACAGAAAACGGATCAGCATGAGTTTTTTCTCCGGATCTCCAAGCCCGAATGACATTGATAATTGGGTGTGCGTACTGGAAGCCAATACCGACCTGGAAGTGGAAATGGCCCAGAACTACCTTTCCAATCTCAAAATTCCTTCCAATATCTTATCCAAGCGGGACTCTGCCTATAGCCTGAATGTGGGGGAGATGGCACTGGTGTATCTATATGTTCCGGTAGAGTTTGAGAAAAAAGCCCGAAAGGCACTAGCAAAATTGGAACACGAAGAGCCGGATTTTAGCTACGACGAGGAAAATAACGGCGATACGGGCGACCAGGGAAAGGAAGACTGATATGGCCAGCGACCTCACGAAACGGGTGCTTTTTGCCGTGCCGGCCGCCATTTTATTCATTTTTGTGACCTGGATGGGGGGCTGGTACTTTAAGGGGTTTATCATATTAATTGGCTTCTTTATACAACAGGAAGTCATCCGGTTGCTTGATGGTTCGGGACAAATAACCGATGCATGGTTTCCTTACACCATTGGCTTGTGGGTGATGTTGTTTCCCGTGCTACCCTTCCCCTTCGAAATAGGTCTGGCCATTATGTTGCTGTTTGTTGCCCTGCAAACTTTTGATCAGTCAGGGGATAGTATCACTAAGTTGAGTACTACCTTTTTTGCAGGATTATATGCTCCGGTCGGTTTGTTAGCGTTGATGTTAATAAGGGAGACAGGAAGTCATCCAAACGGATTTTTGCTGACGGTTGCAACGGTTTTAATGGTTTGGGGGGATGATGTTTTTGCGTATTTCGGCGGCAAGGCTTTTGGTAAGCGCCCGTTGGCTCCTCTAATCAGCCCAAATAAGACGGTAGAAGGGTTTCTAAGCGGTTACGTGGGGTGCGTAGCTGGTTTGGCACTGGCAATGTATGCGATCCCCTTAGACAGCGCATTTTCTTTTGTGATGTTATGTCCACTCATCTTGTTGGTGGGTACTTTTGGGCCTATTGGAGATTTAATTGAAAGCAAAATGAAGCGTAAGGCCGGGGTCAAGGATTCTTCTAAACTGTTACCGGGGCATGGCGGTTTCTTTGATCGTTTTGATGCACTGATATTGGCCGCTCCGGCTGTGTATGTTTACATTAGTATAATTATTGGGTTTGGTTATGTCACATTTTAAACTTAGCTGGCAGATTATTCCATTACAGCTAAAAGAACTTTTTACCATTTCAAGGGGATCAAAATCAGAAGTAGGGAATGTGTTCATTTCCTTGTCGAAAAACGGCTATACGGGTTACGGGGAGGCGGCGCCAAATATTCGATACCAGGAAACATCGGATAAAGTGGTGGAATACATTGAAGCCATTCCAGCTGGTTTTTTTGAGGATGTACACACTCCCGATGAACTTTTTGAAAAGTTTGATGATATAGAACACGAACCGGTACAATCTGCACGGGTTGCGCTGGAAATGGCGTGGCTGGATTGGTGGGGGAAATCACAAGAGCAGCCCTTATGGAAGCTTTGGGATTACGGTAGTGCCGAAGGGCCGGTCACATCCTTTACCATTGGGATTGATACTCCTGAAAAGATGCAGCAGAAGATATTAGACGCACCGGAATATTCTTTATACAAAATTAAACTGGGCAGTGGAGATGACCGGGAAATTATTACGGCTATCCGGGAAGTAACCAGCAAACCTTTACGGGTAGATGCTAACGAGGGCTGGGTGACACTGGGACAGGCCAAAAGAGAAATTGCCTTTTTAGCCAGCCAAAATGTGGAGCTTATAGAACAACCTATGCCGGCTGCCGACCTGGAAAAAATGAAAGAATTAAGTAAATGGTCGCCCTTGCCGCTGGTTGCCGACGAGAGTTTTACAGGCGATGAAAACCTGGAAGAGATAGCGGAAGCTTTTCATGTGATCAATATCAAGCTGATGAAGATAGGCAGCTTGGTGCGAGCTCGTAAAGTGTTAGAACAAGCGCGTGAACTGGGGCTGAAAGTAATGATCGGCTGTATGATAGAAAGTTCGCTTGCGAATGCTGCAGGCTCTTTGTTGGCTTTGAAAGCAAATTATGCGGATCAGGACGGGCATTTATTGATAAATAACGACCCCTTCAGCGGCTTGCGGATTAATGAAAAAGGAGCTGTATTACTTTCCGACAATCCGGGGCTGGGGGTTCAGAAATTAGCTTAGAGTTCTTCCTTTGATACTAAGGTTACAAATTGCTTGAGTGCCGTCCAATTCAAACCGGTTATGAACTCACAACGAAGAACGTGTATTTTCCCCATTGCCCGGAACTCTTCTGGGCCGGAGCTGGAGTTTCTTTTGAGGGGGGAATGGCAGAAGAGAAAGTCTTTTCTTTACTAAATTTTGTGTGATGGTGTGTGCTACTTCCTGTCGTCGAAAAGAATAGCAGAAAGCAAACGGCCACCACTTTGGAATGATCAAACAACATGATATTCATAGCGATTCACTTCGTTTGTAGGTTCGCCCTCAACTCGTTTGTAGGTTCGCCCTCAACCTAAGTGAAGTACCCCTGAAAGGTGTGCCAAATAATGGCTAAAGCTGTGCCAAGGCGGTTGCTTTTATTTCCAATCCTGACTTACAAAAGCAAAAGATGAGTGGAAGTGTTGATTCAAAGGAACAAAATGATAGCATGTGCATGCATGTCTGACTGGTACATGATTACAGCCGACATTTTGTGAACTGTGACGAAGGTTTAGGTCGTCAATCATTCCGGCTGCGGGCTGGATTCAGAATGGTGTGATATTTGTATCAAAAAGCCGGCGAGTATCAGAATGAGCAAGACAATATTACGGATGAGCGTGGTTTCTAATCCACCGGAAAGTCCGAAGGCACCAAAGCAACCACAGGATTCCACATTAAAGCCGGCAAGTAAAAAGTAGCTTATGATGGAGGTGAACATCCCTACAAAAAGAAAAGAAATTACATACAACCAGCTGCTTTGTTTACCCAAAAGCAGAAAGCCGGCCAGAAGGAGTTCAACCAGTATTACACTGAATACTATTTCCCCTTCCCACTCCACCAGCCAGTAGAATTCCGAGGCCATCAGTTCAACCAAATACTTGGCACCCTCCGGATCCAACATTTTTCCAATTCCCGAAAGCACAAAAGTTATTCCAATAATGTAGCGGGGAAGTTTGGGAATAAATCGTTTTATTTTTTCATTCATAACACCGAAAAAAATGACTTTTTATTATTAAGAAGCAATGAAGTCACGACAATAGAGTAACAAGAATTATGGAATGAAGCAGATTTATTTTAGAGAGGAAGGCGGAAATTGATTAAAATTAAAATGTAACATTAAGCCCTTGAGTTACTCTTGACTAAGGCAGGCAATGAATAGTGGCACAAGAAGTTGCATTGTTGATATCATTGAAATGATAAATACTTTTTTTTACTTACTGCCTTACATGACATTGAGGCGATGATATGTGCCTATCCTCCAACAAAAGTTAAAATACCAGAACGTGCAGGTCGGTTAAAATGAAACGAATAAGAGCTATACTTGAAAATAGCCCGTTGGTCATGAGTTTACTATACATGCTGGCGGGGGGATTATGGATACTATTTTCAGATAAGGCTGTAAAAGCTCTCATACAAGATCCTGAATTACTGTCAACGGTGCAAGCATATCAAGGATGGGTTTTTGTAGCTCTGAGCGGTTCATGTATCTATTTGCTGGTCAATATGCATAACACTGTTTTAAATGAAGCCTTTAATAAGCTGAAAAAAAGCAGGGATGAGTTTAGAACTACTTTTGAATATGCTCCGATGGGTATTGCACGCTACACCCCGAATGAAGAGCTGGAACAGGTTAACAGGACCTTTTGCAATATGCTGGGATACAGCAAAGAAGAGCTGACGAAATTAAGGCTGAAAGATTTTATACATCCAGAAGATTTAAAGGACGCAAGAGATCTGGACGAACTGCTAATGGAGGGGAAACAAAGTTTTTACAGGGTAGAGAAGAGGTGTCGTAGAAAAGATGGTACTTACTTCACCGGGATGTTATCGAAGTCTGTGGTGTTTGACCACGAACGAAAACCTTCTCATATGGTGATAATGCTTGAGGATATTTCAGAAAAAAAAGAGACCGAATCTGCCCTGAAAAAATCCCTGAACGAAAAAAATATACTGCTGGCGGAAGTTCATCACCGGGTGCGTAATAATTTAGCGTTGATATCAGCACTGTTTGAGTTGCAGACTTTGTTTGCTGAAAATCAGAAGGTAAAAACCATATTAAACGACAGCCAAATGCGGGTTAAATGCCTGGCGCTGATCCACGAATCGTATACCGCCGAAGAGCACAGCGCTCATATTGATTTCGGTAAATATCTTAATGAGCTAATCAGTTTTATAAATCATACGTTTAAAGATGAAATAGGAAGGTTAGAAATGAAAAAGCAGGTCGCTCCTGTGAATCTGAACATAAACCAGGCGGTGCCGGCGGGCTTACTGTGTAACGAAATTTTACTGGAGGTGTTTGTGAGGTCGCTTACAGATAGCAACAATCCTGAAATTGGGATTAATCTTGAAGAAGATGAACGAGAGGTGCAGATTGAGGTCAAGTTTAGCGGAGGTATGAAAGAAATGTATCTTAAACCCGAACACTCAGATACTTTTGGTGCGTTAATCATTAAAACGCTATGCTCCCAGCTGCAGGGTGTGCTAAATGTCACGAAGAATAAGAATATGAATCTCATACAACTGCAGTTTCAGAAAAGTAATCAAAGAGGGCCTAGTAGTACGTTTACATAATCAGATAGATAAAGATTGCTCATCAAAATATAGTAAACTCAACCCGTATAAGGGGGATTGAATATAACCCTCATTCTGAAACACTCCGGCGGTCCTTTAGCTTTTTAAGGGCGTATCCACCTCCAAACAATGCCAGCCATCCCAGGCCACCATCGATAGGAGCCTGATCGGGAGTTGCGGGGAGCCCCGGGGGCTGCGCGAGTAAGAGAGTGGAGGTAAATAGTAAGAGAATAACGGTAAGAATTGTGATATAGAAAAGTTTCATGAGAGAATAAATTTGAGTTTTGAATTTCATTCAGGCCAGCTTCAAAAAGTTCTTTCTACTTTATGAGAGTCAGTTTTTTAGTGAGTACAACGTCGCCGGCTTTCAGACGGTACAGGTATACTCCCGAAGACAGGTGACTGGCATCAAAAGTTACAGAGTGGGAGCCGGCCGCTTGTGTCTTGTTGTGAACGAGCACGTTTACGCTTCGGCCCATGGCATCAAAAACCTCCAATTGCACATTAGTTTGGTTGGGGAGCTTATAGCTTATTTCCGTTACCGGGTTAAACGGATTGGGGTAATTCTGCTGCAGACTAAAGCTGGAAGGAATGCTTTTATTCGGCTCATTCGAAACGGCATCTGCGTATATTGGCTGAAAGGAAAGAGAAAAACGCTCTGTAGAATCCGGGTATGAGGTCAGGTTCTTTACAGCCATTTTTTGAGTTTTCTTGGTCGCGGGAGCTTCAATGGAAAACCAGTAGCTTGCAGCTTTTTTCAAGAGGATACTCTTTTGATTTTCACGGTCATTTAAAAATAATTTCATGTCGTCAGGCAATGACCAATTAGTAGGTGTTAATGAATACTCACCAGACTTAGAGGCTGAGGCGGTAAGTGGAATATTTATCTGATTATGCCCGGTTGGGTAATGGCCAATATCCAGTAAGCTGCCATCTTCTTTTTTTGTGGAAAGTAGCGCGTAATCTGCAGAGAAAGGCTCAAGTTGAAAAGCATCCCCTTTGTTTTTCTGCATACTGCCCTCATTGGAAAATTTAAGCCAGGTTGAGTTAGTCATGGAGTGTCCGCGAAGTTCAAGGCGAACTAAAGCATCCGGTTCGCCACTTTTTCCAAGAAACGTTGCGCTGCCGGTTGTTTTGTCGTCTTGCTCAAAACTTATTGAGGGGGAGCCACTGCCATCTGCCTGTACAAAAAAGCCCTGGAAGGGAGCAATAGTACCATCAAAGTCTCCCACACCATTTACTCTGGTTTTCCAGCTTCCGCTGCTTTGATTGGCTTGTCCGCCATCACCCGTATCGTCATTGGGGTCCCAGACATAAATGGCGTCGTTTAAATCGGTTCGGCTGATAGCATCCCAGCTAACAGGAACGGAAAAAGGATTGCCCAAAAGTGTCCAGCCGTCTGTATTGGTGTTCATGTCGACAGGTGATACCGGCGCAATATGCTCGCTGCTATTTATTGTTAAGGTTTGCGGAAAACCCGGTGATTGTGGACCGTTATAGTCGGCATCTTCATACACATACACCAAAACACCTTGACCGGCAGAAAGAGTGGTCGTAAGATCGTCAACGGCTTGCCAACCAGCAGAAGAATGGCCTGTTGAGTTTATATCCCAGGTGAAGACATTGGGATTGCCAAAATCAGCATCTGCACCCGTACTTATGCCTTGGGTCCAAATAGGGCTTAGAAAATCAGAGAGACTTACATTGGCAGGAACCGAAAGTAACCGCCATCCTGCATTTCCGGTTAAATCCCGGGATATTTCACTATTGGTCGTAAACATTTCTTCACTGCCGTAAGCCGCGCCTTCGCTGTTGGTAGCGTAGGCGCGAAAGTATATTTGAGTGCCAAAAGGAAACAAGTTTTGGGTAGTGCTAAAAGTTCCGGTACCCGAGCCTAAACTTATTTTATGGTCATTCACATCCGGGGAAGAGGTAGTAGACCAGACAATACCGTGTTCAGAAACGGAAGCGTTGCCGTCATCGGTCACTTCTCCGCTAAGGGTGGCGCTGTTGGTGCCAATCCCTGAAGCGGATATAGTTGAGACAGTGGGAGGGAAAAATGGTTCAGGTTGATCTAAGTAAAGTAGCCGTCCGTTATTACTAGCCCAAGTGCGGTCAGGTGTCACTATATCACCTAAAGCAAGGTTTGAGCCAAGACCTGTAGGATAATTGGATCCGGTGTAGGTGAGCCCAGTAATTACTGATGTGGGTGTCCCTGTACCTCCGGTATATTTTACGATTTCGTAATTATCGGAAGCCGCGTTGTACGCGGTAGCAAATAAGTCTCCGATTCCATTTGCAGCCAATCCTACATAATAGTCTCCCTGATCTAAAGTAGATATGCTATAATCTGGAGCCGTGAGTTTTAATATTTTCCCATTAGCTCCATCAACACTGAAGTCTGTAGATACATACACATTGCCATCAGGATCTATGGTTAATCCTCTTGAATATATGTTATCATTACCTAATCCAGAGTAAATAACACTGCCGGCATAACCGGATGATACATCATATTTTACAACTTGATAAGTACTTGATCCATCATATTCGGAAACATAAATATCATCATTCCAGTCGATTCCCAAAGCTGTTGGATAACTTCCCAAAAGAGGAATGGAGGTTGAGCTATAGCCATTGGAAGCATCCAGCCGGAGAATAGCCCCAGTACTGGCAGGCTCATCAAAACCATCTGCGACATATACATCTCCATTAGAAGCTACTTCTATGTCGGTAGGATACTCTCCATCGTAGTATAATCCATTATAAATGACACTGGAGGATGAATATCCACTTGTTGAAGTGTATTTTACTACATCATAGTGATCTCCTCCTGTATCATACTGTACGGTATAAATATTGGCATCTGCATCTAATGTGGCAGCGGTGGGGTATGTGCCAGTCGCCCCGCTGATGGTGGTCTGGGCTTGGATGGAAAGAGGTAGCGTTAAGCCTATTATACAGCCCATCAAGTACCTGATAATCTTACCTGTGAGGCATATTTCACTTAATGAAAGTAGACGTTTATTCATCTTTTGACCCGTATTTTTAGGAAGGCTGCTGTGTAGGGTATATTTTCATTATTATCGCAAATGGAAAGAAGGATTCAGTCGCAGTCAGTATCTCTTGCACTCCGTATTTTTAGTACCCTTTCTTCTCAAAGCGGATTAATCCCAGTAATACTGAAACATCCAAAATGAAAAACATATCATATTTTTTTTAAATGCTATATATAAGCGAAAATATTGTATCCCATTACAGAAGCCCGTAACCCTGTAATTATAATTTATTGTACGCTTTAATTATAGATGAATGTGTTTTTCTTGTCAAGGAAGGAAGTAGATTTAATATTAGATTATCCTAAACCGTAAAAGCGAACTTTTTCTTCAAAATATGGAGTAAAAATTTTATTGAGGGATGTATGCTCGGGAAGCTTCAACTCAGGGTCATTGCTCAGAATACGGTGGGCTTGCTGTTTGGCTTGCCCAAGTAGGTGTTGATCTTCGAGAATATCGGCATGCTTAAAGTCAGGGAGGCCGCTTTGTTTGGTTCCCAGGAAGTCCCCGGGGCCGCGTAATTCCAAGTCGGCTTCGGCAATCCGGAATCCGTCGGTAGTTTTTTCCATAGTTCTCAGGCGGACTGCTCCATTTTTGCTCACCTTCACATCCGGCATCAGGATGCAGTAGCTTTGGCGTTCGCCCCGGCCAATACGTCCACGCAGCTGGTGCAGTTGCGATAGCCCAAATCGCTCGGCATGTTCAATAATCATGATGGATGCATTGGGTACATCCACACCCACTTCAATCACAGTAGTTGAAACCAGGATTTGCACCTCATGATCAATAAAACGGCGCATCACTTCTTCCTTTTCTTCGGTACTCATGCGGCCATGCAACAGACCAATGGTAAATTCCGGGAATCGTTTCTTTAATTTTTCAAAACCGGCGGTGGCATCTTTTAAATCCAAAGCTTCTGATTCTTCTACCAATGGATAGACCACATACACTTGTCCACCATCTTCCACTTCCTGCCGGACAAAATGCATGACATCTTCCCTTTTCTTTTGTGATCGAATTGCGGTTCGGATGGGTTTTCGGCCTGCCGGCAAATCACGAATTACTGAGACATCCAAATCAGCATACACCGTCATGGCCAGCGAGCGAGGGATGGGGGTGGCGCTCATTACCAGCATATGTGGGTGACTTCCTTTATTCAATAAGTCGGCTCGTTGTTTCACTCCAAAACGGTGCTGTTCATCAATAACGGCCAAGCCAAGATTGTGAAATCGAACTTCGTCCTGGATAATGGCATGGGTTCCTACCACAATTTGGGCTCCACCTCCGGCTAAATCGGTAAGGATGTCGGTGCGCAGGGCTTTCTTTTGGGAGCCAATAAGCAGGCGAACATTGATATCCAGTTTTTTGAGATGTTCAGATAGGGTGCGGTAGTGCTGTTCAGCCAAAATTTCAGTGGGGGCTAAAAATGCAGCCTGAAATCCATTATCCAAGGCCATTAACATGGCTCCGATGGCAACGATTGTTTTCCCGGCGCCCACATCTCCCTGTATCAACCGGTTCATTTGCTTGCCTGATCGAACATCCTGCTTAATCTCTGCCAAAGCAGACTTTTGTCCATCAGTTAAGGTGAAGGGTAACAACTCATTGAAAAAGCGAGCCGTGTAATTGCCGGTTTCTGTAAATACGTGTCCGCTTTCCCGCTCCTTGACGGTATGATGGATTTTCTCCATGCTCAGCTGAAATAGCAGCAGCTCTTCAAACTTAAACCTGTTCAAGGCATTTTTATGTTCATTATGGGTTTCCGGAAAATGGATCATACGGTAGGCTTCCGAACGTAGAGGAAAGTTTAACTCCTTTCGCACAGCTTCTGGCAGAAATTCATCTATCTGTAAATGAGCCAGTATCTCCTTCATCCATTTTTGTACCAGCGTACTATTAATGCGGGCTTTCCCGAATTCTTTACTTCCCGGATAGATAGGAACAATTCGAGAGAACGCATCCAAATCACCTTCGGACGAAATCTTATCTACTTCAGGGTGGGCAATACTGATATTTTTGCCGTAGCGTTTGGCTGCACCAAAAAAAGCAACGGTTTCACCTTCCTTAAAAAACTTGCTGAAATAACCCACACCTCTGAACCAAACACCTTTTACCGTTCCTGTTCCATCATTCAAGGTTACTTCAAGCCGCTTTTTTTTGCCATAACCGGCCGTATTAATAGAACTGACACGTCCTGCCACGGTTACCTCTTCGCCTGAGCCAGCCAGGTATTTCATTTTTTGGGTGTTGCTACGATCCAGGTAGCGGCGGGGGAAAAAGTTCAATAGCTCACGGACAGAATGGATGCCTTCAGAGCTAAGAGCTTGTAGTCGTTTGGTACTTAAATATGGTATATCTGTAAGCTTCAACTGTTATAAAGTTATATATCGGTTTAATAGATAAATCCCTGATTTGGTGGGTTTATTTAGAAAAAACCACGGCTTTTAGGGTGTTTTAGAGAAAAAAGGAAATAATCTGGATAAATTTTTTGCATTCGTGTGGCAAACCCCCCTATATTTGTCAGCTCTCGATTCGATGGCAATAACCAAACATTTTGAACTGTGCCAACTATACAACAACTCATACGAAAAGGTAGAAAAAGTAAGGTAAGTAAGACAACCGCTCCTGCATTGCAAAATTGCCCGCAGAAGCGAGGTGTTTGTACTCGTGTTTATACAACTACGCCAAAGAAGCCGAACTCGGCTCTGCGTAAAGTAGCTCGTGTACGTCTCACAAACGGTATTGAGGTTTCGGCCTACATTCCGGGTGAGGGTCACAACTTACAAGAACATAGTATTGTATTGATCCGTGGCGGTAAAGTAAAAGATTTACCGGGTGTTCGATACCATATTATTAGAGGAACGCTTGATACAGCCGGTGTTGAGGGTAGAACCCAGAGCCGCAGCTTGTATGGCGCCAAGAAGCCAAAAGGGTAACATTAAGAATTTAAGATTAATCGAGTATGCGTAGAAAGACAGCAGAAAAACGAGATGTACAAGCGGATCCTATTTTTGAGGATAAGCTGGTAACTCGGTTTGTGAACAACCTGATGCGAGATGGTAAGAAAAATGTAGCTCGCAAAATTGTATATCAGGCCTTTAAAGTAATTGAAGAGAAAACCGGTGAAACCGGAATTGATGTATTCCGCAATGCGCTTCAAAATTCTACTCCCGTTGTTGAGGTTAAATCACGACGAGTAGGTGGTGCCACTTATCAGGTACCTGTTGAAGTTCGGCAAGAGCGTGGTACAGCTCTCGGCATGAGATGGCTGATTAAGGCTGCGCGCTCCAGGAATGATAAATCAATGTCCATTCGTCTTTCACGAGAATTGATGGATGCCTCCAATAACGAAGGTGGTGCTGTTCGTAAAAAAGATGAAACACACCGCATGGCAGACGCTAACAAAGCTTTTGCTCACTTTAGGTTCTAAAGAATATTATTTGAATACTTATGTCTGAAACGAAGTCAAAAACAGATCCAAAAATTTTAGATAAGATCCGTCGGACGCGGAACATCGGTATCATGGCTCACATTGATGCCGGTAAAACAACCGTAACCGAGCGTATCCTTTTCTATACCGGTCGTAGTCACCGCTTAGGTGAAGTGCACGATGGTGCTGCTACTATGGACTGGATGGAGCAAGAGCAGGAGCGTGGGATTACTATTACATCTGCTGCTACACACTGTATATGGAAAGATCACCGCATTAACATTATTGATACTCCTGGTCACGTTGACTTTACCGTAGAGGTAGAGCGTTCATTGCGTGTACTTGATGGAGCTGTTTTTGTGTTGGATTCCGTTGGTGCTGTTCAGCCGCAGTCTGAAACCGTATGGCGTCAGGCTAATAAATACGAAGTGCCTTGTATGGCGTTCGTAAACAAGATGGATAAAGTAGGAGCAGATTTCTATAATGTAGTAGAAGAGCTTGATGAAAAGCTCAACGCCAATCCTATTCCTATTCAGATTCCTATCGGCGCTGAAGCCGATTTTCAGGGTGTTGTTGATTTGATCAATATGCAGGCTATTATTTGGGATGATGAGTCACTTGGTGCCAAGTACGAAGTGGTTGAGATTCCTGAAGACCTGAAAGCTAAAGCCCAGGAATATCGCGCTATCATGCTTGAAGCGGTTGCCGATCAGAATGATTCTCTTATGGAGAAGTATCTGATGGAAGAAGAAATTAGTGAAGAAGAGATTATTGAAGCTCTTCGTGAGGCGACTATTGCTAAAGATGTTACTCCGGTAATGTTGGGTACTGCACTTAAGAACAAAGGTGTTCAGGTGTTGCTCGACCGCGTGCTGGACTTTATGCCTAATCCGTTGGACATTCCTCCGGTAAAAGGTATCGATCCTGAAACAGAAGAAGAGGTTAAGAAGGCTCCTGATGTAAACGCGCCTTTCTCTGCCTTGGCTTTCAAAATTATGACCGATCCTTATGTAGGTAAGCTGACGTTTGCCCGCGTATACTCTGGTCGATTAGAAAAAGGATCTTACATCCTGAACGCTTCTACTGGAAACAGAGAGCGTGTTGGTCGTCTCCTTGAGATGCACGCCAACGACAAAAAAGATTTGGATTATATTCAGGCTGGCGACATTGCTGCTATTATCGGTATTAAGGAAGTGCACACGGGTGATAGCCTTTGTGATCCTGATCACCCGGTAATTTTGGAGCAAATTACGTTCCCAGAGCCTGTAATTAAGCTGGCTGTAGAGCCTAAGACCAAAGCTGATAGTGAGAAGCTGTCAACAGGTCTTCAAAAACTTGCTGAAGAGGATCCGACCTTCCAGGTTAAGACAGATCACGAAACCGGTCAGACTACTATTGCCGGTATGGGTGAACTTCACCTTGAGATTATTGTTGATCGCCTGAAGCGTGAATTTAAAGTAGAAGCTAACGTAGGTGCTCCTCAGGTTTCTTATCGTGAAACGGTATCCAAGAAAGTGGATCACCGCGAAATCTACAAGAAGCAAACGGGTGGTCGTGGTAAATTTGCCGACATTTCTTTTGAAATGGGTCCTATTGAAGACTTTGAGGATTATGATGGCAATGAAGACCGCATTACCCGCGAAGAAGGATTTATCTTCATTAATGAAATTGTAGGTGGTAATATTCCTCGTGAATTTATTCCATCCGTAATGAAAGGCTTTCAGCAGGCACTGAGTGGTGGTATTCAAGCCAACTATTCAGTAGAGAACGTTGGTTTCCGCCTGTATGATGGTTCATATCACGATGTGGATTCGGATCAGTTGAGTTTCGAGCTTTGTGCTAAACTCGGTTTCCGTAATGCTGCACGTAAAGCTTCTCCAAAAATTCTAGAACCGGTAATGAAAGTTGAGATTATCACACCAGAAGAATATATGGGTGATGTTATTGGAGACTTGAACAGCCGCCGTGGAATCATGCAGAGCATGGACTCTAACAAAGAGGGCTCTGTTGTAAAAGCTCACGTACCTCTGTCTGAAATGTTCGGATATTCAACCGATCTGCGTTCAGCTACCCAGGGGCGTGCGGTATACTCCATGGAATTCCATGATTACATTGAAGTTCCTGAAACTCTTGCTCAGGAAATTATTGAAGAGCAATCATAAAGAAATTAAACACTAAGAAATAACGAACGAACAATGGCTAAAGAGACCTTTCAACGCAATAAACCTCACGTGAACGTGGGAACAATTGGACACGTAGATCATGGGAAGACTACTTTGACAGCAGCTATTACTACGGTAATGGCTAAGACCTATGGTGGAGTGGCCAAGCAATTTGCAGATATCGATAACGCTCCTGAAGAGCGTGAGCGCGGTATCACCATTGCCACGGC
>NZ_FXTP01000004.1 GCF_900182705.1 Gracilimonas mengyeensis | reverse complement strand
CCAGGGCCTACTGAACTGTTCATGATCATAGTGTGGAAGATGGCAGGTCAATCATTCTGAACGAGCTCTTTGGCTCAATGACCAACAACTGTGTACCTGCCCTTCCACCGCCTTTATTTAGTGAAATATCTGCCATCTCACTTTCTTTCCCAAGCATAGGATGACCCCATGATCTTAGCCATTAGATTGTTTCGGAATACTAAAGTGCTGCACTAAAAGTGCAGGGTTTTTAACCCTCGGCTGAGACCAATAAAGCTTTGCCCCAATGAATGTACGAGAATACACACTCTTCAAAGCTTTGGCTATATGACCCTTTACTATTCTTGCCACCAACCCTCAACCAACCTATGGACGTTAATACCATCAAAATTCGGGTTCTTTACAAAAGAGATACGCTTTCACCGGCCTGAAGGCCGGAGCAACTTATTTCTTATCTCGAACTCACGTTAACTTGAAAAGATCCTGGGTCTAGGGAATCGAATGTGGTCGTAGGTCGGGCAGATTTGCCCGGCTATGGTTTTAATGGCTCGTTCCCGAGCTCTCCCGAATTACTCGGTGGAATACCCATGGGAAGCTCCTGCTTCAGATTTCGCAATTAGAAGCTACCAACGTGCTCTATTTACTCCCCGTCGTATTGATCAATAAACTCTTTCAGCTTCTCCACATTTTTCTTGGAGCCAATGTACACAGGCGTACATTCATGAATAGCCTGCGGCTGTATCTCCATGATTCTCCCCTTGCCATCGATTGCCATACCACCCGCTTGCTCGATAATGAAACTCAGGGGATTACATTCATACATCAGCCGCAGTTTACCATTGGGATACCTGGTGCTGTCCGGATACATAAAAATGCCGCCCTGCATCAACGTACGGTGTACATCCGCGGCCATACAGCCCACATATCGCGCTTTATAGGGCCGTCCGGTATCCGCATCTATTTGCTGACAGTATTTAACGTATTGCTTCAAGCCGGGATCCCAGAAATTATAGCTTCCTTCATCCGCACTGTAGATGTTTCCATAATCCGGAATCTTGACATCACGCTGGCTCAGGATGAATTCACCAATTGAAGGATCCAGCGTAAAAATGCGCACTCCAAGTCCGGTTGTATAAGCAAGCACCGTACTGGAGCCATAAAGTACATAGCCCGCGGCCACTTGCTTTACACCGGGTTGCAAGGCATCCTGATCGGTAAGTTTGTGTTTGCCTTCGGGCCGCATATAGATTGAAAAGATACTTCCAATACTTAAACTCACATCAATATTGGAGGAGCCATCAAGCGGATCCATAAATACAATGTATTTGCCTGCATCGGCACTTAGGCGTACCAAGCCCTCATTTTCTTCCGATATCACCATACAGGTGATATTTGAGCGGCTTAGCGCGGAAATAAGCTGCTCATTCGCAAACAAGTCCAGCTTCTTCACGTTTTCGCCGTGTACATTCTCCGATCCTTCCAAACCCAGTATGTTAGTAATACCGGCTTTGTTCACTTCCCGGGAAATAATTTTGGCCGCCAAACCAATATCTCTCAGCAGTTGTGAAAGCTCACCTGTTGCCCCCGGGAATTTATTCTGGGCATGAATGATATATTCTTCCAGTGTAATCAATTCTTTTTGTCTATCCATCTTCCTCTGATTTCATGTTTAATAAAGTCTCTGCTCTCCAGTTTAATTTTTCTTGGAGGCCTTAAACCCTCATAAATGTTTCGCTCTTATAACTCTTTTAAGTATGTCAGTCCACAAAGAAATCATACACATTTCTTGAGATACCCTGAATTACCGAGATAAGCCCTTTAAATCATTAATTCAAACCCATTAATAATTTCTATAGTGTGATGATTAAAAAAAGGTTAACCATCAAACCATAGAATCAATAACAGATAAAAAAAATACACACATCCAGGGGCCTCAATCATATAGGCAAGGCTCCCCGGATGGTGTATTCAAGCAGTTAAATATGCTTTACGCGATCACATCCATTATTTGATCAGCGTAAGCTTGCGTACAGCGGTAAAGTTTCCGGCTGTAATGCGGTACAGGTAAATTCCCGTAGCAAACTGGGTTGCATTCCACTCTATGGTATGCGTTCCTGCACTTTTACGTCCGTTAACCAATTCCGCTACCTGTCGTCCGGTAATATCAAATACCGTTAGTGTTACATTGGTAGCTTCCGGTACATCATAACTGATGGTGGTAGTTGGGTTGAACGGGTTTGGATAGTTCTGGTTGAGTGCAAACTCGGTAGGCACGTTATCGGTCACTTCGTTGGAAACAGTCATCTGCTTCACAAGCGTAGTGTTGTCGATATAAATGGTTCCGCCGTCGTTTGCTTCATTGTTAAATTCAAATGCAAGACGCATTCCGTGCTCTTCATGGGCAGCCGTAGCAGTGAATTCAAAGCTATACTCTTCCCATTCAGTGGTTAACTCTAATTGTGGAGTTTCCCATCCGCGAACTCTTTCCCATCCGCCGCTTTCCGGTACCCCGGCATAGAAGCGAACAAGGCGTCCAGCTTCATCTGCTTTCAGATAAACAGATGCTACATATCTTTCTCCTTCAACCACATTAATAGGCTCGTTAACAGCCTGAGAGGAATACCAGTCTGAACCAGAATGGGATACCATAAACTCAAGCGCACGGCCGTCATCGTCTGCCGCATCTTCTACCACAGAGAATGAAGAACCTTCTGTGCCCTCTATTAACCAGGCATCTACTTCCGTATCTCCTACTTCTGCAGCAGTAAAGCTACCGTTGTAGTTCAATGTATCGCCCACTTCGTAAGGAGGTTCCGGAATAGGCAGCTCTTCTCCTTCAACAGGAATGAGCAGGCTACCTTCTTCATATACTATTTCGGCTTCTTCGCCAAAATTCAGTCCAATTGTATTATCAAATACTCCACTTGCCAGTACCAGTGACTCATTAATGGTAATTCCACGGGATTGGACCACACCTGCTTCGTTATCAATTGTCAGAGAATTTACTACCAATGGAAGGTTAAAGCCAGTTGCCTGGGCTATGTCTCCGTTAAGAATGTATCCGGCTTCACGCGATAATTCCAAAATTTGAGCATCTAAATTTTCATCAAAGCCCAGCTCATGAGAAGTGGCCAGGTTTCCTCCGGCTTTTACTTCTATGATAGAGCTCATGCCACCAAAGTCACTATCACCAATATCCAGTGTAGCCAGGGAGTCTACCGTCCACGGCAGATTATCTAGCTCTACATCTTCCGTAACCGATAGTGTTTGTACAGAGTCTTCACCAGAGAAGATAAATGCACTACCTTCGCGTGGTGCTGAGTTCTGTGTTTTACCTGCGTTAAAGGTGAAATCGCCTTCATGCAGGTACCAGTAAACCATAGGACCTGATCCGCGGGAAATAGAGAAGTTACCATCGTCCACCGTGATACTTCCGTAATGATTTACGGTAATCTGAGAGGCTCCGTTTCCGGTTCCATTGGTAGAGAATGCACCAGATTGCATGTGGATATCTCCCATCACATCAATAGACAGTGTATCAAACGCCTCAGGTTGGGTAAAGTAAATGCGGGCTTCACCAGTACTTACAATATCAATATCGCCACCAATAGTGTTGTTACGCATACCCAGATCATTGTTACTTACGTTTCCGGGTGAGTTGATCACAATATTATAGAAGTCCTGGCTGGCATTGCCCGGTCCACTGGTTACAATGTTATTAAACATCACCGTTGAACCTTCTTCCCAGGTTGCAGTAGGCACGTCGCCACCATCCTGTGCGTGAACATATACGGCTTCGCTGCCAGAAAAGCGCAAGGTCGCGCCATCAGCAACATCAAAAGTACCGTGATTGGTTACATATCCTTCCACGAGGAAGTCAGAACCTTCGGCAAGCGTGACACCTGCAGAATCGGCAATTTCAAAATAAACGTCGCCATCATAAGATACTTCGTTGGCCGTAATGGTATTTCCGCCATCAGCCGTATCGGCAGCAAATACGAAAGTACGCATCTGTCCGTGTTTGTCGATATCGGATTCGCCCAATTCGCCGTCATTCACGGTAAGATCACCGTAAAGTGTCCAAACGGCACGGCCTCCACTACCACGGCTGGCAGAAAGGAAACCACCGTTGGTTACTTCAATATTACCCATAACGGTAATATTATAATCGAAGATGTCACCGGAACCGGTAGACGTAAACTCAGAGTTTTCACCATCTACAACAATGTTTCCGTTAATGGTAATGCTTCGGGCAGGATCGCCTTCATCACCGGCAGAAGACAAGCGGAACTGATTTCCGTTTGAATTCAAGACGGTTAGGTTGCCTGCAAGGGTGTAATCATTCCAACCCATGCTGATATTACTTACCTGTTCATCATTGTTCCAGACTACATTATAGAAGTCCTGTTCAATGTTGTCAGGCTCATCAGCTAAAATTCCCGTAAAGGCAATGGTAGATCCTACTTCCCAGGTGGCGTCAGGGACTTCACCTGCATCGTAGTTATGGGTATAGGTACCGCCATCCGCAACGGTGATGCTACCGCCGTCAACAACTACCGGACCGCTCGCTACCAGGTTTCCTTCCAGGGTTAGTTCGCCTTGTACGGTCAGGGAATCCATTGGGAATTCACCTGCTGCAACCGTCACATTCGCATCGGATGCAATTTCATAATAAAGAGTACTGTTCGTTTCTACTTCGTTACCGGAAATAGTTTGGGCTTCAGTGCCGGCAAATACAAAAGTTCTGCGCTGACCATGTTTGTCAATATCAGACTCACCGATACGGCCATTATCTACCGTCAGATCGCCGTGCAGCGTCCATACAGCACGACCACCACTACCACGGCTGGCTGAAAAATAACCGCCATTGGTCACTTCGATATCCCCCATCACCTCAATATTGTAATCGAAGATATCACCGGAGCCGGTGGAAGTGAATTCAGAATTTTCTCCATCTACCACAATGTTTCCGTTAATGGTAATGCTTCGGGCAGGATCGCCTTCATCACCGGCAGAAGACAAGCGGAACTGACTTCCGTTTGAATTAAGCACGGTGAGATTACCTGCAAGAGTGTAATCATTCCAACCCATACTCACATTGCTAACCTGACCGGAGTTGTTCCAAACTACATTATAGAAAGCCTGATCGGTGTTATCGGGCTCGTCGGCTAACACACCGGTAAACTCAATAGTAGAACCTGTCTCCCATGTGGCCATTGGTAAATCACCGGCATCCCTTGCATGAACATAGGTACCACCGTCTGACACAGTTAGTGAACCATCTGTAACAGCAAGAGAACCACCAGCATCTGCTCCTGATCCGTCAACGGTAAGCGTGCCAGTAATGACAACAGCTACATCAATGGATACTGAATGAGCAGCCAAAATGGTGATATTCTCGGTTCCGGCAGGTGCTGCGGAGGCAGCGGTCCAGGCCGAACCGTCATAAGTTTCCCAGGTAGCCGTTGCACTCCAGTCGCCACTAGCTGCAGATCGGAAATCTCCGCTCTCTTGTGCCATGGCTCCTGCATACGCAAAAAGCGCTACCAAAAACGTTGTTAATAATTTAGTATATGTGCGTGTCATTACTTCTCCTATTTTACTTGTTGTTCCGTTTATGATTTACAGAATAAAACTGTTTTAAGCCTCTAAGAGATGGGCACTTTCACCAAAATCTCCATAACCGGTTAAGTTAATTTTCACTAAAACCCATCAAAATTTTAAAAACGTCGCTAACTGCCCGTTACTTACCGATATCTATAACTATTAAGCGATGAATTTGTTAGCTGAATTGATTCAAAATTGCAATCTAAGTTATCGGTTAAGTAACTTCTCTTAAGTTAAGCTAAACTCGGGAAAAGTCAAGAAATAAATTCCCTGTCAGAGGCTCAAATAGCCGCCAAACTTTGCCCTGTCCCAGTAATTGTATGATTTACCTGATTTTATTGTATAAAAATCTATATAAAACATGCCTTAAATAAGTGTTAATACACTTTTTTAGTCCTTTTTTTGTCCTCTAAAACTGCTTTTTTTGTGCGCGAAAATCCCCTTCTCAGAAAGCCCTTCCAGTTATTGCTTTTACTGGTTTTATACTGCGCCTAACTGGTTCTGCATCAGGTGATCACTCATCATAAAGCTTTTTTGGAATTTTAGGTATCAAGATGCAACTAAAACAATCTACCTGCCTTTCATAATTCGTTCATATAGCGCCCGTATCTATGCGGCACTTTTCAGAAAGGTCGCAAAGTTTAAAAATCTAATTCTATGAAAAATCGTTGGTTTATCGCAGCATCAGCAGTAGGCATTCATATATCTATCGGATCGGTTTACGCCTATAGTGCGTGGAAAATGCCCCTGGAAAATACCTTTGGATGGTCTGCCACCAGTACCTCCCTGGCCTTTAGTATCGCCATTTTCTTCCTTGGATTATCCGCAGCCGTTTTGGGCCGGCTTATTGAACGTCATGGTCCATCTAAAGGTGGCTTACTTTCTGCCGCCTTCTTTTCAGTAGGATTATTCGGTTCAGCCCTCGCCGCTTACCTTGAAAGCATCTGGTTATTCTACCTGTTTTTTGGGGTGATAAGTGGGATAGGTCTCGGGCTTGGCTACATCTCTCCCGTTTCTACCCTTGTGAAGTGGTTCCCCGACCGCAGAGGTCTTGCCACCGGTCTGGCTATCATGGGATTTGGTTTTGGCGGCCTGGTTTGTGCCCATTTGATTGATGTGTTTAATCCAGCCCAGGCCGAATTGGTACTCCCAAAAGAACTCTCTGCTAAAGAATATGTGGATCTGCAATCCAGCAATGCCGCCAAAGTAGAAACTATGCTTGCCGGGGTTCCCTCCCTGGCTGATTTCAAAGCCAATGAATCCGAACTCACCGAATTGCAGCGGCAGGGACAGGAGGAAAGTGCTCTTTATCAAAGTATACAGGAAGCTAATGCCCCCTTTAAAACCGTAGTACTGTATGATAAATCTTCCATTGTGATCGCTTTCTTAGCGCTCGGCGTCATCTATCTTATTGTGATGCTTCCCAGTGCCCTGTACATCACCCCACCGCCAGCCGATTATGCCGAAAAATATTTCAGCGGTGATAATGCGGTTTCAAAACAAAACATGGTTAACGTACCTGAAGTCACCGCCTTTGAAGCTCTAAAAACTCCAGGCTTCTATGGGCTCTGGATCATGTTATTCATCAATGTGGCCTGTGGAATTGCAGTGATCGCCACCGCCAAAAAAATGGGCTACGAGATGGTTCGCCTTTCTGTAGAAATGTCAACCCTGCTGGTGATGGGTATTTCACTGTTTAATGGCTTAGGGCGTATCATGTGGGCTTCTTTGTCCGATTATATTGGCCGCAGTAACACCTACGTGGCATTTTTTTTGATACAGATTTTAGCCTTCCCATTGCTTGCCAATCTTACCACCAGCCCTGTTCTCTTTATGCTGGTTACTTTTGTGATATTAACCTGCTACGGCGGTGGTTTTGCCAGTATTCCGGCCTACATCAGTGATCTTTTTGGGCTGAAAGAGATGCCGACCATTCACGGGTTTATTCTGACGGCTTGGTCGCTCGCCGGTATCGTTGGCCCGCTACTTAATGCCTACGTGTACGAACAAACCAAGAGCTACCAGCAAAGCCTATATGTATTTGGCGGTGCCTTTGTAGTGGCTCTGGTAGTTTCTCTGCTTATGAAACTGGAAATACGCCGCATACAAAAGCCAGCTACTGAAAAAGCACGATCCGTAAGCTACAAGGGAGATGTAGAACAAGCTTTTGATTAATTACAGGAATCCTATCTGAGAGCTAAACCCTTGGATGAAATTGATAAAAAGACCCCTGAATGGGTCAAACAATAATAATCCAGGGTAAAACCGCATAGCGGATGACAAGCAATTCTATCGGCCCAGCAAAATCCCGAACTGGGTTCAATGTTGCGGGACATTTACATACATACGGGTGGTATTCTTGTGCAACCCCTTCAGGGTTGGGACTTCTTTGGGATTATGTTCCTCGGGTTTCGCAGGCTACACCCGGGGCTATTTACGTGGTATCCTTTCAGAATGCAGAGGTTTTGGAGAAGACTGGCGAGTTTACTCCGTTCTGAACCCATTTAAATTATATTCTAACCGGTAAACGCATTAGGGTAATCCCCCAGAAATCATCAGAATACTTCATCCACTCTTCATAAAACACCAAAGTTAACCGAGTGTTAATTTATTCACTTAGGCGCTATTCAGTAGAAAAATTTACTTGGTCTTCACACATCAGCAATAATATGGGAGCAAGAAATTAAAGTACACGGTAATGAAAAAATTGAAAACTAACTCATCAAAGAGTAACCCTAACTTTATTTCAGTTATTTCATTATAACCGAAATTCATTCGGCCGCAAA
Source organism: Gracilimonas mengyeensis (assembly GCF_900182705.1). Classification (GTDB taxonomy): domain Bacteria; phylum Bacteroidota; class Rhodothermia; order Balneolales; family Balneolaceae; genus Gracilimonas; species Gracilimonas mengyeensis. Next base: position 291,137 of record NZ_FXTP01000004.1, on the reverse strand, counting down.
TACATAATAAATAATCCTGTAAACCAAACATACTATGAAAGCGACTGACCAGAACCCTACGTTACCTTTCTTAAGTGACGACATCCCTTCCTACTACCGCGATTTCACCGCAGGTACCTGGAATACTGAAATTGATGTTAGAAATTTTATTCAAAAAAACTACACTCCATATGAAGGCGACGCCTCTTTCCTGAGTGGACCAACTGACACCACACAGTTGCTTTGGCAACAGGTTCTGAATCTGATGATCAAAGAACAAAAAGAAGGTGTGCTGGATGCCGATAATGAATTGGTATCATCCATTGTTTCACACGGCCCCGGCTACATTGATGAAGAACTGGAACGAATTGTCGGGCTGCAAACCGATGCCCCGCTCAAGCGTTCCATGATGCCTTTTGGAGGAATCCGCATGGCCCGCAAGGCACTGGAAAGCCATGGATTTACCTTTTCTGAAAAAACCCAGGATGCCTTCGACAAAATACGCAAAACCCACAATGACGGCGTGTTTGATGCCTATACCTCAGACATTCGCAGTGCCCGCTCTTCCGGTATCATAACCGGCCTGCCAGATTCTTATGCCCGTGGCCGTATTATTGGTGACTACCGACGTGTTGCCCTCTATGGTATTGACCGTCTGCTGGAAGACAAAAACGAACAACTGGATTCTCTTGAACTCAACAACCTGAATGAAGAAACTATTCGATTGAGAGAAGAGCTGAACGAACAAATTCGTTCACTGAATGAACTGAAAGAAATGGCAGCCAGCTATGGCTTCGACATTTCCAAACCGGCAGAAAATGCTACCGAAGCTGTTCAATGGTTATACTTTGGTTACCTGGCTGCAGTGAAAGAGCAAAACGGTGCTGCCATGTCATTCGGACGAGTTTCTACCTTCATCGACATCTACATGGAACGTGATATTGCTGAAGGCAAACTGAATGAAGACGAAGCCCAGGAAATCATTGACCACCTGGTGATGAAACTCCGTATGGTACGCTTCATGCGTCCACCTGAGTATGATGAGTTATTCTCCGGCGACCCTACCTGGGTAACGGAAGTCATTGGCGGTATCGGTCTTGACGGCCGCTCGCTGGTTTCTAAAACTTCCTTCCGCTTCCTACAGACCCTGCATAACTTAGGTCCCGCTCCCGAGCCCAACTTAACGGTGCTGTGGTCAGAAAATCTGCCGGAAGGCTTCAAGAAATTCTGTGTGGATACTTCCATCCAAACATCATCCCTTCAGTATGAAAATGATGACCTGATGCGCGGTTACTATGGCGATGATTATGGAATTGCCTGCTGTGTATCTGCCATGAAAATAGGTAAACAAATGCAGTTCTTCGGTGCCCGTGCCAACCTGGCTAAAACACTGCTGTATGCCATCAACGGTGGTAAAGATGAAGTATCCGGCGATCAGGTAGCACCGGAATTTGCCCCAATCACCGGTGAGTTCCTCACTTATGAAGAACTGGTACCCAAGTTTGACGCCATGATGGAATGGCTGGCGGCTACTTATATGAACGCCTTGAATGCTATCCACTACATGCACGACAAATATTACTACGAGCGCCTTGAAATGGCCCTTCACGATCGGGATGTATTCCGTACGATGGCCTGCGGTATTGCCGGTCTGTCGGTAGTAGCCGATTCCCTGAGTGCTTGTAAGTATGCCAAAGTTCGCATTCTGCGGGATGAAAGAGGCTTAGCCACCGACTTCGAAACCACCGGTGAATTCCCTGTATTTGGTAACGATGACGACCGTGTGGACAGCATTGCCCGTGAGTTGGTTAAAACCTTCATGAGCAAGCTGAAAAAACAGCCTACATACCGCAACTCAGAGCCAACTCAATCTATCCTGACTATTACTTCCAACGTGGTGTATGGTAACAAAACCGGAAACACTCCGGATGGCCGTAAGAAAGGCGAACCATTTGGCCCAGGTGCAAACCCCATGCACGGTCGTGACAAAAACGGCGCCGTTGCCAGTATGCGTTCTGTGGCGAAACTGCCTTACGAGTATGCACAAGACGGTATCTCTTACACCTTCTCTATCGTTCCCGGAGCGCTGGGACGTACAGAAGAGGATCGCGTGGAAAACATGGTGAACCTGCTGGACGGATATTTCAACGAAGGCGGACACCACATCAACGTGAACGTATTTGATCGTGAAACTTTGGTAGATGCCATGGATCATCCCGAGAAATACCCGCAACTAACGGTTCGGGTATCTGGCTATGCGGTTAACTTCAATAAGTTGACCAAAGAGCAGCAGATGGATGTCGTTTCGCGAACATTCCACGACAAAAACTGATCATCCCAAAAATAACGGGATATTCTAAGTAAATGGTACAAAGGGAGCACCAACTGCATTACGTGCTCCCTTTTTTTAAATGAGGTCAAAAAAATGGAAAATGTAACCGGATATCTCCACTCAGTAGAAACCGCTGGAACATTAGACGGTCCCGGAATACGGCGTGTGCTTTTCTTAAACGGATGCCCACTCAAATGTGTGTATTGCCACAACCCGGACACGCGCCGCTACAAAGGCGGCACCCAAACCGATGCCTATACCGAACTCAGGGCCATCGCCAAACAAAAAGAGATGCTGTTTTCTATGAAAGGTGGCGTGACTATTTCAGGCGGAGAGCCGCTATGGCAACCCGAGTTTGTAAAAACTGTTTTTGAAGGTTGCAAGATGATGGGCCTGCATACCGCATTGGATACCTCTGGGTTCTTAGGGCCTAAAGCCGATGACGAATTGCTGTCCTTCACCGACCTGGTACTGCTCGACATCAAGCACTTCGAGCCTGAAGGCTATAAACGGGTTACCGGCGTAGATTTACAACCTACCCTCGACTTTGCCGAGCGCCTGGCTTTTATGAACAGACCGGTTTGGCTGCGTTTTGTACTGGTGCCTGGCTATACCGATCACATGGATGCCATCCGAAAAATGGCGGGCTATCTCTACAAACTTGGTAATGTTGAACGAGTTGAAGTCCTGCCCTTCCATAAAATGGGTGAGTACAAATGGGAAGCCCTCGACATGAATTACGAACTGTTCGATATCGAAGAACCCACTACCGACTTGATCACCGAAACCAAAGCCCAGTTTGAGAAAGAAGGCTTGGTGGTTTATTAGGATTCTTGGTTAGGGATGTTTTGACGGATTTGTCAGTCTGAGTTTTGGCTGTTTTTAAGAGATAAGGAATTGGAAGATAAGTATTGATAGATAATGGATTACTAACCACCGTTTTCTTTTTATAGTAGAGGAATAATTAAGCTGAATTAACCATCCCAATCCCGGTTTAACTCCTGCATTTTGAACCATGATTTATAGGATTTCTAAGATGTACAGGATTTAAAAAAATCGCGGTAATCTCATTAATCCGGTGTAATCATGGTTCTCTCCTTTGGATTGTTTTCTCTGCAAAGAAGAACTTATAACCTGTTCATTATTTTTCTGAATTCATTCAAGAATTTCTGGAAGGTGGACCTTCGCAACGAGATGTGTTATGATGGCAATCAGGTATAAGGCCAAATGGGTCACCGTATAGGTCACCAGAACCTTCAAAATCACCCCTAAAACAAAAAGCCAAAGCGCTTTAAAGGCACTTTGGCTTAGTTTGAATATGAATTGTGGAGGTGCGGGGAGTCGAACCCCGGTCCGGGAAGGTAGACCTGTTAGCATCTACATGTGTAGGTACTGATTGGAATTTCGCCTAAAGCCGAGCCCAGTACCTAAGCGACTTCAGACTATTCTGTTAAAGTTTTACGTAAACGCGACAGAAAGCACGCTTACGCTATCCTGTCTTGTATGACGTCCAGGCTGGCAATGACAGGCACTTAACCAGCGGGACGGCTTAGTCAGTTTATGCTGCTAAGCGGTAAGAGTAATTATTGTCAATTACTTTTGATCCATAATGGATGTTATTACGAGATCCATTGGACAATCTCGACACGCAACCAACGGTAATACTCAACCCGTCGAATCCAGAACACCCCCAGAATTTCAAAGAACACTTTAAGATAAGGAGAATTTCAGCCAATATTAACTACGGCTTGTACTCCTTTGTTCCGTACAAAACAATTATTATAACGAGATCATTTGGGTCTTATTATTCTAACGAAAGAAAATAGCGCCCAAATTATCACTTATTTCTATTTCACTTATCCTTAATAAATTTTTCAATAATTACTAACTGTTTATCGCTTTCAAATTCATCGAAATTACAGCAGTACTCACTTTCCGTTAATTCCGCTCTAAGAGTGAGGGAATTTTTAGTATAGCCAATAATTTTAAAATGCCTGTCGGGAAGTTTCAGACTTGGATGGGATTTTAAAATTAGTTCTTCATTACTCAATTCCCACCAGCCACTTTCATAATTTCTGTAATACGTTCCACTCTCTCCTACATTCATTATAATGCTGGTATTCAGCCAATCTGAAATTTCATCACCATCCAAGCCATTTATGGTAATCTGTTCAGATCGCCAGCTGCCTATAATATTTTCATCTTCAACAATTAGTTCGTCATTTTGCATGCAGCCGGTACAAAACAAAAGCACTGTGGTGAGTATAAAAGAAGTAAATTTCATTTTTTCGCCCCATTTAAGATTTTTTATCTGAAAATTTCTCTTCACTTTAATGGTCTTAATTTGAGAATTATTATTTATAAATGCTAAAAACTACGTTCAGGCACATTCCTTTGGCACGGATTTTCTCCCTTATTCTGTTAATTAATGATCCAACAGACTATTTTATAAGCGCTACCATAAAAATTTCTACAGAAGGACATCAATGAAAAAAACATCTACTTTCTTTCTCTTCATGGGAGGAATTGGTCTCGGCTTTCTCCTCGCTTTCACTATGATTACAAATAAAGACGCCCCTATCACCTCGTCGATGATTGAAGATGCCGCATCGGTCATCGGGCTGGAATTCACCCAGACCGAGCGTGATACCATGATTGAAAGCCTCACCGATACCCGGGATGATTTACAGGCTATCCGGGAATTTAATCTCAACAACTCCATCCCTCCCGCCCTTAATTTCAATCCAATTCCCGCCGGTAAACAATTTGATTTTCAGCAACGCAGCCAGGTTTGGGATTTACCACAAAATGTAACTCTGCCTGAAAATAAAAACGATCTGGCTTTTTATACCATCGGGGAATTATCATACCTAATTAAAGAAGGAAAAATCAGTTCTGTTGAACTCACGGAGTTTTTTCTGGACCGGATTGAACAATATGACGAGCAGCTGGAAGCCATCATCACCGTAACGCGAGAGCGCGCTATGGAACGCGCCCAGCAGATGGATGCGGAACTGGAACAGGGCATCTATCGCGGACCGCTACACGGTATCCCCTACGGCGCTAAAGACTTGCTGGCCGTTGAAGGCTATAAAACCACATGGGGAGCCGCTCCCTATAAAGATCAGGAAATTGATGAAACCGCTACGGTGATTCGTAAACTGGATGAAGCCGGTGCCGTCCTAATTGCTAAAACCACGCTGGGTGCTTTGGCATACGGCGATATTTGGTTCGGAGGGCGTACTAATAATCCTTGGGATTTAGAGCAAGGATCCAGTGGTTCTTCGGCGGGATCTGCGGCAGGCACGGCAGCTGGGGTTTTCCCCTTTGCCATCGGTACGGAAACATTGGGCTCCATCGTTTCGCCATCTACCCGAAATGGCACTACGGGACTTCGTCCTACATACGGACGGGTTAGCCGCACCGGAGCTATGGCACTCAGCTGGACCATGGATAAAATCGGTCCAATCACACGCAGCGTAGAAGATGCCGCCCTCGTATTTAATGCTATCTATGGCTCCGACGGTATCGACCAAACCATTGTGGACCTTCCTTTCAACTATAATGCTAATTTGGACATCACCCAACTGAAAATCGGCTATCTGAAATCAGCTTTTGAGCAGGATTACTGGAATAAGCAACGCGACAGCCTGGTGCTGGAAACCATGCGGGATTTGGGCGTGGAGCTCATTCCCGTAGAACTTCCGGATTTTGACGCCGGCCCCCTGCGCTTGATTTTGACCGCGGAGGGTGCTGCCGCTTTTGATCAACTCACACTGACTAATCAGGACGACAGCATGCAGTGGCAGGAGCCAAATGCGTGGCCCAATACCTTTCGGGCAGCACATTTCATCCCGGCTACAGAATATATCAACGCCAACCGTGCCCGCTATCAGCTCATCCAGCAAATGGATTCGGTGATGCAGCAAGTGGATGTATACCTCTCACCCGCTTTTGGCGGAGGCAATTTGTTGATCACCAATTTAACGGGGCATCCTAGTGTAGTGCTACCGAACGGCTTTACGGATGAAGGCCGTCCAACCAGTATCACTTTTGTAGGCGATTTGTTTGACGAAGCCACCGTACTTTCTGTTGCCAAGGCGTATCAGGATACTACGGGGCATCACCTTAAGCACCCGCCTCTGTTTGTGGAATGAGGTGGTTTGCTGATATGGTGATATAGTGATTTAGTGGTGGGGACCATTCAATCACCTGTTGCCGAATGGCAATGTTCGTCTGAAGGGCGGCTAAGATTGTTCTACAAAGCCTCTTTCATCCTGAACTAAGCCTTTCTAAACGAAGTGCAGAAAGCGCAGTGAAGGATCTGCAGAATACAGCCTGAGTATTTTTTTTTGAGAAACATTTGGCCTGGTGATAGCATTGGGACACTGGCACTATCAAACCCACCCCTCCCCGAATTATTCGGGGCCGTCCAAGCGGGGAAGCTCTTTGGATAGATTAGTATTGAAAACCAAAAGATATAACCAGTGACCATAGAAGTGAGTCGGAGGTTTGGCTATAGCTCGTAATCAACTTTTTGAATTAGGTTCTTGGCTTAAACGTCAGGTATTTAAAGTTCTTAATGAGTGTGATTTTTTACATTAATATGCAGATATGCAAATAATCAACTTCTACCATTTGGCTCTGATGGGTTATCAGGCGATCAAATTATCACGAAACTCAAAAATAATTTTTAAAACTACGCATGGATTTAGAGACACAGTACCAGCGTCTGTGGGATGATTCAATTCCACAAATACAAACCGGAAATATCAAAACCGATCCTTATATAGATGCCACAGACGACACCCGTTTTGGCATCACTCTGTTGGCCCGTCCTTCGCGGGAAGTGGCAAATAAAATTCAAGAGTTTCAGACGGAGCTTAGAAAACATGCCCCGCATCAATATTATTACCCTGCTTCTGATCTGCATCTTACCATCCTGTCTTTGGTTTCCTGCCAGCCGGGTTTTAAACTTAATGGAAATGAAGCCACAGCATACATCAACCTGGTGCATGAAGTCCTAAGGCAAACCCCGCCCTTTGAAATTAAATTTGAGGGAATCACAGCCTCACCTGCGGCTGTAATGATTTGCGGCTATCCGGAGAAAGAGGCCTTAAATACTTTACGTGATCATCTTCGGGGAGCCTTCAAACAAAGTCCGGTTTACCAAACCATCGATAAGCGATACAAACTAAAAACCGCCCACTCCACCATCTTCCGGTTTAGGAAACCATTAACTGATCCTGATTCTTTTGTAGGTGTTATGGAATCCTGGAAAGACCATTCTTTTGGCTCATTCGTTATTGATCAGGCAGAACTGGTCTATAATGACTGGTATCAGCGAAAAGAAAAGGTCAGAAATCTTAAAACCTTCGATCTAAAGAAGTAGCGAAGCCAGACCTTATCACTATATCACCTTTTCACCAATAGCTTCCTGAACGTTAAAAATTTGCAGCTGTTAATTTTTTCAGCGCTCCACATTCTGTGTCTCTTTGGAGAGACCGGTTTGCAAGTAGCCTCGTGCTGCTGAAAACCAGAGAGGGTAGTGCCCACCCAGTAGGCATTTCGTGTTTTAAGACGCTGTTGGAGCTCTTGGCTTCCCTCTCCCTCGCTTCATGAGCACGCTCATTCCGTATGCCCTCTCCCAAGAGGGACATTATCCTAACCGGTTTTAATTCTACTAACCCGAGATCAACAGGAAAACTGTATGCTAACTTACAATTATTTTCATGCCATAGAATGGGGTTGTTATGATTTTTACATTAAAAGATCCTTTCTAAGGCAGAATGATTAACGTTACATCAATTTCTGGAAATATTGAGGACACCATATCACCATATCATCTACAATTTAACCCAGGCTCCGTCTTTCCGGGATGATTCCATGATCGCCTCTACTATGCGGATATCCCTCAATCCCTCTTCTCCGGGCACAATGGGTTTTGTATTTTCTTTGATGGCCAAAGCATCGTTATCCATTTGCCGGGCTTGCTGGTGATTGGGATCCGGCGGTAGTTGGGTGCCATCGCTGGTTTCGCCCTGAACGCCTCTGTACGTTTGGAAAGGACGCAGGCGATACCATCCCTCCTCGGCATCCACATCCAGGTAGTTGGTGGATTTACCAAAGCTGGTCTCTCCTTTCGCCATCACTCCGTTGGCAAACTCCATCTCAAATTCAGTAAACTCATCCACCTCACTGTACATTTCTTTCCGCTCCGACCACTGTCGTCCTCGCACCCGCACCGGCTCCATGCTGGTAGCGTACCGCGCACCATTAATCGGATACACCCCCATATCATACAAGGCGCCGCCACCTAATTCGGCATCGGCCCGCCAGTTGCCTTCTCGATGAGCCCCGTTATAGCCAGCCCCTGTTTGCACGCCCGTAACCGCTCCATAGGTTTCTTCTTGTCCATACCGAATGATGGTCTGCGTATTTGGCTCGTGCTGCATGCGGTAGCCAATCGTCAGCTGCACCTTATTTTTATTAGCCGCATCTATGATTCCCTGGCACTCCTCCACTGTTTTTGCCATGGGTTTCTCGCACCATACGTGCTTGCCCGCCTCGGCTCCAACAATCGCATATTTGGCATGCAATCCGGTAGGCAGTACAATGTAAATCACGTCTATATCATCGTTATTGGCCACTTCGTGCATGGTTTCGTAATTGTAGACATTGGCATCGGGGATGTCATACTCTCGTTGCCATACGGGAATTTTAGATGGACTTCCTGTCACAATACCACGCAGTTCACAGTGCTCTGTTAGCTGCAGTCCCGGTGCCAGCTGCCCGGTAGCGTAGCTCCCCAGGCCAACCAGTGCAACCCCCAGTTTCTCTTTCTTTTTGGGGATGATGATAGAAGGAAATCCGGCAATTAAAGAACTTCCGGCTAGTAAGCTACCGGTGGCTTTTAAAAAATCTCTTCGTGAAAACTGGTTCGACATGGAAGTACCTCGATTTAAGTGAGCAACGTTTTTATACATCATCTATAAGCAATGATCCTAAAAATACATTCCATACCCATAAATAAAAAAGCCCGGTCGAGTATTCGAACCGGGCAAGTTTGCTCTCTTGTAGGTAGTAGCAGATTTTAATCGATCAATACTTCGTCAATCACATGAACCGTGCCGTTACTTGCTTTAAGATTGCCTTGAGTAACATTTACATTTTTAGCCTGTTCAATTTCGCTGGGTGGGATTTCATCATTAAACAAGTGACCTATCACCAGGTTTTGTAGCTGATCTTTATTCTTGCGTATCTCTGCAAGTTCCGCACCCATGTTCTCAAAAGCAGCATCGGTTGGTGCCAAAACGGTAAAGGGACCTTCCTTGGTAAGCAGTTCATCCATCTGTGTTTCTGCCAGCAATTCGGCAAAAATGGTATGCTGCTCGCTTGTTCTAATAACTTCTATCACGTTTTGTGCCTGCACAGCCGCCGAAGCTGAGATAATGATGCTCAGAACGGCAGTAACACCGATGGTCATGTACCTTATATTATTCATAACATTCCAGTCACTTTAAATGAGCGGCCGATACCCAATCAGCCTAATTATTGAAACTCCTTCACCCCTTGGAATACAGAATACTTGATTTTGTTCCCGCTTATGATCATTAAACTGTTCTAATTTTTTATAGGAATTAGAACTATTTCCAGAAAATTTTCAGTCTGGTTTACCTATCATTCAAATAATTTTCTTTAATTCTATATTGGTACCAGCATCAACGATAAGAAGCAGGAGATTTAGTCTTGAAGATTGTTCAAAAAGAAGCCTTTTTCGTTACCGGTATAATTGTACACGCCCAATGGGAAGAATTGTGGGAAGTGATGCCCAAAGCCTGGAATACACTATTTAAGCGCTATCCCGAAATCGAAAACAGAACTGATGACGTATTGATGGATATCAGTCTGAAAAAAGAGGATGGACTCTACACGCAGCTTATTGGTGCCCAGACCAATAAAGAAAATCAACTTCCTCCAAAAGGAATGGAAACGGTGGCCATTCCGGCAAAAACCTACATTCATTATCGTCACGAGGGCAGCCTTCAAGAAATCGCCGATTCCTTTGGTAAAATCTATAATTGGGCCAAAAAAGAAGAGGTCAAAGCCGGGGATTTTAAGCTGGATATCGGATACACGACTTCCGGCGAGGAAGAATATCATGATTTGTATGTAGAGGTTCTTAGCGGGAAGTAACGTTCTATTTCTATAGCCGTGATGAACGACTCCAAAGCTGTTCAACCACATCCACCCCATCCGGCTTCCACCAAAGCGGCGGGCGTTGGGCTAATTCCAAAGTCTCGGTTTCTAAGCCCTCAATCGCTGTATCAGTATCCATCGTATAAACCGACTGCACCAACTTTCCGAACTTCTCACGAAGCTCTTTCACTTTATCGGCATCCCCTTTTACCCAATGAACGGTGAAGTCCGTCTCCGGAAGTCCCTCCGATTTCTGAATCAGAAAATGTTCCATCCACAATTGATCGCGTTGTATTGCTTCGTTGTAAGCGTACTGATATTTCAGCTCTTCACTTGGCTGAGCATGTGGCGGGTTTCTCTTCCAGAAATTCTGCATGGCTGAGGCCAAGGAATCTCTCACCTCTTCCAAATCAAAAGGTGCCACCACTATCGCTACCGAGCGGCATCCCTGTCCGCCATACCGGAGCATGGCTTCAGCCAGTTGATTGCTTGTTTGAGCCGACCATTCTTTCAGATAAGCCATAGAAAACTTAGCCGTACGTATGATGTATTCAGCATCAGTCCTGGCGGCATTCAACCGTCTGATTACCTCCTTCACTTCCGGAACCGAAGACGAAGATCCGGCAAAAACTACTGCACCCGCCTCCAGGTTTTCAAAATCTTCCAAATTAGTAGAAAACTGAATTTGCTGATCCAATCCTGCTTTTTCCACCTCATCCAAAAAGGATGCCAGCAAATATGGATCTTTGCGGGAAAGTTTGCCATAATAATCGGCCCCGGAAAGTATCCCCCCAACTACCGTTTGAAAGCCAACCAGGGGCAAATTACCCGCATGCAGGCAAAGTACTCTTCGGGCTTTAGCATTTTGTTTCTCGTTTAGACCTGCACGTTTCGCCCATTCCTCTATTTCTCCTGCTTCTATATTTTCCTTAAGTACGGCAACTTGATGGTCTACATCTTCCCGACTGAAAAGTCCCTGCTGTATTGTCTTTTCCACCGCTTCTTTTTTTCCGGGGTGATCGGGATGAAGCCAGGCCGTTGCGGCTTTTTTTATGTTAGTTAAAGTATTCAATTAAAATGGGTTCCTGATTAGAGCTAAAGAAAGTAACTAAGTTAAGGCTTGTTGGGCTTAATCACACTCCGAGACATCCCCCTGCAAATGAACAAGTTCATTTCCGGTCCCTCTTCAAAGAGGGATTAATCTTTAGGTAATTCAGAAATGAATTTTAGTATCTGAAATTGATAGTAACACAAATAGATTTTATGAAAATTTTCCCTTGGAAGGGAGACCGCTTAAAAGCCCTCGCTTTCAAGCAGAGGGATGTACGATGGTGAGTTCAAAATCAACAACCACCCCACACATTATCGTGATTTCGTGGATAACCCACATCAATGCGATCAGAAATCCTAAAAATCTGTAATCCTCAATCACTATCGATCAAAAAATTACACCCACGCAGGTTTTGGGGATTCCAGCGTCCCAATACCTGAAAAGAACCATCTTCCCGCTGCACGCCCTTATCCCCCGTGAGAATGAAGGCACAGGAGTACAAGTTGGCCAGGTCCATTAAGCCGATGAGCCCCTCCTCTCCTGCCGGTAAGATTTCCATAGGATTTTGGGAATTACGGATGCTCACCTTCATCCAGGGCACGGTATTAAACCAGAGGCTGCCTTGGGCATAGGCCTGACTCAACAGCTCACACATTCCATATTCTGAATGAATTTGTGATTCCGGCAATCCAAAACCTTCGGCTAATTGATGATGAAGCTCTTCTTTGGTCATCTCCCGGCGATGCGTTTTCATCCCTCCTGTTTCCAGTATCACTGAATCCTTTGGCAACTGCACCGGCTTCAATTCCAGCATATCCATTAATCCAAAAGCTGCACCAAATAGCATCAGCTTCTTTCCTGATTTTTCAACTTTCTGTATTGCCTTTTCATCCAAAGGCTGATCCAGCTCCAGAAACCGGCTCATTCCTGAAGCTTCCCGTTCAATCAACAGGTTCAGCATGTGAATAAGCGAAGAATGAGGATTGTCACTATAACCGGGGGTGTAGGCCCAGATCACGTATTCATCCAACTCATAGAAATGCTGCATTCCTTTTAGGATAGATCCCTGATAGATTTCAGGCTTAGGCAGATAATGGCGACTTCTTTCCATGCCTGAAGTTCCGCTGCTTTGGAAAAATTTTGAATTCTGAATTTTGAATTCTGAGTTTTCAGGTATTGATAGTGCTTCGGTTTCTTTGAAGGCTTCGATGGGCAGTAGGGGAATTTCTTCTATCCCGGATACTTCTCCAATTTCCAAAGCTTTGCAGAAGCGGTGATATACCGGGTTATTTTCTTGTTGGAAATGGAATACCTTCAGAGCCTTTTTTTCAAACGGGATGGAGGGATCAAATATGACTTCGGAGGAAATCATGGCTTAGTTGAGACCCATTTTATACAGAGCAGTTGAGGTAAGGATGTAGGCTGTATTATCTGTGACATGCAAAGCCACAGGCTGGATAATCTCGCTGTAAGAAATACTTTTCGGCGTTTCTCTATGTTTCTGAATGGTCAATGTGGTAGTACCAGCGAGCCATAAGTTTGAGTCTGCTACATAAAAAGCACCAATCTCATCTGCATTATAAAAACTCCGGTACGAACCATTGGTCTCCAGTTCATGGATAAGTCCTGCAGACTGGTCCAAAACATACATGCGACTTTCACTCAGCTTGATATCATCCACCGACTTCACTTCGGCAGGTAAGCGAAAGGCATCCAGCGGACTGAAATCCAGATCAAACCGGATAATCTCTGAAATACCTTTATCATAAAACAAAACTTCGCCGACTTTATTAACAGCCAGTTGACTAGGCTCATAACGCTGACGGCTTCCCAACAGGCGATTACCGCCTGAGATGCTACTGAGATACTGCCCGCGCCGGTCAAACACCTGTACACGGCGGTTATTGAAATCAGAAACGTAGATTTTGAGTCCGTTGGTAGCATCTACATCTATCGGCCGGCTAAATTCGTAGTCGCCGGATCCACGGCCGCCAATGGTATCTACTAATTTTCCATTGTGATCCAGTTTTAGTAAGCGATGTCGCCCCTGTTCTACCACATAGATAGCATTGGAGGTAACATAGAGCGAAGTGGCCCGATTAAGGCCAGAATGGATTTGTTGGAGAGCTTGAGATTGAGCTGCAAAAGGAAAACAGAATAAAAATGTAAGCAAGGCTAATAAACCTATACCACATCTCACCCTCCCCTCCCCGAATAACTCGGGGCCTCCCAGGGAGGGGAAAGTGAATATCGAATATTGAACATTGAATATTGAACATTGAAGGGGTGCATTTACTAACTCCAGCAAATTCCGTTCGATATTCGATATTCTGCACTCGCTATTCAATATTCACGGGTTCATTCTGTGTTCAATGTTCGATATTCAATGTTGAATGTTCTAATGTCTAAGCCCTTTAGCACCAATGTCACGGCGGAAATAGGCTTCGTCGAATCCAACTTTTTCAACTTCAGCGTAGGTTTTATCAATGGCCGACTGTAAGTCCGAGCCAGAGCCTACGATGTTGAGTACGCGTCCGCCGTTGGTGAGGATTTTGCCCTCCACTTCCCTCGTTCCGGCATGGAATACGATAGCATCTTCCACCTGATCCAAACCAGTTATTTCCTTGCCCTTTTCGTAAGCCTCGGGATATCCGCCGGAAGCAAGTACTACACAGCAGCGTACTTCATCATCAAACTGAATATCGGTTTCGCCAAGTTTACCTTGCGTACAAGCCAGGATAATTTCCAGCACATCGGATTGCATCCGCGGCAGAATCACCTGGCATTCAGGATCACCAAAACGGCAGTTGTATTCCACCACTTTAGGCCCTTCGGCCGTGATCATCAACCCGCAATACAAAATGCCGGCATAGGGATTGTCTTCAGACTTCATCCCGTCAATGGTGGGAGCAATGATTTCATCCTCCACCCTTTTCAGAATCTCATCGGTAACCACGGGAGCGGGCGAATAAGCGCCCATTCCGCCGGTATTCAAACCGGTATCACCTTCGCCAATGCGTTTGTGATCCTGCGCATTGCCAATCACTTTCCATGACTCCCCATCGGAGATAGCAAATACAGAAGCTTCTTCCCCAACCATGAATTCTTCCACCACCAGTTTGCTGGCGGCTTCTTTCAGGGAGTCGCTGGTCTTGAGCTCTTTGAGCACTTCCATAGCCTCGGCTTCACTTTCGGGGATGAATACGCCCTTGCCACCAGCCAATCCGTCGGCTTTTAGCACTACCGGGTATTTGCCTTCTTCTTTGATGTACTCGGCAGCATCATCAAAATTTTCCTGGTCAAATACTTCATAAGCAGCGGTAGGAATGCTGTGCCGCTTCATGAATTCCTTGGCAAATTCCTTACTGCCTTCCAGCATGGCTGCTTGCAGCTTGGGGCCAAATACGGGATGGTCTTTAGCTTCCAGGAAATTGGCGATACCATCTACCAATGGCTGCTCGGGACCGACCACCGTCAGGTCAATTTCATTTTTTTGGATGAAATTCCAAACAGCTTCAAAATCAGAAGCGGAAAGATTAACATTCTGGCCCGTTTCTGCTGTTCCCGGGTTCCCGGGGGCGATGAACAGTGTACCCAGCAACGGAGATTTTGCAATACTCCGTGCCAGGGCGTGTTCGCGTCCCCCGCTTCCCAGTAATAATACATTGTATTTCATAGCTCAGGAGAGATCTTCAGCAATAGTGATGATTTCGGAAAAGCTTCCGGCATCCAGGCTGGCTCCGCCAATCAATCCGCCATCCACATCAGGCTGACTAAGCAGCTCTTCAGCATTCGCCGGCTTCATGCTGCCACCGTAAAGGATATTGATACCATCAGCAACATCCTGGCTGTACAGTTCGGCCAATACGTCGCGAATGTGCTTGTGCATTTCCTGCGCCTGCTCCGGGCTTGCCGTTTCGCCGGTACCAATGGCCCAGATGGGTTCGTAAGCGATAACCACATCCATGGCATCATCTTCAGAAAGACCGAAAAGTGCCGCTTTCACCTGGTTTTTAACCAGATCAAAGTGTTCATCTTTTTTACGCTGAGCAAGACTCTCTCCCACACAAACAACGGGAGCCAACTTATGCTCAATGGCTTTTTTAACACGCTTGTTAACCGTTTCATCGGTTTCTCCAAAATACTGACGGCGCTCGGAGTGACCAATGATTACATAATTACATCCACTTTCAACCAGCATACTTCCGCTGATTTCTCCGGTAAACGCACCGTTTTCTTCGAAGTGAAGGTTTTGTCCACCCACTTGAATATCGGTATCGTGCAAAATCTCAGAAGCCATGCCAATAGACACGAAAGGCGGGCAAACCAGCACATCCACATTTTCGTCTACTTCGGCTTTTTGCTCTTTAAGGCCTTGCAGCAGTTCAGCGGCATCATATGGTCCGCCATTCATTTTCCAGTTACCGGCTATTAGAAATCTACGCATGATTGAGTGAGTTTAGCTTGGTGATTTATTGTTTCTGAAAGCTTTGTTAATGCCCTGAATTACATCTTCAAATTCCCGTCCTTCGTACTTGCGAATCAATACGCCATTCTCATCGATCAACAGACGGGTGGGCACTTGTACAACGTTGAATTTCTTAATGATATCCTGTACATCAAAAGACCCCAGTTTTGCAACGGGCCACAGTTTGGAGCGTTCTTCAAAAAAAGCGTTTACGGTAATTTCACTTTGATCAAGGGGAATAGTGAGAATCTTCAGCCCGTAATTGCGATAAATTTCATGAAGGATGACGGTACGATCAAAATCATTCTGATACATGGTACTTGCCAGCGGAGAAATCTCCAGGATATACACATCCCCCTCCAGCTTTTCGTTGTTTACGGTATCGCCTTCCATTGTCACAAAAGAAAACTCCGGAGCTTGTACGCCGGGAGCCAGGTAATTCAGGTCATACCGAATCCGGCGGGCCCACTCTTTTGAGCGCTGATTATCGGCATACTCCTCTTCATAGTTTTCGAGTAAATTCCTGGCTTCCTTAACCCGAGAGCTATCAAAGTAAAACTGGATTTTTTGCCGGAATATAATCTCTTTGGCCTCCTCATCATCCACAATTGAACTCAGGGAATCCATATAAGCTGAGGCAGCATCAAAACCCTGGTTTCTGGCGATATAGGGTTTGGCTAAATCCAGTGCAACCTGTGACATATATTTGTCCGGCAGTACCTGATCTATACGGCGAAGCATTTCTTCCTGGTTCCAGGAGTTAAGCAACCGGGCAGACTGCTCTGCAGCCAGTACAGCGGCTAATGAGTTTTGGTTTTTCTCATATACTTCCCAGTATAAATCGGACCATTTCTGAATCTCTTCCACCATCTGGGTATCCGTGAGAGCTCCGCTTTGGGCAAAAGCCCGGATACGGTTAAAGCCCTGATCCACTTTCGTAAAAGTGTGCATGGCATCATGTTCACGGGATTCAAGCTTTACCGTCTGTTGTACACCGGGCAACTCTGCCTGAACTGTAAGTGTATCATCTTCTGCCAGTATTACGCCCAATTCCCCAATCGTATTATTATTTCTGCTGACAGACATCAGGTAATATTTTTTTTCGGGGAAGGTGACCGTAGCTGCAAAACGGCCGGCTTTATTAGTCACTTCATGAAACAACGTATCCAAACCTGTGCCGGAAGTATCTTCGGGGTTAACAATGGTAACATATATGCCTTCATAATTACCGCTGTCATCCAGCGAATCCGCTACGGTTATAGTTCCCTGTACCAGGGTTTTCTTGGGAGTATTTGTTTCTCCCGAGCAGGCCAACATCCCTGCACTTACGGTCAGAATTGCTAAAAATTGAAATAAGCGTGTCTTCATATAAATGAGACGATCAGTCATTTAGTTTTTCGGAAATCAGCTTATTTACCAGTTTGGGATTGGCTTTACCCTTGGTGGCTTTCATGGCTTGTCCCACAAAAAAGCCCATAAGCTGTTTTTTGCCGTCCTTGTAACGGGCAACCTCGTCCGGATGTTCTTCAATAATTTTGTCTACAACCGGCTCCAGTGAGCTGGAATCAGAAACCTGAATCAAGTTCATCTCTTTGGCCAGATCAGCGGGTTCTTTTTCGGGTTCATCCAGCAGTGCGTTAAAGATTTGCTGCATGGCTGAAGAGTTGATCTTGTCATCCTCTTTCAGCTTAACCAAAGCAGACACTTTTTCTGCTGTAACCGGAAACTGACGGATGTCGATACTTTTCTCATTCAGCACGCGCAACACTTCACTGAGTACAATATTTGAGGCTGCTTTGGGATTGCCCAAGTGATCGGCTACTTCCTCAAAATAATCAGCCAGGTAGCGGCTGTCAGTGATGGTAACCGCATCGTCTTCGCTCATACCGAAATCTTCGATGAAACGCTTGCGACGCACATCAGCCAGCTCTGGCAATTCTTTGCGGATTTCACTCAGCATCTCATCGGTCACGATGATAGGCGGTAAGTCCGGTTCGGGGAAATAGCGGTAATCATGCGCTTCCTCTTTGGAACGCATAGGGCGTGTTTGCTCCTTGGCCGTATCCCACAAGCGGGTTTGCTGTACCACTTCGCCGCCGCCTTCAATCAGCTCAATCTGGCGGTAAATTTCATAATGGATGGCCCGCTCCACATTGCGGAACGAGTTCATGTTTTTCAGTTCGGTACGGGTGCCGAATTTTTCCCGTCCACGCGGACGTACCGATACGTTGGCATCACAGCGTAAACTACCCTCCTCCATGTTGCCATCGCAAATCTCCAGGTACTGCACAATCTGTTTGATTTTGGAGAGATACGCGTAGGCCTCTTGCGGCGTGCGTAGATCCGGCTCCGACACAATCTCAATCAGCGGAGTTCCGGCACGGTTCAGATCCACCAGCGTGTTGTAGGGATCCTGATCGTGAATAGACTTCCCGGCATCTTCCTCCATATGAATCCGCGTAAGGCCGATGCGTTTGTCGTATTCCTCCAGCTCGATATCCACAAAACCATCATAACAGATAGGCGTGTCATACTGGGAAATTTGGTAGCCCTTGGGAAGATCGGGATAGAAATAATTTTTACGGGCAAAAATGGACTTCTCGGCTACGCTACAGTTGGTAGCCAGTCCCATTTTGATGATGTATCGAACCAAATTCTCGTTCACCACCGGCAAAGTTCCGGGATGTCCAAGGCAGAGGGGCGTCACTTGTGTATTTGGGCTGCCGCCGTATTGAATGGTTACCGGGGCAAAAGCCTTACTTTGGGTTAACAGCTGGGCGTGAACTTCAAGGCCGATCACCGCCTCGTACTTCTCGTGATCAATTGTGCTCATTAAGCTAAATTTCTGTCTGTTTTGCTGAAAGACTGGAAGATATTAAAGTTGCCGGACAGTTTGGAATGTTATTTCGGGTGTTTCAGTGTTAAGGTGCGATGGTGTTATAGTGTTTCAGTGTTTCAGTGTTTCAGTGTTAGAGTGTTAGGATGTTAGGGTGCTTTGTGCTTTGTGCTTTGTGCTTTGTGCTTTGTGCTTTGTGCAAGATTGTTGATTCTAATTTTATAAGCCAACGATGAGTTTCCCCGCTTGGGCGGGGATTAAGGGGTGGGTAAATGGTGCCAAGGGCAGGTTTCTTATAGCTAACACCGAAACACCATCACACCGCAACACTTTCCTATGCATAATTCCTTTGTTTCTATTACATTAGGGAAAGTCAAGGAGGTCAAAGATGAAAAGATCACTACTAATTTTAATGTTTTTCGGAATTGCGGGGCTATCGGGTGCCATGGGGCAGACGCTGGATAAGTCTTGGCACTTCTCCAATTTTTTTGCGGCGAATGACACGACTGGCCAAACTCATCTCTTTTACGAGCTGGTTGAAAAAAGAAAATATATATGTTCGGATCTATGGGGCAGCAGGGTCTATAACACCTCGTACGGCAATATTCGCCATATGAATCCTGCAAGAGGTACAGATTCTACATTTATGAACGCAGGTGGAATTGGAGGAATTGGATGCGACAGCTTTGATGGTTGGATTAACATAGCCGATTTTCATCCTTTTGATAACAACTTTGAAAATTTCATATTTGTAGGTAGCTTCGGCGATGGTTTTGAACCTTATGCCTATTCGCAAATTGGCACTCAACAGTACTACCTAGCTCCTCTGTTTGATTATTTTGGCCGGGTTGAAGCAAATCCATATTTGGGAAAATTCTTCTTCCTTCCCAAAGACAACCACACTGTGCAAGTTCCCATAACTACTAATAGCGACAGTATAGAGTACATTAGAAATTATTGGCATGAAATTGCTGATGAAGAAGCTGCTTCAGATTCTATCCTGAATATTCTTGATTTCAAGCTCCTGAGCCTTTCCACCTTCAACGATAGCCTGGCCTTTATTCATCAACAAAACTCGTTGATACGGTCAGAAGATTTAGGTACATCCGGGGATACCTTGTCGATTCAAATTTCTTCCGATTCTCAATTTCTTTTTGATTCAGATTCTCTCCATATCTACACTACCAGCAATACCGGAAATCTTTTGGTCTCAAATAATTATGGCAAGCAGGGAAGTTGGATGGAGTTCCCATTGCAAGGTAATCCGCTGACACTTCAAGTTGATCCCCAAAAAGCAGGCCATTTGTATGTAGCGGATTCAACAGCCATTTACGAGTCTACTGATTTCGGGCAAAGCTTTCAAAAGGTGTATTCAGCCGATCACTTCATTGTTGATTTCTATCACAAGCCGGCTTCAGATATCTACTATGTATTGCAGAAAGAGCAAATTATTGAGGTCAGTACTGATTCTGTTTCCATCCTAAAATCGGTACCCGATATTTCCGGTTTTGAAATGAATATCGAAAAATTTCCCTACCGGGATGGAAATGAGTTCGTTTTTACAGTTATGCAAAAAGATCCAGAAGATGACAGTGAGTATTACGATGTGCTTACCCTTGAAGAATTTAAGACCACCACTACCAGAGAAGAAAACGGGAATGAATCTGTCATCCATTTCAATGATGAATCTGACTACCCATTATTTAAAGAATTAAGGCTAGATTCACTCTCCAACCTTATAGCCACAGATTGGGTCCGTGACAGCATTTGGACCTTAATGGACCAGAACAAACCCCGCTTTAAAACATGGCAGCCCATACCTGAAAAGGATTCCATTATTGTTAAGGCTTTATTCGGTGATAATGTTACCACTCGGATAAATGGGAATACTTTTGATCAGGGAATAAGTCTGGTTTTTTATTCTGAGCAAGTGAGAGAGACGGGAACATTTTTTAATGATGCGATCGCATCTGCGCAGTGGTCACCTAAAGTTGGTTTTACCTACTTTAGGTTCGGTGTACATGGCTTAATTTATTATTTGAAAGGAGCCAAAATAGATGGCATTACCTATGGGAATATGACGGTTGTATCCAACGAACCGGAACCTTCCAACATCCCCAGTCAAATCACTTTAGGGCAAAACTACCCCAACCCTTTCAACCCTTCTACAGTGATCAGTTATCAGTTAGACAGTAATCAGTTGGTTCGCTTGGAGGTCTTTGACGTGACGGGCCGTAAAGTCGCTACCCTGGTGGATGGACAACGGCTGTCGGCCGGGAGTCACCGGGCTAGCTTTGATGCTTCGGGGCTTTCTTCCGGGGTGTATTTTTACCGGCTGGAGACGGGCGGGCAAACCTTAACCCGAAAAATGCTTTTAGTGAAATGAAGAAACTGGGTTTGATAACATGCTTTGTCTGTGTCTCCCTTTCATCTTTGGGACAAGACAACATAACCGAGGGTTACTTTCATGAACTCCAGGGCATGGAGGATTCTGCTGGGGTTACGCATTTATTCTATCGGATGTTCACTTCAAAACGCACTAATTGCTCTGATATGGATGGTTATACGTCGACTATTGATATTGAACGCAATCATATTCATCACTTTAATACTTCCACCTTAGAAGATTCTGTCGAATTCAGGGCCTACAATAAAATATCACCAGCTTGCTTTCAGGAATGGCATGACACAGAACGATTCATCTTTACAGACAACCATCCGGACTCCACCTTTGCCGTTAAATCTATCGTCGGCGGCCTGTACGGCTCACTTTCATTTTCAATTAATGATGAGCAAAATTTCGATATAAATCTTGGCAATCCATTGGGAATCAGTTTCGATAAAGAACGTAATGATTTAATTATTACGACCCCTTTTGATTATATCGTCATTAAGGCAAAAACAGATGAAGACCTTCATTTAAGAAGCTCATTCCGATATGACCGGAAAGAATCTACATGGCAAAACTATCATGATTTTTTTGATTTACACGATTCCCTGTTTGTCAATTTTTCTGTCACGGGAGTAAATCCCTATAAAGCGGGTCACTACGTAGGGATCAATGATTCCAATTTCGTGCTCTCTACCGATTATGGAAAGTCCATAGAAGTACTATCGAATCATACTATTGAAGAATGGGAGCTTTATAATATCAGATTCGGAAACACCTATTTTGATGCAGATTCCAGCAGTTTCTACATAACAATTAATAGTAATATTTATCTACTTAGAAAAGAGTCAGATGCATGGAGTGTAAAAGAACTTTCTAAAGGATATAGCTCTTTTGAGTTTGCTCCGAATAAGCAAAAATCGGGAGCTTTTTTCTTTTCTCATGATGATAGTCTTTTGTATTCGGATGATTTTGGAAACTCGACTTCCTTCATTGATACGTTTTCACACCAAATCACCGGCCTCTACAAAAAACCGGGTTCGGATATTCTCTATGTCCTCACCAGAGAAGAACTACTGGAGGTAAACGTAGAAACCAAAGCCACCACTTCCCTCAAACAGATACCTGTGAGCCGTGAACGGTTACCTGATGTACCAACTCAAATCACTTTAGAACAAAACTACCCCAACCCTTTCAACCCCACTACAGTGATCAGTTACCAGTTAACAGGGAACAGTTTGGTGCATCTGGAGGTGTTTGACGTGACAGGTCGTAAAGTGGCTACTTTGGTGGATGGGCAGCGGCAGACCGCTGGAAATCAGCAGGTTACTTTTGACGCTTCGGGGCTTTCCTCCGGGGTGTACTTTTACCGGCTGGAGACGGGCGGAAAAACATTAACCCGTAAAATGCTGTTGGTGAAATGAAGCGAATTCTATTCATATTATTCCTGATATCCTTTGGTTTTACAACTCAGGCTCAACAGAGAATACACCCAAATTTACCCTCAGACTTTATCCGAGATGTTCATTTTATAAACGAGAGTGAAATCATTTTCATAAATGAGGGTGGCACCATTTATAAAACGTATGATGGTGGGGATACATGGAAATTGAAAGAGGACTTTCTCTATCCTCTTGATAAAATGCATTTTTTGAATGAAGAAGTAGGCTTCGTTAAACCAACCCGTGCTGCAGAGATTCTATATACTACAGATGGTGGCGAATCTTGGGAAAGTCATCCTCTCTCAATCTACTTTAGAAATAATCTTCTACCAATCACTAAATCAAAAATTCTAAAAAGTGATTATAATGGACTCATTGAACTGAATAACTCTTTCTACAATGTTTGGGAAGTAGTATATGAGCCACCATTTTTTATAGATTCCAGTTTTCATTTAGAGCCAAAACAATACTATGGCAACTTGCAACAGTTCGAAAAAGCTGGTTCGAATCGTATTTTAGCTTTATATCCACTTCAAAATGCTTTTGAGTATGGAATTTTGTCTCCAGACTCTCTTAACCTTATAATTGAAACCGATCATAAAGGAACTACCTGGGATACACTTTTTATAGGATTCGATGAATTCTTGATGGGAATTCAATTCCAGGACAGTGTTAGTGGCTGGGCTTATTCTAATCACTCTATATATAAAACTATTGACGGAGGGCTCAGCTGGTCTTCACGCTTTAATAGCCCAAACGCTGGGATACTTTCTTTATCTGTCCCAGATTCGAATACTGTATTTGGCCTCTTTTGGGACCAGCAACAATATCTGCAAAAAACATTTGATTCAGGAGACAATTGGGAAACTTCTCCCCTCCCCTCTAATACCTATTCAAATGGTAATTACGCCGTTAATTTTTTCAATGATAGTACCGGCATTCTTTTTGGGGATCACTTCTACAAAACTAACAATTCGGGCATTAGTTGGGAATCAATGGCAAGTGAAAGAACTGAAAACATATATTCACTTGATTTCTGGAGTCCATTAGAAGGATTAGCGATAACGGGCAATGGTTTTTTCAAGACTGAAACCGGTGGTAAAAGCTGGAAATTCCTTTTCAAACCTGAAGAATTAGTATCAAACAGGCCAGGGAATGCTGTTATGCTCAACAAAGATGAGGGCTGGATTGCTTCCAGATACCAGATTTTTCATACAACTACAGGAGTTGAAAATTTCGAAGTACATGATATCACTTCTGATGATGAAATATACAGTGGCATAGCCTTTCACAATAATATTGGATTATTACACTCAGTAGCTGAAAGGCTTAAGCCAGATGAGAATACTTTTGACTTTCATCATCATTATCTGACAACGGATGGAGGAACAACTTGGCAAGAGATTTCCATAGAGGACTCAACCAATAGCCTCGTCAGTTTTGAAGAGGTTAAGATTACAGGCCCTAACCATTTCTGGGGTATGAACAGGGATGGTTTATGGCTCTCAACTGATTCTGCAAAAACATGGAATATTGTATTCGATGAAAATGGATTTGAGTACACTCAATGTTTCGATTTTCTAAACTCTGAAATTGGAGTAGCTGCAACAAACAGAGCTGTTTTCTTTACAAAAGATGGCGGAGAAAGCTGGATCGAAATGCCACGCTCTTCTCGTCCTGTTGACTGTAAATTATTTGATAAAAATGGATTCCATCGATACCGATATTTTGAAGTGAATGAAGATTCCAAATATTTACGAATGACCTTTTATGAAGATGGATATGTAGACATTATGAGATTCAGAAGTACAGGAACTAATATGCCCTTTCGAGTTATGGCAAAGCATCAGGTTGGAAGACAACCATATTTATGGGCTGCTGGCGATGGGTTCACGATAGTTTATGATACTCCTGTATTAACGATCACAAGTAACGAACCCGAACTTTCCAACATCCCCAACCAAATCACTTTAGAGCAAAACTACCCAAATCCATTTAATCCGACGACAGTGATCAGTTACCAGTTAACAGGGAACAGTTTGGTGCATCTGGAGGTGTTTGACGTGACAGGTCGTAAAGTGGCTACTTTGGTGGATGGGCAGCGGCAGACCGCTGGAAATCAGCAGGTTACTTTTGATGCTTCGGGGCTTTCCTCCGGGATGTATTTTTACCGGCTGGAGACGGGCGGAAAAACATTAACCCGTAAAATGTTATTGGTAAAATGAAGAAACTATTTTTGATAGCGTCACTATTTGTTCTTTCACTTCCCTCCTTTGGACAGGATAATGTGACGGAAGCTTATTTTCATGAATTAAAGGGAATGGAAGATTCGGCTGGTGTGACGCATTTGTTTTACCGGCAATTTGTGAGAAGCTACTTCCAGTGTTCCGAAGGAAACGGTGGACATAAAGTTGAAAACAGAAGCAATGATATCCATCACTTCAATGTTCAGGCACAATCTGACAAAATGAAATTCAGGGATGGCTTTGCGGAATGGTGCCTTGATGGATACTACTACGATTCTCAAGGAATCCACGTTTATGAATTCTATGATAATGATCCGGAAAAATGGATAGCTATTGGCACTTATGAATATTCCTTTGCCATCAATGACTACCAGGAAAATGCTTTGAACATTGAGACTCCAATTTTAATTAAACAAAAATCAAAGAATGTATTTGATTATAGTCAACCTAACGACTTTTATTTATCACCAAACGGTGACTCTCTATATGTAGAAGTTGGAAGAACTGTACCCTTTACGGGTAGAAGCAATCAATGGCCTGATTTTGAGGATTACGATGACTTTGTAGCCTATGCCGATTCGCTCTCTTTTTCTAAAAAAATTATCGGTATTCATCCCTTTATCGATTCCCTCTATTTTGCCACTAATTCCAGTGGTCAGTTATTCCGAAGCGAGCATTATACCGGCAATTTTGAGCTGGCCGATACCAATTGGTATTTCAATAATCTCACTTTCGCTGATGATACCTCGCATATTTATTCGTTCCGAAAAGCAGGCATTATCCGTTCTTCTAAATTAGGCGAACCGGGAAGCTGGCAATTCAGATCTATTAATTTCACTACCGATGCTTCCAGGCATTATACCATAGACCGTGCTAGTGCCAATCGGATTTTCGTTTCCGACTCCACCACTATTCTTCACTCCACAGATTATGGCGACAATTTTTCTCCACTGACTACAATAGATCACCAAATCACCGGCCTCTATAAAAAACCTGATTCTGATCTACTCTATGTATTAACAAGAGAAGAACTTCTGGAGGTAAACGTAGAGACCAAAGCCACCACTTCCCTCAAGCAAATACCTGTGAGCCGCGAACGGTTACCAGAAGTACCTACCCAAGTTGAGCTCAAACAGAACTATCCCAATCCATTTAATCCAACTACTGTTATTGCTTATATGACCCAAAACAATGGACATGTACAATTGTCAGTATATGACCAGCTTGGCAGAAAAGTTCAAACACTGGTTGATGAATTTCAGGAGGCAGGGATATATGCGGTAACTTTTGATGCCAAAAGTCTTGCCAGCGGCATTTATTACTACCGTCTGGAAGCGGATGGTAAAATTGCTTCCAAAAAAATGACCCTCATCAAATGAACCCGGACTAAAATTGATTATACTGTTGGGCAGGCATTGATAAAGCAACAAGATGTCATCGGTTTTTTTGATGCACCGGTATGTATTTTTAATGGATCGAAACCGGTCAACAAACGTTAAATCGGAAAATGCTGTTGTTTAAAATGATTTTAACACAACACACCGTAGGGGCAATTCATGAATTGCCCCTACGGTGTGAAAATCCCTCAACCTACAATTATTCCTATGAAGAATTCCCTACTGATATTCCTGCTATTTCTTTTCCCGGTTTCCCTTTTTGCCCAAGATTATGCCATGGAGCAACTCGAAAATTCTCCACGTCATCACGAATGGGTTACCATTGAATCTAATGACCGTACTTTGCATAATTTTGTGGTGTATCCCGAAACATCAGAAAAGGCACCGGTGGTTATTGTAATCCATGAAAACCGCGGACTCAATATCTGGGCCCGCAGTTTTGCCGACCAACTTGCAGCTAAAGGCTACATTGCCGTGGCACCGGATTTGATTTCCAATACGGTGGACGGTATTGAAAAAACCAGTGATTTTGAAACCTCCGATGCAGCGCGTCAGGCCATCTACAGCCTGCAGCCCGATCACGTAACTACCGATCTACAGAATGTACTCGCTTACGCCCAAACCATTGAGGCAGGTGACGGCACCATCGCCGTGGCCGGATTCTGCTGGGGCGGCTCCCAAAGCTTCCGTTTTGCCACTAATGCCGGTGATGCCATCGATGCAACTTTTGTGTTCTATGGTACCGGTCCGGATAGCGCCGAAGCCTACGCCAGTATTGAAGTACCGGTGTACGGTTTCTACGGTGGCAACGATGAGCGCGTCAACTCCACCATCCCCGACTCGGATGCGGCCATGGAGGAATACGGCAAGACCTATAAATACGAAATTTACGAAGGCGCCGGCCATGCTTACATGCGCAGTGGCGATGATCCCGAAAAACCAGCCGACGATCCCAATGTACAAGCCCGCAATGCTTCCTGGGAACGACTCGTAAACCTGCTGGAAGCCCTGTAATCTCTACGAGTCATCCCTGCGCAAGCTGGGATATAAATGTACCTTTTATTAAGATACCAAGAAGAACTCCATTGCTTCATTCATAAGATCTTTAACTGCATCGATATTCCCATGCAATCATATTGATTCTGTTCAAGATGAAAAGGGGCATGGGTTACTAAAAAAGGCGCCTTTGGCGCCTTAGATCTTACCCCTTTCCCAAAGTCATCCTGACGAAGAAATGAAGTCCCATTAGGGACGGAATAAATGAGGAAGGATCTTTGGTATCTTGGGAAAAATTATTTTTGCAGTTTAGAGATTTGAAGTCAACTGAAAAAATCTGCTTTTCATGATGATTTAATTCCTAAAAGATTGTACCTTTGTTGCCCTTCTGAAACAAGAAGCCCAAGTGGCGGAATTGGTAGACGCGTGCGCTTCAGGTGCGTATGCCTTTACGGGCGTGGGAGTTCGAGTCTCCCCTTGGGCACTAAAGCCTTGTAAGTGTTAAGCTTGCAAGGCTTTTTTTATTCGTAAAAACTGCTATAACATTTTTGGCACTTACAGCTTACAAACTTGCACATATCGCGTTTAGCCTCACTACCGCAAGTTCAGTAGCCGGCGAAGAATCTTTAAAATAAATTCAGGAATTTGTTAGATGATATGATGTCTGGAGTTATTCAATCCAAAGCCATTTTATTTTGGGTGGTTCTGTTTCGTTTTTAAAGGCCACCCGTATTAATATATCATCGATAGTCGCGGAATAGGAAGCAGAAAATACAAGTAAAGGATCAGGCTCTTTATTGAGACTCCCCAGAAACCGCAAAGATTGAAACTCTCCCAATTGAGGGGCAATTTCTTTATGTGCTTTCAGAAAGTTCTCTTTCGATATTTTCGCTCTCAGTTCTTCTGTAATGATTTCCGTGTACGCTTCATACTCCCCCTTCTCATGCGCTTGTAGTGCTGTTCTCAGAACAGGTTCCAATACTGAAAGTGCTTCCCCGGGAGTTGGTCCAAATGATCCAAAATAATCCATCGTCATAATTTTAATTAAGTATTCGTATTGACTTGCAGCCTACGGAAACGAGCCCCAAAAAGATATTTAGAGTAACTTAGATCACCTGACCACTAAGTCATTAGAAATGGGATACTCATAAGCTAATTAATCGCATTTGATCAAAGTTTCTATTTTGGGATACCTAAGCATAGATACACTACATCTACTTCATCAAAGTCAGAACCTTGCTTTCGGTATAATCCCCTGCTTTTAATCGGTATAAGTAAATTCCACTTGAAAGCTTGGATGCATTGAAATCTACCTGGTATTGACCGGCAGACTGATAACTGTCCACCAATGTCGCTACTTTACGGCCCAGTGCATCAAACACTTCGAGCGTCACAGTCTCGGATTTCTGGAGTGAGTACTCAATGGTCGTAACCGGATTAAAAGGATTGGGGTAATTCTGCTTCAGGGCGGTTGCTAACGGCAGCTCCGAAACGCCCTCATCCAAAATTGAGGTTCCCTGGCCCTGGTATTCCACTTTAAGAATGAGGTGATTGATCCAGTCACTGCTGAGGTAGAGACTCCCCTCGCTATCGGTAGTAAGGCCAACAGGCTTGCCCCAGATGTTGCCTTGATCGGGCGGATTTGGCCAGAAGCCCGTCATAAAATCACCGACCGAGGCATTGGAGCCATCCTCATCTACAAACAAAGCTACCACCTTATGTCCCGGATCGGGACCTCTGAATCCAGAACGGTAAGCTACAAAAGCAGCCTTGTGGTAATCCGTGGGAAAATCACCATCAGGATAAAAGTGGATATCCATGGGCGAAGAGTGTGCATCAACCAGCGCGGCCGGACGCTTCATGGTTTGTACCAGCAAGCTATCCTCCCGCGTGATGGGCGGCACCCGCCAGTGTCCGCGAAAATCAAAATCAATATACACCTGAAAGCCGAATGCCAGCGGCCATCCGTAAAAGCCGCCATCCCGGACGATATCAATCCATTCGGGAGGCATTGTATTGTCGACTTCGGTGTGTCCATTGTTCGTAGCCCATAAGTCACCGGATGTTGGATGGATATCAAGGCCGATGGCATTGCGCAAGCCAGTGGCAAATATTCTGCGCTCCGTACCGTCGGCGCTGAATTCCAGCACGGTTGCCCGTTCGGGATCCTCTTCACGGCACACATCACAGGAGGATCCCACAGACAGGTAAAAACGTTCCTTCTGCTCATCAACAACAATGGTACGCGTAATATGCGGACTACTGGCCGTGGGAATATTATCGGCAAAAACTTCCCTGCTTTCATAAACCAGGTCACCATCCTGATCCTGGAATTTGACGATTTGATGGGTATCCGCCACATACATTTCCCCTTTGTAGAAGGTCAGGCTGTTCGCCCACCTGAGTCCATCCGCAGCAACAATCACCGTATCGGCAACTCCGTCATTGTTACGGTCTGGCAGGGCAAGAATCTCACTGGAAGAGTTGCCCTCGGGTTGGAATTCAGAGGAACCATTGGCCTTCATATTGGCCACGTGCAACACGCCTTCCTCGGTAAAGGCCATCAGGCGCGGCCCTCTGAGCCCATCCACCGCAAAAACTTTCACCGTAAATCCTGAAGGCAGATTCAGGCTAAGATCCTCCGGCACCATGCCCTGGAACTTTTCGGGTATTTCCAGATCAACCGGTTCCAGGTTCAGGTCCACTTTCGGCGTCATCTGTATAATTCCGGGTGGATAGGAATCATCTTGGGCAAACAGCGATGCCGGGCTGACCAGTATCGTAGTAGCTGTGATTAGCAAGAGAGAAAAATAGAACCAAGACGTAGAAAAATTACATAGTCGTTTCATGGACAAAGCTTCAAAGGTTAAATAAATAAGGGGATAGAAAAAATATGAGGGCTCACCGCTTCATTTGCAGTAGCTCCAATCGTAGTAAGTACCAGTCCCGATCCCGCATATAACAGACTTGGGGAACAGGAGTAAATAACGGCTAAAAAATTAAACTAACCAACTTTGGAAACCAGCAGTAACCCTCTTCCTGGTTGTTACACTGTATTATGTGGTTATTATTCCAAGAGTTGCTTTTTTGTATTGAGCCTCAAAACAGACATTGTAAAACTAAAGCTTCCTCCATTTTCCACAGGTAATAAATCACTGTCTGTTAATCTTACATAAGGATTAATGGAGAATTTAAACCGATGTGTCCCAATTCCCATATTCGGGACTAATCTTAATGATGAATTTTTAAAATCTGTATAAAGCAGAAGGTCTAATCCTGCGGTGAATATTGTGAAGCCAAAATAACCCCCCAATTTTTGGTCCAACTATAAAATTATTTGGGGAAATCTTTAATTCATTAATAAAGTGATAATTCAGATTTGCATAGCCAGGTTCCGAGTACAGTGACTTTGAAATGCCAAATTCCAGAAAATGATTTACTCTATCTAAACTATCTGATGTATTTAACAGATATCCTCCAACAAGTGATAAAGATGATACTCTGTAGGTTTCTCTATCAGGAACTACACTTGAATAAGCTTCTTGTGCAAATACAGAAGAATAAGAGAGAAGAAAAAAACAAACTATACAACAGACTTTTAATTTCATGAACATAACCACATACCGATGCAGTATCTAAACGGCTTGGGAATTATGATTTCTTTGAAGTAGCAAAATAAAATTCTCTGTTTTTAATACTGATACTCAGTAAAGTCCTGATTTGATATATTATCTAAATCATTTACCGCGAGTAATTTTTGCACATCATATACGGCTCCGAATGTAGCATTTTCACTAACTGTAATTACGATCTCCATATTATTTGGCAGGTCCTTATTGCTCAACGCAATTTCTAAATCTTCCGGGTATAGAAGGTTGCCATCAAAAAGAAGTTTATTCGTATCAAGGATATCAATATGGATTACCTGCTCATCGTAATTGCTAAACTCTTCAGTAGAAAACCCCTTAGCATACATACGTTTGACTCCTCTTTTATAAAGAAGTTCCTGAGTATGCATGATGGTGCCAATGGGAACATTCTCATCAAAAATAATCCGCGCTCTCGTATCCTCAGAAACAGTCACATTTTGAATATGACTATACAGGCTGGATTCACTGATTTTATTTCCATTGAAAAGAATTTGATCATCAGAAGAAATCCGAATGTCTACCATCTCATCAATTTCCTTTTCCTGGTACTTGTCCGGACTCTGCTGGGTTTCCTTAGCACAGGATGATATTGCAAGTGCCACTATAAGTATGAGACTGGGTTTCATTATTGAAGGTTTTTTGGGATGCATAACGCACGTGAAAATTATGATTTTGATAGAAATAGCGAAATTGATGTTTTATAAACAAGCTTCCATTCTGTCTGTTCCGATATGCTTTTTAAGAC
The DNA here is from genome assembly GCF_900182705.1 of Gracilimonas mengyeensis. Lineage (GTDB taxonomy): Bacteria > Bacteroidota > Rhodothermia > Balneolales > Balneolaceae > Gracilimonas > Gracilimonas mengyeensis. Next base: position 259,407 of record NZ_FXTP01000004.1, on the reverse strand, counting down.
ACTTTGCTACACCGAATTTGCTATTTAAGAAGGCTTTTCACCCCGGGCCAGCATATCCATGAATTTGGCAAACCGCCTCTGTCTGGTTTCGGGCTTCTTCGCAGAGGTCAGTCCATAGGCGATTTGATAGCGGCTCGATTTGTTGAGCGTTTCGAAGAACTGTTTTGCCTTCGGCTTGCTATGGAGCGCTGACAGGAAATCTGCCGGCACCTTTAGTTCGCTTGCCGTATAGGCCTTCTCCCATCGCCCATCTGATTTGGCCGCACGCACCTGCTCAAGTCCGGATTCCATCATCCGGCCTTCCTTTATTAATTGCTCGGCATGTTCTCTGTTTTTCTTTGACCATTTGCTTCGGGCTGTCCTTGGAGTGATCCGTTGGAGGTAAGCCTGGTCATCCAACGACTTTTTAATACCGTCGATCCAGCCCCAGCACAGAACCTCTATCACTACATCGTTCCAGGTTACGCTCGGAATCTCGGTCTTCTTCTTGAATATTTTCACCCACAATTCACTTTCGGTGGCGTGATTTTGTTTGAGCCACTCACCGAGGTCTTCCGGCGATGCAAAGGGCAATATTTTTGTTGGATCGGGTTCAGGCATTAACGTAGAATTTTTTTGGCGTATTGGGCACGTGAATTATGATGCTGTTGAAATAGCGAAATTAATTCTTACCAAGCAAGTTCCCATCGAACCCTGTCCGCATCCCTCTACTATAACACTTGCTATAACGTCATCATCATCTACAGTTCAAGTACCATTATTGCAACGGTACCAGACAAGAGTAAAATTAAGGCAGCGACAGATATGGGATTCGCAAAGTTAATCGTAAACCCTCCTCCCGTTTGTTTTGGCACGAATATCCTGTTGTCATCTGAATTGAAATAAAACAGGTGCCCATGAAAATGTTCCGTTTGTGTAATGGTTTGTTGTCCCCGGTTTTCTTTATGCCATTTTTGGGATGCCATTGAACCATAGAGCATAAAACCAACTACAATTGCCAGAATCCCAACGATTATAAATAGAGTCATAATGAAACGGGTGCATTAGCATTTAGATAGTTGCACTGCCGGTCTTGTGTCAAAGAGGATCACCGGGCCGACCGCGCCATTAGAAAGTTATAAAGGCAGAATACCGACCAGATTATATGAGAACATAAAACCTGCTCTGTAGAAACTATGTCCTTGACATTTTGTCTTTTTAAATTTGTTATGTATTTCTATTGTTCAACCAACTATTAGGAATGTCCATTACTTCCACATAGTCAGATAAATTTGGAATATGTAAGTAATAAGGCTTGTTATCATTTTTGGGACCATTTGGCCAAGATAAGCGTATCTCCTTTTGCCATTTAAATGAGCACTTTTCTTTGATAAACTTATATTCAGTTAAATCTACTATTGAAAGATCAATAGGCATGTCAACATATTCAACCCAATCAAATACTGCTGCACCACCAAGTAATCTTTGGCCATGATAATCTGCAAACTGAATTGCTCTAATAAAAAAAGCTATATCATTTATTTTTATCACTGCATCATAGCCTTCTTTCTCTTGCCATTTTTTACATAATTGCTCATTTACAACACTAGACATGCAGTAGATAAAACGGTTTTTCCTTTGCACAGTAAACTTCACAGTCGTATCATACCCACCTTTCAAATCAGCCATTCCTAAAGATCTTAGGTTGTTAACAACTAGCTTATTTTTTGAATCACTCGGATCATCGACGAAAACTGGAATACCTGCTATTTCTAGCTCAAATGGATCGCCAACGCCTCCAGTATTCTCTTGGCTTGAAAATGAGAAAAGGCTGTCAATCTTGATTGTTTCTTCTTCCATCCAGTAGTATATGTCTTCTTTGTGTAAAAACTTGTAGGCTGAAATCTTGATTGGAACTGAAGTATCTAACTTTTTCTTCGCTGTTGGCCCTAAGCTAAAACCTTCAAGTAGATGCATTTTTAACCTTTTTTTGATGCATAACAAATTATCATTTAAAAAATATCGCTAAGAGGCTCTGATATTTTCCCTTTTTATACCCCATAAAAATAAATCATTCCCCTTAAAAATCCACTCTAAACTCATAAAACCCTGACATTAAGAGCCATTTTTTTTGACCAATGACCAATTCAAAATCAACAATCAGCCCCTAGCCAATATTCGAATGCGCCCCTTTCTGTTTCACCCTGAAGCTGAATTTAAAATTAAACCCATTTTCCGCATTGATAGTGTAATCAGCCTCTAACTGGCCCAGCAGCGTTTTTATTAAAGTGACTCCCAGCGTATTGCTGCTGTCGAACACCTTGTTTTTGAAGCCTTTTCCGTTGTCTTCATACACCGCCTGAATTTCATCGTCCTCTTCATATAAGCCAATAAAAATCCGGCCGTCTTCCATTCCCTCAAAAGCATGCTTGAAAGAATTAGTAATCAACTCGTTGATCAACAGTCCCAGTGGAATGGCCTGATTAATGTTTAAATTATTTGTGCTGAATTCATACTCAATATTCACCTCTTTACCCCTTTCCTCAAACATATTCCGGATGCGATTGATGAGACGAACGGCATATTCTTCAAAAGTAATTTCCGTGAAACTCTCCGTATTATAAAGCAGTTCGTGCACGCCCGAAATGGAGTAAATCCGGTTTTGGGTTTCATTCAGGATTTGAATCAATTCCTGCTCTTTCAAGCCATCTTTCTGCAACTCAATTAGCCCGATGATAATGGCCAGGTTATTTTTCACACGATGATGGATCTCCGAAAGCAGCACCTCTTTCTCTTTCACCGATTCTTCCAGGCGATTTTTGTATTCCACCTCTTTGGTGATGTCTTCCAAAATAGCCAGCATCAACCGATCATTGCCCGATTCGCCTACAATATGCCCCACATTGAGCCTGAACATGGCCGTGGTGCCATCCTTACGCTTTCGTTCTATTTCCTTATTCTTGAGCGGTTGTCCCATTACGGCCTTGCCTTTAAGATGCTCAAAGTTATCCCGGTATTTATCAGACACATGCGGCATAAACTTGCCCATCACTTCCTCCCGTTTCCAGCCCAACATTTCTTCGGCGGCCTTATTCCAAAAATCCCTGACTATGCCATTGGTATCAATCGTATAAATGGCCATGGGAGACGACTCAATCAACGCCCTAATTTTCCGGTTGGCGCTGCGGGTTGATTTCTGGGCCGAATAGGCTGTCACCATAAAAAAGAAAAGAACCGAAACCAGCAGACTAAACAACAGGCCCAGGGCAGGATTCAGGTACAAACTTGGATTCACGTTCTCTTCCACAAATACCTGGTTAGGACTAAGCCTGAACATCCAGTTTCCGCTGTGCAGCCTGTCACTCTTTAGCTTCACGGCTATACTAAACTCCGGATAACCGGACACCCGCTCTGAGCTTCCATATTCATAAAAAACCATACCATTTTCATCCCTCAGCACAACATTATATTGATCCATCCCTTGCATAATGGCATCAAACTGAGAGCTAAAATCCATTCCGGCCGTAATGGTTCCATGAAAGTGATCATCAAAATAGAGGGGCTCATCCACCAGAAATGCATAATTTCCCTGAACCAGCTCCAGCCAATGGGTAAAATTTGTTATCGAATCCCGTTTGGCTCTAAGCCAGTCTGATCGCCGGTAATCCAAGGTGGAAATATCCAGCCCAATAGCACTCTCATTGCCCTTTATGGGTTCTACACGCCGGATAACCATGCTGCTGTCAATCCATTCAATAAACTTAAAAGCTGAGTTCTGATTAATGATGAGCTGGGCGTCATAATCCCAATAGTCGAAATATCCCCCGTTGGTTTCCTCAATACGGCTTTTCAGGTTACGCAGGCTGTTTACACTTTCGAGGGTTCGTTTCTGGAACTGCTGTACTACCAGTTGTCCGGTTTCATTAATTTTTGAAGTCTGTGCCTGGCGAGATTCCTTTTGATTTTGTAACCAAAGAATCATCACACTACAACTAAGAACTAACCCCAACAGAAGTGAAGTTACCAGTCTGTATTTTTCAATAAATTGAAGCAACTATAATCTCCGTAAATGAACTTTTCCGTCTGCTTATAACGCGTGATATCTGTTCGGATACGTCCGTTACAAACCACCAACATCTTAAAACCTCAACTGTATCATCTATTTTTGGTCGAAAGACGATAATACTTTAACCAAAAATTATATAAGTGGAAAGAAAATCCTTAGCGGGTTTTATCCATTTCGTGTATTTCTGCCGATCTTTATTACCTTTGTGCTTTCACCCTACCGAATATTATAACTTACAGCTACATGTGGCATATTTATGTTGATACCGGCGGCACCTTTACTGATTGTCTGGGGATTGATCCCAAGGGAAACTGGCATCGTACCAAAGTACTGAGCAACAGCACTTTAAGAGGCTACATCACTGAAAAAACCGCGTCGGACCGATACAAAATCAGCCAGGACTGGAAAGCACCATCGGGATTTATTGACGATTTACAGCTACACCTGCTCGGGACTTCTCAACGTTATACGGTCTCAGATTTTGATGCCGAGAGCTCTTCCTGCTCTTTTGATGAGCCACTGCCCGAAGATCTCGACCTCCCGGCTGCCTTTGAAATTTCCTTTGAAGAGGAACCGCCCATTTTAGCCAGCCGCCTGATTACCCAAACGCCTCCAAAGGATCCCTTGCCCCCCATCAACCTGCGGTTGGGAACCACACGAGGCACCAATGCCCTGCTTGAACATAAGGGAGCCCCGGTAGTTCTTTTTACGACTGAAGGATTTAAAGATTTGCCTGTGATTGGTAACCAACAACGCCCTGATCTTTTTAGTCTACAGATTGAAAAACCGATACCGATTTATCAGGAAATCATTGAAGTGAATGAACGACTGGATGCCAATGGAGAGGTCCTTCGTTCACCTGATATGGAACAGCTCCGGGAACAGTTGGCCCAGGTTCAGAAAGAAGACCAGCTATCGGCAGCCGTCTGCCTGATGCACAGTTACAAGAATGATACCCATGAACAGCAAATTGTTTCTTTTTTAGAGGATGAAGGTATTGGTTACGTCTCGGTTTCATCCCAATTAAGTCCTTTCATCAAAATACTGCCACGGCTGCAAACTACCCTGGTGAATGCGTACCTGTCGCCGGTCTTAAGGGATTACTTGTCTTCGGTTCGGGATTCTATCCAAGAGGGCTCACTACACGTGATGACCAGCGCCGGGGGACTGGTGACTTCCGATAACTTCAATCCCAAAGACAGCTTGTTGAGTGGTCCGGCCGGAGGCGTGGTGGGGGCAGCCGCTATCGGGAAAGCTTCCGGCTTCAGCCAGGTTATCTCTTTTGATATGGGAGGCACCAGCAGTGATGTATCCCGCTATGACGGCAACTATGATTACGTTTTTGAACACAAAGTGGGCGAAACTACACTTTCCGCCCCTGCCCTTTCGGTTGAAACCGTGGCTTCGGGCGGCGGCTCTGTCTGTTGGTTTGATGGGAAAACCTTGAAAGTAGGCCCGGAAAGTGGCGGGGCTTCTCCCGGTCCGGCCTGCTATGGCGCCGGCGGACCTCTTACCGTCACCGATGTGAATTTGCTACTGGGACGCCTGACACCCGATAACTTTGGGATACCGCTGGACAAAAAAGCAGCCGAAAAGAAATTCCAGGAAATTCAGAAAGAGGTGGAAGCCGCAGGCCTGGCCTCCGGGGAAAAGGAGCTTTTGGAAGGCTTTATCAACATCGCCAATGAACGGATGGCCGGGGCTATTCGGAAGATTTCACAACAAAAAGGCTACGATTGCACCGAATACGCTTTGGTGGCATTTGGCGGTGCGGGCGGACAACATGCCTGCGCCATCGCCCGGGAACTGGGCATGAAGCACATTCTGCTGCCTGCAGATGCCGGAATCCTCAGTGCCTATGGTATGGGACAAGCTTCTATTGAGCAATTTGCCGAACAACAATTTTTAGATCCGCTTTCCCAGGTTCAAGCCAACATAGAAGAAACAATTGAGCAACTTGCACAAGAAGCTATGAACAACCTGGAAGAACAAAACACAGGCTCGCTGGAAAAAACTATCAGCCGCCGTCTGGTTTTCATGCGCTTACAGGGACAAGAATCAACCCTCGAAATTGAATACGACACTCCCGACCGCTTATTCGATCAATTTAAGAAAGCATACAAAGAACGATACGGACACTGGATTGAAGGCCGTGAGGTGGAAGTGGAGTCTGTACGTGTGGTTGCTTCCACCCTGCCTCCCGAACAGGAAGAAAACGAAGTCTCTTCCCAATCCTCATCTCCCGAAACAAATAAAACAACCCGTGTACTTTTTAATAATCAATGGAAAGAAACACCGGTGTTTTCCCGCGATGACCTGCAACCCGGCCATCAAATACATGGCCCGGCACTCATTCCCGATCGCTTTGGAACCGTGGTGCTGGAACCGCATTGGGAAGCGAAGGTAGAGAGCAATGGTACTTTGAAATTGTCCTACACGGGCAAAAGCAATACCTCTACCCGATTCAGCAATGAGGCCGTGGCTCTGGAGTTATTCACCCAGCGTTTTACTTCCATCGCGGAGGAAATGGGCGAAATGCTGCGGCGAACGGCTTTATCTGTAAACGTGAAAGAACGCCTCGATTTCTCTTGCGCCCTACTCAACAGCAGCGGCGATTTGATGGTGAATGCCCCACATATCCCCGTTCATTTGGGTGCTTTGGGATTATGCGTGAAGGAAGTCATGAAGAAGTTTGAGCAATTGGAGGATGGCGATGTAATCGTGACCAACCATCCGGCTTACGGGGGCTCACATTTACCGGATGTCACGGTCATCACCCCTATTTTTGTGGATGATGAATTGCTGGGTTTTGCCGCCAGCCGTGCCCATCATGCTGAAATTGGGGGTACGCGCCCGGGATCCATGCCGCCTTTTGCCACCAGCCTGGCTGAAGAAGGCGTGGTGATTCCTCCCATGTATTTAGTCAAAAAGGGAGAACATCGATGGAAAGCCATTCGTGAGCATCTTACCCAAGCACAATATCCAACACGCAGCATTGATGAAAACATGGCCGACCTGCAAGCCGCCGTTGCCGCTAACCAGCGCGGACGAGAGGCATTGGTGCAGCTTGCCCAAAAGCATGGTACCCAAAGGCTCCGACATTTCATGGATGGAATCCTGGATTATGCCTCAGAGCAAATGCGAACCATGTTGCGTGAGATGGATGATCAAAGCTTGTCTGCAACGGAAACTCTGGATGACGGAACAGAAATTCATGTTTCAATAACCATTGAGGATGAGCAAGCCATGATTGATTTCGAAGGCACTTCTCCTGTTCATCCCGGAAATATGAATTGTACCCCAGCCATCGTAAACAGCGTAGTGATGTATGTTTTACGCCTGCTTTTGGATCAGCCTCTGCCATTGAATGAGGGACTGCTGGGGCCGGTGACCATAAAGCTTCCAAAGTGTTTCTTAAATCCCGATTTCCCCGAAGATCCTGCAGAATGTCCGGCGGTGGTGGGTGGTAATATAGAAACCAGTCAGCGCCTCACCGATACACTACTCAAGCCTTTTGAGGTGATGGCCTGCAGCCAGGGCACCATGAATAACGTGTTGTTCGGGAATGATGATTTTGGTTATTACGAAACCATTGGCGGCGGCACCGGGGCCGGCCCTGATTTTGACGGTGCCGATGCCGTACATCATCACATGACCAATACCGCCGCTACCGATCCAGAGATCCTGGAACATCGTTACCCGGTACGTTTGGATCGATATGCCGTAAGAGAAAATTCCGGTGGTAAAGGAAGCCATAGCGGCGGAAACGGACTCATTCGTGAGTTGACCTTTATGAAGCCAGTAAGCCTTTCCGTACTCACTCAGCATCGTAAAAATGCTCCTTATGCCTTGCAGGGCGGCAAAGATGGTGAAAAGGGAAAACAGTGGATTATTCGGGAAAATGGAGAAAAGGAAGAGATGGAATCTGTTGATGGAGCTGAATTGGAGGCTGGAGAAAAGTTCATCCTGCATACGCCCGGCGGTGGTGGGTTTGGGGCTTTTTAGTTTATAGTTCTGAGGGCTGAGTTTTGAGTGCTTTGTAGATGTAATGATTCTCTCCTACTCCCTCGCTCCAATCGCTCTGCGTTGGAGCGGAAAGGTGTGGGTCAACATAGTAGATCGATTAGTATAAGGCAAGGTGCAACCTTGCGGAGCTTTTATTTTTGAGGTACAACCTCAAAATATCTCTGTATAGGTCGGGCAGATTTGCCCGACCATTTTGTGATTAATTGTTCGTTATGACTTTTTGGACGTTCTGTACTGAGAGATAGTACCACCAGATGTCCGATAGATCGATGGACCGAAATGCGATGAACGATCTTGTGGGTGGATTATATCTGACGCTGTCTGCTACTCATTTCAATTAACATGCCAAATACCTGTGTCCCTCATGGAGGGACAGCAAAATCAGTTTACTGATTTTGCAGGGAGGGCAGTCACAGATGCACAACCAAAAATCTGTTCCTCATACATTCTATTCTTAAAATCTTATCGAATGGCTCCAGCCAAGGCAAGGTACAACCTTGCCATACTTTTACTTTTGAGGTACAACCTCAAAAGATCTTAGGTACTATAATCTTCCATCTTTTAATTTTTCAATCTTCCTTCTCTTTCCCATCACATAAACCCAAATACCGAATTCAGGCTTCGGAAACCGATCAGCAGCGCTACCAAAATAACGATCACCCCAAAAATATTGTGCCGTAGTGAGTTACGGCTGGGCCCCAGTAACAAGGGTTCATTCATGATGTAAAGCAAAAATATGGCGATTACGGGTAGGGTAATGCCGTTGGCCACTTGAGCAAACTCAATCAGACGAACGGGATCAATACTAAAGGCAGAAAAGAGTACGCCTACCACTAAGACGGCCATCCAAACCAGGCGAAAACGGATATCAGACAAACGTGCATTCCAGCCCAAAATACCGCTGGTGGCGTAGGCCGCAGCGAGTGGTGCCGTTATCGCAGAGGTAATACCAGCTGCAAACAGACCGATACCCATATAATCTTTGGCCCAGCTACCCAACAGTGGTTCCAGTTGAGCGGCCATATCGGCGGCACTGCTGACTTCCGAACCATCCGTAGCCGCTGCCGCACTGGTTATCACAATACACATCGAAATGATCCCTCCCAGGATAATACCCACTGCATTTTCGATTCGCATATCGCTTAGCTGGGAAACTCGTTCATACTTCTCCTGAACGGTTGAGGCATGCAGAAACAAGTTGTAGGGTACCACCGTAGTTCCCACCAAAGCAATTACGGTTAACAATTCATCGGCAGAAGCAGAAGGCAGGAAAAGTCCTTTGGCAATAGACGGCAGATCCGGCATAATGACCACGGCTGTGGTAACAAAGACGATACTCATCAATCCGACCAAGGCCGTCATCACTTGTACAATTCGTTTAAAGCTCCCGGAGAATAACAGCCAGAATGCAATCCCTCCAATCACAAATGAAAGTGGGTAAAACTGGACCCCATTTATTGAAACATCCAGAGAAAGGAAAAAAGCATCAAGTCCTAAAACAGCACCAGAGATATTCCCTCCCTCATAGGCAATATTTCCAATGAGAATGGCACTTAGAACCAACAGTATCCCAATACCCCTTACTAACGGATGTGAAAGCTGGCTGTAAATGGCTTCTCCAAGTCCCTTGCGGGTTACAATGCCGAGGCGGCCGGTCATTTCCTGTAGAACAAGAGTAGCAATAATGGAGAACAGCAGGGCCCAAAGAAGCGAATAGCCCGATCGTACACCGGCAAGCGTACAAACAGTAACGGTACCCGGACCAATGAAAGCAGCAGCAACCAAGGTGCTGGGTCCAAAGTATTTTCGAAAAGGATTTGTCATGGCAGGGTATATAGTATCATAAGGACAGAATCCCAAATGAGAAATGACTTATAATAGCAATACTTAAGCTTTTAACAGGTTTTAAGAGGTATTTATTATAACATCAAACAGTTTAGCATTGTCGTAATTTCAACCACTCCTGTCATTTTCGATTTAAAAACTCTTTTGTTACAATGTTCATATTCTGCTACTTGCGGATTTTGGATTTAAAACTTTTGACCTATGGCTACTTTAAAAACGCAACCTACAGACCAACTTGTGGAAGATTATCTCGGCTCCATTAAAGATGAGCTGCGGGCTAAAGACTGCCGATCCATCCATCAAATAATGCAGGAAGTTTCCGGAGCCCCAGGTACGATGTGGGGTGCCAACATCGTCGGTTATGGCAGTTATCACTACAAATATGAAAGTGGGCGCGAAGGAGATTGGATGCTGGTGGGTTTCAGCAACCGAAAACGGTATATTAGCCTGTACATCATGTCTGGTTTTGATGCATTTGACAGCCTGCTGGGGCAACTCGGAAAACATAAAACGGGGAAATCCTGCCTGTATATCAACAAGCTTAAAGACATTGAAGAATCTGTTCTTCGCGAGATGATTGCCTCATCCATTGAAAAGATCAAACAACGATACAAATAAATTTACTCCATGAAAGACGGCCAAAAACGCAGCGAGCTCTCTCCCGGTATGGACGTGGGCATTGTGCTAAAAAAAGACCAACGCTCAGGAAATATCACCTACGGTACCATTCAGGATATTTTAACCAACAGTGCTACCCATCCCCATGGCATTAAAGTACGCCTGCGCAGCGGCGATATCGGAAGAGTGAAAGAGATTAAGTAAGCAGTATGGTTTCAGATAATTTTACAGAACAAACCCTGGAAATGGGTGAGGATTATGAAGGACGCGTGATTGCTACTCTTGTACGATCTGATAAGAATGTGCCCGACAGGCCATCTATCCTCTATCTTCACGGTTTTAACGATTATTTTTTTCATGAACATGTAGCGGAAGCTTTTCATGAACAGGGGTATAATTTCTATGCTCTTGACCTGCGAAAATATGGCCGCTCCCTGCTTGCCCATCAGCATCCCAATTATTGCCGGTCTATCACCGAGTATTTTGAAGAAATTGACCGCTCCATTGAGATCATTCGCTCCGAGACAGATACGGATGAGAAGTTGCTTATCCTTGGGCATTCTACCGGAGGCCTGATTGCCAGTGTATACCAGAATACCGGAGAGTACCGTGACCAAGTGGATGGACTGATATTGAACTCGCCTTTCCTGGAGTTTAACATCACCCCGTGGCAAAGATGGCTGTTACTGCCCATGGCCGGCGTCATCTCCTTTTTTGCCCCTTATGCCGCCCGCAGAAAGCCGTTGTCACACGTGTACGGGGCCAGTGTTTCCAATCAAAAAAAAGGCGAATGGCATTTTAATACCGAATGGAAACCACTCAATGGCTTTCCAGCCTACCTCCAATGGATCTACGCGGTGAACCGGGCTCAAAAGAAACTTCATCTCGCCTCCGATATTTCAGTGCCCGTCCTCATTTTGCATTCCGATGCTTCCAGCCGCCCCAAAAGATGGAACAACATTGTGCTCAAAACAGATATGGTCCTGAATGTAGAGCATATGAAAAAATTCGGGCGCAAGCTGGGATCTGATGTCAGCTTTGCTGAAATCCCACGGGCCATTCATGACGTATTCCTCTCCAAGCCTGAGGTTCGTCAAACTGCTTTTCGAAAAATGTTTTCCTGGCTTTCTCAAAAGATAGAAATCCATAGCAGCGTGTCTTAATAAGCGCTTCATTTCCGGGCTATACCTTTAACACTACCTCATGAGGCTCTGTGATAAATGTCACTGAGTTTAGTGCTGGGAATACCTAACATAGGACTCACATTAAAAGAGACCTATGAAAGCTGTAGCAACACGTATAAAAAACCGACTGTTTACCAACTGGCATACCATGCGCTGGGTTGCCCTAGCAATAAGTGTATTTTTTGCCGCAATGGGGGTACTCTATCAAGATGTACTGACCGGTTTTTTTAGCGCCTTTTTTCTGTTTCAGGCCTTAACGAACACCGGTTGTATGGTGTCACAAAGTTGCGGCGTACCGGCTTCGAGAAAAACACAGGAGTCGACGCACAGCGAGGTAGAATTTTCAGAAATAAAAGAATCATAAACCGATGGAAAACACACAGACTAAAAGCAAAAGCTTTACGGAGTTAATTAACAGCGACACCCCGGTACTGGTAGACTTCTACGCCGACTGGTGCGCTCCCTGCCGTATGATGGCCCCTATTCTGCAAGAACTAAAAAGCCAGATGGGCGATGATCTAACCATCATCAAAATTGACACCGAAAAGAATCCCGATGTAGCCATTCGCTACCAAGTACGGGGTATTCCGAATCTCATTCTTTTCAAAGACGGGCAAGTACTATGGCAACAAGCCGGTGTTATACAAATGCCTAAATTACAGCAAATCATTCAAGAGAAACTGGAGCAGGCCCAATGAGCGACCAAGAACACAACTACCAGGTTGATTTAGACTGGACCAGAGGCCGCAAAGGCACACTCAGTTCCGATAAACTGGAAACTGAAATTGAAGTAGCTACCCCACCGGAATTTCCCGGCGGAGTTGAAGGCATTTGGAGTCCGGAGCATTTGTTTGTGGCTTCTGTGAGCAGCTGCTTTATGACCACCTTCACTGCCATAGCCGAATATTCTAAACTGAAGTTCGAGAACCTGAGCGTGAAAGCAATCGGAACCATGGCAAAAGTTGACGGTAAGTTTGCAATGACCGAAATAGTACTCAAGCCAACTTTGATTATTCAGGATGAAAAATATGTTGATAAAGCACACCGAATCATGGAAAAGGCCGAATCGGCTTGCCTGATCAGTCGCTCGGTAAAAACCACTATTTCATTGGATGGAAAGGTGGTAGTTGGAGCCATGAACTGATTGCCGTTTGCAATTGTTTTTTTAACTATCTCAGTCATCACAACCAATAATTCGAATTTAAATATTACATACCATGTCTTATCATTTTAGTAAGAAACTTAACATTGGATTTGATGAAGCCATTGAAAAAACCACCGCTGCTCTCAAGGAAGAGGGCTTTGGAGTGCTCACAGAAATCGATATCAAAAGTACTCTGAAAAAGAAACTGGATGTAGATTTCCGGAACTACCAGATTCTTGGTGCTTGCAATCCCCCAAACGCTTACAAAGCGCTGCAAGCAGAGGGACATATTGGCCTGATGCTGCCCTGCAATGTTATTGTACAGGAACACGAAGACGGCAAGGTAGAAGTATCAGCGGTAGACCCTGTGGCTTCTATGCAGGCTATTGAAAACGAGGAATTAGGCGAAGTTGCCAATGAAGTGCAGTCTATGCTCAAGAAAGTAATTGAGAATCTTTAGGGGAGTACATTTGCGCAAAAGCCTTACGAATTCATTTTCGTGAGGCTTTTTTTTTGACCTCAACTATAAGAGGATTTTTTCGAGACGTATAAAAACTCTCAGACTTATTTACGATTTGGTTGCTTTTCAAGCGTCCTCCTCCTTGATTAAGGAAGAGACAGAGGAGGTCGAAATGGTGGAGCCAAGAGTCAAAATTTAATACGACATCAGGCGTAGTCACCGCTAACCTGAAAGTCTTTTTGCTGCTTCCCCACACGCCAAGCCTTGAACTTCGACCTCACCTAAATCCTCTCCTTCAAAAGGAGAGGACTTTTCCGAGACATGTAAAAGCATCTCAGCTCTATTCCTGATTCAGTTGCTTTTCTAGCGTCCTCCTCCTTACTGAAGGAGGAGACAGAGGAGGTCGAAATGGTGGAGCCAGAAAGCTATGATTATTTAATGCTCGTGATCCCCGTAGGTTACAATTCGCTTCCAGTGCAGCAGGGCAAATAGAACCACGCCCAGTGTTTCCAACACTCTGCCTGACAGACCAGCATAAGGTATCAAGCTAAAACCGTCAGCAATGATAAACCAGATGCCCAGGTTCAGGGAGAGTAGCATCGTCCAGGCCATCGGCTCGTTTCCACGGCTTTTTGAATCCAGAAACCGGGGCAATATCCAATAGGCTGTTCCAAGGGTGAACTGTATGATCCAGCCAAAGATCATCCATTCAATATGTGCAGGTAGTGCGGCCCAAAGCAATGGATGTACCATCCATGCCTTATTGATGAGCATCAAACTGCCGGCCGTAAGCCCAAGCAGTAGGTAAACCAGTGAAAGACGAATCATCCAGCGGGAGATCAGAGGCATGGCACTATTTCCGTTTTTTTCGGCGATTCAGACGTTGCTTGCGCGACATCACCCTGGGCCAGATTTCCAGTACGTAACTCCCGATGCCCACAAAATGCAGTACAGCGGATACTACCAACAGTTCACCCCAAATAGTATTTGGATACGCATAGATCAAGGGTTCACTGATTACGCGTAAAAACAGCCCGGAATTCAATCCCGCATAAGCAATCCAGCCCAACCGCTGATTTTGAAAGCTTTCCTCTTTTTTACGACCGGGAAACATCCAGAGTGAAACCCCGATGATGATTTGTGTGATCCATCCCAGCATTAACATATGCCAGAATAATGGTGTGATAGCAGGAAAGTGAAGAGAAGGTATTTGACTGCTAATTCCTATCAACAGTGAAATCACGAAATAGACTAAACCTGTTTTAATAAACAACCGAGTAATTAAAGGCATAGCTTTGATTGATTTTCAAAATTAGCTTGTCTTACAGATGTAAACCTAAGGAAACTGTTTGACATCTTTTTTAACGGTGAGATACAGTTTTAGCCAGAACAACATCACGGCTATTACCGGGAAAATGGCCGCAAGGGCAAGTACATCATAAATCCAGATGCCACTTAAAAATGCCGGCCATAAGCTGGTGAGCAACACAAGGGTTAAAATCACAAAGATGACGGACCCAAGAACCGCATAGAAGTAACCCGCACGGATATCGAGGTCTCTGTTCAGGTAAGCTACCAAACCGGTAGTGAGGGCACCTAATAAAACTACATGCAGGTACAGTATCCGGATGCCGTGGTCTGAAAGCCAGAGGTCGGCCGGCGAGACGGAAGCGACCAATTGCATAAAGGCCTTGGCCACCAGGAATATCAGGGGCCATACCCATATAGCCATCATTTTTTTTCGTGACCTAAAGGCTGAAAATGCAAATAACAAAATGCCTTCTGCAATGAGGAAGCCGCCCATTCTTGCTGCCACCGACAAGTTCAGACTCACCATCGATTCAGGAATTCCATACGGGAAAGTAAGCGGGGCTCCGATGGTGATCAGACCAACCAGCACCAGTGGTGATACCACCAGCTCTTTTTCCCCTATTTTTAAAACCTTTGCAATCAAACCTAAAAGTACCAGAATCACCCAGCCTTCCATAAAAGTGGCCAGGAAAAAATGCGTAAGAGCCTTACCAAACATAGGTCCGCCTATGCCCATCAATTCAACAAAACCAACGCCCCATGCTCCCAGAGAGCTTATAAAAAGCATAATCAGTGCACTTTCAAACCAGATATTGGGCTGGAAATCCTTTTTGAAATAGCGGGTGATGAGATAGCCAATCATGAAGCCGTACCAACCTATCATCACCATACCAGAAAGGATTGCTGACAACGGCAGGTAAGCCTCTCCCGCTGCCACCGGTTGATAGCCCCACATCAAGAAAGCCGGATAGGATAAAAGAGTAAACACCACAGAAAACCATAATGAGGCTTTCATCAGACGAGGACCAAAAGCTGCATGGTAGCCTGGAATAGAATCCAGCTTTATCAGGTACATAGGCAACAGTGCAGCCCAACCAAAGAACATTAGATGTGAATGTCCGTGCCGAATGTTTTCAAACGAAAAATCGATAGGCAGAGGAAAAACGAGACCCAACCTGTATAGGAAACCGGTTAGGCCGGCCAGCACAAAGCTGAACATAGCCCATTGCCAAATACCGGAATCTTTAGACAGTGATTTCATTTTTAGTGCATCCTCTGACATTTTTCAATACACAATAGTTTTATTTAATTAAGGTTAGATGAAGATGATTTTGTCTTAAAAATCTATAACGGCAGTGAAATAGTTACTTATTCCTCTTTTATTGGCATAAAAAAATCCGCCCGGGTTTTGATACCAGGCGGATTTATGCATGCTAAAAACCTGCCTCAGTTCAAGCGCTGTTCAAGATTCAGTGCCTTGGGAAACAGGATATTATTCTCTAAATGCACATGTTTGTGCAAGTCTTGCTGGAAGCCTTCCAGGTTTTGGAATAACACCCGGTACGATGCGCATGCGTCTTCAGGAGGAGTAAATCCTTCGGTCAGCTCTTCTATCTCAGCCATTAACTGGCCGGCCTTATCGTGCTCATCTTCCAGCGCTTCTATCAGTGCTTCCTTAACCGACCCTTTTTTGTGCTCTCTAACCAGTTCTTTAATCTGTGGAAACAGGTCCTCTTCCTCTTTTTGCAAATGACCAAGCATTTCATCACTCAGCAGACGTACTTTTTGGAGGATGTCATACAGGTTTGGATTTCTTTCGCCATGCACGCGAGCTACTTTCTCGGCATAGAAGTTAATTTCCGGTAAAGCCTTTTGTACAAAGCCGTGATGATTATTCACGATGTAATCCACCAGGAAATCCAGCGACCATTCATTATAATTTTCCGTGAGGCTATCGGATGTCTGTAAACCTTCCAGCTCCGATATCACTTGTTCTAGTTCAATATTTTTGGAAGCACAGGCTTTTTCAAGCGTTCGTCCTCCCCCACAGCAAAAATCTAAGCCATGAGATCGTAATATCTGTGCAGTTCGGTAATCTTTGGCCACAATTTGGCCAACAGGTGTTTGTGAGTAATTTTGCATAACAACTATTTTAGTTTTAAGAGTATTTTATCTTATTTATATGAATTCTTTATGAATCGATGAAAAAAAATTTCTAACTCCAGGAGAAGTGGCCGTCAGCAGTAAGACGAAAATGTTTTTCTTTTCCCTCTTCCGCAATTTTAGTGAGGTTAGTGCGCTTCAGCATGTTTTCAATAGAAGCCCGGGTATCAATCCAGCTATTGTGCAAAGGACATGGTTCCTCTGATCCGCAACCAGGCAGGCCTAAAGCGCACTCAGTAAACAAGCCCGGCCCATCTATAGCAATCACTAAATCAAAAAGGGTAGATTTTTTCCCTTTTGCTGATAACCGCACTCCCCCATTCGGCCCTTTGTATGATTCCAGCAGGCTGTCTGCCGTTAACTGCTGCAGAATCTTGGTCAAAAAATGGAAGGAAATATCGAGTTCTTCACTCATTGTGCGGATAGAATAATAGCTCCCATCCCTTTTTGCCGCCAGGTAAAGCGCCGCCCGCAGCCCGTACACACATGATTTTGATAACAACATGCTTCTCTATTTGTGGAGGTTATCAGACCATGACGGTAAACCAGCAACAACTACTTACAATGCCAAAAGGAATCTTAGATTTGCCACAGCCTATTTAAGAGTTTATTGTCTTAAACTAATCATGAAATTCAATTTTTGCAATATCTCTCTAAAGAAAGCTGCCTGAGAACTACATTAATCTGTGTTCGGTCTAGGACCCGTCATTGCTGAAGATGTTAGCTAATTCTAGGACAATTTTCACGTACCCGTATGGGACGAACAACAATAGCCCGGGATAAATCCACGCAAGTGGATGCAGCCCCGGGTTGTTTATCACACAAAGAAGAACCCGAGACTTGTAGAATATTAAGATAACGTCAGTTCGAGATAAAGTCTCAACTTTCACTGTAATTGCTCCGGCCTTCAGGCCGGTGGAGAATGAAAAGAAAAATAAAGCTTTGCCCCAATGGAGCTACAAAATTATTCGTTCTTCAAAGCTTTGGCACTATGGTCTTTTACTATTTTTGCAGCAACCCTCGCCAAACGTATGGACTTTAATACCATCAAAATTCGGGTTCTTTATAAAAGGAATACGTTTTCACCGGCCTGAAGGCCGGAGCAACTTATTTCTTATCTCGAACTGACGTCAAGATAGGAATACCTGCCGAGGGTTATACAAAAAGGCATTTGGGGCTATTGTTGCTTGCCCCCATTCGGGGCCAACTTATTAAATTTTGTCGCCGAATTGGTTGACATCTACAGCGGTGACCTGCTTAATTATTAACTCATTCTCATCTCTAATCTTGCTCTTTTTCCTCTAATAAGTTGCTAACTTCCTTCCCGGGTATTTCTTCTTTTTCGAGCAGCATCTCAGCTACCTTATCCAGCACATTACGGTTGTCCTTGATAGTTGAGAGGGCACGGTCAAATGCTTCCTTAGTTATCTTTTGAACCTCTTCGTCTATTTCACGAGCTGTTGAATCGCTGTACTGTTGCTTGCGACTCATATCGCGACCAAGGAATACTTCCTCTTCATCACTCCCGAAAGAAATATGACCAAAGCGATCACTCATGCCCCACTCGGTAACCATTTTGCGTGATAACTTCGCTACTTTTTTCAGATCGTCCTGGGCACCACTGGTTGCTGTCTCAAAAATCAACTCTTCGGCTGCACGACCTCCCATCACTACAGCAAGGCGATCCAACAGGTATTCTTTGTTATAGAGGTATTTCTCTTTCTCAGGCAACTGAAGCGTTACCCCCATCGCTTTGCCACGGGGTATAATGGAAACTTTATGGATAGGATCAGAGTGTGGCAATACGGAAGCCACCAAGGCATGTCCGGCTTCGTGGTAGGCCAGCAACTTCTTCTCTTCGTCATCGATTTGCATGCCTTCACGTTCAAGTCCCATCATTACCTTGTCCCGCGCCTTGTCGATGTCATCCATGATTATTTTCTTACGCTTATTCCGCCCGGCGTATAGTGAAGCCTCATTCAAAAGGTTCTCTAAATCTGCCCCACTAAAACCAGGCGTACTCTTGGCAATAACTTCAAGTTCTACATCATCATGAAGCGGCTTATTTTTGGCATGGATCTTCAATATTTCGTGCCGTGCACTTTTAGTTGGCACATCTACAGTAATGCGCCGGTCGAATCTTCCGGGACGAAGTAACGCTTTATCTAAAATATCGGGACGATTTGTAGCACCAATCACCACCACGCTTTCCGTGGGTTCGAAGCCATCCAGCTCTGAAAGCAATTGGTTGAGTGTTTGCTCACGTTCATCGTGGCCTCCCCCCAAACCTGCACCGCGCCGGCGACCAATGGAATCCAGCTCATCAATAAAAATAATGCTGGGCGACATCTCCTTAGCTTTCTTAAACATGTTCCTTACCCTTTTGGCACCTACACCCACAAACATTTCCATAAAATCAGAACCCGTAATGGTAAAGAAAGGCACATTTGCTTCTCCCGCGGTAGCCCGGGCAAGTAAGGTTTTTCCGGTTCCGGGCGGACCTACCATCAGCAGGCCTTTAGGCAGTTTAGCCCCAATCTCTTCAAACCGCTCTGGCTCCTTCAAGAAGGCAATAATCTCTTCCAGCTCTTTCTTGGCATTATCCAGTCCAGCCACATCTTCAAAGGTCGTATCCTGTTCTTCAGGTTCCTGCAGTTTAGCTGTGCTTTTGCCAATATTGAATAGTCCTTGATTCTGCCCGCTCATGCGCTGGTAAAACATCACCCCTATATAAATGAAGAAAATAATGGGCAGGACAATCATAATGATGTACCACCAGTTAAACTGCGACTCGGGTTCGGCCGCTACGGTCACATCGTGTTCTTCGAGCAGACTGGAAAGGTTCTCATCCTCAAAATTTGGGATGTAGGTGGTGAATTGGTCGTATCGTACGGTATCGCCTTCCGCTGCTTTAAGTGTTTTGGGATTCTTAAGCTCGCCTTGCACATTTTGCCCCTCTACTTGTATCCGGGAAACATTATCCTCCCTGATTTCTTGTCGGAACTCGGTGTATTCTATGTTTGGCGTGGGTTCAAATAACCCATTCTCTGAGGTCAAAAACCAATTTAAAGCAAGAGCTATTACAAATATCCAAATTAGCAGGCTCGACCAGGATGAAAATCCGGGCTTCTTTCCGCCTCCCTTATTGCCTATACCTTTGGGAGGTACCTTTTTATTGTTATCTCTCTTCTTATCCTTGTCAGCCAAAATTCGTCTACTTTGGATGAGAAATTCTAATTAGGCACATAAATCAATTCATGCAATATCCTAACAGTTTTAAGTGGTGATATAGTTTCACTTAGGTTTAACCATTTTGATATTATAGAACTGATAACCTTGAAAGACAATATAAAGATTTACTAAGCCTATCCCGTAGTTCCAAGGCCACTGGCTATAGCATTCAATACCAGCAGCATATCGGGGAGTAATTCGGCAGCCTCTTTCTCTTTGCCATCCTCCTTCATTTTCCGCCATTTCTTCAATTGCTGAATTTGCAGATCATGCAGCGGCTCTAGGCGTTCAGAACGAAAAGCAATCATCCGGTACAAACGTGGTCGGCGAGCGGTGAGCTTGTGCCCGTATAAAACTTCCAACATCTCCCTTGTTCGGGTGAATTCTTCTTTGATTTGCTTCAAATAACTATCAGCAAGTTCTTCATCATCCACCAGCGAAGCGTATCGCTCCATAATTTCCGTATCCGTTAAAGCGATAGCGGAAGAGGCATTGGAGATGATATACCGGAACGGCATGTAATCAATCGCGTGCTTACTTAGCAACTCAAAAGCCTCTTCGTCTTCTTTCTTTAGACGTTGCAATGCGCTGCCTACGCCGTACCATCCCGTGAGGAAAAACCGGGCCTGGCTCCAGCTGAAAACCCATGGAATGGCCCTTAAATCTCCAAAAGATCGTTTACCGGTCCGACGGGCAGGACGCGAACCAATGCGGCTCGATTCGATCACATCAATGGGCGTAGCCTGTGCAAAAAAGCGTACAAAATCATCCGAATGAACCATTTTTTGATAGCTTTCCAGACTGTAATCATACACTTTGTTAATGATCGGCTCCAGCTCCTCATGTAGTTTCTTTTGAGAGGAATCATTAACCCCCAAGGTCAAGCCGGCCGTACCTGCCTGCAGCAGTTCCATGTTATACAAAGCAGTAACGGTGTTGGCATACTTCTGGGAAATCATCTCCCCTTGTTCAGTCAATCTTAAATCACCTTTAATAGTACTAGACGGTAAGCCGGCTATAAATCGGTGAGTTGGTCCTGCCCCGCGACTGATGGTGCCACCCCGGCCATGGAAAAAGCGAATCCTGATATCATGCGATTCACCAACGTCCGATAATTTCTTTTGGGCCTGGTGCAGGCTCCACAAACTGGCAAAAATTCCACCATCTTTGTTGCTGTCGCTATAGCCAACCATCACCTGCTGGCAGCGGTCAGCTCCGTCCTTCTGTTCCCGGTAACGCATGCTTCTTTGTGTAACGGGATGAGCCAGGAACCTATCCAGAATTTCAGGACCATCTTCAAGATCTTCAATGGTTTCCAGCAAAGGAACCACCGGTACGCGGCATGCCATACCTTCATCGGTCTGTTCCATCAGGCCGGCTTCTCTGCAAAGTATATACACCACCAATAAATCAGACAGGCTACGGGTCATGCTTACGATAAAGGAACCGATGCCAGCGGGCCCAAAACGTTTAATGTGTTTGTAGATCACCCGATAGCAAGCCAATACCGCGTCCGACTCATTGCTTAGTCCGTAACGATGCCGTACAAAAGGCCGAGAAGTTTTCAGCTCTTCATTCAGAAATTCCACTCTTTTCTCTTCCGGCCAGTCGGCGAAATTCTCACCATCTTCAATACCGGCTGCTTTAAGCAGTGATGCCAATGCTGCATCATGAAATTTACTGTTCTGGCGGATGTCCAAAGCGGCAAGGTGGAACCCAAAGGTTTCTGCTTTACGGGCTACCGGTTCAACATCCATTTTCACAATACGATGGGCATTGATCTCTTCCAAAGACTTGATAAAAATATCAAGGTCTGCCAGCACCTCATCTTTTGAAAGATAGTAACGTGTTTTCTCCAGGTCCTCAATGGGCTGCCCCTCTTCATCCAGTGGCAACAGCAGCTGCATGAGATTCAAATATTGGCGCCACGGTTCATCAACATTTCTTGAAATAGCTGCCTCTGCATCCTCTTCGCACCGCAGGGCCATGCCGGTAATCCTTTTTTTGAGGATTTCCGGAACATCAACTTCCAATGAAGAAATACTGATTTTCTGAGCCAGACTTGACAGGTCTTCACGTAACAATTGCAAAGCCTGGCGGCGTAATTTCAGCAAAGTATCTGAAGTCACTTGGTCAGTCACAAAGGGATGACCGTCACGATCGCCCCCAACCCAGTTACCAAAACTTATCTTGGGAAACTGCCGGTAGTCATTCAGCAGGTCAGGATTGAAACCGGCCGATTCCCAGGCATCTCTAAGCCGCTGATCAAGCATGGGCAGCACTTGTGGAAACACGTTGGTAAGATAATGCATCACATTTCGCAGCTCATCACTAATAGAAGGTTTATGCAGAAAAACCTGACCAGTATTCCAAAGCCGCTGCATCGCCGTCATAATTTCATCACGGATTTGCTGCTCTTCATTATGGGTCCACATTTGGTTCTCACGCTTTACCATCAACAAGTAAATATAACGCAGCTGGTCAATAACGGTTGAGCGTTTTGACTCAGTGGGATGAGCCGTCAGTACCGGTTCTACTCTTGTCTGCGGAAGTTTATCCAGAATATCTTCTTCCGATAATTTATGGTCACGCAGCTCTGAAAGTATTTTACCCCAAAGCCCTGAAATACGATCCAGCCCGTATTCATCCTCCAGCTTTCTTCGAAGTTGCACTGCCGCATTTTCTTCCACAATAGTTATCAGCTGAAAGTACAGAGAAAATGCCTTGCTGATTTTTTCCGAATCGCTTTTGGAATGCTTTCCATCTTCAATGGCTTCGGCAACCTGGTCTTCCCCAAGCTCCCGTAACATATCTACATAGCACCGGTGCAAAAAAGTGAGGTCGTCCTGAATTTTACCTAGTTCAATGCCGTCATCTGTTGTACTGAAATACATATTCTTTTGGTGCTTTTTATGAGCTTACGTTCTGATTTAAAACCTAAAAACCGATTATTTGATAGTGTATTCCCCGCCTATTACCGAGGTCCCGGCAGAATTAAATTGTGATAAATATACAAGTTACTGCCTCTTGATGGGCTTGCTAAAATAGATTATTACTTTGTTTTTTGCATTCTTAAGCAGGGAAACTTAACTGAACCATAATTTCCTGTATTATTTGAGTAAATCAAAGATTTTGCTGGCAAAGGCTTTCGCGGCCTCCGGTGATCTGCCCTCCGAATAAATACGGATGATAGGCTCTGTATTGGATTTTCGAAGATGAACCCATCCCTCAGCAAAATCGATTTTCACCCCATCAACCGTGTTTGGTTGCAGGCTTGAGAAATGATGTTTAACCATCTCCAACACCTCGTCGGCATCTTTGCCCAAGTCATCCAGTTGAATCTTGTTCTTGCTCATGAAATAGTCCGGCAAGCTTGCCCGGTATTCGGATGCACTCACTTTTCTTTCGGCCAGTAGCTGAAGCACTATGGCAATCCCAACCAGCGAATCGCGCCCGTAATGTAAATCAGGACAAATCACCCCTCCGTTGCCTTCCCCGCCAATTACGGCATCGTGTTCCTGCATGGCCTTCACCACATTGATTTCTCCTACCGCCGAGCGGTAACATTTCTGATCATATTCCCTTGCCACATCATCAGCCACTCGTGAAGAGGACAAATTGGTAGCACAAGCCCCGACTTTTTTTGATAATATAAAATCAAAAGCAGCGGCCTGGGTATATTCTTCTCCCCATAAATTTCCCTTCTCATCCACTAGCGCCAGGCGGTCTGCATCCGGGTCGGTTACGACGCCTAAGTCGGCATCGTTTTCTTTTACAAAAGTGCAGATCTCAGTCAGATGTTCCGGTAAAGGTTCGGGATTGTGAGGAAACAGACCATTGGGTTCACAGTTCAGCTTGTGAATTGTTTTCACTCCCAGCTTTTCAAGAAGTTGGGGTACAGATTCTGAACCAGCTCCATTTACGGCATCAACCGCTACCGAAAAGTTCTGAGCAGCAATGGTATCTGCCTCGATGTAGGGCAATTCAAGAATCTTCTGGATGTGATCGTCCAGCAGGTCTACATCTTCCCGAATCACTCCAATTTTATCGTAGGCTTGGTATTCAAATCGCTGCTTTTTCGAAAGACGGATTACTTGTTCACCTTGCTCTGCATCCAGAAACTCGCTTTTGCTATTGAGCAGCTTCAGCGCATTCCACTCAGCCGGGTTGTGGCTGGCAGAAATAATAATTCCACCCGCCGCCCTGTGTTTCAACACGCCCATTGCTACGGTTGGCGTTGGGGAAATCCCCACTTTGATCACATCACAACCCACACTGGCCAGCGTAGCAGCTACAATATCCTCACAAATTTTGCCGGTCACGCGGGAATCACGTCCTACAACCACCGTTCCGCCTTTAAGCCAGGTTCCATAAGCGGCGGTAAATTGTGTAAGGTTTTGGGGAGTTAGATCGGTGCCAAAAATGCCCCGGATACCCGAGACGGAAATCATAAGTGCCATAAAATTAATTTCTTCTTGAATTGATAATTCTTGTGAGCTGCTGTTTCCACTGCTGGATACCCGGGAAATTCGGGTTGATGGCAGATACCTCATTGGCCGCCTTCAGGGCTTTTTCAAATTCACGGTTAGTGCCGTACGCCCCGGATAAGTTATATAAAGTTTGGGGGTCCTGTGGATTCAGCCTTCGCGATTCTTCCAGCAAACGGATCGCCTCTTCAGTATTCCCTTGATTCAGATTTACCGCACCCAGCATTTTGGTGATAAAAGCATCCTGCGGATTCAATTGATACGCTTTTTCAAGCAGCGGTTCAGCACGGTCAAAATCATTTTGGTCCAGCAGCAATCGTGCGGCAAATACGTAGGGCGACTCATTCCAAGGCTGGTTTCGAATCAACCCATAATATTCCGCTAAAGCCCGTTCTGTCTGGTTTTGGGTGATGTGATAGCGCGCTACTTCTACCTTCGCCTCATCCCAGCGTTTGTCCATGTGTACCATTGCAAATGCCAGGCTGTCTATCACACCGGTGGGATTGTAGTCCACCTGATAGGGCTCTGCGCTTCCATCTGTCACGAAAGGGAAGCCCTGCTTCAGTGTTTTTACCTGATGATACACCACGCGTTCGTCAAACTCGGTGATATGCATTTCTTCGAAATAAGTGTTTAGATCCAGCTTAACAGGATCTGTGGTTCCACTTGCAGCTAGGTCTTGCAGGATCGCTTCTGCGAAAGTCCTTCCCATTAGAAAATAGCCTTTCTGGTTGGGGTGGAGATGCTCCAGCATCAACCCGTTGCCAATAATCCCATTTTCTGATTCCTGTTCAAACACCTGCTGAACCGGTACCAGTTTTGTGTTCTGTAAGCTCTGTGCCAGCGAATCAATCAGATGATTTACCTGTGAAGGCGCCCGAAATTTAAGCCCGTCCAAATCTTTGGCATAGGTAAACTCGGTTTTAGCTCCCACAATATCTCCCTGATTGTAACTCGTCAGTGCCTCTTGATACACTTCTTCTGCAGGTGGAAGATTATTATCATCCAAACTCACAAAAGGTGGCTGATCTTTCTCATTACTTCCAATTGTGCTCAAGTACACCGGAATGCCTTCGGCCTCAAACCGGCTGATGAGAGCCGACATATTACTTTGAAACTGATTCATAGCCATCTGATGCGTAGTTCCATTCAGCGGAATGGCCTGGTCTTTGATGATACGCTCCATCAGGGTGCCACCGGTGCGTTTGGCTTCGGTATTTTCCGGCCCACCTGCCAGCCATTGACCGGTACTTACTATCATTTCCCTCAATAGCAGGAACGTCTTGTATTGTTGCAGTTCCAAATAAAAGCGGACAAAGCCGGGAAAACCGCCCAGGGTTTCATTGGAGCCTACGCCTAGTGCTCCATAAAACTCGTTATGCCCGGCATAAATCATAATGGCATCCGGGTTTTGGGCTATGATTTCATCAACCTGGTCATAGAGCGTATACGTGCTAATGGCAGAAGTCGCCACATTAACGACTTCCACTTCACGATCGGGCATGGCATCGGTCAGGATGTCGTCTACTACCCGGGAAAACGACCCGTTAAAACCATAGGGATATCCTGCCGCACTGGAGCCGCCCATTGCAAACACCCGGTATCCATTTTCCGGTTTTTCCTGCAAAAACACGTCTATAGAGGGACTGGGCAATGTTTTGGTATAGAAAAAGTAGCGGGCGGTGAAGTTTGGGTTGGGAATATAATATTGGTCGGATGGGATTTCCGGATCAATAAATAAATCGGTGTTGCCCATATAGTCCATGCTGCGCAGAATGCCCTCCACGGCTACAAAAAACAGCACGGGGATGGAAAGCGTGATCACATAAAACAGGATCTTCTTTTTAAGCGGCAACGGCTCTTTAATCTCGTCAATAAATACCTGTACCTCAGCCTCCTCAACATTCAAATCCCCAGCCATTTCAGCGGCGCTTTTTTTGGGGTGATGCTTTCGAATGTAATTTTTGGCTTTATTGCTGAGGCCCATAATTATTTAGATGGCATCCAGGTTTGTTCCTCTGTTCCCGCCTTCAGGTTTTCGTAGCGAGCCAGCACGAACAGAAAATCCGAAAGTCGGTTCAGATAGCGAATGGCTTCCTCTGAAATTTCTTCCTCATGACGGGTTTGAACCGTGGTTCGTTCAGCGCGCCGGCATACCGTTCGTGCAAAATGCAGGGTAGCTCCCGCCTGTGCCCCACCGGGCAGAATGAAATTCTTGAGTTGCTCCAGCGATTCATCCATTTCGTCAATCGCTTCTTCGAGGTAACTGACCTCCTCTTCGCTAATTCGGTCAATGCGCACTTTTCTGGAAGCCGGCGTCGCCAAATCAGCACCCAGTACAAATAACTGCTGTTGTACCGTTTTTAGCCACTCAGCTCCTTCCTTTGTAACGCCAAAGGATATTACCATCCCCAGAATAGAATTCAACTCGTCTACCGTCCCATAGGCATCAATGCGTTTGGAGCTTTTTGAAACCCTTTGCCCTCCAAATAATGAGGTTTCACCGGTATCGCCTTTCTTGGTATATATTTTCATAAAATTTTTAGCTTTTTTTCGAAAATAGGGGTTTGAGCACTAAGGTGCATTTATTGGATGAACCTTTTAAAACTGATGGAGCAGATTAATACTTTGTAGCTTTAAAATCTTTAGCTACCCTTATCGTCTCTTTGAGAAGAGTTAAACAAAATGCTCTTCCTTTTTATCAAATCGAATATTTAAGTGTACCAACCGCTTTAATGCATTTTCGAAAGCCTCGGCATCCTCTTTTGGACAAGCAATTTTGAGGGTCACATCCTCCATGTATTCCGATTCCTCCACCTTCAACTCAAAGTCATTTTTTAGCTTGTTGATAGTGTTTTCTTCGGGATAGGGATACTTGACTTCAAAAAACTGTACCGGACGGATCGTCACCAGTTTTGCCACATCCAAGCACAACTCGGCCGAGCGTCCATAGGCTTCAATAAGTCCGGCTTTGCCCAATTTGGTCCCACCGTAGTAGCGCACCACCACGATGCCTGCATTTACCACTTCGTAGGATTTCATCTGATTCAGGATTGGTAGTCCGGCTGTACCCGAAGGTTCGCCATCATCGGAGCTGAATTCACGAATCCGAGCAGGGTTGATCCGCCAGCCGTAACAATGGTGGGTGGCGTCAGGATATTGGGATTTGATTTGATCCAGTTCGTCGGCAAAATCCTCCTCCGTTTCGGCCGGAAACAGATAGCCCATAAACTTGGAGCCGCGTTCTCTGAAACTGGATTCGTAACTTTGGGTAATGGTTTTCAAAAGTAGATCGATATTTTTTGCCAATATAACCAATTTGTAATACTACTTGGCTTTCAAAACTGGATGAATCCCTTAGTGGTTTATTAAATTCATGAATGTATCGCTCTTCCCTATTTTAATTCACTAAGAGGGTCCCTGATCTATTCGCTGAGTTTCACTGATAGGGTTTCTGGCTTAATTAAATGTTTCATTGCCTACTAACGCCCCGAATCATGTGTCCCTTCGGAGGGACCGGATTTTGAGCAGCTTCACGCTGCGAAAAATTCAGGGAGGGCAGTCTACCAAAGACAAAATCCTAAATTTAGATATATTCTGAAGCTTCCTCTGCCATATTATTTCACCATCAATAAAAACTGCATTCCCTTTGCAAAATCCTTAAACTTGGCGCATGCAATGGATCCGAAGCACTCTTACCATCCTTAAAAAAGACCTGCAGATTGAGCTGCGCACGCGCTTTGCCTTTAACATGGTACTTGCCTTTGTAGCCGCCGCCATGTTGCTGGTATTGTTTACCCTTCGCGCCGATCAGCTGGAACCGGGACCTAAATCCGGCTTGGTCTGGATTATCATTTTATTTGCAGCCTTATCAGCCCTAAGCCGCAGTTTTATTGCCGAAACCGACAAACGTACCTTTGACCTGCTTCGCATCTATGCCGAGGGCACGGTGGTTTATACCGGGAAACTACTTTATAACTTCTTGTTCACCCTGCTGATCAACGTGGCCACTTTTGCCGGTTATATTTTTATGATGGGGCTGAGCATTCAGTCCTGGCCGGCTTTTTTAGTGATGCTGATTGTAGGCACTGCCGGGCTCTCAGGCGTGGCTACGATGACGGCCGCCGTTGTTTCCCAAGCCGACCGCAAAGGAGCCATCTTCTCAGTATTAAGCATTCCGCTTTTTATGCCGCTGGTGCTGCTGCTGGCCGATATCAGCAAAACAGCTTTTGTAAGCGGTGGCGACGGTTCCTGGAATAACTACACCGCCCTAATTGGATTTGCGGGAGTAACCATCACCGCCGGTGTGCTTCTTTTTGATTACATTTGGGAAGAATAATTTTTAATTACATCCAGCCTTAATTCACTTACTACTATGCTTCGAACTTTTTATGCGTCTTTATTGATTCTCTTCTTAGCTTTTGGTTGTTCTTCATCCGAGCAAGAGAAAAAAATGTACTTGTTTTCTTATTTCCAGGGTAATGGAGAAGACGGCTTGCACCTGGCTTATAGCGAAGATGGTCTGGAATGGACGGCTTTAAATAACAACGAATCTATCTTGGAACCCCAGGTGGGCGATGCCAAACTCATGCGAGATCCCTGCATCATTAAAGGCCCGGATGGTACATTCCATATGGTTTGGACGGCCGGCTGGACCGAAAAAGGCATCGGTTATGCCCACTCTGAAGATTTAGTGAATTGGTCGGAACAGCAGTTTATTCCGGTGATGGAGCACGAACCGGAGGCACGTAATACCTGGGCTCCTGAACTCTATTACGATGAACCCTCCGGGCAGTATATGATTTACTGGGCCACTACCATCCCGGGAAGATTTCCTGAAACGGATTCTACCGGTGACAATGGGTACAATCACCGCATGTATTACACCCTCACTAAAGATTTTGAAACCTTCAGCGATACAAAACTCCTCTACGACCAGGGTTTCAACGTTATTGATGCCACCATCCATCACATTGACGGCGAATATGTGATGTTTCTTAAAAACGAGATCCGCTGGCCTGAAGCCGAAAAGAATATTCGCATTGCAAAATCAGACAGTCTTACCGGTCCTTACTCTACCGCTTCCGAGCCCATCACCCGGAATTGGGTTGAAGGTCCTACTGCTATTGAAAGTGACAGCGGGTGGATAGTATACTTTGACCGTTACATCGACCATCAAATGGGGGCCCGCCGCTCCACCGACTTAAAAGACTGGGAAGATATTTCTGATCAACTTGATTTCCCTGAGGGAACCCGACATGGTACCGTGTTCAAGGTTGATTACGATGAGTTCGAGCGCATTAGCAATTCACTGAATAGCAATTAAAGACGGAATCACTGTATGAAGATAAAATTTGGAAACCGTCGCATCATTGGTCAAAAAAGGGCTAAAGAGCAAGCTGAGCGTATCCTGGATTCCGGACGTATCAGTCACGCCTACTTAATTTCCGGACCTAAGGGTGTAGGAAAAACAGCTTTTGCCCTAACTTTTGCCGAAGCCATAAACGGCATCGATCATCTTAGTGATCTTGGAGAGTACAAATCTTCCAAAAAATCGTCTTGGTTTACTCATCCCGATATTCACGTATTCATCCCCAAACCAACAAAAGTAAATACCGAGGAACTACGAGATCGGCTGCAGCTGCTGGAAAAAGATCCCTACGAAATTATTGGATTTTCACAGCGCCCCTCCCTGGATGACGAATCTTCCAAAAACCTGCAAGCCTTTTATCCCATTGATTATTTCAGGGATGATATACGTCCCATAGCTAAGCTCAAACCCAATGAGGGCAACAGGGTAGTTATCATTCTCACGCAGGTTGAAACCATGCGTAAGGAAACCGCCAATGCCTTCTTGAAGCTTCTGGAAGAGCCTTCCGACCGCCTGATGTTTATTCTAACTACCGAAAGCTATGAGAGCTTGTTGCCCACCATCACCTCCCGCTGCCAGCATATCCCGCTGGGCTCGCTGAGTACCCGCGAGGTTGAACAGGGCCTGGTAGAAGTAGACGGACTGCAGCCTGATGAAGCTGCTTATCTCTCCCGCGTATCGAACGGGAATTATGCCATGACCCGTTTCTTTGATATCTCCAAGCTGAAAGAGAACCGAGAGGAAGTGGTAAAATATATGCGGCTGGCTTATGGACAAGATGCCGCCGGACTCTCTACCCTGGTGCAAGACTGGCAGAGCTCTAATAACATCGAAGGGCTGATTGCCCTCACCAATCTCATAGAGATGTATATTCGGGATCTGATGGTCTACCGGGAAACCGGAAAGAAAGAATTTATCACTAATATTGACCAGCTGGAGTCCATTCAGAAATTTGTAAAGGCCCTTGAGGATGCCCGGCTTGAAGAAATGATTGAACACCTGGATCAGTTCCGTGCCCCCATTCGTCAGTATACAAACCCAAAACTTGTTTTCATCGTGTTGGCATTGCGCTTTAGTAACTTAATGCGTGGCCTGGATCCATTTATTCCGGAAGAAGAAAATTGGCAACATGTTCCTGCGTTTAGCAGTTAGTGTGTTTACAAGAACAATTCTTGAATAATTTTCACAGAAGTTGCTTAACGGGTACCTTATCTTGTGCAAAAGTAAAGGAATAAAAAACGCATATATCATCCAATGACCAATTTGAAGTTTCACAAAATGGAGGGAGCCGGAAACGATTTTGTAGTGCTGGATAACCGGCAGTACCGCTTTTCTCTTGACGAAATTATTGAGTTTACCCCAAAGCTATGCACCCGGCGTTTTGGTGTTGGGGCTGATGGTCTGTTAGTTCTCGAAGAACCGCAAAGAGACGACGTTGACTACACTATGATCTATCGAAATGCCGACGGCAGCGATGCCGGAATGTGTGGAAATGGTGCCCGTTGCCTTGCTTTATTTGCGGCCCGTAATGGTTTCAAACATTCGCACCGTTTTAATGTACACGATAATATGTACCAGGCAGAAGTAACCAAAATGGACGACCGCGTTCGCATTCACTTTCCGGTTGAGGTACAGCCTGAGACCATACAGCTGGACGGCATAGAATTAATCAAAGCAGATGCAGCTACCGAACATTTGGTCCGTTTTGTGGATAAAGAAAGCCTTGAAGCTGAAGAACAGCTGGTAAGTACAGGACGCAAACTTCGCTATCACGAACAGGTAAATCCTCCGGGAACTAACGTCAATTTTGTGCAGTACGAAGAAGGAGAAACATCTATCAATCTGCAGACCTACGAACGGGGTGTTGAAAACCTTACTTTGGCCTGCGGAACCGGAGCTCTTGCTTCGGCCATTGCCACACACTTTCAATCTAAAACAAATAGCGAATCTGCCAGCTACGAGGTATCGGTGAAAGGTGGAACGCTGGAAGTGTCTTTTGATTTTAATGAAGATACCAACACGTACCACCATTTAATATTAACCGGACCCTCCCATTTTGTATTTGAAGGAAGCATCTTTGTATAAATTATTATTGATAACTGCCTTTGCCGTCTTGCTATCCGCTTGCTCGGCAAACCTTCCCAGTCCGGCTAATAACAGTTATTCAACCAAAAAATATACCAGCAGGGCCATGGTACCAGGCCAATTGCCGGCTCCCCAATCTATACAGAGTGTGCAGTTGTATCGCAAGGGCAATCCCACCAACCCACCGGTTCTAAGACTTGATGGCAGCCAGTCTCTCGTGTTAGCCTTTGATGAGCTCTCTGACCTATCCGGGCAGTTCCGGGTCACCTTTACCCATCATAACCGCGACTGGAGCCTTAGCAGCTTGCCCTCAAATTGGCATATGGAAGGCAGGAATGAACTGATCATTGGAGGTGGAGAACGTAACCGGCTTGCAGCTCCGGTTTATCATCATTATAAAGCTGAGTTTCCCGGCGACGGGATCAATTTCACGGTAAGTGGCAACTACATGGTGCATATCTCTGATTTTGCAACCGGCACCCGCCTTTTCTCTCTTCCCTTTTTCGTTACTGAAAATAAAGGCAACATCCGCTCCTGGGTTGATACCAAGTACAATGCTGGTGAACGATATAATGCCTTAGACCGTCCATTCAGTGAATTCATCTACCCCGATTCCATAGAGACTCCTGAGTTTTATCTGTCCTTCTATTTTGCTCAAAATCGTTTTTGGGGAGATATTCGACAGTCAGAAAATTATGATTTCTCTGATGATGAACATGCTGAGTTTCATTTATCAGAGCGTAAAGCCTATCCGGCTAATTATGATTTCATCACCTTGAACATGGATGAGCTTTCCGCCAACGGGCAGAAAATCATTGATTATCAGCCAGATATAACTCCGCCACGAATTATACTTCGGGAGGATGTGCTTAATTTCACCTCTACACCCAGCATTGGCTGGGGTACAAACGTTGCACTGCCGGAAACCTCAAGAGATGCCCGCTATGCGCAAGTTCGCTTTCGTTTTACCGATGGAGGCCGTTTTACCGAACGACAAGGCGTGTACCTTGTGGGGGATTTCAATCAGTGGCTTTTGTCTGAAGATAACAAGCTCAGCTACAATCAAGAGTCCGGCTATTGGGAAGCAACTTCACTTATCAAAGAAGGATCTTATACTTACAAGTACGCTATCAAAGACGGGCAGGAAGTAGATGATTTAACGCTTAGCGATACCATCACCCGTCAAAACCAAGAGTACACCAGCTTTGTGTTTTATCGTGATCCTGATATGCAGTACGACCGCCTACTATACGTAAATTTCTTTTACTCCGAGTAATAGGCATTTAGTCTTCCCTAATGGGATGGCTTTCAGATATGACGCGTTTTTCAAAGCTTTAAATGTATTGCCTTCTATCATTTTTCCAGCCAACCCTCAATAAACGTTAGGACTTTAATACCATCAAAATTCGGGTTCTTTATAAAAGAGATTACGTTTTCACCGGCCTAAAGGCCGGAGCAATTAATTTCTTATCTATCACGAACTCAGGCTAAATTAAACTACACTGAACAACAGGGTTAACGCTGGGCCGGAACAAAAAAAATATAGTCCATGAATATATCCATGGACTATTGTAGAAGTGCAAAGCCAAGTAAGTCAGTTTAAAAGTCTATCCCGATAGAAAAGTAGTGAATAGGTTTGGCTTTGAAGGAATCGCGGTCGAAAGCCCATCCTACATCATACCGGAAAGGTAAACCAAGCAGTATAGTACGCAATCCAAAGCCAGCCCCCATCAGAATATCCCCTTCATAGTAGGGCGCTTCAAACTCCACCAGCTGTCCCTGGCTATTCACTGCGTAATCGCTGGTTTTTTCCTTGGCTATTTTAAAATTGAGAGACTTATCATTTACAATTCGATTGGGACTACCGTCTGAAATTTCATAGAGGCCATAATCAATGGTTTGACCCCAGGCAGTACCAATATCCAGAAAAGCTGCCCCAGTGATGTTATACAAAGGCAGAATGGGAATAGCTCCCGGTACTACCGCAGCAAACAGAGGGAATCGAAATTCCGCATTTACCAAGGCGAAGTTACTTCCGTAGAGGCTGTTGTAGGCATATCCGCGAACGGGGAGTGCAGGAACAGTAAAGAAGCTGTCCGTTAGCCGGTCAAAGGATAACCCGTTATCGCTAAACCTTTGGTTGATCCAACCCAAACGTCCCCCCATAAAGTAGGTTTGCTTGTCACGTCCTAAAGAGGTGGCTCCCGATCCTCTAAAAGCCAGGGAATAATTGGCTCCAAGGTTTACATACTGCCTGAAATCACCTAAAACAGAAGCAAAAAGTGGTGCATTTTCACCTAAACCGGGACTTCCTGAAAGCCCTACGGAATATCGTCGCCCGCCTCTTGGGGTAATAAAGCCGGGCAAGGTACGATCATTGGTAAAAATAACTTCGGGATATAAAAATATGCTGCGCTGGTTAGCAGTGCGGTCTCGGCCCACAGAAATACCCGAATAGTAGTCACTTACAGAACTGTAATCCCGGGTGATACCCATCCCTGCAAAACTAAAATCAATGCGTTTGAAGGTATTAAACGGGTATTGCACATTTATTCCCCCACCGAAAGTACGGAAACGAATCACCTCACCGTAAACCGTCTGATATCTTCGGGAAGTATGGAAATAGGACGCAAAATAGTTGGTCCGGTTTTTCATATACCCGTATTGAATGGAATAGTCACTATTCCGTAAGTCAGTTTTGAAATTGGTTCCCAGCGAAATCTGGTGATCGCCAAGCAAATCGCTTATCACAAACTGAGTAAGCGCGTACGTGCCATAGGTTGAAGCAACTACACTTGGGCTGTATGCGATATCAGTGGAAAAACGCAGGCGGTAATCTTTGGGTTGAAAGCGTCCGTCTTCCGTAGTTGTATTTTCAGGAGAGAAATTTTCTACATCTTCCAGGTAGATGGTAGAGTCTTCCATCACCTCGGTGCTAAACACGTAGTTTCTGAAATCTATTTCTTCATTATTATCCTCTTCTGCCCCTTCCTGATTTTGGGCTGAAACGGTGTCGGTGGCTGCATCTGCAATTTGCCCTGCTTGTTGAGCCTGCTGCGGCTGATTTGGAGTGACTCCAGCTTCCTCACTATCTGCTGGGCGTGATCCTCCCGATCCAAACATCTGACGGGCGTAGAGAATGGCGGGAACGCGTTCCGTTTCAGATTCATTAGCCCTGCGCTGCGCCCAATAATTCTTTGACAAATCTCCCTCTTTACGGCGATCAAATGGTGACCGGAGCAGAAAAATATCAAGATATCCTTCGTTTATAGAGTTAAATGCCATTCGTGAACCATCCGCACTTAATGAAATTTGTGAAGCTCCGGTTTGCAGGTTGGTCAAAGGTGTGGTAGTACGTGTGTTGAAATTGTATTCATAAACGTTCAGAATACCGTTTTCATCCGATATAAAAGCCATACGGCCATTGCGGGTTACTTCGGGAGATTTTTCGCTCCAACCGTCCGTTTTGGTCAATCTGGTTGCAGAGTTGCCGTCCACACTGGCCCGGTAAATATCGGTTTGATAGATGGAAGGATCACCCAGCAAGAAATAATTAACTGCAAACGTATGAAAAACGGTTTTATCGCCGCGGTCGGACGTAAAGTAGACATAACGGGAATCCGGGCTCCATTCCGGTTCGGTATCAGAGAAAAAGTCACCTGTGAGGTTTTTAAGGTTCCTTGTTTCCATATCATAAATGAAGATATCCTGGTAAGCTCCAATATTACCATCAAAAGCAATCTTTGTACCATCTGGCGACCAAGCGATAGAAGCAATGGCATCTATATTGGGAAATTGAATTTTCTCGATATTACCCGTGGCATAATCTATAATCGCCAGATCATCCCGTCCTTTGGATTTAGTAGAAATGGCCACTTTGGATCCATCTGGCGACCAATCCATATTGGGATTTAGAATATTGAGTTCTTCAAATTCAGGGTTGTCTTGTCCTTTTACCAGTGTTTTCAACTTGCGGCCGTCAATGGCACTAATCACCACCACATCAAAATATCCGCGCTTATTGGTGATAAAAGCTACTTTATCGCCCTGCGGAGAAATAGCGGGACTGGTATTATAACTTCCAAATTCACCTCTTTCGGTAAGCTGTGTAGAAATCATATCCGCGCGTTCACGTTCGGCTACTTCCGGATAATAGCGTTCCTGCAGGGCATTATCCCAAACCTCAGAAAGTTCTTCGATATTGAGACCCAAAGATTGCCGCATTCCCTCTTCTACACTTCTGGTCTTTTTAATATTCTGAAGGATTTCTGCAATTTTCTGGCGGCCATATTCCTCAACGATATAATTCCATACAGATTGACCACCACGATACGCATAGTAACCACTCAAATAAGGAATGGGGCGCAGGTAGTTATTGATCACCGCATCCCGGATATACATATCCGTGTTGGTATCCCAGCCAAGAGCAGTGTACTCAGCCAATCCCTCTTCAAACCAAAGTGGAAACTGTAACTGAATATTATTACGGATAATGGAATTGATGGTACCACCGTAGAACATGTCGTTAAATACGGCATGTACCAGCTCGTGATGAAGCGTGCGCCGGAAATCAGCATAATCACCGGTAAAAGGCACCGTCATCCGGTTCTTCATTTTGTCGGTCACACCACCAATACCTTCGGCGTTAACCGGAAGGTTTACCACATTGGTTTGTGAGAAGTCGTTGTGCGAATCATAGACAATGAGAGGGATGCGATTAGAAATCTGATGGTTAAAATCTTCCGAAAGCTGCTTGTAGGCAGATTCTATACTTTTGGCAGCAAAATCAGCCAGTTCATAATTCTTTTTTCCGTAGTAATACACGTCAAAATGTGTGGTTTGAATGTATCGCCATTCAAAATCCTCATACTGTACGCGGTTCTTCCCAAAGGAATAATACTGGGCAAAAGCCTGCTGTGCAGTGAAAGACAGCAGGAAAGCAAAAATCAGAAATAGATAAAATCGCGGGTATCTCATTTTAAACTGGGTTAATTCATTTCCGCGCCAGACCAAAGTCAATCTGACGTTTTTCAAGATCTGTACTCTTCACATGCACTTTTATCTCATCACCAAGCTGAAACTGTTTGCCGCTTTTACGGCCAACCAGTGCATGTCGGTCGGCATTGTACACATAATAATCACCTTTCAGATCACTTATGCGAACCATGCCTTCGCAGAATATATCATTTAATGTCACAAAAACGCCTCTTTCCATCACACCACTAATCACACCGTCAAATACCTGCCCTTGGCGGGAACTCAGAAATTCAACCTGCTTCAGTTTGATGGAATCACGTTCGGCATCTACAGCTAAACGTTCTC
Source organism: Gracilimonas mengyeensis (assembly GCF_900182705.1). Taxonomy (GTDB): domain Bacteria; phylum Bacteroidota; class Rhodothermia; order Balneolales; family Balneolaceae; genus Gracilimonas; species Gracilimonas mengyeensis. The sequence continues at coordinate 222,115 of NZ_FXTP01000004.1, read as the reverse complement.
TCTCGCTGCAATGTTCACCGTCTTTTTTCAGTTGCTTATGAGTGTACACTTTGGCTCCGGCATTGTAGCCTTTCAGCAACCGGTGCACCAACACATCCGGATAGCGCCTAATGGGACTGGTGAAATGCGCGTAATGTTTAAAGCCAAGCCCAAAGTGACCGATGTTATCCGGTGAGTACTCAGCTTTGGCCATTGCACGCAACGTCAGCCCATTAACGATATACTCAAGACTTGTATTTTCCACTTTCTTAAGCAGGTTGTTAATTTTTTTAGGGCTGATATTATCATCGGCCTCAAAATTAATCCCAATGGGTTTCACCTGCTCGGCAACACCTTGTAATTTTTCGATATCGGGCTTGTCGTGCACCCGGTAAAAGAAAGGAAATAAATCCTTGGATCGTTTCTTGCCCGATTGCTTACGAAGGTTTTCAACATGCGATGCCACTGTCTTATTGGCCATCAACATACATTCTTCAATCAAACGGTGCGCAAAAATTCTCTTTTTAACTACTACTTTTAATGGAGTTCCTTCATCATCCAGCACAAACTTTGGTTCTGGATTATCAAAATCGATGGCACCCTCTTTGAATCGCTTGGTCAATAAAACCTTGGCCAGTTCGGCAGCAAGATTTACTTCGTCTGCCAGCTTGTGGTCTTTTCCGTCCACGATGGCCTGGGCTTCTTCGTAGGTAAAACGCTGCTTGGAGTGTATGGCGGTTTCCTCAATGGAATAATCAACCAGCTTGCCGGTAGGCGAAATTTCCATAAAACAACTGTAGGTAAGCTTGTCCTCGTTAGGACGCAAGCTACACACTCCATTACTCAATACTTCGGGAAGCATAGGGATTACCCGGTCTACCAAATATACGCTGGTACCGCGGTTGTAAGCCTCTTCATCCAGTGCCGATTTTGGCGTTAAATAATGGGTTACATCGGCGATGTGCACACCCAGATAGTAATTGCCATTATCCAGGCGTTCAATACTCAGGGCATCGTCAAAATCTTTAGCATCCTCAGGGTCAATAGTGAAAATATTCTCTGACCGAAGATCACGGCGGCGCTGACATTCTTCTTCAGGTATTTCCAGCGGAATTTGATCCGCGTACTCTTCCACTTCTTTAGGGAATTCCGCAACCATATCGTTTTCTGCCAAAATGGACAGAATGTTGGCGTCATTGGAACCGGATTTTCCTAATATTGATGTAATTCTGGCTTCGGGCAGCGCTTTGGGATGCACCCAGTTTTCAAGCTTAAAAACTACCTTATCGCCATCTGTAGCTCCATTCACAAAATCAGGCAGCACAAAAAAGTTGGTGTGGGCTGATTTTGAATCGGTCTCAATGATATAATTCTCTTTGCTCACTTTACGGAGCGTTCCTACATAAAAATCTTTACCACGCTCAATCATTTCAAGCACTTTACCTTTGGGCTGGCCTCCGCGTTTGGCGGAACCGGTAATTTTCACCCGTACCCGATCGCCTTTCAAGGCTGTTTCCATGTCTCTGGAGGTAACTTTAACATCGTCTTCCAGGCTGTCGGTAATTACATAGCCGGTACCACGGGCTGATACATCCATCCGGCCTTCAATAATATCTGAAGATGAACGGTTGTTGTTGTTTTGTTTCTTATCACCTAAAAGTACATAATTGTCTTTTCGGCTTATCACATTTTTATTGGCAAGCCGGTTCAATGACTTGTCAAGGCGTTTAATTTCTTTGTTACTTTCTAAACGGAGCACACTTATTATCTGCTCCCTGGTAAGTTTATCGTCTGGGCTATTAGCCAGCAGATCTGTAATTAGATCTTCAAACTTACTTAATCTGTCTTTTCTACTCATGTATATATTTTAAATTATAAATCTGTTACGAAGGGGCATCTCCCCTGTTATTATTTTCAGTGAGTGCTTCATCCTCTTCCTGATCCCGAATACCAAACAGGCGCTTTAATGGAGAAATCAATCGGTTAAAAAATTCAGTCCACGTATTAAAGCTTACCTTGGCTTCCACACCTACGCCATTAATTTCCTGGGATTGTTGTGACTGCTCAGTGCTGGCAAGAGTTCCAAAGGTAAGGTCTTGCCGGTGAAAGGCCGTAACGGCAAAAGTTCGGTTTATCTGATAAGTTGCTCCAAGATCGCCAATATTAGATTGCCTTCCGGTAATTTGGCCTTCTCTTCTAAAAATTAATTTATCGTTGTAAAGCCTGAGGGCCACCCCAAGATCCACCTGGTTGTAAGTATTCAGGTTAAAGTCCACATCTAAACTACTTAAATCGCTGTTCAATAACGAATTTACCTGATTTGATAACAATGGGTTAATCAACTGGCTTGAAATCAAAGGATTTAACACCGCCGCACTGCCTGATATATTCTCAGTTAAATAATTAGATTGTGTGGTTCCGGCCGATGAAACGGGTATAAAATCCCCCATCAGCATGAAATTAGCTGCTTGCAAAAGCTTCAGATCTTCGTCCCGGTTGATGGTCGCAATTTGGGTAGCAAGGGTTGAACTTTGCTGCGTTTCAATAGTATTGGGCAACCTGAAGAAGAAATCATTCTCAATGCTTGAGATGGTTCCGTTGATATTGAGTACCAAATCGACTGGAACTCGTTGTGCATTAGCCGGATCACGGTTGGCAGAACTTAGGGTGTTGATATCCGGACGGGCACTATAAATGGCGTTTACATCAAGTCGCGCATTGGCGGGATCGCCTTCCCAGGTAATGGAACCACCCGATTCTAGCTCGAAACGCCGCGTAAAAATATCTCCACTTACAAACTGGTACCGCCCGCCGTCTATGTTGAAGCGACCAAACATCGAGACCTCCTCGTCCTCCAGCAGAATACGCATGCGACCGGTACCCTGGGCGGTTACGATATCTCCTGTTACAGGATCAAAAATAAGACGTACCGTCATCGGGTTATCGGCCACAAACTGCAGATCCAGCGTAAAACGCTCTGCAAAGGTTAAATCCTGCTGCTCCACATTTCCGGATGTATTTGGGCCATTAAATTTCCAAGAACTTGCCGATTGTGTATTAGCCCCGCCATCAAAAGAATCAACAAAGCGGATGAAGCGATTGTCTTCGTTGAATTCTGTTTCTTCAAGCAGTGGAATAGAGATTTCGGAGAAATCGGTGATCTCCATTGGTGTTTCTGTGCGCAGCACCGGGTCAAAATTGGTACCGCTGATGGTAACCGTACCCGAACCATATGCCTCCCCAAAGAAAGCTACGGTTGGATCAAAGCTACTGTTTAAGAACTGGAACTCGTTCATTTCCAGGCTAATATCCAGGCTGTCAACAGGACCAAAATCATTGAGGTTATAATAACCGCTTAATATGCCGGTACCTCCGGAAGGGTCCAGCAGGTAAATATCATCAAAAACAAAACCTTCGCTGCGGCTAAAACTAATGGGTCCCTGAGCATAATAGTGTGTTTCCAGGAACTGGGGTTTCAGATAAGCAGCCGACTCGGTACCTACCATAAAATCGGATTCGAATCCATAGGTATCAAGGTTACCCCAAAATAAACCGGATCCATCGGCACGGCCAGAGCTTTCGTCAAACACTTTGGGGCCTATGAGAGGCAAAATCCAAAGATCAATATTGTGAAAGTCGGCTTTAAAACGATATAGCGAATCTGCCTCAGGAAATTCTCCATCCTGCGGGGCCATCACGTATCCCCGGATGTCGAAATTTTGTCCCTTACGGTCAGTATTCTCAAAATATTCGGGGTATTTGGCCGAATCGGTTTTGATACTCACATGCGTATCAAACCGGTTTAGTTCCTGATTTAACTGGCTTGAAATATTTACGTCGCCGGCCAGGTTTCCATTCAAGGTTAATTCTTCGATATCAATATTACCCTGAATGGTTGGGACGGAAGTAAGTGTCCGGGTCGTAAAAATGCCATTCATCACACCGGCAAACTCAATGCGCCCGCCAATGATATCTGAGATATTTGTGAGGTCCACATTTCGAACGGTATAGTTTACCGAGTCGGCCAAATCCTCACTGTAGGTTCCCTCAATGTCTATCTCCTGACTTCCACTTTGGAATACAAACTGATCAAGGCGGACTTTTTCCCCGCGAGTGTAAGTAATTACTGGAACTTCCTGGTTACGCCATAGCAAAGTGCTGCTACCCAGCACAAACTCGGGTATTTTTATTATCAGGGAGTCTGCATATAAACCGCCTTCGCCTTCCATTCTGAAGGTAATATCTTCATTAAGTCCCAATATTGTATTTCGGAAGGCCAGAGAATCCCGGTCCAGCTCACCTTCAAATTCAAAGCTTCTGCCGTTTATATTTTCAGTTTCTATGGATGTACCACTGGCCTGCAGCTGGAATCCGGAAAATTCTTTCAACGGAGTGTCATACCGAAAACTGCCGGTGAATTGCAGGTTTAAGGAATCTGCTTTGGTTTGATTATAGATGGTTTCAATATCCGAAAAACTGCCGCTTAACAGTAAACGATCCGAGCTGACATTGATGCTGGACTGGAGCCGGGCCGAAGATTGGATAGCAGGAAAATTAAGTAGATAGGCACGTAAAATATCCGGATTTTTTATTCGTGCATTCAGGCTCACCTCCTGATTCGGAATCTGAAGTGAGCCGGTATTGAATGCATCTTCAGGAGCATTCAGGGTAAATTCGCTAGCTATACGGTAGTCAAAAAACTTTCGCCAGTGTCCTACAAGTTGCTGGAGATTCCCAACACGAAATGACCCTTCGGCCGTGGCATCCAGGGCGGTTGAAGTAAATCGAATAATACGTTCATTTGAATTGGGATCGTTGAAATCTACATAGAGTTGGTGACGGGGCAAGGTATCATTTTCAGTCACTGCAAAGGGCACATCAATACTGAATTGGCCGTAAAAATCATCAAACGAATTCCCCTTCAAATTCAACTCATACTCAAGATCAGCTACAACATTTCTGAAACCTTGGTTGGGAAATACTTGCTGTATTTCAACTTGCCCGGCATTTCCGGATAAGTTGTATTCGGGTATCTCCGTTCTCAGGTTAATGGAGCCTGCACTTTCTATGGATGAACCATTTAATCGCATACGCAGGTCCGGTTCAAAATAACCATCTCTCCAATTTACCAATACTGATAGCTGATCAATATGGTAATTGTCAATATTTCCTTCACGCAACTGTAAAGCAAGGCCTCCGTTGCTATTCAGTAGATCATAACTAGAACTACGGATGTCCCCTTCTAATGTAAGATTCGAAGATGCGATATTTTGATTCAGCAAACCACCGATATCAACGGAATCGGTTTCAAAGTGCACAGTAAATGCCCTTTCTCGCTGAAGGCCAAAGGTTCCGTCAATATTTACATTGCCCCGGTTACTAATAAGGTTCAGTTTGGTTGATACCGAATCAATATTCCCGCTAAACGTGCCTTCCAGCCTGCCTGAGCGAAGAGCCTGCGCCTGTGTTTCATTAACCTGTACTCCCATCTTTCTCAAATCCTCTGCCATTACCATAAGGGCTTCCAGTTCGGCACCGTATTGTAGATTTGCAGGCTGAGTCAAATTATCAAGATGCCCGTTCAGGTTAAAAAAGCTATCCCCCATAAATATTTCCAGCGAACTTACCACCAGTGAGTCAATCCTTCCATTGCCTTCAGCAGTCCCGCGTATGTTATCATTCAGGCGAGGAAGCTGTTCCTGAATGTATACGAACTCGTCCGGATTTAGCATAAAATCATCCAATACGAATTCCAGCTGTGCATTTAAAAATTGTTGCTGCAAATTTCCACGAATTAAATTCACGTTAGTCGCTTCTCCGCTAAAACGTGCAAACGACTCGCCCAGCCTCATATTCATGGCATTCATTTCTAAAAACTGATTATCGTTATAAATCTGGCCGTATAGAGAAAAAGTGGAAGCAGTTAACTGTGGCACCTGAAAATCCAACCGGTCAATATCCAGGAAGCGTTGTTCACTGGAGTATTCAAAAAACATATCCAGGTTTAAATCCTGCACCAGCAGGCTATTTGTTTGTTGCTCCAGGTAGCGGCGGACCTCAGGCTGTATATTGCGAAACACCATTTGTCCGCCACTGATATTAACTGAAGGAATCAAAATCCCGAGTTCCGGAAATACCGTACCAGTGGTGTCCCGATTTTGCCTTCGCTGCAAGGCCTGAGTGATAGAAGCACCTTCTTTTCCATTAAAAACAGCTTTTGGTGCCGTAATTTCCAGTGAGTTAACGCGCAACTGATCTCTGAGCATGAACCACGGATCGATACCGATTTCAGCACCCGAGGTCTGGAATACCGGCTTGAAGGAAGAAGAATCAGGATAAATCTTTACATCCTTCAACTCAATTTGAACCGGAAGTAAGCCATCCAGTTTCCCTATACTTAAAACGCCTTGTCGCGACTCATTAAAGCGCTCTTCAATTTCTGTAGCAATCCTGTCTTTTACCGGCTGCAACTGCAAAATACCAAAACTGGTTACCGCAATAACAGCTATAGCAAGTACCAGAACCCCAATAAAGGTCCACAGGTATCTCCAGGTTTTATATATCCAGCGCAGGTAGGCCACTATCTAAAAACGTTTAACATATTTTGCCATGATTGTTCAACCAGTTCCGTGTCATTCACTTCATGAATATAAGGAGTGCCCATTTTCTCTAGTAAAATCAGCCGTATTTGATTGTCCTTAACCTTCTTATCCTTCCTCATGATTTCGGTCAACTCGGCGGGCGATGATGTTATCTCATCCAAAGACAATTCATACAACGGTTTAAACTTCAATAAATTGGTTGGGTTGATGGAAGCCCCTAAAGCATTCGAGGCTTCTACCGCAGCAATCATTCCCGCAAAAACAGCTTCACCGTGAGAATAGCGCTGATAGCCGCCCTCTCTTTCTATCACATGTGCATACGTATGTCCAAAATTAAGGAAGGCTCTCTTGCCTGATTCCAATACATCTTCAGCTACAATATCGGTCTTGGTCTGGGCACTTTTTCGTATGAGTGGCAACCAAGCCTCTGCTTCTGTGAAACGATTGCTTTCTAATAACAAAGCAATGTCGTCAAGCATTTCAGGATGACGGATCATCCCGTATTTAAGCACTTCACTTAAGCCATTTACCCATTCTTTCCTGGAAAGGGTTGACAAAAAAGTACCGTCAGCAAATACGGCTCGGGGCTGATAGAAACTGCCAACCAGGTTCTTTCCTACTTGGTGGTTAATGCCTGTTTTGCCGCCAATAGAACTATCCACCATAGCCAGCAAGGTGGTTGGCACATGAATTAGCGGCAACCCACGCAGTACCGTAGCGGCCACAAAACCAGACAAGTCTCCCGTCACGCCTCCGCCAATAGCAATAAGTGGAGTAGAACGTTCCACTCCCTTTTCAAGCACAAAGTCCACCGCTTGCTTATACACTTCAAAACTTTTGGCCTTTTCGCCACGTGGCACCTCAAATACGTGCAACCTCTTAAAATGTGAAGACAGCGCCGGCTCAAAATAATGCCGGTGATGTTCCAGCACAAAGGCATCCACCATCACAATAGCCGAACGGCTTGGAAACTGCTCAACAAACTTCTCCAGTTCAGGCATCAGCTGCAGGCCTGTGTGGATGTTGTATTTATCTTGGGTAGATGTTTGTACAGGTATCAATTCAGACATGCCGGTTAATTTTGTCAATCGTAGCTTCGGCCATTTCTTCCACCGAGCTAAAAGCGGTGGTATCAATGCATAATGGCGCCTGTTTATAAAATTTTTCTCGGTCGGAATATAAGGCTTTCAGCTCTGCAAAAAGAGCCTCTTTAGTTTTTCTTTTGCCGTTTTCATCGAATAAGATGGGACGCTCATTACTGTTTAATACTCTCTCCACAATTTGTTCCATCGGAGTATCCAAAAATATCAATATTCCTTCGGCTTTGAGCTTTTCAATTATCCCCTGATCTTGTGATGCGCCACCACCCAGAGATAATACCCCTTCGAAATCTTTAGCCAGCTCCAACAGGTATTCCCGTTCTTTTTGGCGAAAATAGGGTTCTCCCTCTTTATCAAAGATTTCTCGAATTTCTTTTCCCTCCCTTTCCTCAATTACATCATCAAGATCCAGGAACGGACACTCCAGCTTTTGAGCCAGCACTTTCCCCAGCGTACTTTTGCCAGAGGCCATAAAGCCGCTTAGAAAAATGGTTTTCTCGGGGTGATGTTGTTTTACTTCAGAGTTCATACGCCAGGCTTTTTGGGGCTTACCATTTCTACATCTTCTTTATCCACCACTACGGCGCCGGGGGGCGACCCCTTGGGCTTGCGCACGTATTTCTTTTTGGTGATGATGACCGGGGCCAGTCCGGCACCCCGTGCCTTGGAATTGAAAGCCGCATAAGAAGCAGCCTCCAGCAACATTTCCTTTGGAGGCATACCCTTGTCATTTCCCATCCGGATCACCAGGTGTGAACCGGGTACCCCGCGGGCGTGCATCCATACATCTTCTTTATGAGCACGTTGCACCAACTCATCATTGCTTTTGGCACTTTTGCCAATCCAAACGGGATAACCTTGCACTTCCAGCGTATGAAAGGGGAGTTTCTCTTCATCACTTTGGCTCTGCTGAGTACGGAAGGGTTCCAGTTCTTTATCGTGTTCTTTTTCCCAATCTTTGAAATCCCACAGGTTTTTGATTTCCTCTGCCTGCGACAACAGCTTCTCGGCCTGCTCTTTCTCGGCTTCCATCTCCGGTATCCGGTTCATGGCTTCCTCGTACGACCGCTCCGCACCTTTGGATTTCTTGTAATATCGCTGGGCGTTTTCGGCTATATCCAAATCCTGCTCCAGCGGTATAGTTACCTTCTCGCCTTCATTGTACAAGTCATCTACTTCAATCTCTTCCGCATTAATATCCCCCAAATGGGCATTAGCCATCAGGATGTGCCCCCACTGCTCATACTTTTCAGCGCGATCCAGACTTTTATCAGCCTGGTATAAATTCTTCAGCCCGGAATTCAGCCGTTTTACTCTCCGTTTCAGGCTTTTCACCAACGAGGATTTCCGCTGCTTTAACCGCTGGTTGTGAGCATAACTTTTATAGCGGTCCAGGATCAGGTCATTCACGCTGTCATATTCCCGCTCTGTTTCAATGGGAAGCAGCTCTTTGGACAGCAAGGTAGTTTCGCCGGTTTCCAGCAAGCGATACACTGGACGCTCTTTCATTTCCCGAACCATTTTTTCCACAAAGGCTTCGACCTCATCCACGGAAGCGTCATCCAGGTTATGGATCTCGATCAAATCTTCCAGGTTTTGGCGGGGTAGCATCAGGTTAAAGGCCGTAAGTTGATTTTTGGTGCTCTTTTTACTCACATCCCCGCTGGGGTCAAAAAGCTCTAATTCTTTGGGTTCCGGTACTTCTTCACCCGGTTCATCATATTCCTTGAACACTTCCTGTATGATGCCGTCTTTACTAAGAAAGGCATTGGCGCGGTTACTGAACAGGCGAAAATGAAGTTTCATCCCGTTAGCAAAATGAAGAAACAGCCAGCGATCGGTTTCGGGGATGGTAACATCGGTGATCTCAACCCCGTAGATGGCTTCAAAAAAATTGATGGTGTTTCTTTTTTTAGCTCCCCGAAAGGTATCCAGATATAAGGCTATGTTGCCGGGGGCCGAGCTGAATTCAAGTCGGTGTTTGTCGTGCTCAGTAACTACGAAACATTCCAGAAAATTTTTATGCGGGCTCACTGCCTGCTCAATTTTACCGCCAGTTAATTTGTTTTTAAGCTCTCGCTTTAGATATATTAATTCGTAAAAATTCATTTAATTCTGCTCAGAGAGGAAGATAACGTTTTCATGCACTATCCAATATTCAATTCTATTGTTAATACTGTAGAAACACAATTGGGAAAAAGAAAGGTTAAAACTACAAAATTCAGAACATGGGAAGATAATAAGATTCATGCCACGGGTTTGGAACTGCTTATTGACCTGCAAAATAATTCTGAATTCATGGATTCGTTGTCAATTAATTTTGATTGGGATAGTTTTCGGGAGACTTCAATGGCCAAAGAGCTGGACGGAATGAAAAATCATCCCTTCTTAAAAATTGAAGCGCTTACCAAATCTTCCGTAACGCCAACTATTGATGTGGAAATGAGCTGGTTATTTGATATTGAACAATGCCAGCCGGAAATACCTGGCCAAACCGGCAACTACCGCATTGAAAAAGCCAGCCAATGGATGGAAGCTATCAGTAACCAGGTAAACGAATTATTGGCAGAAGACGATATCATCACCCGCTGGCACATTGAAATTGACGGTGATAAAAACGGACGCTACCTCTCGGCCATCAACCTCATTTCTTATTTTCAATACAACCTGTCGGAGCCTCGCAGCCTCAACGAAGTGCAACAGCTGGTAAGCCGCCGCCTCCATGAGTTACTACGCAAGGCTAATAAAGTGATTTCCGTATCCAATAGCATTCTGGAAGAATCAATAGCCGCCTGACAAATTTTGAGTTTTAAGGTGTGAGTGTTTAGTAGTCTCCAAAAAAAACTAACACCTCACACCTAAAACCTCAAAGTAGGCCTATTTCCTTGCTACACCGCTATCCTTAGCCGCCTTCTTAACAGCTTTTGCCACCCTATTAGCCACTTGTTTATTAAATACACTGGGTACAATGTACTCTTCTCCCAGGTCTTCTTCATCAATCTGTTCAGCAATAGCTTTAGCAGCAGCCAGTTTCATTTCTTCGTTGATATCGCTGGCCCGAGCATCCAGAGCACCACGAAATATTCCCGGAAATGCCAGCACATTATTGATCTGGTTGGGATAATCACTGCGCCCGGTCGCAATAATGCGGGCAATGGATTCTATTTTCTCTGGTCTGATTTCCGGATCAGGATTGGCCAGAGCGAATACGATAGGATCTTTCGCCATCTTTTCTACAGCTTCCACCGGGATCACGTCTGCTCCGCTAACTCCAATCAATAAATCGGAATCCGTACAAGCTTCCTGCAAAGAACCATCTTCGTTATCAGGATTGGTGTTCTCAGCCAGCCACTGTTTACTGTCGTTTAGCCCTTCCCGGTTCTCGCTAATAATACCGGTGCTATCGCAGCAGAGTATATTTTGGGCGCCGGCGTCATTCAATATCTTGATGATAGCTACACCAGCAGCCCCGGCCCCTACCACTACAATGCGTAGATCTTCCAGCTTCTTCTTCACCAGTTTGAGGGAATTGATAGTAGCAGCCATCACAACTACCGCCGTGCCGTGTTGATCGTCATGAAATACCGGAATATCCAGTTTTTCCTTCAGGCGGTTTTCAATTTCAAAACACCGTGGTGCACTGATATCCTCCAGGTTAATCCCACCAAAACCGGGCGACATCCACTCTACGGCTTTCACAATTTCATCCACATCCTGCGTATCCAGGCAAATGGGATAGGCATCTACATCGCCGAATTCTTTAAATAACATGGCTTTCCCTTCCATCACGGGCATAGCAGCTTCAGGACCAATATTACCGAGTCCCAACACGGCAGAACCGTCACTTACCACAGCCACTGAGTTTTGTTTGATAGTGAGCGTATGTGCCTTTTCTTTGTCTTTGGCAATGGCCTGGCATACACGTCCTACCCCCGGGGTGTAAGCCATAGAGAGCGCATCGCGGGTATCAACCGGCATTTTATTTTCTATTTTGATCTTACCGCCCAAATGCATCAAAAATACCCGGTCTGATACATTTCGGACTTTTATACCCTCAATTTTTTTGATCTCATTCGCGATTTCGCTGGCATGGTTTTCATCCCTTGCGCTTACGGTCAAATCCCGCACTTTGTAATCGCCCTCTACTTTTACTACATCCACGGCACCGGGATCGCCTTCTTTATCAGCGATGGTATTTAGTACCTTGGCCAGCATACCAGGCTTGTTTTTAATGTACAAACGCATAGTAAAACTGTAACTCACACTAGTCTTAATATCACTCATAGCTTACTTTTTTATAAAGTTCTTGAATAAATTATTCCACAACAACCGACTTTCACAGATCGATTTGATCTTAATTTCAGAGCTTACAAAGTTATTGATAATCCAGATGAATATTGGCGGCTTTTACTTACTACAACAAGTTCAATTCCTTCTTCTATCAACACTTACTTCGGAAACACCCAATAATCGATCCCATTTTTCTTTCGTTGCTTCAAATCCCTGACCTCGGGTCCGTCATTCTGGTAAATAACCCTTTTCAGGTCAGAAATGAGCGGTTTCGTTTCAAACACGTACGAATGATCCAGCCACTTGGGAGGATTAATATTGGAAGCATCGATGCTGTCAATGCCATTTTCAACGAAAACCGATTTCCCGCCATCACCCAGCCGCGGTCGTTTCACACGCAACCATTCCGAAAAGGCCAGCGCCTTATCCCGGTCAGAAGCATACAAAGTTCTGCGTTGCCCAACCTGCTGAAAATAGGGCATGATATTTCTTTTAAACACTTCCTGATCCACATCGGGGGCAGCCATAATTAACTGATAGATTTTGTGGAGTTCATCCCTGAAATCACCATCTTGCTGCAGACTACTGATGCTGGATGTCAAGATCCGGTTCCCCATGCTGTGTGCCACCAGGTGGATCTCTTCTACCCCTGTTTTAGTGACGATGCCTTTCAGAAAAGTCTCAAAATCCAGTACCGAAGCATCGGCATATTCAATATCCGAACCATAAAAATGTGGCTTGGCCGCCGAGGGCCAGCTGAAGAAACCTCCCACCCCTTTGAAATTAACATCATAACAAATCTGAGCAGTTCGCCAGGCACAAGCCGCAAAACTGTTGTTGTATCCATGGATAAAAATCAGCGCTGATTTATCACTCTTGGATAACCGGTGTTTTAACAATTCGTAGAAGCGGTCCTCATTAGTCTCCAGCATGTCTGAAATGAGAATGTGCTTTTTCTTCTTCGCCTTTCGTTTTATGAATAGAAATTTAAAGGGACGCTCCATTTTTCCCACCTCATGTCCCGGTGGTATATTTATTTTGAGCCATCCCGTTTCCAATGCACCCAGTGTTGATCCGAAGAATTTATAGTAATCCTTGTTTCCGGTTTTAGCACGATTAGTTCCATAAAAAACAAACACCTCACCACCCGGATCTTTTTTGGAATCTGTTTCGTTCACGGGTGCTTTTCTAAAGAATTCTTCCTCTCTTTCGCTTAATTCAAAGGAGGGCTTGGGTTTTCTTGAAAGCCGATAAGCTTTAAACTGCGGAATTTTTTTTGCCTGTCGCTCGATTTTTTCTTCAGTAATTACCTTAGGTACCGATTCATGAAAATCAAAGTCAGCATCATCCATGTCTTCATAATCTGAATCTGATTCAAAAAATGATTCTTCTGGAGCCGGGGTTACCGAGCTATCAATTTGATCCAGGAAGTCAATACCAAAATGAAGTCGATCAACCTGGCTGGTAGTCAATAGCAAAAACCCTGGTCCGTGATCGAGTGCAATGATTCCTTCTTCTAAATTCCCTTGAGTAGATTCCTCAGACCAGGAAATATCTATAACGACTCCTTCTTTCCCGATGCCGGAGGCTTCTGAAACCTGCCCGGTTTTTTCTATTTGGTTTTCAGCATTCAGTCCAACTACAATCGTATTGGCAGGCAACTTCTTCTGACATATAAATTGTATGGATTCTGCTATTTGCTCGATTTCACTCGTTTCAACATCTGAAAAGGCTCGACTTACGGCAATTAATTGTTCTGTATCGGACGAATTCTTGGAAAGGTTTAGTTGATTCAGGAAAAAACGAAAGCTGGTGCCGTTTCGATCCCAATTAATCCATTTGGTGTTCTCTAACCGAACAGCTAAAAAATAGAAAGGCAGATCTTGTGTATAATAATGTACCATATAACCCCGCAATTTATTTGTTTACGGAGTATAGTTAATTCTTTTTATTTGTGCACCTGGCAGAGTCTGTTGGCATTCTCTACCCTCTTCTTTTTAATATTATTTGATAAAAAGTTCCTAAAATGAAAAAGGCTCCGAATGGAGCCTTTAAAAAATTTATTTCTTTTTCTTGTGTCTGTTTTTTCTCAGACGCTTTTTACGCTTGTGCTTAGCTATTTTAGAGCGCTTTCTTTTTTTACCACTTGGCATAAATACTCACCTACCTGTGTTTAATATATTACTGTTGTTCGAACGGCTTTGAAAATAAGAAGAAATGCATGGTTTTCTAAATCAATTTTCAACCATGTTTGATTTATTCACCTCTTCCTTAAAATCTTTTGAGATTTTCAAAACCGGAACATATTGTTCAGGGACTATAACCTCTTCATTTGTTTTGGGATTACGCGCTACACGCTGCGCTCTTTTCACAACTTTAAAACTTCCAAAACCTCGCAATTCGATATGGTCTCCGCGTTTCATGGCATCTATAACAGTTTCCATAAAACCGTTAACAACCGCCTCGGTTTCTACTTTAGTTAACCCTACAGATGAAGAGATGATATCTACTATGTCTGCCTTAGTCATATTCTAAACGATTGATTATTATTTTATATACGCTTTTTTAAAATACTACTAAGAAAACAAAGCTACATCCAAATCGTTCATTTAGACTAATGAAATTTTAACCTTAGTTAATAGGAAAAACTTATAGAGATCTTAAGTTTTAATTTTCAGTTGACTCTTCCCCCTTCACAATTAACCTGCATGTTCTAAGCCAGAACATGCAAAGTTTATATGTATTCTCTCCTTTAACTACCAAACCAATAGCTCAATTTAACCAGAAACACATTGGTTGGTTTGGCATTGAATATGCCATCGAAGTCACGTCCCAGATCAAAATTACCGCGACTAATTGAGCCACTACGCTGTTGTTGCCACACCAGGTACAAAGTAGACCCCGGCATATATTCCCACCGGAAAACCGCATTGCCTTGTATCGACCGGAAGTTGAAATCCGGGTCGTCAAAAGTAAATGCAGGAGCTTGTCCGTTTCCATCGGGATCAACGGTATATTCTTCATCCTCATCCGAACGACTTATACTTCCTTTGTCTTTGCCATATACATCAAAATTGTAGGTACCGGGCTCATTAAACTCCTTAAAGTTGGTATAACTTCCACTGGCTATAAATGGGCGTACGTACGTTTGCAGGCTCATGGTGGGTGAAAATGTCCAGTTCAAACGAATACTGGTAACCAGGGTATGCTGTTTGATATCTGCAAATACATATCGCTGTCCATAAGGGTTATCAGCCAAGTCGTCATCTTCTGTGGTAACGTATTGATCAATATCTTTTTGATAGACAAACTCGGGAGAAACGGTAATTTGAATATTACTGGAGGGCAAAAAAGTAATACCTGCCCAAATATCATTATCAAATTCCCCGGCAGCATCTCTACGCTGGTAGGTTCCAATATTAAATGAAATCAGCTTATTCGGGTTACTATTGATGTTGGTGTTAAAATTAATGTGTTTGGCTTGCTCCATGATAGGACCCCCACGTGTAATACGGTCTGATACACGATACCCGTTATAATTGGAATTATAATTGAAGGTCCACAGGTTCTTGAAGCGTACAAAGGCTCCAATATTGTACCAGTTGCTGATCATATCCCCGTCATAATTCCATGCCGTTCCTTTAAAGAACCAATGCTCAAAATACTGTAGTCGTTTTGGATCGGTTTCACGATAGACCAATCCAGCATTTACAGAACGGTAGTCTGCCCTGTTTTGAAATCCTATATCGTTGGTTTCATAACCGGGGCTAACTTCAGAGTATGTCAATGAGGTAAGCCAGTGGTCATCTCCACCCTGTTTTTGTATGCTTATTTCAGTAGCAAAACCAGACAGATTGGTTAGCGTGGAATCAATTGATAATCCTTTTGAGTCGACACGATTATAATATCTAACAGACGATTCCTGAGCTCTTTCAATCGCTTTACGGCTGCCATTTATAGTACTATATGAGACAGTACCGCTAGCTACCCAGTTTCTGTTCAGAAAATTATGCTCAAAATCCACACCGCCCAGGTAAGCCGAAGACCGCAAATAGTCTTCCAAATATCCGCCATTCAGGCTTCGATGTACTGCACTTCCAAATCCACCCAGATAGGTGTTTCCATCATTAAAGTCTTTTTTGGTACGGGCTACCATATAATTGGATGCCGGTTCTACCCTTAAGGTCCCTTCTTCACCGCTTTCAACCCGGTAATTTAATTTTTCATCCAGCGTATATGCATCTAAGAAACCGATAGACCAGCCATCCTGGGTTTTGCCGCTTACCTTAGCCGCTGCTGCAATAGTGGTAAATCCGGGATCATCTTCATACTCGGTATCAATATCGGCATCACCAGGGCTGCCTTGTGGCGCGCGCCCTATCCGGCGGGAGTAAAAGGTGATAGGATTGCCAAACCGACTGAACGTCCGCGTATTTCCAAATTGAAAAATATCATTACCCTCTAAAAAGAAAGGACGTTTTTCAGAAAAGTAATTCTCGTTGGCCGTCAGGTTAATCACGGCAGGGTCAGCTTCTACTTGTCCAAAATCCGGGTTGATCGTAGCCGTTAGGGTAAGGTTTGATGTCAGCCCGTACTTAATATCCCCTCCAACTCGAGAAGAAGTTGCATTCCGGCTTATATAAGGACTTTCAGTTTCTGAATTTGGAACACGGGTAAGTTCTGCAGAAACATAGGGAATGACTTCCAAACGGCGGGGTTCATCCAGGTCTTGAATTCCTTCCAGACGTCCAAATCTTGACACCATCCCGTTATCGTTTTGTGATACTGGGGCCCAAAATGAGGTTTCCCCATTTCTCGAAATCTCTCTGGCAAAGTTGACTCCCCAAACCTGCTTTGCCTCCCGCGAACTAAATCTCAGTTGTGAAAGGGGAATTTTTAATTCTGCAACCCACCCATATTCTTTGATATTGGCCTTTCCTTCCCATACCGCATCCCATGAAAGGTCTTCTTCGGTATCATCGTACATCAAAATATCACGCTGTACCCCCCTTGGATTGATCCCAAAAGTAAAAGCAGTACGCCGGTCATTATAACTGTCAAAACTTACAAATACCCAGTCGCTGGTTTCTCCTCCATCACGCCGAAATAGTGGAGCCTTGATAGAGTCAGGAGCAGAATCATAGGCTGTGATTCCCACATAAATGTAGGCATCAGTATAAAGTAATTGTACCTGTGTTTTTTGGGTGGAAGGTGCTCCGTCAACAGGTCGGTTTTGGGTAAATTGAGTGGCTATCGCTGCCCTCTTCCATACCACTTCTGAAAGCCAGCCGTCCAGCCGTATACTTTCTTCTTGGGCTAAACGCTCAGCCTGCATCAATGGATTTTCTACAGTACCAAGGTTGGTTTTCTGAGTTTCCACATTGATGGAATCGCCTTTCTTTTGGTATGAGTTTTGGGCGAAAAGGTCAGCATTCGCCCAAAGGAATGCTATGGCCAGGATAGTAAACAGGTATTTCATAATTACACTCGTTTTAGGTGGAGTCCTATCCCTGTAATCCTCTAAATATCTTTGAGTTACAGCTCCGGTTAATATTTCAACCGTACACGTAATGAAGCAATAAAAGTTACCTATTTATCCTTATTTCGGATATAAATATCGCCGTGCAATGTCTTGAAAAGAAACTCTGGTCCGCCACCGTTTACTTTACCAATCACCCATTTATTAATAGCTACCCGATATTGACCATCGTTATCATCTTCGTTAGAACGCGTGTTGCTATGTTCTATATCCATATCAAAGTTAGAATACACATCGCCCCACTCCGTTTTCATCTTGGCCGTAAAACGAGCATTTCCGGGAAAGGCAACTTCAATATCCCCGTTTACTCCTGTGAAAGACATAGGTGCATCCGGTTTCACATCAATAAACTCGATATCCATATCGCCATTCACACTATTGATTAATACGGTACCACTCACTTCCATCAGTTCGATGTCGCCATTCACGGCACTTATTTCCAATTCTCCTTGCAAACCATTTACTAAGACATCCCCCTGTACGGTGCTTAATTTCAAGGAAAAATTGCGTGGCACAAACACCACCATTTCCAAATCTCCTTGCGAAATAGGGCCGGTTTCAATGCGTACTTCGTTATCGTCTTCAGTGACTTCCATTCCGAATCCGCCTCCGGAAATTCGGCGCATGCCGTTTCTTACCGCTTCATTATCATGATCTTCTATATCGCCGTCATAGTTGATAATAACATTGTCACGGTTGTGCGTTCTGATTTCTATCTCATCAGAGAACATAGCGTTTATGATCAGCTTGCCGGGCTGACCGGGATTGGTTAGCGGAACTTCGATATCGCCTTGAGCCAGTACAGGTAATGTGATTAAGTTGGCAAGTACTGCAAATAGTATTGAGGGTATTAATGCTTTCATGGTCATATTCTTTTAGGATTTACTTTGTTTAATGTATGCGTTACCGTTTAACAGGCGGATACGCATCTCGGGACCACCTTCTCCAAACTGTATAGGAGCCGAGGTTCCGATATTAAATGAATTCATCCCATCCTTTATCTTTGTTGTCCGATTCGGTTTGTATGATATGTTTTCGTAATCGGTATATAAGTCACCGTGTAAACTTTTAAAGGTTACAAGGGCTGATAAACTTTTTGGGCCAGTCACTTCTATATTTCCATTAACAGTATGCAGGTCCGTATTCTCGCTGGGTTGTTTATCAAAATCCACGCTAATATCTCCATTTACCGTCTTTGCCGTAACCGCACCGCGTATATCTTCAATCACAATATTTCCGTTTACATTACCAGCCTCAATACCGCTGCGCATACCTTTTACCTTTAACTCGCCCCCGTTTATAGTAGATATATCAGCCATTAAATGCCGGGGCACCTTTACTTTCAGCGTAAATTCGAATTCAAGATGATAGTCATCCCAGTCGTCCTTACGATTTGAACGATAATGCAATTCATCTCCCTTTACTTCCACCTTGGCCCATGGCTGGCGCACAAACACAAACAGGCTGTAATCTCCACTCAGGCGATCCATATAAAAATCTTCGGGGCCGTATTTATCAAAAAACCGAGCCTTACCTGATATCCGCTTGGTGCCTGTTATCAGAATATCATCGCCGTCATATCCTACAGTTTCAATTTCCCCATTGATGTTTTGGAGGTGAAATACCGTTCGTGCATCAAACTCCCCTGCCGGGATACGCATATCAATGTCTTCTTCAAAATGGCGTTTATCACTCAAGTTTTGGGCAACAACCGGCATCACCCCAAACATAAGTAATAAGGTGGCGGAGATTAATCCTTTCAGGTTTACAAATTGTCTTAGGTTCATTGGCTTCTTCATCATATTCCTCACATTAGCATGGCGATGCTGGTTTGTAATTTCTGTTGCACGGTGTAATCGAGCTCACGCTCTTGAAGCAATCTTTGAAATTCCGGCGCCGAGTTTTTCAGTTCCAGTTCAAGCATGGCATCGGCCAGTTCCACGATTACAATGGGTGATTGCTGCTTGGCTATAGATTGCACCAGCCCCTGTCTCACCCGCTCGTTATCTCCCCATCGCTTCAGAGCCTCAATGGTTTGCACACGGACGTTTACACTTGGGTCGTTATTCAGGGTAAAAAGCAGAGCGTGAATAGCTTCGGTATCAGCGCCCGGGAGTTCAGTGCTTATGTTTACTGCTTTAAGGCGGTCGGCCGCTGAGGCACCTTCAAGCAT
This sequence comes from Gracilimonas mengyeensis, assembly GCF_900182705.1. Classification (GTDB taxonomy): domain Bacteria; phylum Bacteroidota; class Rhodothermia; order Balneolales; family Balneolaceae; genus Gracilimonas; species Gracilimonas mengyeensis. The sequence goes on along the minus strand of NZ_FXTP01000004.1, from coordinate 202,432 downwards.
ATTGACCATCATCATTTCCTTCATCTGCTGCATCTCGCGGCTTAACTGTTCTATTTCACTGTCAGAGCTTCCAAACTGTGCACCGGCAAATCCGCCGATCATCAATAATACGGCTGCGTAAGCCAGTCTTGGCATCGTCAAAAGTGCAAAAATTGATCTTGGTATCTCCAGTAAGCGGTTGGTCCAGGATGCTCTTACTTGTTGCTTCTCTTCTTCTAACATCTCATAAAAGCGGATGCTTTGCTGCTCGCTGGGTTTGGGAATGGGAATAGCGCCCAGATCTTCATGCAATGTTTCCAGCTCCCGGAATTCCACAAAGTCAATTTCACCGGAAGCTATCAATTCTTCTACCCTGACTTTTTGCTCCTTGTCGAGGTTTCCTGCCAGGTAATCGGCAATAAGTTGTTCATAATTTTTATCCATAGCTGCAATCCTTGTCGATTTGGTTCACCAAATTCTTGAGTTCTTTCATGGCCCTAAACATTTTTACTTTCACTGCTCCCTCAGTAGTATCATACAGTTCGGCGATTTCCTTGTATTTCAGTCCTTCGTATCTGCTCAAGATGATGATTTCTCTTTTCTCTTCCTCGAGCAGGTCCAACGCTTTCTCCAGGATTTCTTTTTTATCCGCTTTGTTTCGCACCAGTAGCTCTTGCCCATTGTCTTCAGCTTCCAACCGGTTTTCGTCAATTTCCAGCGTTACGCCATTTCGCTGCTCTTTCCGGTAATGATCGATGTGTGCATTACGTGCAATGCTAAACAGCCAGGTACTAAACTTGCCATCGCCACTGTAGGTTTGCCGGTATTTCAGCAAGCGTTCAAATACAGATTGAACCAGGTCTTCGCTTACTTCCTGCTCTTTGCTCATCCGGTAAAAATAACCGAATAGCGGACGGTGATAGCGCTCAAACAGCAATCCCAGCTTATCCAGGTCGCCATTTTTAACCTTCATCATTAGTGCCTTATCCGAATTTGAATTCACGCTGTAATCCCGGGCTTTATGTTTTCACCCTTATACACTGATGCCCATTCAAAAGGTTACACACTTTTTTTGGGTGATGTAGAAAAGACTTGTTAGCCCTTTGAATTATCGGGGCCAGTTTCACCAAACGGAGCATGTCAACATTTCGGAGTTGTAAGCAAGTCACAGACTTGCAAAGTTTTCACATCATGCCATGTCAGCCAATCATCTGCTTGTACTTTTTAAGTCTCAGACTTAAAAGACCCATTGAGAATATTTTACCGTTGGCTTTACCCGTTTATTCCACATCACACTCCGCCAAAGAGTTTCCCCGCTTGGGCGGGGATTAAGGGGTGGGTAAATGGTGCCAAGTGGTAGCAGGCCTGTTCATTGACAAAATCATGTCAACATTTCGGGGTTGTAAGCAAGTCACAGACTTGCAAAGTTTTCACATCATGCCATGTCAACCAATCATTTGCTTGTACTTTTAAGTCTCAGACTTAAAAGATCCATTGAGAATATTTTATCGTTGGCTTTACCCGTTTATTCCACATCACACTCCGCCAAAGAGTTTCCCCGCTTGGGCGGGGATTAAGGGGTGGGTAAATGGTGCCAAGTGGTAGCAGGCCTGTTCATTGACAAAATCATGTCAATATTTCGAGATGGAAGGCAAGTCACAGACTTGCAGAGTTTTCACATCATGCCATGTCAACCAATCATTTGCTTGTACTTTTAAGTCTCAGACTTAAAAGATCCATTGGAGGTACAAGTGTTTTTGTAGTCCAAACTCAGCAAAAAAAACCAAACCCTGCCCAGCGTTAAATTGTTATCATCTTGAACTTGCGCTGTGAATTAGCAGCCTGTTTTATTTATATTCACAACCGTCATTAAGAGCGTATTAATCGTAATAAAACATCATTCAGGAATACTATGAACGCATTAGACTCCTCTGTAGAAAAGAACATTAACGAGTGGCTGAACGGCAATTATGACGAAGAAACCAAACAAGCCATCCAACAAAAACTGGATGATGAAAAATACGACGAGCTCACGGATGCTTTCTACAAAAATCTGGAATTTGGTACCGGTGGATTGCGCGGTATAATGGGGATTGGCTCTAACCGTGTAAACAAATATACCTTCGGGATGGCAACGCAGGGACTCAGCAACTTCCTGAAAAAGCAATACCCCGATGAAGACATTAAAGTGGTGATAGCCCACGATTGCCGCAATAACTCCGACACGCTGGCGAACGTGGTTGCAGATGTGTTTTCAGCAAACGGCATCAAGGTGTTCTTTTTTGATGCACTGCGTCCCACCCCCGAGCTTTCTTTTGCCATTCGCGAACTGGGCTGCAAAAGCGGGGTGATGCTGACTGCCTCCCACAACCCAAAAGAATACAACGGCTATAAAGCCTATGGCGCCGATGGTGGACAACTGGTGGCCCCTTACGACAAAATGGTGATGGATGAAGTCCAGAAGATTTCTGATGTATCCGAAGTGAAGTTTGATCGAAATGATGACTTGGTGGAAACCATCGGGGAAGAAATTGATGAGCGGTACCTGGAGGAATTGAAGAAACTGTCCGTCTCGGAAGAAGCCATCAAGCGGCAAAAAGATTTGAAGATTGTCTTCTCTCCCATCCACGGAACCTCGCGGGAGCTGGTGCCTGAAATTCTGAAGCGATACGGGTTTGAAAATGTAACCGTAGTGGAAGAGCAGATGACGCCCGACGGCGACTTCCCTACCGTGGTATATCCCAATCCCGAGGAAAAAGAGGCCCTGAACATGGCCCTGGATAAAGCCAAGGAAATAGATGCTGATCTCGTTATGGCCACCGACCCCGATGCCGATCGCGTAGGCATCGCTGTTAAAAACCTGGATGGTGAATTTGTATTGCTGAATGGAAATCAAACGGGCTCCTTGATCATCAACTACATGCTGACTGCCTGGGAGAAGGAAGACAAATTGACAGGCAACGAGTATATCGTAAAAACCATTGTTACTTCTTACCTGATCGACCGCATTGCCGATGAAAAGGGCGTTGAGTGCTTCAACACGCTAACGGGTTTTAAATACATCGGCGAACTAATGACCGAACTGGAAGGCAAGAAACAGTTTATTGCCGGCGGTGAAGAAAGTTATGGCTACCTGATTGGCGAACACGTTCGCGACAAAGATGCTGTGGTATCCTGTGCCATCATCGCCGAAATGACCGCTTATTATAAAGATATAGGCAGCAGCTTGTACGAGGCCATGCTGGATATGTATGTTGAATATGGATTATTCCGGGAAAACCTGGTATCTGTGAAAAAAGAAGGGAAAGCCGGGGCAGAAGAAATCCAACAAATGATGGCCAACTTCCGCGCCGAACCTCCTAAAAAACTGGGTGGCTCACAAGTGGTAACCATCAAAGATTATCAATCCGCCAAAGAAAAAAATATTGCCACCGGGGAAATCACCGATATTGATTTACCCAAGTCTAATGTGCTGCAGTTTATCACTGAAGACGGAGCTATTGTATCTGCCCGTCCATCCGGGACCGAACCCAAAATCAAATTCTATTGCAGTGTGAATACCAATCTAATGAGTCCTGAAGACTACCCACAGGTTGTTGCCACCATGGATAAGCGCATTGAGACCATGATTGAAAGCTTGCAGAACTGAGTCTGAATATCGAACAAGGAACATTGAATATGGAATATCGAAGTGTGAGGAATGGATTCCATATCCATGCTTTTTGATAGCCTATTTATTATACAAACGCTTTGATAAGTCTCAGAATTGGTTGTCCCGTTTTATTAGGCCGGGAAATATAGATCGATCAAGTAACCAGTTATTTCCGCTTTTGGATGATTAAAGGAACGAGCAGTAACCAAAAAGGTCAAAGCGGATGCTTGAACCAGCCCGGAAACAGGCTATAAATTTTCAGGCTGAGAAGCCTTGGCACGAACACCCTCCGCATGTTTTGATGAATCAAAACCCGCCACCTCCCTCAAGGGAGGACTTATTCGAGGCAGGCTTCTATTTCCAAAACTTTTAAACTTCTTGATCTTGATTTAATCTCGTTAAAGTCTCTCCCCGAGGAGAAATCAAACAAAACAGCTGTTCTCCCGAGCATTCGGGATGAGAGGTGTTGGTGCCAAAGCCTCGAACAGCTTACTTATTCCCCATCAAACTGTGCCAATCCTTCATCCAGAAAAGCCACGAAATCATCTTTCTTGGTGTAGCCCAGTTTTTGGGTAATCAGCCGTCCGCTTTCGGGATCTACAATGGCATAGGTAGGCAATGCCACATTACCCGTAAGTTCAAACTGGAAGCGTTGATTGGCTGGGCCATCTGTGCCTCCATCGGTGTATAATTTCACCAGCTCCATTTGCTCAAACCGGGATTGTACCTCGGCCAGTGGAAATACGTTCGATTCCATGGCCCGGCAGTTGGTACAGGTATAGCCGGTGAAATCAATGAAAACGGGTTTGCCTGCTTCTGCAGCTACTTCTCTTGACGCTTCGTAATCATCCGACCAGCCTTCATCCGCACTGGTTGCAGCCGCTGTTCCGCCCACTGTACCGATAGAAGCCACCAAGCTTACATCCGTGGCTTGTTTTGGGGGAAGAAAAGCATCCCAGATTCCCAGTGAAGAACCAAGCAATCCCGGGATCAAATAAAAACTAAACAGGAAAAACGGAATAGCTAACAACATGCGACCGGTAGAAATATGGTCTGGCTTGGTTTCGTGCTTAAGCGAAAAGCTTCCGATAAGATAGAGTCCGGTAAGCAGGAAAATGGCAATCCAGGCAGCAATGGTGAACGGGCGTGATACCAGTCCCCATTCCCAGACTAAATCGGCATTGGAAAGAAACTTGAAAGCTGCCGCCAGTTCGATAAAACCGAGCAGTACTTTCACGATATTCATCCAGGCACCACTTTTGGGTAACGACTCCAGCCAGCTGGGAAATGCCGCAAAAAACACAAATGGACTTGCAAAAGCAGCCGAGAACCCAATCATTCCAATAATAGGATAAAACCATTCGCCCCCGGTGGTAGCGGCAAATACGCCTCCTACAAATGGGGCCGTGCATGAAAAGGAAACCGCGCTGATGGTTAATGCCATAAACAAAATTCCTGCAATGCCGGAACTTTGATTACTCTGACGATTTAGCCAGTTGGTTAATTGATGGGGCAATTGTAGTTCATACATGCCCAACAAACTGAACGCAAAGAGAATCAACACCAAGGCTATAAACAAATTCACCCAGGGATTAGAAGCAAAGTTTTGAGCCCCGGAAACCCCAAAAATAGCAGCCAGCAACACCCCGAGTAGTGTAAAAGTAATTACAATGGCGATGCCAAACATAAAGGCTTTACCCACGCTTTTACCTTCTCCGTCCTGCTTAGAGAAATAGGAAACGGTAAGCGGCACCATGGGAAATACGCAAGGTGTTAAAAGTGCGGCAAAACCAGCTAAAATGGCAAGCCAGATGAACCCAAAAATTCCATCCCCGCCCAGACCTGATCTTGAAGTAGAGCCACTGTTTCCATCATTGACTGCTTCACTATTTGAGCTGGCAGAAGTAATAGCGGCTTCAACCGGATTCTCTGAAACACCGGCCACTTCTACAGCTGCAATGATAGATTTGGTTTTGGGAGGCAAGCAAACTTTGTCATCACAAACCTGGTAATACACTTCAATATCCAAGTTCTGTCTGCCTTCACGGTCGGTTTTAATGGCTATCGGAACCGCAAAAGAGGCAAAACTGCTGTGCCAACCCAGTTCTGTTTCAAAGTTGGGATCATACTCTACATCCGCATCAGACTCAGTGACCTCACCGGTCAGTACAAAATTGTTGGATTTGGCAGAAAACTCGGTAGGAAAAGGCCCTGCATCCTCGGCATTTAGGATAGAATAAAGATGCCAGTCACCTTCTATAGAGGCTTCAATTTCAATCTCGAAGGTTTCCCCAGCAAGTACGGTATCCGGGGAGCTGGATACGCTAAACGAAACCGGATCAGGGATTTGGGCTTGCAAAAAAAATGGGGACATCATCGAAATGATCATCCCCATTAAAAGATATTTCACTGAATTCATTGACATTAATTTCATGGATTGCATTCGGCTGAAAGTATATCGAATCTCCGGCGGCTAAATCAACCGGCCTTATTGACCGATTGTAGCATTTCGTGATTTCAACGTCCGGTATAAATATATCATATTTCCGAACTCAAAATAAGTGAAATTAATTCAGAATTCGCAGGTCAAAAAAGGATCATTCGTCCTTAACTACCCAGAATTTCACTTTAGGATTCAGGTCGCCAACAAGGTCAACCGTGGCAGTATATTCACCCAATCCTTTCACTTCCTGATCCAGGCTGATATCGCGCTTGTCTACAAGGATTTCACGCTCTTCAAGCGCATCGGCGATATCGGCGTTGGTTACGGTACCGTGGATACGATCTTCGTCGCCCGTGGTAACGGAGATAGTGAGGGAAGTAACTTCCAACAGCTGAGCCAGATCTTTGGCTTCCTGTACGGTAAGCTCGGCACGTTTGGCGGCCTGCTTCTTCAGGCGTTCCAGTTCCTGGATCGCACCTTTGGTAGCCATTACAGCTTTGCCCTGCGGAATAAGGTAATTGCGGCCATAGCCGTCTTTCACGTCAACCACTTCACCGGCACTGCCTAATTTTTCTACGTCTTCTCTTAAAATAATTTTCATCGTTCTGTCAGCTTTTAATTATCGGAGGTTATCTGCTACATATGGCATCAGGCCAAGAAAACGGGCGCGCTTAACGGCGATCGTCAACTGTCGCTGATGTCTGGCACTGGTTCCGGTCACACGACGGGGCAGAATCTTGCCTTGGTCGTTGGTGAAACGCTGCAGGGTTTCTGTGTCTTTGTAATCGATATATTCAAGACCTGCGCGGGTAAACTTGCATTGCTTTACCTTGCGCTGGTTTTTCTTCGGGTGTGATGGATTCTTAATCATAATATAAGTTCTTTAGTAGGGAGGTTAAATTTAATCGTCGTCTTCTTCGTTATCTTCCTCATCTTCAATAGCAAAGATATCCGGTACTTCATTTTTCTTCTGAAGCTCACGGTGACGCAGCATTTTTGCGTCGTACTTTAAGGTGAGGTATCGCATAACGTTGTCGTCGATGCGCAGTTGGCGCTCAATCTCAGCAATCGCTTCGCCGGGAGCAGTGAAGTACATGTTCACGTAAAAGCCGTTGCCTTTGCTGTCCATTTCGTATGCAAACGGACGCAGGCCCCACTCGTCAACTTCTTCAATTTCGCCACCGTTGTCTTCGATAAGCTTGTTAACTTTATCAACGGTTTCTTTAAACTTATCCTCTTCGAGAACAGGATTTATGATATAGGTAAACTCGTAATAGTTTTTACTCATTTCGGTATGTGTTTCTTTGGTTGTTTTCAGAGATGAAAACAGTCGCCCTGGCACTTTGCCGAGCAACAGAGAAGCCAAAGATACGCTTTTTTTGCAGTCTTATCCAACCTCTGCGTTTTGATTTTTTTGGATGATGGGTATTCAGGTTGCACAAACAAGATTTTCCATGGCACTCACACCCTCCGCGTGTTTTGATAAATCAAAACCCGGCACCTCCCTCAAGGGAGGACTTCTCCGAAGTGGAATTCAATAACTAAATCCTAAATTCAACTTCCAACCTATTATCCAAACTCCAGAAGTCTCTCCTTGAGGAGAGATCGCCTAATGCGGCTGTTCCCGCATTGGGCGTGAGAGGTGTTGGTGGCAAAGCCTGATCTGCTTTTATTAAAATTGCTATATAACTGTGATTTTTTTGATGCAGTGTGATTTGTGAAATTAACATCACAGAACATCAATTACATCATACTTAATAACAGTTTAAGCTCCCAAGTTGACCCACATAATTCTTAAATATAGATGACACGAACTGTCACCCTCTCTTCTTAGTTTAGTTAATGAACTTTCAATAAAATGTAGATTCCTGCCTGCCAGGGATGACTTTACCATAGATAAATGCTAAAAATCACCAAAACCGGAAATCACGGAATTTTGCTACCCGATTTGGGCATTGGCCTGGATTACTCCGGTCCTGATGCACACTTCAATTTTGTATCGCACGGGCATGCCGATCATATTCCCTGGAAGGTTTCAGGAAAAGTGTATGCCACCGAACCCACCAAAAAGTTCATGCGGCTGCGTGGAAAAAGCTATCCGGTTGAATCGCTGGATTTCGGCATCCCTATACAAACCACAGATGCCACGGTGACGCTATATCCGGCAGGACATATCCTGGGCTCGGCTATGGTCTTCGTGGAAAGTGAGGAGGGCAACCTGCTGTACACTGGCGATTACCGTACCCCGCCCTCTCCCGCCACCGAGGGATTTGAGCTGCCGGTAAAGCCGGTCGATTATTTCATTACGGAAGCTACCTTCAGTCTGCCGGTGTACAAGTGGGCGCCTCACAATCAGCTGCAGGATCAAGTAACCGGTTTTGTAAAGGAAGCCCTCGAAGCCGATGCGACACCGGTTTTCCTCGCCTACAATTTGGGGAAAGCACAAGAGCTGCTGTATTTAATGAAGGACTATGATCACCCCAAACAAATACACGGTGCCGGCTATAAACTGTGCCAGGTGTATGAAGATTCCGGGATGAGTTTGGGAGATTACGAGACCTATGATCGTGAAAGCTGTGAGGGAAAGATTCTGATTTGTCCCTCTTCCGCCCTGTCCAATGGTTTTGCCTCCAATGTGCGCAAGAAGAAAATCGCCTATTGTTCGGGATGGGCCGCTATGGAGGCACGACGCAGTCAGCTTACCGTGGATAAACTGATTCCCCTTTCCGACCACCTTGATTTTTTCGAACTCATTCGTCTTTGTGAAAACTTGCAGCCGAGGAAAGTACTCATCACCCACACGCCAAACCCAAATGTAGTGCAGCATTATCTAACGCAACGGAATATTGATGCCATTTCATTGGAAGCCTACGCGGAGGCCAGCTGATGCCATTGTCCCATACCCTTTCGAAACCAAACACTTTTAGAAAACTGGCGGAAACGGCCCAAGCTATTGCCGAAACCCGGGGCAGCAATGCCAAAATTGCCCGCTGTTCCCAATACTTTTCTACCTTGGAAAACGACCGTGATCTGGACTTAGCCGCCTGTTTTTTAGGTGAGGGCGCTTTTTCTGATGTTTCCGGGAAACGGGCTTCCGTAGGCAGCCGTACGACCTCTACCCTGGCTGCTGACTTCTGTGAGATTGATTACGACCTGGTTTTTAAACCATGCAAAACGGCCACCGGAAGTGCCTCCGAAACCATCGAAAAGCTCTTCACTAATATACAGGAGGCAAAAGATAAGTGGTCGGGACGCGGACTAAGCCTGGAGGAAGTCAAAAATATTTATGACCGGCTGTATGAGGTTTCTTCCCGAAACGACAAGCAACAGATCCTGCAGGAAAGCTGGGAGCAGATGACACCACTGGAAGTAAAGTATTTCATCCGCATAATGGGACGGGGCTCTCTTCGCATTGGCTTTGAAAGCAAAAGTATAACCTCGGCACTGGCTAAAGCTTTTGATCATCCCGTAAAGGATATTCGCCATGTGCACATGTTGACCGGCAGCATTGGTAAAACGGCGGTCATGGCGAAAAACAATCAGCTGCACGAGGCCGATTTCCAGCTTTTTCAGCCGGTCGCTTTTATGCTGGCATCACCGGTGGAAAGTCGTTCGGTTGAAGATTTTGAAGCCTATGTTGCGGAAGAAAAATTTGACGGCATGCGTTGTCAGCTCCACGCCAAAGGTGATGAGGTTAAAATCTTTTCCCGTGATTTAAACGATATCTCCGGTTCCTTCCCAGAAATCATCAAAGAATTTGCAGCCAAAGAGTTGCCGGGTACCGTTCTGGATGGCGAAATATGTGTGTATAAAGAGGACACCATTCAGCCTTTTCAACTTTTGCAGCAGCGGATGGGCGTTAAAAAGCCATCTAAAAAGATACAGAAAGAGTATCCCGTGGCCCTTATTTCTTTTGACGTGCTCTATCATAATGAAGAAACTTTGTTTGCCAAGCCGCTCACCGAACGCCGAAAACTACTGAACGAATTATCCGGGGAATATCAGTTGCCGGTTACCATCCAGAAAGCCATCACCGCAGAAGAAGATGTGGATGTGCTCTTCAAACAGGCGCTGGAACATGGAAATGAGGGGTTGATGCTGAAGCATAAGCACTCAGCTTATGAATATGGTCAGCGCAAAAAATCATGGTTAAAAGTAAAACAACCGGGGGGTAGCCTGGATACCATTATGATGTATGCCCACGCCGGCAGTGGTAAACGAGGCGGTACTTACTCTGATTTCACCCTGGGGGTCTCGGTCCGGGAAGATGAAAGATATGAGGAGGAATTCATCCCCATTGGAAAAGCATACGGCGGGTATACGGATGATGAGCTCAAGAAGCTGAATGCCCGCATTAAAGAAATCACAGCTGAAAAATATGGGCCTACTTTGGGCTTATATCCAGACATTGTGATTGAGCTGGAGTTCGATGACATCCAGGTGAATAAACGAACCAAAGCCAATTACACGCTGCGATTTCCCCGGTTTAAAGCCATACGCTGGGATTTGTCCCCCGATGATGTAGATACCCTCAAAGATGTGGAACGGCTGTTTGAGGAAAAATTGAATCAGGAGCGTTTAGGGCAAGCGCAGAATCCTTCTTTTGAAGTTAAGTAGTCATTACTCAGCGTCTACACATTACGTAAATAGCCAGAAAAGCATCTTGGGAATTGGTTAAGCACAATATGGTGATGAACGCATCCGACCTTAAGAACCCCGAATGGGGTTAGATATTAATAGCCCCGAGTAAGCCTGAACAGGCGCAACCCGAGGTTCCAGGCCAGATAAAAACAAGCTTCGCACATTGGTTAAAAAAGAGAAAAATGTAGGGCGAAGCTTGGGCAACCATAGCATTGGTGGTGAGGTCCAACCAACTCTCGAGTGATTTTTCAGCATAATTGCTTTTCAAATTTTCAATTCCTCTTAAAAGATTGTCTGCTAATACTTTATATACCAATAGATAGCATAGCTTTTCTCATTCCTTTGGTTTCTAACATTCTGGCTAAACTACCATTACCGTGACTCTGACCTGATTCCCATCTCACTTTCGTATTACCAAGTGAAAGAGATTCATAATTTTTATCAAGAAAATGGAAAGAAAGATGAGGTCAAAGATCAAATTATTCTACCTGCTAATACCTGTAATGCTCATTTGGGGATGTAGCGAGAATGGCACCGGCCCCAACGATCCAGACGGTGATGATGACGGAGACAACCCTCCTGCCACTACTTTAACTGCCGACGCTGGTGAGGACACCGATGAAATAGTTGGTTTTCTCGTTACCGCTGATGGTTCTGATTCGGATGGAGACGGTACCCTCAGTTATTCCTGGAGTTTCATCAACACACCGGAAAATAGCACGGCTTCTCTTGCTAATGCAGAAACAGAAAATCCGGAGTTCACTCCTGATTTACCCGGGGAATACTCACTGGAACTTGAAGTCAGCTCCGGCGATGAAAGTGAAACCGACACGGTCACCTATTCCGCTATTGCCAAGCGTATTTTTGTTGATGCCAACGATGGCACCGAAGGCGACATCTACGGCTTTCTTGAAGAAAGTTCACTAAAGACCATCTCCAGTGCACTATCACTCTATGAAGAAAATCCGGATAACGATTTTTTGGATATCGATACCATCTTTGTAGACCAGGGATTGTATGATGAGGCGAATGGGGAAAACTTCCCGCTGGACTTCAGTGGTGAACTACTGGTGATTGGAGAAGAAACAGCTGCCCGGGAAGACGTGCATATCCTTAGCCCAGATGTGGACCGTGACCCGGCTGTCTATCTCGGAGAAGGGGTAACGATACGTCACCTGCACATTGAAAACGGATATACCGGGGGCACTTTTAACGGCGATCCGGATGCTGTGTTTGTTAAAAGCGGCAGTTCACCAGAAAGCTCTTATGTTACGCTTGAAAACGTCACACTGCGTACTAATAATAACAACGGCTACATTATGTCCACCGGTTCAAATATCAATGTGGAAGTTAACGGTATAAACGGAAGCAGAAGCACCCTGGATGCAAAAGGAATCGGCCGGGCCTACACGCACCGGTTCAACACCTCTAATGTACGCGTGGATATGGAAAACACCGACATTATGGGCATTGGGAATGATGATGCTTTTGCCCTGGAAGCGGCCAGCAATGGAAATTTATATCTGATCAATTCCACGATTAAACCCGGTGCGGAATCTTCCCAAAACAATGCTGCTATAAATATTGGAGGCCCCGGAACGGTACTGCTTGACAATACCACTATCACCAGCAGCGACGGAACGGAATCGGGCAACCGCTTTAAGTTTGCCATTGATATGGACGCCGATCACCCGGGCGCCAATGTTGATATCCAAAACTCAACCCTACAATACACACTGTGGTCAGCCATTGAAATGTATGCCTCTGTATTTCAAATTAATGACAGTGTGATTGAAGGAGTTCACACACAAAGTACCGCCGATGGTGCTGACTTAGCCCGCAGCGGAATTGATCAACTTGACGGCACCCTGATTCTACGGGGAACTACCATCCGAAACAGTAATGGAAATGCTATAACTATAGATGGTCCCGTAAGCCCCAACGACGATGACTTTATAGTTGATCTGGGTAAAGAGAATACACCGGGACAAAACACCTTCCAGGATATTGACGGCTTTGATGTACTTGTTGGCCGAGGCAGCGATGATGTTGCAGGAGAGATACCTGCTATTGGAAATACTTGGTCCAATGGTTCAGCCTCTCCAACCTGTGGAAATGAGTTGCCGGGTTCTTCAGAAAACGCACAAGAAGAAGTCTACATAAGTACAGACCCAAACAGCCTTAGATGGGGAACGGCTGCTGGTGAAACTTGCAACTAACACGATATATAATCTAGTACTATAGTCGTTTCATCTTATTTAAAGGGAAGTATCAGGAAGTATAATTCTGTTGCTTCCTTTTTTGCTTTAATCCGTATTTGTTCACTCAGATAATTTTATTTCATATCTCTAAAACGATAGCATCTCTAATTTTGTACTAATAAGAAGAGATTTTATGCATTGTGTGCATGATATATCTGGTAAGCCGAATATTCTTGCCGAATTGATTTAGTTAAGCATCATTTTCACAGTTAAAAAATGTAACTGAAATCTCTGAAATCCCTTGAGAAGTCCGGTAAGTCCCTATCTCCAATCCCTTTAATAGCATTTAACAATTGGACGGGAGCGCTTTCTCCCAAATAAGGGTTATTTTCTGTCTAACTAAATATGCAGCAATGAATACATCAAATACGCTCTTTAAAACCAGCCTGTTAACGATCTCACTCTTCTTGTTGATTTCATGTAGTAGTGAACAGGAAACTTCTCAAAACAATCGCAATCCGGAATCATCGGTAATACCCTCGGTGGAAGCCGTACAGGCCCGTTATGGCTCGCTTCCCCTGGTGGAACGCTTCAGTGGCAACGTACGCTCCGAGAATCAGGTGCCGCTGTATCCTGAAATTACCGGTACCATAGAAGCCGTTTATGTGGAAAACGGACAATATGTTGAAAAAGGAGAAAGATTGGTTCAGCTGGAAACCACCCAGCTTCGAAAGCAGTTGCAGCAAGCGGAAGCCGGACTTCGAATCAATCAAGCCGAACTACGTCAGGCCAAGGCACAACTTGGGGAAGTTGAATCCCAATACCGCCGCATCAAGCAGCTTTCCGATCGGGAATTGAGCAGTGACTTGGAACTGGAACAGATTGAAGCAGAACTGGAAACGGCCGAAGCCGATGTAGAGCTGGCCGAAGCGCGTGTAGAGCAAGCCCAGGCACTAGTAGAAGAGCGACAAGAACAACTGGATCGAACGGTGGTTCGTGCCCCGATATCCGGTACTGTAGGACAACGCAATGCTGAGATTGGCATGCAGGCATCCCCAAATACCCAACTGTTTCTTATTGGTGATCTTGACAGACTTAGAGTAGAAATTGTACTTACGGAAACCATGCTCAATCGTATTCAGGTAGGTCAGCGTGCAGAGATTTTGGTTGAAGATGCCTCCGGCGAACAACAAACCATTCAAGCTGAACTCTCACGAATCTCTCCTTTCCTGAACCAACAAACCCGCAGCACCGAAGCAGAAATTGATGTAAGTAACAACAGCGGACTACTACGGCCCGGAATGTTCGTTCCTGTGGATATCTATTTTGGAGAAAGTGAGCAGGCAACGCTTATCCCAACCAGTGCTATTTATACCGATCCTACCTCTGGTCAGGAAGGCATTTATGTAGCCTCATCTCTGGGCAGCGAAATTCAGCCTGCCAACGATCCCGGCGACTCCAGCAATACCGGGTCCTCCTCAACCCTCACAGAACCAACTCCGGTTCAGTTTAAACCCATTAATGTGGTAGCTGAGGGACGTATGGAAGTAGGCGTCAGAGGTCTGGAAAGCGGACAATGGGTAGTAACGGTTGGACAGGATTTACTAAGTGAGGGACGTGGCGAGGCACGCGTGCGTGCTATGAGCTGGGAACGTATTGTAAGGCTACAACAGCTTCAGCGTGAAGACTTGCTGCGACAGATCATGCAGGAGAAAGATCAATCCAATAACATCAACCTTTAAGAGCGAAGACTATGCCTATCACTGAAACGTCGATTAAGCGCCCTATTGCGACTTCGATGGTCTTCCTGATCATCATAACCCTGGGAGTTATTGGTTTTCGGTTTCTCCCGGTTGATTTACTTCCTCCTATTGAATATCCCCAGCTTACCGTAGCTACGGATTATGCCAATGTGGGCCCCGAGGAAATGGAGCAAATCATTACAGAGCCCGTTGAAAATGCACTTGCCGGCGTACCGGGCGTAGAACGCGTTCGTTCCAGATCGGAAGAAGGCGGCAGCCGGGTTACCCTGGAATTTGCCCAAAGTGTGGATGTAGATGTAGCCGCCAATGATGTACGTGCTGCCCTTGACCGTGTTCGTGATGACATTCCCCCGGAAGCCGAGCCCCCGCGAATCTGGAAGTTTGACCCTAATAACTTCCCCATTGTAATCGTGGGTGCCAATTCGGATATGAACCTGGCCGATCTGACCGATCTATTGGACCGGGAAGTAACCAAACGCTTTGAGCAAATTAATGGTGTGGGCTCTATCGACATCTGGGGCGGTATTGAGCGTGAAGTTAAGGTAGATATTAAGCGAGACCGTCTCATTGCTAGTGGCCTTACTACGGCGGAAGTGCAACAAGCTATTGCTCGAGAAAATGCCAATCTGCCGGGAGGGAATGTAAACTCCGGCCTGCAGCAATTGTATGTACGAACGCTTGGTGAGTATGAATCGATAGATCAAATTGCCAATACGGTCATCACAACCATCGATAATAAACCCATCCGTGTTAAAGATGTCGCTGAAGTTTCTTTTGGCTACCAAGATCTGGACCGCGTGGTATATATTGATGAGAAACCTATGGTACGCTTTGGCATTCGCAAGCAGACCGGAGCCAATACCGTAGCGGTAGCTGAAGATATCCGGCAACAGGTAGAGCAGATTAACAGTGAACGCAATGACCTTGAGCTTTTTGTAACCATCGACCAAAGCCAGTTTATTCAAAGCTCTATCGATAATGTGCAAAGCTCAGCCATTTGGGGAGCTCTATTAGCTGTAGTGGTTTTATATGTGTTTTTCAGGAATGGGTCCTCTACTTTTATTATTGCTGTTGCGATACCCATATCCATCATTGCCACTTTTGCCCTGCTGTATTTCAATGATCTTACCTTAAACCAAATGAGTTTTGGAGGGTTGGCCCTCGGGGTTGGATTGATTGTAGATAACGCCATTGTGGTGTTAGAGAACATTATACGGCTTCGGGAAGAAGAGGAAGAAGAACTGGAAGCAAGTGCGTTGATCGGGACTAAACAAGTGGCCGGTGCTATTGTGGCCTCCACCCTTACCACCTGTGTAATCTTTTTACCGGTGATGTTTATGCAAACTATTTCAGGATTGATGTTTCAGGAACTGGCGCTGGTTGTTGTATTCTCCCTGGTCTGTTCTCTGCTAGTAGCACTGACCCTGGTCCCAATGCTTTCCAGCAAATTCCTGACAGTTAAAAAAGGCGGAAATTCTAAAAAGGGAAAGTTCCAGAAGTTTTTCCAGAAGATGGAATTCAAGTATTCCGCTATGCTGGAGAAAATCTTGAACCGTAAGTCATGGGTATTTGGGATTACAGGTGTGCTGGTTGTTGCCAGCTTTCTGCTCTTACCCATTATTCCTGTTGAGTTAGCACCTCAAACCGATGCCGACGAAATCGACATCGACCTGGAGATGGCCGATGGAACCAACATTGCCGTTCAAAACCTGTACCTGAAAGAACTTGAGAATATCGTTCGGGCTACGGTTCCCATGGAAGATGTAGAATTTTTTACTACCGAGGTTCGCGATGGACGTGCTGAAGTGGAACTTGCTATGGTTCCTCAGTCTAAACGTTCTCAAAGCACTTCGGAACTAGCGGATCAAATCCGGGAAAACCTCTCCGGTAAAATCCCCGGTGCCGACATCCGAGTTAATGCCGGCTCTGGATTATGGATATTGCGCCGTGTATTTGGCGGTGGTGGCGCAGAGGACGTGCAGTTTGAATTACGCGGCTATGATATTGAAAAGGCGTACGAACTGGCCCAACAGATCAAATTACGGGTAGAAGAAATCCCGGGCATCATGGAAGTACGTGTCGGACGAAGTGAAGGAAGCCCGGAGGAGCGCATTATTTTTGATCGCGAGAAAATTGCCGACCTGGGAATGTCTATCAACCAGGTTGCCCAAATAATCCAAACCAATATTGGTGGTAGTCGTGCGGGCTCTTACCGTATTGGCGGCGATGAATATCCTATTACCGTTCGCCTGCGTCCTGAAGACCGTTTAGGTACGTTGGATCTAGACAATATTTCAATCCGTACCCCGGCTGGAGAAGTACTTCCCGTCTCGGCTGTCATCAGCAAAGAACGCGCTCGCGGACCGGAAGATATCAACCGAATAAATGGACAGCGCGTGACCAACATCACCGCAAACCTTTCTGGTGATATGGCTCTTGGAGAAGCCGTAGAAGCTATTCAGGAAGAATTAATTGACTTCCCGCTCCCCGAAGGATATTCGATTGTCTACGGCGGAGAATACGAGGAGCAGCAAAAAGCAGCCTCTGACTTCAGCATGGCTATCGTGATGGCCTTTATTTTGATTTACATGGTGATGGCCGGACAGTTTGAGCGTTTCTCTGATCCCCTGGTGGTAATGTTTTCTGTGCCTTTAGCTATTATAGGCGTGATACCCGCCCTCTTGCTTACCGGCACTACCTTGAATATTCAAAGTCTGATGGGAATGATTATGCTGATCGGAATTGTGGTAAACAATGCCATTGTGTTGGTGGATTATATCAACCTGATGCGCCGCGAGAAAAACATGCCGGTTTTTGAAGCGGTGGTTGAAGCGGGAAGATTACGTTTGCGCCCCATACTCATCACTACCTTAACCACTGTACTTGGACTGTTACCTCTCTCCTTTGGAATCGGCGCCGGTGCAGAAATTCAGGCTTCCCTGGCCCGTGTAGTTATTGGTGGACTGACCGCTTCTACCCTGGTAACATTGGTGTTTATCCCTGTGGTGTATGTAACCACAGCCAATTTATTGGAAAAAGCCAAGGCTATCAGCTGGAATCCCTTTGGTTATGCCTCATCTAAAGAAGTGGAATTGGCTAACTGAGAGGCTTGGATTTAGTAGATAAGTGAATAAGTAGATAAGGAAAAACGCAACTCGTTCCAACGCTCTGCGTTGGAACGAATGTGATATATACCCCTTTATAAATCACTGGATAACTGGACTCATTAACCCAGAATCCTTATTTACTTTTTCACTAACTAACTTATTACCTAATCACCACTATGAGCTCCTGGACCTTAAAATCTATTCCTCCGCACGACTGGTTTCTTTGCCTGGATGTGGAATCCTATTTCGATCACGAACATGAACCGGAAAAAATATTTGAGGAAGGATTTACCCGTCCTTTGCCCGTTGGCGATCGTGATATTATCGTAACTGTGTTTTTTAATGGTGATCCGGAAAACCCTGAATTCCACATAGAAACACCGGAATCGCTTGATAAAGAAGAGATTGAGGTAGCGAACCAAAATCTGGCCAAAATTCTTGGTACCGATATGGATTTGCGTCCCCTGTATGAAAAGGCTTCTGATGATCCTGTGTTGGGAAATAAATTGAGTGAACTCTATGGACTGAAGCGCATGACCCGCGCTAATCTGTTTGAAGACATCTTGTACCGTATTGTACAGATGCAGATGAACCACAAGCCAACGGCTAAAAAGATGATGTTCAAAATCCGGGAAAACTATGGCAGTGCCCTTATGCACGGCAAGCAAAACCTGCCTGCCTGGCCGCGGCCGCATCAGTTGATGAAAGCCGACCCGGCCAACATCCGCAAAATGGGTCCTACTTTGCGAAAAGGGCAATATCTGGTCGGTCTTGCCAACGACATTGTAGCCGGTAATGTGGACATGGATTTTCTTATGAAATGTGATCCCGAAACCTTCTACAACACCATCACCAAAATAAAAGGCATTGGCCCCACTTCCGGACAGGATTTAATGATGATGCGTGCCCGAACCGATGCCGTTTTTCCCTCCGTAAAAAAGAAAGGCGAAGAAAAAGGTTTGCGCCGCTGGATTATCTGGAGCTACGGTGAAGATCCCCACAATACTTCCGAAGAAAGATTCCAGGAACTCATCACAAACTGGGAAGGCTATGAGGCTGCAGCCCTTGAGTTTCTATATGTGAATTACGTGCTGAAAGAGAAGGAAGAGCAGGCGAAGAAGTAATTAAGGAGGGAATAAGGTAATAAGAGAACAACCGGGTGATTTGACAGGGAAATTCGGGATCATAATTTTATCAAAAAAACTCTGACTTATAATCTGACTGGTGATAAGATTTAGGAATCTGTGTCCCTCATGGAGGGACAGAAAATTCAACCTGTTGAATTTTCAGGGAGGGCAGTCACTCTGATTATAGAATCACTATATTTTCCTCTTACTAAACCTTATTCAAGAACCGCATGAACAAAAATAGCTATTTCAGTCCCTCCCTCTTTTTCCAGGCCGGATACTTTTCTTCAATCAGCTCCGCCGGCCAGTAGCCGTACCAGGCGTAACCGCCCCGGCGTTCCGGATTGACTTCGGCCAGGGAATATACTTTTTCACCAGACCGGGTGGCGAAAAAAGGAGTATTGCCCTCCACTTCATAATAACGAGCCCAAATGGTAGATGCCGAAGAATCTATGGTTACCTTTCGGTCCACATCCAGATTTTGACCGGGATAGGTATCCGGGGAAATATGAATGGTATCGATGCGGATATTTTCCAGACCGGACCTTCTCATCCAGCTTACTGCGGCATCAACGGCTTCAACGATCCGTTCATCGGGGTTATTAATCTGCATCAGGAATTCCACAACGCCTACCGATTCCCTCGAAACCACCGCCGGAAATTCATAGGTACGCCCCTGCACCGGCTCCAGCGTTTGATGATCGTGCTGCTGTCCCCATGCTTTTTTTACGCCATTCACTTCAATCTGACAACGTAGCGTCACATCTAAAGCTTCATCAAAAGCCTGATTTAGCTCCCGCCTTAATTCCGGTTCCACCCATTCGTAATAGGATTTTCCTGTTTTCACATCCAGCAGCACTTCCATGATGCCGGTCATCACATTATCATTAAAAGTGATGGCATCCACATCCCAGCCACGCCAGCCTCCGCTTGGGTTTTGGGTTTCCAGGATATATCGGAGTCCTTCTTCTGCACTTTCCCTGTATTTCTCATTTCCAGTACGAGAGTACATCCTCGCCAGAAAATCTATTTGAGGATGGGTGTTGTCGTTGTCGAAGGTGCTTTGGACATCACGCGGGCTTAGGGTGTTCTTCAGAGAATCCATATCCACATCCGCCAGCCAATCGATGTTCTTGGGCCAGCCGCCGTCTTCATTTTGAAAAGTCACCAGGTTGTCGGCAATGCCCCGGTAATTGCTGGTATCCAGCCGCGGATAATCTAACTCTTCGGCAAACAGTTCATAGTGATGGATCCCGTCAGCAAACTTATCCAGGCTGATCGGGATCTCTTTATCAGGATCTGCATGATTTGAACATCCGACAAGAAAAGTTAAAAGTATCAGGCAGGTATACTGATAAGTCATAAAGTTCATTTTCTCCAACTAACTGATTTCAATTCCTTTCCGAATTGCAATGTAATCCTGCCCATTGAAAAATGCGAATGTGGTTAGCGAAGTTGAAAATACTTAATGCTCTTCGATTCAAGCATCTTTTCCCATTTCGAGCATCTCACATCCCCCTGCTTCAGACCTGAAGGTCTGAACCGGTCTCCCTTCAAAGGGAGAATTATCAGTTAATACGCATGGAATAAAGAATAACTCAGATATAAATAACTGAATATTAGGCTGGTAAATAGATAATTCCCTCTTTGAAGAGGGACCGGAAATTTCTTTAGAAATTTACAGGGGGATGTGCGATGGTGGATTCAAACGATGAGCCTTATTATCTCTCCCTTTTACTTACTACAACAGTTTGAACCAAGATTAAAAGGATTGACAGGATTGCTTCAACATTCCTTATTCAATGTTTGTTATTCGGTGTTCCATGTTCACCCACCTACCACTAAAATATCCAACTTGCGCGGGCCGTGCACACCCTCCACACGGTTGAGCTCGATATCAGAAGTAGCAGACGGACCGGAAATAAACGTAATCGGCCGACCTTCTTTTTTTACTTGATCCGATACCCCGGCAAAGCCTTCAGGAACGGTTTCCACTATCTGATCTTCCCGAACAATGCATAAATGATAATCGGGCAGCAGGGAAAGTACGCGTCTGCCTTGTCCCGCCCCGGCATCCAGAATAATGGTTCCGGTTTGGGCCACAGCCAGCGCACAGGTAGAGATTACTCCGTCCAGTTGATCTAGTTCGTCGTGAGATAGAGGTGCACCGGAATCATCAAACTGTGGCTCCAGCAGATCCGGTAACCAATCGGTTTTAAAACCGGCAGGAATTACCATTTTTATAGCCTTATGGCGATCACAGGCTTTGCTAATTTCATCTTTTAGCTCTTCTTTCTTGATCCGTTTCACAGTTGCCTGGTATTCGCCGGAGCGTTCTACAAAAAGTGTTACCAGCTCTTCACCACTCAGATTTCCTTTTTGGATGTACTCACGGTTCACTGCAACATCTTCCCGTTTTTCATCCGCAGGCACCTCTTTCAGGGCTGATTGTATGCGGTGCAGTATTTCATCTTTGGCTTTACTCATTGCGGTTCCTCCACCATTCACGGAATGTTTCTTTGGGGATGGGCTTCAGATCCCGCATGGCGCTCCAGCCAGACAGATAGCCCGGCAAACTGGAGATCTTTCCATCTTTGACAAAAATATTTTGCCCTGTTTGAGCCAGCTTCTGCGCCCGTTCATACCTTTTTGAATTCTTAAATGCCTGGGCCATCAATTTCAATCCCACATGCTCCGGGTCCAGTTTAGCTTTTAACGAACCATTACGTTTCTTCTCGTCCACAATTTTGCCCCGCAGGTGCACCAGCACTTTGGGGATATCAATCTTAACCGGACAGACTTCATAGCATGCTCCACATAAACTCGAAGCATACGGAAGCGAAGCTGCTCCGTCATCTTCAATGCCTTTGAGTTGCGGCGTTAAAATGGCGCCTATGGGCCCGGGATATACGGAGTGATAGGCATGTCCGCCGGTACGTTCGTACACGGGACATACATTCAGGCACGCACTGCAGCGGATGCAATTCAACGTCTGCCTTCCCACTTCATCGGCCAATACGTTGGTTCGGCCATTATCCAACAGCACCAAGTGAAACTCCTGGGGACCATCGCCCGGCGTAACGCCCGTCCAAAAGGAGTTGTACGGATTCATACGCTCGGCAGTAGATGAACGAGGCAGCAGCTGCATGAATACTTCAAAATCCTGCCAGGTAGGGATGAGTTTTTCGATGCCCATCACCGTAATCAATGTTTCAGGTAGCGTGGTACACATCCGGCCGTTGCCCTCCGATTCCACCACGGC
This sequence comes from Gracilimonas mengyeensis, assembly GCF_900182705.1. Taxonomy (GTDB): domain Bacteria; phylum Bacteroidota; class Rhodothermia; order Balneolales; family Balneolaceae; genus Gracilimonas; species Gracilimonas mengyeensis. The sequence goes on along the minus strand of NZ_FXTP01000004.1, from coordinate 180,257 downwards.
AATGGTTCCGGTATCCGCCACGCCAAAATTCGCGCCGCTGATGCCCACCTTTGCACTCAAAAACTTCTTCCTGAGATATAAACGGGCCGCCTCTGCCAAATCCTCGGGGCGATCAGTCAATTCCTTGTTATTTAATTTCTCCCGAAATAAATCCCGGATCTCTTTCCGGTTTTTGTGGATGGCCGGCACCAGTATATGCGAAGGCTCATCCTCAGCCAGCTGTACAATCAGCTCCGCCAAATCCGTTTCCAGCGCCTGTATGCCTTCTTTTTTCAGGGCTTCATTCAGTTTGATTTCATCGGTGGTAATGGATTTTACCTTCACCACTTCATCCACCTGCTGCTGTTTTACCAGTCCGGTAATAATATCATTGGCTTCTTCCGCATCCCGTGCCCAGTGTACGTGTCCACCCGCTTCCTGTACGGATGCCTCAAGCTGTAACAGGTATGAATCCAGATGACGCATTACGCGCTTTTTCAGCTTGTTGCCGGCTTCCCGGAGATGCTCCCAATCGGGCATCTCTCCCACAATATCAGCACGTTTATCCCGGATGGTATGGGTCGCGTGGCCCAGGTTTTCCCGCAGTTGCGTGTTGTTTAGATAGGCATCGGCCGTTTCCTGAAAAGTGGGTGTTTGCCTGCTCATTGGTTCTCCTCCGTTGAAGCCAAAATTTCCGCCAGGTGAACCGCCTTGGTATCACTTCCTTTGCGTGATAACCCTCCTCCGATGTGCATCAGACACGAATTATCAATAGACGTACAGGCTTTGGCTCCCGTACTTTCGATATTCTTCATTTTATCGCTGAGCATAGCCATGGAGGTATCGGCATTTTTCACGGCAAAAGTTCCTCCAAAGCCGCAGCATTCTAATGCGCCGGGCAATTCTTCCAGTTCCAGTCCCTTCACTTTTCTCAATAATTTCAGCGGTGCATCCCCTACATGCAGCATCCGAATAGAATGGCAGGTGGGGTGAAAAGTTACTTTGTGGGGATAATAGGCTCCCACATCTTCAATACCCAGCTCATCCACCAAAAACTGCGACAGCTCATATACTTTTGGGATGATTTCTTCTACTTCTTTTGCCAGTTGTGCATCACCGGAACGTTCGGCCACTTTGGGGTAAAACTCGTGAATCATAGCCACACAAGAAGCAGACGGCGCCACGATATACTCCGCATCTCCAAAAACATCGATAAACTTGCGTACCAGCGGAATGGCCTCTTCCTGGTATCCGGTATTGTAATGCATCTGTCCGCAGCAGGTTTGTTCGAAAGGGAAATCAACGGTATGTCCTAACCGCTCCAGCAAACGAACCATGGCTTTGCCCGTTTCAGGGAACAGCGTATCGTTAAAGCAAGTGATGAACAGCGAAATGCGCATGGTAGATTTTATAATGAATTTAAGAGACTGTTTTATAGGTGCCTGTTATTGAAGGCAAGGTCTGGATGCTATGGGAAATCAAAAAGCCATTGTTGCTAAAACTCTTTCTTGTTTCTTCCCTAACATCCAAGGGAGCCAACAAAGGAGACGTAAGTAGGACTACAGAGTTACTATCAATAGTCCCACTGGGACGACCGAGTGTAGCCACGGACTTTGGTCCGTGGAAACATGCGTGCCCTGGCTTAGAAACCTCCGCACCATTACAACCAAAGGCGTAATGTCCATTCGGAGGTTGGGCTGGCAATATGCCAAAGATACATCTTCACGGCTTCTATTTGTGTTCAACATTTTTAGCCCTTGGCACGAACACCCTCCGCGTGTTTTGATAAATCAAAACCCGGCACCTCCCTCAAGGGAGGACTTTTCGAAGCGGATTTCTATCTCCATGTTTTTTTGTAATTATCACAGTCATAATTCAAGCACAGAAAGTCTCTCCTTGAGGAGAGATCAAACAATGTGGCTGTTCCCACATTGTTTGTGAGAGGTGTTGGTGCCGAAGGCAAATCACTTCCAATCAACCCAACGGCCTGCCATCATCAACTCAACACCGATTCTTTCCAGCGGTAACCGCCGGCTTCTGTAGCTTTACAAGCTTCGTGCTTCTTCAATCCAAGTAAACGATTGGCAGCTTCTTTGTCATGCTTCAGCCTGCTGTCATCATTTACCACCATAGCCGCGCCAAGGGCTGAGGCATTCGGTAAACTCGAAGTATAAATCTCTTTTTCCGGGAAAAAACAAGCCAGCAGACGAATAAAAAATTCGTTTTGACTGAACCCTCCGGTTATCACCAGCTTATTGGCTGAAACGTCTCCACCGGCCAGCTTAATAGACTCTGCCTGAATGGATGCTAAATCCAGCATTAACTGATGGTAGGCTTCCTGGTACGAATCAAACTGGGTGATATCCCATTCGCCGGGTTTATTCTGAGGATAAGGCCCGGAATTATAGGCTGTATGTAATTTCAGCTTAAGCGCCGGGTTATCTTTTTGGATAATTTCTTTCATCAGCTTCGGGTCTAAATCAACCGGTTCTGCATCTTCCGGAATATCGAAATGTTGCATCAGCCTTTCTTTTTGTACACTATATTCATTTCCCAGAAAAAAACGGGCCGCCTTCACTTGGTTGCCATATACATCCAGGTAGCAGAGACAATCGCGCTGCAGCTCATCAAAGGTAAGCGGTTGTTTATTAAATGGGTTGAAGGTGATACTCCACGTACCCGTTGAAACCAGCATAAAAGGTTCATCCAGGGCAAATAAATAGGGAGCCAGTGCGGCCGAGCTGTCATGTATACCCACCCCGGTTTCCAAGGTTTTATCTTTCCATGGGACAGGAAAAGTGGCCGTAACAGGCTCAATACCGGGCAGTAATTCCAATAAATCTTCCTGCTTCATCCAGGCGTGATAATCATCCTGCTCAAAATTCCACATAGCCGTATGGCAGCCGATACTTGTTAGCTCTGAAGTTTGCAGCCCCGTCATCACATAACTCAAATACTGAGGAAAGTGCAGGCTCTTCCGAATCTTTTTAAACACTTCCGGCTTCCCGTATTTCAGCCAATACAGCTGCAGGCCCGAATTCAGCATTCCCATAGGCGGGGAAGCCGTTTCCAGCGACAGCCCTTCCCGGCCTTTGTAGCTGCTATAAAACTGATTTAACAAGTCTTCGGGAAAGGGTTTCAGATAATTATATAAGGGCGTTACGGTCTTCCCTTCTTCATCCAAATGTACCAGACTGGCACCGTAGGTCGAAAAATTCAGCGCCTGCACATCCACCGATTCATCCTCCTGCACCTCACGGATATTTTCTTTGATCCAGCGCTCCAGGGCCGGCAAATCCTCACAGGGGTCGCCATCGTCGTCGGTGGTCTGCTTCAGCTTCACCTGCGTTTTCCGCACTACGCCGTACTGCTCGTCAAACAGGAAAAACTTCTTATTGGTTTTCCCAATATCGAAAACGGCGGTTACGGATTTTGGGGTGGTCATGGTTATTCTTCTTTTTTCGGGATGATTACAGGCCGGTAGCCACGCTATCAGCCCCTCGTTCCTCAATCAATTGTTTACGAACGCCCAGCGCTCGGTATAGCTGTATGGGGTCGGCCGCCGCCTGATGACGTACTCGTGCTTCCGTCAGCAGTGGACGCACATCGGTTTGGAAAGCATCCTGCAACACTTCCTGTGCTCCGGCAGGATCATTTTCTTCCCGCACGTCCTTTAATTTATCCCGGTCAATCAACAATGCTTTTACATATGCCTGTTGAATAGCCTCAACTGATTGGAGTAAATCTTCCAGCGGATCTTTCACATTATGGCTGGCGTCAATCATCCAGGCTATCTGGTTGCGGAGTTCTTCAGGACCATCGGTGCCTTCAATCAACTCATTGAAAATCAAGAATAACTGGTAAGGCTTCAGAGAGCCAGCCGTCAAATCATCATCCCCGTACTTAGAATCGTTAAAATGGAATCCGCCCAGTTTACCCTCCATCAGCAGAATAGCTACAATTTGCTCAATGTTGGTATTAGGAAGATGATGCCCTAAATCCACCAGGGTCTTAGCCTGATCACCCAGCTTATTCGCCAGCAGAAAAGAGGTGCCCCAATCGGGAATTACCATGGAATAGAAATTGGGCTCGTAGGGTTTGTATTCAATCAGCACCTGCCAGTCGTCGGGCAGTGCGTCATAAATTTTGTGCAGGGATTCTTCAGTGTTTCTAAGCGCCTTCCCGAAATTCTGTTGTCCGGGAAAATTGGAGCCATCGGCCAGCCACACCGTCAGTGCTTTGGAGCCAAGTGCCTTCCCGTATTTTATCACTTCAATATTATGTTCAATGGCCTGCTCACGGACTTCTTCTTTAGTGTGAGAAAGCGAGCCGTATTTGTAGGAATGCTCCTGATCTTCCTGGTCCTGAAAGGTATTCGAGTTTACGGCATCAAAAACTAAATTATGCTTGTCCGCCAGCTCTTTCACGGCAGCGGTATCTTCGGGGATATCCCAGGGAATATGCAGTGAAATGGCGCCACTTGAATGATTCAGGGCATGCAACAAGCCCACATCCTCAATTTTCTCTTCCAGGCTGCGGGGCTCGCCGCCCATGGCAAACCGTCCAAAACGCGTACCGCCGGCACCTAATGCCCAGCTGGGAATAGCCACCTGAAAGGCTCCGGCCTGCTCCACCAGTTCATTTATGTCGATATTTCGTTTATTAAGCTGATGAGCCAAGGCGTCCAGGCTTTCCTGGTGATCATCTTTAACTGTTTTGTTGTGCTCTTCAATGTGTGAAGATGTGATATTCATAAGGGTGTACTAAATCTTTTTGTGCAATTAAGTCAGCATGGATTTCTCGTCCCGCCAATGTAGAAACAGAGTTAAAATGCTGATTTCGCAGATAATAAATCTACGAACGAATTGCCTTTTTTAGGAATAGACCTGTCAGGTTTCTAAAACCTGACAGGTCTTGGATAGTGCTGTTAATCCTGGCCTTCAATCCAAAACACGGCGGTTCCAAACCAGAGGATCATCCCGGTTGCCATTAACTGTTTATGGGTTTCCAGTGTCATATTCTGGGTGAATACCAGTATAGATGGAATGATGGTCAGCATCAATCCAATAATTGATATGATAATAAGCAGTATTCGCATAGCCGGGAGATCGTTGATTAAGTGTTATCGCAGAAATGCGTCTTTAAGTCCGCCGTCAACTGGAATTACATGCCCGGTTGTATTGCTAAACTTAGAGCTTATCAGGCCATAAATAGCCTCGCATTGTTGTTCCAGGGTAATATTGCGCTGCGTGAGCGTACGACTGGCATAAAACCCGGCCAGTTTGTCGCGCAGGGCTTCCGTGCTTTCTTCTTTGCTAAACTCAATGCCATACTTGGTGAGAGAAGCAATCACACGGTCCCGCGGAAACATGCTGCTGCCTTCCACTACGGTTGCCGGTGCCACACCATTCACCCGAACTTTGGGAGAAAGTGTAATCGCCAATTCGCGAATCAGGTGGTTGGCGGCTGACTTACTGGTGTCGTACGCCATACTTCCTGATTTAGGAACAACAGCATTTGCACTGGTAGTAATTACCATACTTCCTTTCAGGTTCTGAGCATGCCAGATTTCAGATACTTCATCCGCTACAATGTAATTGCCTTTCACGTTTACGGCAAAACTATTATCCCAAGCCGAATCGCCTACGTTTCCATGCTGGTCGGGCGTGGGATACAAGCCGGCAGTAACCGCCACATGATCCACCCCACCGTAAGCCAATACCACTTTCTTCAAAGCTTCTTTCACCGAAGAACGGTCAGTAATATCACAGCCTACGCCAATAATATCTCCTGAACCACTAATGTCCGATCCTGCCACGCCAATGCCCATGCCAATTTCATCCAGCACTTCTTTAGCGGTAGCTTCTGCGGCTTCTTCGTTTAAATCCAATGCGGCTACCGTTCCACCTTCTTCAATCAGGCGGGTAACCAGGGCTTTGCCGATGCCGCTTCCGGCACCAACCACAGCAACAACCTGCCGCGAAAGTTCGCTTTCAGGTGGCATGCGCTGTAGCTTGGCTTCTTCAAGTGCCCAGTATTCAATGTCGTACGCTTCCTGCTTAGGCAGTGCCGTATAGTTAGCTACAGATTCTGCCCCGCGCATCACACCAATAGCAGCGGTATAAAACTCGGCTGTCACGCGTGACTCACTTTTGTTTTTACCCCAGGCAACCATTCCCAATCCGGGAATCAAAATCACCGTAGGGTTGGGATCGCGCATATCCGGCGAATCTTCGTCTTTGTGATTGTTGTAGTAATCAGCGTAGTCATCACGATATTCACCGAGACCTTCTACAATTTTTTCTTTCAGATCATCTACCGAACCCGATTGTGGATCCCATTCCACATACAACGGCTTAATCTTAGTGCGTAAAAAGTGATCAGGACAGGATGTTCCCAACTCGGCCAGACGTGGTGCATCCTTAGAGTTGATGAACTGCAAAGTGGTTTCATCATCCTGAATGGTTCCGATAAACTGGTTTTGCTGGCTTACTTGTCCGCGGAGAAATGGAAGTACTTCTCCAAAAACTTCCCGGCGTTTATCTTTGGCCAGGGATTCAAATTTGGCACCGCCAAATGCTTCTTCGCCTAATTCATGCTCTTCCAGGTAGGCAGCGGCTTTGTTGATAAGTTCCAGGCTAAGTTCGTAGCATTCCTGGTCATCATCGGCCCAGTTAATCAGTCCGTGTCCGCCCAAGATAATGCCGCGAATGTCGGGATTTTCTTTGATGGTTTCCTGAAGCTTCAGGCCTAGTTCAAAACCTGGACGCATCCAGTCAACCCAAGCCACTTCATCCCCGTAAATCTTTTCCATCAGCTCCGGACCATTATCAGCCGTTGCAATGGCAATTACCGGAACGGGATGCGTGTGATCCACAAACTTAAACGGAATAAAACTATGCAGTGGCGTGTCAATAGAAGGTGCCCGCGGGTTTAAGTTGTAGGTGCAATGCGGGTACATTTTCGTCATGGAATCCTCTGCCGGCGTCTTCAGCCCGGTGTTGTCCATATCGTGATATATCTCCTGCAGCTTCAACAATTTCTGTTGATACAAGGAAGCAAAATTTGGTTTCTTGGCCGTACGTAAATCTCCTCCTGAGCCCTTTACCCAAAGTACTTCGGCTTCTTCCCCGTTGATCGGATCCTTTTCCATCACCTTACTGGAGGTATTTCCTCCCCCGGTGTTGTTGATGTAAGCATCACTCCCTAACAGGTTGGAACGATAAACAAGACGTGCCAAAGCGTCTTTATCCTTTACCTCATTTTCGTCCCATTTGCTTTCAACTTGTCTGAAATAACTTTCAACTATGCTTGTTTCCATCGTCTTGTCTTCGTCGTTACTTTATAATTTTACGTTGATAGTACTCTTGTTGCTCAAGTAGATTCTATATTGAATAATTTTCTATGCCGTTGCTTGTGCCGGTTTGGCCTTCATGATTTTCTTTTGGTACAGGAGGCTCAGCCCGATGTAAAGCAGTGCTGCAATAAACCAACCCGGTAATCCAAGGAAAAAGATTTCAATACCGATATAGAGATTGATAAAGAGGCAGAGCAGTAGCGTAATGCCCCAGGTCAGGCCGGCTGTCCAGTTGAAACTGAGACCAATTTTTTCGGCAAGATTGCTTTGCAGGTTCATTTTTTGAAAAACCATGACATCCAGGAAAATAACCGCGCCCATTGGCATCAGCACCAAACCATAGAGGGCCACAAAATCGAGTAATTGCATTACCAGGGCAGGGAAACAAGCGGCAATGGAAGTAACCATACCGGTGAACAGGGTAACCTTCCAGCGTTTCCAGTTAGGGGTTACCGATTGAAAAGCGAGTCCTGCACGATATATAGTGGGGTTGGCAGTAGTCCATCCCGCAATAACCACACAGATGGCACCAGCCACACCTGCGCCATTATAAGCAATGATACCAGGCGCAATGGCGCCAGCGGCTGCAGCTGTCAAAATACCTGAAGCCATCCAGGCTATAAAATGGCCAAAAAACATTCCTGTGCCTGAGGCAAAACCATGCTGCCATTTTTTAGCAAATCGTAAGATGGACATATCCGCCATCCCGATGTGCATAGCCATGTTGGCAAACCAGGCAAAAAACATTACGTGCCAAAAAGTAAATTTACTTTGTCCTTCTGCCGGAACCCCTGTCCAAATTTTTTCCTGGGCCACCGTCCAAAAATCAGAAATGGAAGTTACTCCCAATTGAGGAAGGGTAGCCAGTGCGGCAGCAATAAATACCAACAGCATCCAAGGGAAAGCAACGTTGGCAAACCAAGCCACGTAATCGTAACCTAAAATAGCCACTACGGTAATCACCAATCCAACCAGAAAAACCGTAATAATCCAGCCGATACTTGTTGGCATCCAATCTCCCAATTCAGGCATGGGTATACCAAAAGGCAAGCCAATGGCCGTAGCAGCTACCGCTATCATGGCACCGGCTAAAAAGCAAAACATCAATGCATTTACCACATTATAAATCAAAGCCAGCTTTGAGCCGCAAATTTTCTTCATTTGCCAGTACAGGGTAAGCTTGGTCTTCACGGCTACGGGAGCACATAAAAAAGCCCAGCTTAATACGGCCAGGATATTACCCAGAATAAGTCCCCAAATTAATTCACCTGTAGCCACACCATGTGCTACAAATAAAGGACCAATCACAAACTCGGTGCCTGCAGTATGCTCTCCGGCATACATCCCTATAAAACCTTTCCAGCCTTTACGTTTATCATCCGGCACTGGTCGCCGTTCATATTCATCAATGTTTTTGAGGCGGGCGTCTAACCGCTGGAGAATATTATTCATACAACATAATTTGAACGAAACCCTTCGGTTTCTTTAGATTATTTAGCTGCCTGTGAGAGCAATGGCTCTTATTGGAAATTAGAAAGCCCTTTGGCCTAAACCAGACGTCAGGATGCTTTTTCTGCCAAACAAGACTCTTTACATCATAAGAGACAGCCAAAATTGGAATCTACTATGCAGATATAACTTTTTTCTGAAAAGAATTTGAACCCGTTTTGGGGGCGAGAACTGATAGAAATGTTCATCGTTTTTTCTTCATCCAAAATTCCAGCTTTGGCCCTATTTTATAAAACCCGAGTGGGTGGAACACGGATAATACTAATCTTGCAGATTTTGAAGATTACGGGCTGGGCTGCTTCCTGCTCGCCTGTTCAGAGGTATATAAAATGAAAGATGACTAGTAGTAGCACCTTTTAAGCCGTTTAATTTTTTAACTTGCCTTCGAGATAAGAATAGGTGAAACAGATAAATAGAAGTTTGTAAAGTCATCCCTACGAAAGCAGGGATCTAACTGTCGCGTTGAATCCAACTATTGATATCTGGCAAGCAATAAGATTCCGGGCCTCACCGACAAGTTTGTCGGGACATGTACGCCGCGGAATGACCAAAAAGCATATTCTATATCTATTCAAATATTGAACTGACGGTTATTTAGAAATAGTGACGTTTATATCCTCTGCACTGCTACCGGAAAGCCTGACAAATAGCTTACCTGACTCTTCGTCAAAATACCAGCCGTCTTCCTGCGATTCTTCTTGGAATACTTCAAAATTGGATATTTTACTCAATACTCGAGAATCCTCTTGCACCGATTCAGGAGCCTGCTTCGTGTGGATAAGCAGCTTATATGAACGCTCCGGAACCTGATATGAGCCTTCAGGGGCTTGAATATTCACAGTTGTTTTTAGGGATTGATCATCTACCGTTACGGTTGTGATGGCATATTCCCCGCTCTCATACTCCCTGCTTTTGCCGTCATCATCATAGATTTCATAAGAAGATTGACCATGCGGAAAAATTTCCAGGCTAAGCGTATCGGCCGGCTGTTCGCCCAGGTTCTCGATGCGGTTGCGCTGCGGAATGATTCCTCCTGCTTTTACAAAGATCGGCAGTTTGTCGAGCGGAGTCAGATACGCTACATGTTGCTTGCCGCTGTATTTTTCGCCATTCCAGTAATCATACCAAGTGCCCTCCGGCAGATACACGGTTCGGGTCTTGGCACCTTTGGTGGTCACCGGGGCCACCAGCAGGTTATCGCCAAACATATATTGGTCATCGATATCATAGGTATTGATGTCGTCTTGGTATTCAAGCACCAGGGCCCGCATAATCGGCTTCCCGGTGTTGTGCATTTTCCAGGCTTCACTATAGATGTATGGAATCATCCGGTAACGCATACGGTCATATTTTTTGAAGATGCGCTCTGCCTGCTCGCCATAACTCCAGGGTTCTTTGTAGCCAGGATGATCCATACCGAATAAGTGTGCGATAGGACTGAACATGCCAAACTGTACCCACCGGATATATAGCTCGGGGTCTGGCACGTGTTCAAATCCTCCCATGTTATGCGACCAGAACCCAACTCCTGAGAGCCCTATGTTCAGCCCGGCCCTTATGACAGGTTCAAAATACTGCCACTCGCTGGACCAGTCTCCCGCCCAAATGTAGGGGTAGCGTTGAATACCTGCATAGCCTTCGCGCGTGAGGTTGAAGCCGCGCATGTTGTTTTCATCCTGGAAACGCGTAAAGGGAGCTGATGTATAGGCAAGAGGAAACAGGTTATGCAGACGCTTAGCTTCGGGGCCGGTGGGACCTGTTTTGTCGCTTTCATTGGCTTTATTTCCAAAGGCACTGCCCTCATCCGTTTTAAAAAACATAGCCCCCTGCTCGATCACGATTCGCGCGCCATGCTCCCACCACCAATCCACGGCCACAGAATCAAAAACGTTAACAAATTCGCCGCCACCGGGTTCGGGATATACCACTCCGGCTTCCCTGGCCTGGTCAAGCAGGTTATATTTGTTTCCGTTGTCGTAACGTGGACGGACGTGCACCCCTACCATATTGTAGTCCATGGCATATAGACTGTCGAACATAGCTTCAGGGTTTTTGAAGGTATTGCGCCACTCAAAGGTGGTTGAACCATATCCGTTAGGACCGAATATGCGCCAGGTGGAATCGAGATGCAGTACGTCGGCTGGAATTCCTTTTTCTTTGAACTTTCTGCCCAGGTTAATCACGTAATCGTCTGAAGTATTTCCCTCATGACCCCAGGTTCCGCCGCTATAGGTTCCCACATTAAGTCCCAGCGTAAATTCGGGTACAAGTGGCGACTTTCCCGTGAGATCCGTGTATTGATCGAGTATGGCAGGAAATTCAGGACCATACATGAAGAAGTAATCGATCTGTCCGTTCTCCGCTTTAAAAGAGTAGACATTTGTATCGCTGTTTCCCATATCCCAGTGCGTAGTGTAGGGAGTGTGGAAGAAAATGCCGTAGCCTCTTGTACTCATAAAGAAGGGAACCGGTGAATAGTTGGCCTTCAGGATGTTGTATGCCCCAACGGTATGCGTAGGTCCGGTACCGCGTCCCACATCCAGCTCAATTTTTTTACCTCGTTGATCCACGAAATCCATCCTTTCTCCAAAACCAAAGAAATGCTCTTCCGGCAGGAGTTTTTTCTCAACCCAGACGGCTTCACCTTTTTTCATCATCCCACCACTTGATTGGGAAATCTCTTCTGTATTCAGTACTGTCCCACTCGGGGTCAAAAATGTTAGTTTCAGGGGCTCTTTTTGCACGCTAACTACTAAATCATCGGTTTTAAAACGGACTTCCTCCCCAGCTTCTTCAACACTCACATCTACCTGCGGCCAGTGGTTATCTACCAACATCCATTCCTTACCCACGGTCTCGAAAGATCGATCCCAACTGGTTTGTACCCGAACCATGGAGGGGGTATAAAATTCAAGTTGTAAGTCTGCATTCTCTCCGGAAAAAAGGACCGTATTTCCATCCCGTTCAAACTGCGACTGCAAGTTACCTATCGGGGTCTGGGCGCTGAGATTGGATGCCATTAATGCAACTATTACGATGAGTAGTAATCTAATCCTGCTCCTAAAACATGTTGAATGCATACAGCTGTTTATCCTTTTGTTATTAAGATTAAATGATGGCAATGTGTTTACCAGTTATCAATGTTCCCCCGCCTACCGCCCCGAATTGTTCGGGACACCAGCCGGTTGGTGTTCATTTAAGCGTGATAGCTAGCCAAGCTATTTAAAGCATCCCTCCCGGACAGGTCAATCCATATGGAACACTTCTTCCAAAGACTTTTCTACTGGAGAGTTGTCGGGGTTCACTTCCATAATGTCTTTCATATAGTCCCACCATTTTTTCATGATTGGCAGTTCCCGTAGCGACTCACCATCGAAATCATCTTCCAGCTTCTGCACGGCAAATAACGTGTTGGTTTCTTCATCCAGAAAAATGGAATAATCATGGATGCCGGCTTCGGTGAGGGCTTCTTCCAGCTCCGGCCAGATCTCATCATGGCGTTTTTTGTATTCTGCTTTAAAGCCGGACTTAAGTTTCATTTTAAAAGCGTTGCGGTACATGTGTTTTCTTTTTGGAGTGATAAATTTGTTACAATGATGATAAAATGGTAATAGTTTGGTAGGTAATAAGTAACCGCCCTTTGGCACGAACACCCTCCGCCGGTTTTGACAAGTCAAAACCAAGGCACCTTCCTCAAGGAAGGACTAACTGATATGGAATTCAATCTAAAAAACTTTTGCAGGCAACGTAGCTGTAATTCCTCCCCGGAAAAAGTCTCTCCTTGAGGAGAGTACGGCTTTAGCCGGGAGAGGTGTTGGCCCCATGGGTAATCCTCGTTTAACGTTGATACTTATAATTTTCGTGATGTACTTTGATAAAATTCATTGTTGAATATTCAATGTTCGATATTCAAATCCTTAGCGCACCGCCACGTCCCATACTTTCGAAAGCCGGTCTTTGCCTTCAGGTCCTTCTACCTCCAGCACTACCACATACAACCCGGGCTCCTCGTATTGATGAATCGGATGTTGTTCTGTGGATGTATTACCATCTCCAAAATCCCAATTCCAAGAGGTAATCTCTCCCTCCGATTCATCTTGAAAGGCCACCATACGCCGATCCATATCAATCACTTTGAAATCCCATGCGGCTTCTACCGGTGCTTTGAATTCAGGCTCCATCGTCATCAGGCGAAACATCACCAGCTCAGATGCCTGCCCGTACATAGTATGCTCGGCCGAGAGATTCCAAAAGCCATCCTGACCACCACCTTCGTCATAATCCAGCACGGCCCAGCTTAAGCCAATGAGTTTGTTCTCATACAGTTTGGATTTCACCGCGCGCCCTGGTCCTTCGGCACCGGCATAATCAAAGGGCGTGATCCAGAATTCAAGGGTCAGTTTACCGGAATCCCCGTGCTCAAAATTGAAATCATAGGCCGCATTGGCGTAGGGTAAGTCTTTAATCCAGGACTGAGGCCCCCACGCCAGCGTCCAGTCTTTGTCTACTGGCGGAGTGAAAATGTGATAGTTCTGGGCATGTACGCCGTGAAAGGAAAAGTAGGCATCCCATTTGCCAATGCGTGTGTTGGGGTGAAAGCGATCGATGAGCGGTCCGCCGGAAAGATCGGCATCCACTACAATTTCATAGGTATCGTTTTTGAGGCCGGTTTCATTGAAATGCCAAAAATCATCCTCGGCTTCATATAGAAAATACAGTCGGTTCATCCCTTCTACCCAACCCACTTTTACCTTTACAGCCAGAGTGCTGGAATCTGGTTCCGTGTAATTCCCATTGTCATCTACCAATTGATCGGTGCCAATCTCATAGCTGGCGGGCACCATATCCCAATCCGAAACATCACCATCAATCCGTGGAATCTGATCGGCAGGAAATTGGAAAATTTTAAAGGTGGTATCCGGCCGGCTTTGAGCCATCAAGGTGGTTTGCAGGACGGCTGCCAGAACCAGAAGTATGGGTAAAATTCGTTTGTGTGTCATAGATTTTCTTTTTTGCAGATGGCAATATAGCCTTTGGCACGAACACCATCCGCGTGTTTTGGCCAGCCAAAACCTGGCACCTTCCTCAAGGAAGGACTTATTCGAAGTGGAATTCAATCCCAGGGGTCTATGCATAAGTTTCTAATCTGTAATACATCCCCCAGAAAGTCTCTCCTTGAGGAGAGATCCATTCAAAAAGTTGTTCCTTTTTGAATGGTGAGAGGTGTTGGTGCCAAGGACAAACTGTTTCCATTAATCTCATTCCCATCAAAAGGAAACTTCATTCCGCCCCAACAACGGGACGAAATGAAGGTTGACCGCACATATAATTGTACTCTTTGTAAAGCTCAGGTTCGCCCTGCCCTTTGTAATAATCGAATGGAACGCTGATGACGCTGATTTAGCGGATGGCTATTGATTTTTGTGATACAATGAGATAATCATCATGAGACCATCTTCAGTTACATCACTCATATCACAATTAAACATTTTGCCCAACCTCCGGTATCCATTTGGTCTTTAAAAACATCCGGGCGGAGGTTCTATCTGGTTGCATTCTTTACCCCCGACTAAAGTCGGGGGCTATTATCTGTCATCCCTACGGGATTTTGGACTAACCCTCACTTCAACATTCAATGTTCTTTGTTGAATGTTCGATGTTCATCATCCAACCTACTTCTCGCCGTACACCTGCAGGCCGCTGTCGTTGATGGCAATATCGTGGTTGCGAGTCAGCTCCAGGATCTCGGCACCGGCCAAAATTACGGGACCATAGCCATGAGCCGCGTATACATTAATCGGACGGTGGTAATAGAACGCAGGATCAAAAGCCATACCGGTACCCACACAGGTTCCTTCTACTTGGCCAATTTCATTCACTTGATTGCTTACTGAATTCCAGGCCAACAGAACCATCGGACCGTAGGATTTTTCATCCACCCAATCGCGGTTAATTGCACGGGCGATGGAATAGGCATAAATGGCAGAAGCGGAAGTTTCCAAATAAGAGTCGGTTTTATCCAGCAGCTGGTGCCAGCGGCCTTCACCGGACTGATATTGTGCAAGTCCTTTAATGTGCGCCTGAAGCTGTTCCAGCACATCATCATATCCAGGGTGATCTTCCGGCAACACCGACAACAGCTCTACTTTAGCCATCAGCGCCCAACCATTAGCACGTCCCCAGTGGAAACGTGGTTTGTCTTCCATTGCCTGTACCCAGCCGTGGAAATAGATGCCTTTTTCTTCATCAAACATACGCTCCGCAAACTGGCGCACTTGCTTAACAGCATCGTCAAAATACTTTTGCTCGCCGGTGTGGTGGCCCATTTGTGCCAGCGCCGGAATACTCATGAACATATCATCCAGCCAAAGGGTATTGTCCTGTGGGCGGTTTCTTGCAAGCGTACCATCTTCCAATCTAAACTGTTCGTTGTGAATATAACCCACCAGGTTATTGACCAACCAGTCTAAATGCTCTGCATCGTTGTAACCGGCATCCATAGATTTAATCATGGCCGCACTCATTGCTCCTGCATCATCCAGTGCGCCGGGATGGATAAGTGATTCTACAGGTGTTTCCAATGTTGGATTTGCTTCCAGCTTTTCGCGATGGGCATTCACCACATCTGCTAAAAAATTAATCCGCTCGGTGGAGTATTCAGTGAAGGAATCATCCCCCGTTACTTCTCCGGCCAGCTGCATTCCGGCGTAGGTAACGCCCCACTCATAGCTCACGAGTCGGAAATCACCGGCTTCAAATTCGGTATCGCCGGTATACCCTTTGATATCGGTTACCTCATTTTCGGTGCCTTCTTCCAGTAACACCATGGGGGTGTTGGCATCCAGGTAATCGCGTACGCGAGTCAGCGTTTCTATGATTTGTTCTTCTGATGCCGCCTCATACTGCACCGGATAATCAGGTTGCAGCGCATGTAAAGGAGCCGTGGTATCGGTTAATGGTTCAGATTCCTGTTCTTCTTCTCCGGATTGTTGCCCGGTACATCCGGCCGTAATTCCTGCTACTAAGAACAGCGTTAGAATGGCCTTCCAAGTTGAATGGGATAATGAATAGTGCATGTTTAGCCTATTTTGTATTGATTAGTTTAAAAGGATTTGATGCGAAAGTACTACCAGGAAACGTCAGGTAAATCAACACCTTCAGGATGCAGCGGTACCATCATGATATCGCTGCTGGTTAACATACTGGAATTAAACAACAACCACTTGCCATCGGGACTGATGGAGTGATGGGAATGTGCCTCCCTTGTAAAAGGGCTTGGACCATTGGGTCGATGCCCTGCCGTAAGTAATTTCACTTCTTTCGTTTCCAGGTTGATACGATACAGATTTCCGTCAAAAGTATCACCTACGGCCCATTTCAGGTCTTCGGTGGCATCGGCATGCCAGTATCCGCCCTTGCCGGCCTGTTCAAGCCGTGTGACTTCATTGGTGCGAATATTCATCATAAAAATACCGGATGGCTGCTTTTGCAAGCGATCCAGGTGTCCCATCACATTAAAAATAATATGATCTTTATCGGCAAAAACTTCATGCGTTACCCACTCTTCTGCATTTTCTTCGTACAGAGGGCGGTGAGTTACTTCCCCATCTTCATCAACACTAACCGACCAAATTCGCTGTGGGGCATCGCCACCGGTTTCCCAGGAATACATGATCTCCCCTGAAACCCATTCATTGGCTTGCAGGTGATTGGCCCACATAGGCACTTCTAAATGTTTTGTGGTTTCCCCTGTTTCAAAATCAATACTATAAATAGCAGATTGTTGCGGTCCAAGTCGGGAAGCAAAAAACAGGCGATCCTCATCGGCATCCAGGCCCATTCCACCCGACTCGCGCACTCTTGGAGGCAAGGAAGCAACTACGGTTTCATAATGAGCCGGATCAGGGTTCACCTCATCGTTTTCACTGTCTTCAAGTAATCTTCCGAGATCAAATTCAATGAGTACGCCTTCCCTGATCTGGTAAGCATTATTCTTGGTCCAACCCAGATGCAAAAACTGGTTGTTATCGCCCGTGGTAATCTGCACAATTTCGAAGTTGTCCATAGACATAGCATAATACTGCCCCTCGGCCCTGCTGGAACGAAACACGAGGTATTCGCCATCCGGAGTCCATTGGGGATGATCTTGGTAAATCTTCGAGTTATGATGCCTTGAGGTAGTGAGTGCGATAATATCTATCCCGCTCACCTCATCTTTTATGGTAAGATGTTCTGACGGAAAGCGCTGCCCGAACACATCCTGCCCGGCCATATCAAAAGTATTATCCACATGGGCACGATCCGAATAATCGGTACCGGCTACTACCTGCGCGTTCAGGGATGAAGTAGCGGCCACAGCGAACCAAAGGCCCAGCAACAGGGCTCCCCCAATTTTGAGGACATCATTAAACCAACAATGGAATGAAGAAATGGGAATAGCTTGTTTTTTCATTATATATAAATTTTTGGGTGATTAGGCTTTGGTGACGTCCAACTTTATAATTATTGGTGTTATATCATAAGAGACATGCAGCTTGATATTCTACTTGTAAAAAATTGATACAACCGGCTTCCGGTGCGCTTGGTGCAATTCGATTACCACAAAGGAATCCCGGTGGGAAAACGCGGGCGACGGTGATCTGGTGGATTTTTCGCTGAATCAATTTAACCGAACGAATCAAATACCTACCCTTCCGCGATGATCTGTTTAATCCGTGTTATCCTCGTTCTAATCTGATATTCATCTTTGACAACATTTTGCCCAACCTCCAGTGAGCAAAGGTGCTTTTCGATCATTTGGACGAGGTTTGCATTCTCTGTTCATCTCACCCAGGGTTGAAACCCGGGGCTATTCATGGTGTTATCCCTCCGGGATTATTTTTCTAATCACAATTCAATTCATTTGGTCTCAAGCCTCGTTATGGAGGTCTTCCTTCTTTGAACTCGTTCCCAACGTCGCGTTGGGAACGCCTGTCAGAACCTCTGGTTCAAAATGGAGGGTTGATTTTATTTTTTTGTGGTTAACTTTCTATGAATTCCAGCATAAGCCCCACATTATCCACAAAATCCTGGGAATCTATTATCGTTGGAGTTTCCTTTTGTTGGCCAAATTTCAAGTGATAAAAATCCAACGTTTCACCGGACATTTGCTTTGTCCAAAGCCCGTTTTGTTTCTGTTCTGATAAGATCATCTGTATTTTATGAGATAAATTTTCATCACTTTTTTGTTCGTAGGTAGCATACAGCTTAAAACGATCTTCTGCACTTCCTTCAATCAATACCTCATAACGTTTCATTAAATCTGAGTCCAGGTAATCACCTTGCCAGCTGTAGCCTGAATGATATTTTAGTGCTTCATCCAAGTCAGAGGTTGTATTTCCAGCTCCCCCCATATACACCGGTTGATTTGTATGCGGATTATAAAACCGAGCCCAATTTCCATTTGGTAAACGAATCTCATTCAGCCATTCTATTGCGGCCATGCCTGACTTTAAATATTTTTTATCTCCTGTGGCTATGTACACTTCAATTAAAAAGTCAGTAACATCCACTGTTTCGGCAGCAGAAAGAGCAGCCGGTTCCCAGGGACGTGCCCCAACGGGCTCCCCATCTAATGTATATTGCTGAGCCCATCCCGTTTCTTTATGCTTTTTTTGAATATCGAGTAAATAATAAGCTCCCCGAATGCCCGCCTCATAATAAGTGCTATCTCCCAACACTTCTGAAAAGGTAAATAAAGTGCTCATCACGCTGGGCATGGCTGCGTCATTCAGCGTAATAAAACGGGTATAATTTTCCTGCAACGGGTATTTTTGAGGCCATCCTCCATTCGGGTACTGAGCATCAAGCATAAATTTAGCTGCTTTCCGAGCCGCATCTTTAAATCTTGAGAGATCTGTTTTCTGCCCTAAATCCAACAAGAAAAGTGCCGCTGACTGAGTAGTTCTGTCATCAAAAGTACCAGATCCATTTTCGTTTATATAAATATCTGCGCCTTCGATATTAGGTGGAAACCATGCGCCTCCCGATGAATCGTAATGCTGAAACCACGATGTATCTTGGCTAAAACGTCCCGGATAAAATTCCTGAGGAAACCCGCCATGAGAAAATTGTCCTTGAAGTAATGCATCCCCGGCCTGAATAGCTGTTTGTAAGTAAGATGAATCCTCCAAAACCTCAAAAGCTTTCAAAAACACTGAACCAATGGCCGGTGTGCCGGGTGGTTGTATGGTAATGATATCATCTTTCCGAAGTAACCACTCTCCAAAAGTAGCAGAACCATCGGTTGTCCAGGCCATTGCCCATCCCCCGTTCTTCTGTAATTTCTGCATTGCTTCCAGGGCTGTGCGTACCGATTTTTCCGTTTCGTATTGAGTAGTTCTGTCTACTTTCGTACATGACATAACGCAGAAGAATACGATTTGAATAATCAGGACATGCCGAATCCATTCGGCATTTTTACTATTTCCCATCATATTCACCTGCCTCAACCTCTTCCAATTCCGGGATCCATTTCCCGGCTAATTCCAGGGTTCCAATAACATTTAAAGCCCATTGGCTTAAATGACCGGTAGCCATATATTTTGGTATCTCATCGGTGGGATATGGCACTCCGGCCTCGTTGACTCTATCAAACTTCTCCGGAAAACGAATCAAACCCGTTCCATCTCCTCCTTCTTTAAACATTTGTTGCCACGCCAAACGGCCAAGTTCCGCGTCATTCTTTTTGTATGCGGCATAGGCAATCGCTCTAGGGGCAGCCATATCACCACCTCCGGTTCTCGCCCATTCTTCGCACAACTCTAACCATACTTCCCAAAATTCTGGTAGATCCAATAATGTCTCTAACTCAAAAGCCACTTCCGCACCGCCCATAATCATCACAAACTGCCCAACCGGCAACCGCTGATCCGGATCGTCATACAGCATCCCGGTTTCCGGATCATAGCCAAAGCTGATAGAAGTCAGTAAGCCATCCGGCATATTGGCCAAAGCCTTCATTCCGGTTTTTATTTTATCACGGTACTTAGTATTCCCGGTTCGTTCCCACTCGGTCATCCAGTTTCCGGCGGCAGCCAGCCAGTCAGGCCCGCTCCGTATATGTGTGGGATATGGGCTCTTCGGTAAAATTTTGCGAAGCGGATCCACTTCCAGAAGAGCATAATCAGCATCTTTAACTTGTGTCAATAGATCCCCTGTACGCTCATCGGTAGTGAGGTAGTAATAAAAACGTTTTAGTAGGGCCTGACTAATTCTCAGTTCTTTTGCGCTATCACCCCAATGACGTACATTATGCCGGGAACCAAGTCCAGCAAATCTCCCCAAATGATACACATCAACTTCTTGTGTATGACGAGTCATGGCTTCGGCCATTTTAAAAATGTCAGCCCGGCCCTTACGCAGGAAACTATACCAAAGCCAGACATCCGGACATTCTTCACTATTCATCCAGGCAAATCCCCCTACATCGTACTTCCACGTATTGCGGAACGGATCATAGGTATGCATAATGTCTCCGTAATCCCAAAAGCCATACCAGCGATGTTCCTCTGCCTGATTTTTGTAGAACGAAAACATCATATCCAACTGATCTTCTAACTTTCTCTTTACAGGATTCGAACGATCCGGAAGACTCCAATAACCAAAAGTGTTCGTTGAATAATAATATTCCGGTGTGCTTACTAATCTTGGGGGGTTGGAGAATGTATCTTCTAATTTCAACAGGCTTTCATTATCCGGCAGGTGATTAAATGCCATGAGCGTAATTTCTGTAGTACGGGCTACTCCATGCGCTTTGCTAAAGCCTTCTTCGTAGTCTTCATAAGATGCCGAAAGTCCGTGTCCCTTGGTATCATAATGCCGAAGATCCATAGCCGGGGCATCTGGCGACCACAACCAAACCATGAGTTTTGCTTCCTCTTTTTCTAAGTCCGTGACTTGCAACTGAGTGGGTGAGAGTTCCCAAAAATTCCTCATGCTTACAGCCAGTCCTCCTTTGGTATCTCCGGTAAAAACCATACCGCTTGAGCGTTCTCCTCTTGCAGATTTCACCCACGCTCCTTCCTGCCCGGTTCGCTTGGAAATAGTGTAGGCACCGTCATTTAACTGTGTAAGTTTAAAGTCATTCCAGATAGCAAGATCATCGATAAGTTTTCCATTGGGGAGCTCCTCTTTATTTGCAACCGTATTTCCTGAAACGTGGCGGGAATAAATACCTTCATCATTCGGCCTTCTTCCTGCTATCAACTGTGCCGGTTCAGAAAAGAGTCCCGTATCACCGGTAAACTTCGCCCAGCGATTATGTGTCTGTTCACGCATGGGCACCGAAAATTCTACTCCCAAACCTTTAATAAAGTCTTCTTTCTGATCTCCATCAAAAACAAAAGAATGAACCATTTTTACGGAACTTTGTCCTGCATAGAAATAGAGCCTAACCACAAATGGCAACCATTCTCTGTCTGACTTCGGCGCAACATGACTTCCTTCAACTTTAACTACCGCCCGAACCGGCCCGGATTGCTCAAGCGTAACCTCCTGGATTCGGCTTACGAATCGTTTCTGTTCAAGAATACCTTCACTCTCTAATCTTGAACGATCCTCATTAATGGCTATAAGCTGACCGTTTTTGCCAACCTGTTGTCCGTTTATTTTTAATGAAGATAAAAATGAAGACCCGTTTTTAGGGATGATGGCTTGTATGACACCAGTATTGATCTCAATTCCAGCCTTTGTTTCCTGGGCCAGAACGAGAGACTCACTCGTGGCAGAAGTACCCACAGATAGTTGAAATCCGTTGCCGGATGAGGGTGGGACTACAGCCGCCAAACCCGTCCATTTAATGGAACCATCCGGCCAGTAAGCCATCGGCCAGTTTTGTACCGGAATTTTTGTACCTGTGTTGTCGGTCAATGAAAAAGTATCACCTGGTTGTACTTCTCCTTTAGTGAAGGGCACTCCCCAGCTTACGCCGATATCTGTTTCAAAACTATTGTCCTCCAGCCATGTAAGTGGAACGCTCTTGCTTTGAGCTATAAGCTGACCATAGTTGCCAGCAAAAAATAAACAGACCAGCACAGAAAGAACTCTGACAGCTCTTTTCTGCGCCTTCATTTTTTTTGAAATTTTCATTAATAAATAACTAAGTAATCAGGTTCATTTAGGGATTCGGACGGGTAAATAAACGGTCATAATCCATCCATTTACTGTTCATGATATCGATCTTTTTCTTAAGCTGATCCGGTAGTTCCGGTGATAGCATCATGATCGTTTCTCATTCCGGTGTTGCTGCTGTATGAACCAATGGAGTGTCCGGCCTCAAGCAGCGCATGAATCTTATGACGATCTTGTAGGTCAAGGTGGTTGTATTTTTGCATGATAACTAAAATATACCACGCTTGACCAAAGACCATGTGGGGCATGCCCAAAGGTTATTTAATCGTGTTGTACTTATTACTTGAACTCAGGACTTTAATCCATTTTATATACTTCGGTACCAGCCAAAAGAAACATACCAAGGCCAAAATCTTCAAAGTCAGGCACAGAGTTATATGTTACTGGCTGACCGGCTGAAGGTTTATCTCCGGTCCCTTGTACATATCCCAGGAATCCATTGGGATGCATACAGTCTTCCACCAGGGTGTTCCATCCTTTGTAAATGGCGGATTCATATTTCTCAGCATCAATGAGCCCATTATTTACTCCCCAGGCCATTCCGTAAATAAAAAAGGCAGATCCGGTTAACTCTTTACCTCCATAATTTGTTGGATCGTGCAAGCTCACATTCCAGAGACCGTCTTCCCTTTGTACCTTCAGCAGTGCATTGAACATTTCCTTGAGCACACTTTTATATTCATCGCGATTTGGAGCGTCCTCTGGTAAATAATTCAGAGTGCGTACCAGTGCACCCACAACCCAGCCGTTACCACGGGACCAATACGTATTTTCACCATTGGGCTCTGTGTGTGGGGGTTTAAAAGAAGCATCCCGCCACCAAAGACCATCTTCCGGGTTGTAAAGTCCACCACCAACTTCATTTTTCATATGCAAATATAGCTCGTGCATTTTTTCATAATAGGCATCGTCGCCGGTTAAAGCGCCAAGCTGGGCAAAAAGTGGCATCGCCATGTAGGACGCATCGATCCAGTTCCAATCACTACCAAACCTACGCCCCTGTGTATCACCTTCCTCAATAAAAGCATCGATGGAGGTCTTCACATCGGCAATGTATTCTGTTTTGGTGGTATCGATTTTATATAAATCGATGTAGGTTTGTCCTGCAAGATGATCATTCCACATCTCTTCAGTGGGCAGTGTCCAGTTTTTCTTTTCTCCCCACTCTATAAGGTATTCAAGATGTCTTTGTTCATTTGTAGTCTTATACAAAGTCATTAATCCTGTAGCGTAAGTACTAAATGTCCATATATTGCTCTGCCATCTTCTTCCATCCGGGAAATCATCATCTTTTCCTCGAGGTGGTTGAATCAGGTCTGCGCCAGGATCGGGAAATTTATTCATAAAATAATCGTTGGCGGTGTTCATCGCAGTGACGATTTCTTCCTTGGATGGTTTTTCAGGAGTTTCGGTTTGCTTGGAATTACACGAAAATATCAAGAAACTTAACAGAAATAAAAATAATGACTTAATCATAGTTATAATTTTAATTGAATTTTTAATCTTTAGTGAATTTATCCATTTTAGTCATGTTTGGAATCATTATATAGAACCCTTTATGTTGTTTCATATATAACGTTTAGACCACGTTCTATGCCCTTTTAAAAAAAACCGTTGGTCTAATTTTACCACAACACAAACCCTTCCAATCAAGTACGTTTATCAACGAACCATTATTATGGATTTGGACGGGTAAACAGGCGGTCATAATCGGTCCATTTACTGTTCATGATATCGATTTTTTTCTTCAACTGATTGGGAAGATCCGGCGACAACACCATGAATGATTCTCCCTCAGGTGTTGCTGCTGTTTCAATGAGAGGAGCGTCTGTACTCATCAGGATTTCTCTTAACTGTACCGCATTATCAATTTCGTTTCGCGCGATGCGCATTAGCTCCTGACGCTTCCAGGAGTTTTTTGCCCCGAGCACAGGATTGGGCTCTGGCTCATTATCATCGTTTTTAGCCAATTCAAGTAATGCCTGGTAGCCTACCATATTGTCTACTGAACGGGTAAAGCTTTCAACTACCGCCAGTCGTTTGTCCAATAGTATCCATTCTTCCCTCTTCGACTCACTTTCAGCACCTTCAATTAACCTCGAAGCTGCCTGTCGGGCTTTATCTAAATCCGACCTCATCAGTTCCGTCACCCGTTGCACCAACAGGTGAGCCCCATATCCCTCATACATGAGCATGGCCTGAATATCGATCAGGTTATTGGCCTGTTCCTCCCCTTTGGCCTGAAATAAATACGGTTCGTAATAACTTTTTTCTTCTTTGGTCAGGTCTTCAGGAAAGGGAACCATCGGCCGGTTTACCCATCGGGCCAGAACATTTCCCATGCGAAAAACGGGACCAAAGTTCAGACTGGACAGGTGCTCTTCCGCATTATGGATGCTTTCCCATATGGTCATCAAATCATCTGCATGTTCTTCTCCGGCCATCTCACTGGCAAACTCCCTCAGGGTAACCATTATCTCAGCGCTATTTTGCGGAGAGGACTCCATCAATTTTTTCTGAAGCTTAAATTTGAAATCGAGTCCTGGCGCCTGGGGAAACTTGGCTCCCAAGGGCCAGCCCGCTTCTGCATTCTTCAGATCATTTATGATTCCTTCTGCAATGCCCATAGGATTTGGAACCCCTAACAGTGGCGGGTTGAAAGCATAGCCATCACTGGGTCGACGCCATCTTATACGCTCACCGTTGTTTCTATATCCTTCAACTGAAAAGCCATCCGGAAAACCTTTTGCAATTTCTTCAGGGTTATCAAAGGTATCCTCCATCCACTGCCGTGGGGGAATCCCGTACATATTCAATACAATGTCTTCGCCGGCTGCTTCCGCTCCTTCATTCAGGGCATGCATAAAATCACGAACGCGATCTTTCATCGGACGGTGTTTGCAAAATGTGGGTCCATTTTTACCGGGGTATAATCCCTCCGACCAACATAATCCTGAACCTGCATCGGTAGTCACAAAGGAAAAGACCTCAATATCCGGAAGGGTTTCAAGCAAACTCTGCATGGCTTCTTTGTACATCTCCAGCACTTCCGGGCGATCCACATCCGGAGAAAAACGAGCGGTGCGTGACCGGTTTACCTGATCTACGCGGGGGCCTCTCAGCTTCGGATAATCTTTAAAAAATGCTTCCGGCAACACATGCGGCTCATTCGTCCGGTAATAGCCTTTTAAATCATGGCGTTTTAAAATTTCCATTCGCGCTTTAAACAACTCGATGATCTCCTCAGCATACTCCATATCCATATAAGGCTGAAGCTTTTCCGGGGGAAATATTTTTAATAAGGAAGGCCGGAACACATACCAGGCGGGATAAGGATCATCCGGCGTATCAAACTGCCACATGGAAAGCGGGATATCATAAGTGATTTTAACGTGGGTGAAACCTGCTTCTTTGGCCTGAATAGCATAGGCTTCATATTCTTCAAGGCTGAGGTTCTGAGCTTTTACATTTCCCGTGGTGAATGTAATCCCCAAAAGAAAAATAAATCCTGCTAACAATCTGGTAAGCTTCTGCATGTTTTTTTGATTCGTTTAAGTTGAAATATTTGAAAAATAAAATGGTGAGATGCTCTAATACGCCGTAACGGTCTATTAGATAAAGAGACATGCAGGCCATGTTTCTACTTGGATTGGGTAGGACGGGAACGTATTCACCAGTTAACAAGAAACGGTTTTTCTGACCACCGGGGCATATAGCGGTATCCTCATGAAAGGCTGATGACGCAGATCAGGCGGATAATCACTGATCTAATTGTTTATCTCACAATCAAATTACCTTTCCGTGAGAATCCGCAAAATCCGTGTTATCTGCGTTCTATTCCCATATTTTCCTATGGTAACAATCTACCCAACCTCCGATTTATAAAGGCACTTTTAGAACATCTGGGCGGAGGTTTTTCCTTCTATTCATCTTTACCCCGGGTTGAAACCCGGGGCTATTTATGTTTCATCCCTTCGGGATTTGGAGGTAATTTTCATCTTCTCATTATCCAACCTTTCCGCCATGATCCGCAAAATCCGTGTCATCTGCGTTCTATTCCGATGTTGCCAATGGTCGGAAAAATCTGCCAATCTACGAATCACCAAACAGCCATTTAGGGATAACCTATATGGAACATTCAGTAGAGATGTTAAGTGATGGTCTCTATTAAGATGAATACAACTATCAATCCCACCTATGAAAATGAAAGACTCTCCTAAAGATATGGCTTTGAAAATGCTTGGTCTTTTTATGATACTGAGCTTCTTTTTTGTCTCTTGCACCACCAAAGAACAGCCCGTCACCATCACTGAAGATGCCGAAACCTACACGCTCGACAATGGCATTGTTACCGCCATGGTAGCCAAAACCTCCGGGGATTTGGTTTCTCTCAGATACCAAGACAAAGAAATGCTGGCAACCTGGTTAACTTCCAAGGGCGAACCCGACTTACAGCGTGATCCGCCGGGACAAAATTTTTGGGGGATGAACCGGGGAATGACCGACCATCAATATGGCTTTTGGTCGCATGATGCCATGGGGCCCAGAGGCACACAAGCAGCTATTCCGACCATCACCATTAATCCTGAAACCAATGGCGGGGAACGGGCTGAAGTTTCCATCAAAGGCATTTCCAAAGGACGTAAAATGGGAACCGGTCCCGGTGCCGATGCTGACGGACAGTTCATGTCAGATATTGAAATCCGTTACTCGCTGGGAAAAGGAGAATCCGGGGTGTATACCTATTCTGTTTTCACCCATCAGCCTGAATATGATCTGACGGTATTGGGAGAAGCCCGCTTTGCGGCAAAACTGAATGATTTCTTTGACTGGATGAGCATCTCTGAAAAACAAAATTTCTACTATCCGGTTGAAAAAAGATTTATTGATAAATATGTCCTCACTGTAGTACAGTCCGAAAACCGCGCTTTTGGCTGGTCCAGCACAACCGAAAATGTTGGTCTATTCTTTATCAATCCATCTATGGAATACATGAGCGGAGGTCCAACCAAAGTAGAATTCCAGGGCCATCGCGACACCAATCCTGTGGCGGCCCCAACCATATTGAATTACTGGAAAAGCAGTCATTACGGCGGCGCCACCTTAACGGTGGATGAAGGTGAAGCCTGGGAGAAAGTAGTCGGACCTTTTTTGATTTACGCCAATGCCGGGGATTCTCCCGGGGCGATGTTTACCGATGCCAAAAAACAAGCCGCAGCTGAAACTGAGAAATGGCCTTATTCCTGGGTGGATGGAGTGGATTATCCCTCTGCAGAAGAAAGAGCGACCGTAAAAGGAAAATTGGTCCTTAACGATCCCATCACCGACAACAATTTTTCAAATCTTTCGGTGGGACTTACCGCGCCCGAATATGAAGCGGTGTATCCCGCCGGTACCGGGAACCGTCGCCCGGTAAACTGGCAGCGTGATGCCAAGCATTACCAATTCTGGACGGATGGAAACGCGGATGGTACTTTTGAAATCGATAACGTGCATCCGGGAGAATATTCCCTTTATGCTTTTGCTGATGGCGTGCTTGGAGAATTTTTAAAAACCGATGTGGTTGTTACAGAAGGTGAGAACCTGGATTTAGGAAACTTAACCTGGACACCGGTACGTCATGGCGAACAAGTTTGGGAAATCGGTATTCCCAACAGAAATGCTTCCGAGTTTTTTAAGGGGGATGAATACAACAATCCCGAATCCCCGATTATGTATGCAGAACTGTTTCCGGATGATGTGCATTATACCATCGGGGAAAGTGATTTCAGGGAAGATTGGTATTTCCAGCATGTGCCGCATAATACCGATTCTGAAGCTGAGCCTTTGCCCTACCGGGGCGTTCCTGCCGAAGGACGGGCAACTCCGTACACCATCACTTTCGATATGCCTTCTGCACCTGAAGGAACCGCAACGCTTCGGGCAGCCATTTCTGGTAACGGGGCTGAAAAGATTGATGTAGAGGTGAATGGTAAACCGGCAGGGTCCATTGAAGATTTGATCCGGGACGGAGCCATTGCCCGGCATGGTAAACAGGGAATATGGCACCAACGAAGTTTAAGCTTCAATGCTGCATTGATGAAAGAAGGTGAAAACACGCTGACCTTAACCGTTCCGGCGGGCTCGTTGAATGATGGGGTGATGTACGATTATATACGCCTTGAGCTGGATGAATAGCGAAAAACCAAAGAAATTCGTCCGACCACTGAAAAGGCACATCCGATGAACCTCATTCTGAAATAACGAAGGCGCAGTATGCCTGAACCACACAGAAGTGGTCTGACGATTGGGTGGACGTAAAGTTGGGAAGCACAATAAAACGGGCTAACTGGCATTCAATCGTCAGACGAGCTACAGTCGTCGGAAGAGGACGGGGAACAGATAAACACTTTTTTATTTACGCCGCTTATTTTTCATCATCCAAATTGAAATGCTTTTCCATAAACTCCACATAAATATCCCAGTCTGAAGGATTTGGTCCATGCCCTCCTTCGTGCATGTAATAGCCAATGGTGTTCAGGATGGGGATTTCTGCCGGGGGCATTTCTTCTGTCTCCAAACCCTTTTCCCCAAACAATTCATACACCGGACCTGCTGCCAAAGCTGCTAAAAACTCACCTTTGGGATCCAGCCACAAATCCTGGTTGCCGGTTTGTAAAAGTACTGGTCGGGGGGCAATCAGCGAAAGCAGCAAGTGACCGTCAACCGGAATATGTTTAGGATAGTCTGCAAACATTTGAAAGTTTTCAGCAAATTGATAAGGGTATCGGCTTGGGGCTGTTAAATGTGCAATGGATTCCCCAAAGTCACGCCCATTCAGTGCCGCTCCTCCAGCGCCCGAACAGCAAGCTATCACCATATCAAACCGCTGATCGCGGGCAGCGGCCCAAAGTACCGTTTTACCAAGGCGGGAAGCTCCAGTTACGGCTATTTTGTTGGGGTCCACTTCCTCATCCGTTTCCAAATAGTCTACCACACGGCTTAGTCCCCATGCCCAGGCTGAAATTGCGCCCCATTCGTTGGGCGCGGGCTTTTGCTGTCCTTCCTTTAAATACAAATTCCGAACTCCCTTTTTCTTTGTAATCCCTTCGGGAAAATCGGGCTCAATATCCCCATAATACACCATAGCAACCCCTATTCCACGGGATAAAAACAGTACCAGTTGTTCATCAAAACTCCACCTTCTCGTTTCTTCCGTTACGGGAACTCTTTCTTGTGATTCCCGGTCCCAGTATTCACCCGGTTTGATGTTCGGATCATCCACGCGGCTTGAATTTGGCGTAAAGCCGAGGGAAATAATAACCGGAACGGGTTTTGGAACATCAGCTGGTAAGTAGATGAGCACATCCATTTCCGGTCCGTCTTTTTTTGCTGAAAAAGATACCGTCACTTGTTTTCGAATGGCTTTCCCATCCAGTGCAGGAGAGCCCTTTTCAAATACATCAAATGAAATATCTTTCCGGGGCTCGGGGGTAAATCCGTACTCAAACTGGTAAAATAATTCCAGCAATTCAGGGCGACGAACATTCATCCAGGTTTCCGCATCCTTCACTTTTTCACCATTGGCCAACGTCAATGGATCGTCTAATACATAACTCCCTGCTTTCGATTCATCATAGTTAACGGGAATGCCTGCCACGCTATCAGGCTTATTCCATTGGCCATGTACCGATGAATATCCTCCCGAAAAAAGAAAGGTTAATACAAGACATACGCATTTTATAACAGATCTTCTTTCAGGTTTCATGATATCTGAGGTAGTTGTTAGCTGTTGACTCTGTTTGGTATAGAAGCGATATAAACTTTCACCACATTTTGGATGTAAGCGTTCGTTATTTAATCAACATCATCTTTTTTGTTTGGGTAAAATCTCCGGCTTTGAGGGTGTAGATATACATTCCTGAAGAAAGTTCGGAAGCCTCAAAATTTACCTCGTAGGCCCCCACTGATTTCCGCTCATTCACCAAGGTCGAAATTTCTCGTCCAAGCATATCAAACACCTTTAATTCCACATGACTGTTTTCCGGAATCTGATAGCTGATTACTGTTGAGGGATTAAAAGGATTCGGATAGTTCTGGTTTAATGATGATTTATCCGGAATACTTCCCTCTTTTTCATTATGAACCGTGGTTGTATAGGTAGTTTCAATAGCGCCAAGATCAGGAGCACTGCTGTTAAATTCGAACCCAATATCCGTTCCTGAGTTTACAGCTCTGCTTCCTTCTGTTGGCCGCATAAAATCCACATCCGGCAAACTGCCGTCTTCTTTTCTTGGGGATGTAAGCAAATCGACATCCAGGCTTTCAAAATCAGAATCTGAAAGTTGTCCGCCCAACTCCCATGAGTTGGTTTCCAGCGTATTCTGGCTGGTATCGATATAGGCAAAATGTCTGAACCCAAAACCTTTCACATGACTTAAATTATTAATCAACACGTGATCGTAGCCATCGGTGTCAATGTTTTCATTATCCTCCCGGCTTGGACGATTCAGCATATTGAAGTTCACTCTGTTTTGAAAAGCCGAGTTGTTATACCAGTTATTCCCTGCCAAATGATGGTTGGCATAAAATCCATTTGCTTTATTTCTGGCAGCAATAGAAAATGTAATGGTATGGCTCGGAATAACTTCCGGGAGTCTGTCCTCAGCATCATGGGCATGCCCGCCCAGTTTAAACCCGGTACCGTCTCCCAGGCTGTTAAAATTAGTATCAAATCCGTTATAAAAGGCCCAGCTGCTGTCAATTTCAACAGCCGCATCTGCCCTGATTACATCAATCCCGTCATCACTATTAAACCAAACGCGGCAGCCTCTGATCACATTACCTACCCCTTCTGCATTGGGGTGAACGCCAATACCATCGTTGTTATCCCCAATTCCATTCTGAGAAACATTATCCCAATTCCGGTATGCATCAATATTTAAAAATAAATTATGGCCTCCGTTAAAGTGCCTCAACCCAGTCCCAACATTGTCGTGCAGGCTAAGATTCTCAAAAATATTGTGATTGCCTTCACTCCGAATAGCATAGGATTCCGTGTGTTCGGTAATCGTAGTCTGAATACCGGTCAGTTCCAATCCTTTGAGGTGTATGTAGTCCCCTCTTACAAAAATACCCACTACTCTTCGGTCTGCCGGTTTAACATTGGAGAAATCAAAAACCGGCGTTTCACCGGGGTATGCCCAGTAATTAATGCGGTTCCCTTCGGTTCCGCTTTTATCTAAAAAGGTAACGCTGGCGAAGAGATTTGAAACGACTTCGGAAATCTGATCTTCACCTACGTTATACGTACCGCCTCGTATATACACCGTATCGCCGGGTGTAGCCAGTTCCTGAGCTTTTTGCATGGTGGCTAAGGGAGTTTCAATGGAACCGTCATTTTCATCATTACCGGCAGGTGCAACAAAAATCTTAGTAAGCTCATTCTGTTCCTGGGCTACGGATGGATCGTACGATACATCTGAGGTTACAACAATATGGTCGAGTAAAGAATTGGGTTCCCTTCCAAAAAAATCAATTTGATGTACTCCGGTTGAATCTATTTCTAAAGTAGAATCAGCACGTTCCCAACGCCATTGCCCATGTGGACTTCCTGCTATTTGACCATTAACGTTACCGTTCAGTCCAAAGAAAAAAGAGTCGCTATCTCCACCTTGAAAGTAAACACGCGCCCAAACATAGTGTGTACCCGTTTCAATAAAATCAACATTGTAAGACAGTTTGATATTTAGATTTTCTGCGTTTTCTTCGCTTCCGTCTCCATCTGCCATATTTGCTTTCATGTAGCCTTCATCCAAATAATCAACAACGGCAGACTCCTGCGTAAAGGTATCACCAGCTTTGGTCCCTGAACCGGGCCGGTTATTCGAAAACTGTTCAGCCGGAATTTCTACCAGCCCACTTGTTTCTGATTGAATGAAATCTGCCTGATCCTGCGAAAAGACTGCAGTGCTTAGTGTAGCTAAAATGATAATCGTTGTAAGTGCCGGTAATTTCATCATTTATTTTTTTTAGGTGTGAATAAATATTCTAAAACTCGTTGTGAAGCTCCTGCTTCCCTGCCTTTGGTGGTATCCGAATAGAACGCTGTATTTGGCAACATTTTTGCTAACCTCCGATTACCAAATATGCTTTAAATGCATCCGGCGGAGGTTTCTTTCTTTTGGGTTTATCCCCCGCGCTTAAAGCCCGGGGCTATTCATATTTCATTCCTTTAGGATTTTTGAACGTTTCTCTACTTCAACATTGGGTATTCCTTGTTGAATGTTCAATGTTTACTACCGACTGGTTCAAGCGTCCCGCTTGGACCACAAGTGCTACAAGCGAGACGCTTGCAGCAGGATAATTTGGAGGTCGTTAGAAAGCTCCGGTTTTAAATATCGTTGTAAACAATATGTGATGCTCTGGCCAGGGCTCGTTACGAAGGTCCACCTTCGTTATGCATACTGCGAAACCCCAGCTTCCAATTCTCATTACGGCGCCCGGCGGGGCAGCTCATCCGATACCATTTCCAGAATCTGGATGGCATTGAGTGACCATTGCCCGGCAGTATTGGTGGTCACCCACCGGGCTTCAGTCACAGGGTTCAATACTTCCGGGGGCATAATTTCTTCGGTTTGCTGTGCAGCGGCAGCTCTCCTGGAAGTCAAATGCTCAATGGCGCGTTCCGCATAAGCCGGATTCCCGGTTTTATAATAGGCGTAAGCCGCCATGCGGTCAGAGCGTGCATATTGCCCGTCACTTCCCTCCGACCACGTTTCCATATCTTTGAGTATGACCTCTTTTGGAGCCCGGGCAAGGCGAGCATACTGCAGCCAGGCTTTCTTCCAGCCTTCATGATCCACCAATTCTGCCAGCTCCGTACCAACCTCTCCACCACCTTGTATGGTAGCCAGGTTATACCTGCCTTTCTCATCCGAAAGCTGGAACAACTCTCCGGTCTCAGGATCAAAGCCTACAACCAGGTTTTCTCCACTCATAAAGCCTAAGGAAAACTCCGAGATGGAATCCATGCCGTTGTATAGCAGCTCTTTCCATTTTTCATCGCCGGTCATTTCCCACATGGTCATCCAGTTACCGGCCAGGGCCAGCCAGTCGGGGCCCAGGCGGAGGCGTGCCGGGTAAGGAAATTCATCGGGGTTTTCGAGCGGCATGGCAATGCGCATGGGATCCAGCTTGGCGATGGCATCGGTAGCATCTTCGGTGGTCTGCCGGATTAAATCGCCCGTGCGTTCATCGGTGGTCAGATAGTAGAAAAAACGTTTGAGCGGCGCTTGCGATACGCGTACTTCTTTAGCTCCGCCTCCCCAGTGACGTACACTGTGCCGCGTTCCCAATCCGGCAAAACGTCCCATGTGGTACACATCCACTTCCTGCGTGTGGCGGGTCATGGCTTCGGCCATCCTGAATACATCCGCCCGTCCGGTTCGAAGGAAGCTGTACCACAGCCACATGTCGGTCATCAGCTCGGTGTTCTGCCAGGCCATCCCTCCAAGATCATATCTCCAAACATGGCGCTCCCAGTCATAGGAGTGAATAAAATCTCCATAATCCCAGAAACCATACCAGTTGTGCTGCTCAACCGAGGTTTGGTAGTAATCGATATAGGCATCCAGCTGGTCTTCAATCTGTCGTTTAAAAGGCGTGGAACGATCGGGCAGGCTCCACATTCCAAACATATCTGTGGAATGATAATATTCCGGGGAAGCTACTACCATAGCCGGTTTACTGCCCTCTTCCGCCATTTTTGCCATTTCGGCTTTTTCGGGAACCCCGGCCGTGGGGTACAACATCAACTCGCTGGTGCGCCCCACTCCATATGCGGTACTGAAACCCTGCTGAATGTCTTCATACACCGACTCCAGACCGTGCGGTTTGGTATCGTAATGACGCATATCCATGGCCGGTGCATCGGGCGACCACAACCACACATACATATCGGCAGCGGCTTCATTAGCATTTTGTATTTCCAGGGATGAGGGATACGACTGCCAGAAATCCTTGAGGCTCACAGCCAGTCCGCCGCTCACATCTCCCGCAAAAAACAATCCATTTGAACGCTTACCTGCTCCGGCCGGAATCCATGCGCTGTGGTCGTCGGTACGTTTTTCAATGGTAAAACCGTCGGCATTGGGTTGATTGAGTTTAAAATCACCCCAAACCGCCCAGTCGGATAAGTAATAGCGGTCACGGTCGGTGAGTTCGTTCTTATTGGGAATACGTTTGCCATCGAGCTGTTTTGGATACACATCATCGTCTGTATCTCCATCTCTTACATACCGGCCTCCCCGACCTATCATGGGACGAATAGGCTCAGCCCAAAGTCCATCATCCTGCCCGGAAAACCGAACGTGACGATTGTGCATTTCTTCCCTCATCGGCACTTTGAAGTGAATACCAGCTCCCCTGATAAAATCCTGATCCTGGTCGCCGTCATAAATTAAGGTATGTACCATCTTCACCGGCTTCCGATCCGCATAAAAATACAAGCGGACCACAAATGGAAGGAGTTCCTCTCCCGTTCGAGGCGCTTTATGGGTTCCTTCCAGCTTAACTACCGCCCGCACGGGACCTTCCTGCTCGATGGTTACTTTCTCCACTTTGCTGTTAAACTTTTGCTTTTCGGGACTATCCCAAGCGTTTAACTCCGGACCATCTTGGATAATCGCCACCAAGTTTCCATTGCTGGCTACGGTTTTGCCATCCACCTTCATGTACCGGATGACATCACCGCCCCATTTGGCAATGAGCACCTGTAGCGGTCCTGTATCGATTTCCCAGGTAGTATCACTTTCCCGAATCTTGATTTCTTGTTCGCCGCTTGCTGATTCCTGTCCCGCTTGCAGCTCAAAATTTGTTCCATGGGACGGAGCTGTAGACATCGCAAATCCGGTCCATTTTACCGAACCATCCGGCCAGTAGGCCATCGTCCAGCTTTGAACGGGAATGTTTTCTCCGTTTCCGCCTTGCAGATTAAAGGTTTCATCGGGTTGAACCTCGCCTCTTCCCCAGGGTACGCCCCAACTCACCCCACCGGCAACTTCAGGAGCACCACCAGAAAGCCATTTTAAATCTACAGCTTCGGGTTGATCTTGGGCGAAGGCCGGGTTCATCATACCAGTAGAAATAAATAGTAAGATGGGTAAGATGAAGTATTTGCAGCGGTTTTTCATGATTGGTTTTGTTTTAGGTGAAAGTCAAAGTTTTGGTCCTTAGTGCTCGTTACGAAGGTCCACCTTCGTGACGCCATCCGGGAAGCTTCAGCTTCCCGTGCTTTGGTAATATCCAAATGGAACGCGGATGACGCCGATCCGGCGGATACTCACTGATTTAGATTGTCATGTAATCCTATACTCTTTCCGCGATGATCCGCACGATCCTTGTCATCCGCGTTCTATTCCTTAGCATCAATATATGGCTACGTTATTGCCCAACCGCCGATAGCCAAACGGCCCTATAAACTGTCCGGGCGGAGGTTTACCTAATGTTCATCATACCCCGACTAAAGTCGGGGGCTATATTCTGTCATCCCTATCGGGATTTTGCTACTGGCCTGGTTCAAGCGTCTCGCTTGGACCAAACAACATCATAAACAGCATGTTCATGACGACTTGTAATTTTTGCCATTTCCATACCCTCAAAGAGGCTCGTTATGAAGGTCCACCTTCGTAACGCAGTCCGGGAAGCTCCAGCTTCCTCCGGAATTGGTTGCAACGGATTGGAACACAGCAAATTTGTTATTCAGCCGGAACCAGTCTATACACCCGGAAATCAGAATAAACGTGATGCGTATTCACCAGCCGGAAGCCAAACCAACCTTCGGTATAAGCCGGGAACCGGTCGGTGGTATAAGTCACCTCTTCCATGGTTCCATCCGCTAGTGCAACCTCTACGGTATCGCCTTCCTTTATCTCGTAAAACACCTTGCCATCCACCAGGTATTGTACTACATCATCAAAAACTACCAGCTGGATGGTGTGGGTTTTACCGGGTTGAATGAGAAAACTCTGCTGTCCGTCTCTGTACGAAAGAGCGATATGATCAACCGGATCTCCGTTTTCATCAATACGCGGATAGCGGCGAAAGCGGGTTGTGGTATTATCGCGTCCGCCCATGCTGGCGTAATAGCCCTGCAGGGTGTGGTACGATGGGAAGGCACCGGTATATTTGTCTGCATCAAACAAAGCCATGGGATTGCCCGGATGAGTGGCATGCCAAAACGTATTCATATCCCGGACCACCACGCCTAATTCATTTACGTAGGTTGATGGTGCTTTTACTTTATAGGTGATGGCAATATTACCTGAAAACTCGTTACGGTTCCAGACGGTGGCTCCCCGGCCGGGAAGCAGTACTTCCAGGTATCCATTAAAAAAATCGATACGCGGCTCTGAGGGGGCTTCGGTGTCTTCCACCTGTATCAACCAGTCATTTTCACTTTCAAAATTGTTTTGATAGATCAGCTCGCCCACTTCAAATAATCCCTCACCGTATCCTTTTACGGCCGGCTTCATCACTTTATCCTGATCTCCGCTTCGTGGCTCCACCGATTCAGCTTCTTCAGCCATCAAGTGTCCTACCGGATTCCGCTGCAGACCTTTCAGAGCCGAAACCACCATTTTGGCGCTAAATTTTGCCCCTTTCTTGGTAGAGTGTACTCTGTCTTCTACAAACAAAGCATCTACTTCTTCATCACTCATTTGCTCATACTCACTGCCAATGATGTCATTTAAATCTAAAAAGGCCACGCCCTCTGCGGTAGCAACCTGTTCAGCCCATTGATCATATTTTACCAGTTTACTGATTACGGTTCCGTTGGTAGGTACAGGTGAACAGATCATTGGAGTAGCACCTGCTTCCCTGATTTCGGAGACGTACTTCCGGAGATATTCGCCGTAGGTATACACCGTTTCTTCCTCTTTAGTGAGTTGGTTAAATAAATGGCGACTTTCATCCCCGATTCCATCCAGCACACCCCGGGCCCGGCTGGAGTCGTCTACAGGGCTGGCATCATTATGCCCGAATTGGATAAGTACTACATCGCCAGGTTTTAGCAATTCCTTTTGTTGATCCCAGTATCCCTGGGTAATGTAGGTTCGGCTGCTGCGTCCGCCTATGGCACGGTTAACCACATTTACTTTTCCATCATCAAACCATTCATGCAGAAAACTCCCCCATCCCCATTGGCCGTTGGCGCCGTCGCCAGCTCCGTTGCGTACGGTGGAATCACCTATTAAGTAAATAGACGGTAATTCGGAATTACTTGCTTTGGGAAGCTTGATGTCCCGTTCGTTAGCGTTTTGGGCAAATGCATTGTTTTGAGATATCCCACCGACTATCAAGAAAAAACCAAGAGCCAACATAAAAAAGTGAAAAGTATCGGATACCGTTTTTTCTTCTGAGTGGATTATTTCTTCTTTACGTCTCATTTAACAAAAAGTGTGGATTAGTAGATTGACATTTGGGGATCAGAAATATCGAAATAACTGAGGGTACAATTTCTTATTAATAAGAGACATCCAGCGGTTATTTCTACTGTACTAGCATTCAATCAATTAAGGGAAAGAAAGGAGAGTTCTGTACTATAAATGATCGATATATCATGAGAAGCTGCCGACGTATTACAGCTTGAGACCACACCGTAAAATTAGTCACTTGGAATTCAGATATGGTAAACTGAAAAACAAACGAGGAATCTCTGATAAGAAAAGGCTTAAATAAAAAAGAGTTTCTCCAAAACAAAGTTTGAAGAAACTCTTAATGTAGTTCTTAAATAAGGCTGGTTATTTGATAAGCATCATTTTCTTTACCTGGGTATAATCGGATGTTCTCAAGCGGTAGAAATAGATACCACTTGCCAGATTTGAAGCATCAAAGGTTCGTGAATAAGTACCAGAGGTCATTCGTTCGTTGACTATCGTGGATATCAATCGACCGTTTATATCAAACACCTCCAATTTCACATCTCCTGAAACAGGTAGAGAAAAACTAATATTCGTGGTTGGGTTAAACGGATTCGGGTAGTTCTGTAACTTGTAATCCTTAATTACAGAACCATCTTTACCTTCCGGATTAATACTTACACTCACATATTCATCCGGGTAGATGATATTTGGCTGCGGAGAGCCGTCCGGCATGTAATACCCAACATGTGGTGGCTGATTATAGGCCACATTTTGCCATGCGATACTGATCCTGTATAGAGGATCGTGCATCAGGGTATAGCGTCTCACATCTGAGGTATCAGAGGTGGTGAATATTCGCAGGCTGGTGTTATCGTCACTACGAAAGATCACTTCCTCCCTCCAGTCTCCAAACAGATCTACACTGAGATTCGGTGTGGCTTTAGTACCATTGTTTGATGAAAAACCATCTGCAGTAAATATCCGGCCGTTTTCCATATCATCGATATAGTTGCGGTCTAGTAATTCGCGGGTAACATCACCATCCCAGTAGATAACAAAATTGGCTGATGGTGGTGAAAGGTCTATTGGGTCCCCTTTCGCATTATATGCGCCTAAGCCCCATGCTTCTGCACCGCGATATTCAGCAGAAATATCCTCAGCCACCCCACGGCCAACATCGTCATCGCTGGGTACTTCCCAGATCATACTTCCGGTTCCGGCATTCCTGAACGACAGGCCTGGTCCGCTCCATTCATGAGGCATGAAGAATTCCAGTCCTGGAATGTCAGGATCCAGATCCCCCAAGTGCCCGGCATCGCCATGACCGTTTCGGGTGGTATACAATCCCGTACCGTCGTCATCGATAGCTGCAGAGCCAAACATTATTTCATCTTTTCCGTCTTCATCAACATCTCCTACGGCAATGTTATGGTTCCCCTGTCCGCCATATGGATCAGAGCTCCATGGGCCGGCTTCAAAGTTCCAACGGTTTGTTAAGTTCTCACCATCCCAGTCCCATGCTGCGACAACATATCCTTCATAATATCCACGGGACATGACCAAGCTTGGACTTTCCCCGTTGAAATATCCAACAGCGGCTAGATACCGTTCTGATCTATTGCCATAGCCATCGCCCCAGAAGTTTTCAGGGTTATTTTTGAAATCGTACTGAGGACTATACAATTCTGTTTGCAACTCTTTGCCGGTTGCTCCTTCAAAAATGGTCAGGTATTCTGGGCTTGGATATATAATCCGGCCAGTATTAGTAACATAACTCGCGGCATCATCATCGTCTGCGGCCGGCCCTGTACTGAGGTAATTTCCTTCCCCGTCCCTTGTTCCAGGAGCCGTCTTCAAAGCAACTTCTGCTTTTCCATCGCTGTCAAAGTCATACACAATGAACTGAGTATAATGTGCACCGGAGCGAATATTATCACCCAGTTCAATTCTCCACATACTCGTACCGTCTAATTCGAGGCCTTCCAAAATAGTTTGATCGGTGAGACCATCCTGTGCATTATCTTTTGCATTTGATGGATACCATTTCAAGACTAATTCGTATTCGTTATCGCCGTCCAGATCCCCAATCGACATATCATTGGGAGAATAGCTGCCCCCATGGGTACCATCGGCAGGAATATTCAGAGGAATATCAATGAAGGAATTTGCCCAAACGCTCGCAGTAGCCTCCGATTCAGATAGTTCTGTACCATCTTCAACTGGAATTACCGAGTAGTTAGCGTCTGCACTTCCATCAGCGTCTACATAATTTGTCCGGTCAGTAATCGGTTCACTGTTAACCAATGTTCCATCCCGGTAGATATTAAATCCGAGATCCGGCGCTTCTTTTCCAAGCAGACGCCAGGAGAGGTATATGTCGTCCCCTCGGTCGATGGCAATAAGTCCGCGGTCAATATCTTCCATCACTCTTGCAGGCAGTTCAGATCCTCCTCCGTTACCTTCAATGATTTCAAATGTGACCGTATCAGAACTTGCTAATGCCCCGTCATCATCTTCTGCTATCGCAAAAAATTCATAGGAACCCAGTTCATAAATACTCAAATCAATCTCGTATTCATAGGGACTGGATGTTGCAGAGCCAATCTCGTTACCATCCATATAAAAGGATACATTTGCAATTTCACCATCAGGATCGCTGGCTGAGGCAAGAGCAGTAAGCATACTGTTTGATTCGTAACTGACGCCGTCTGCTGGTCGGCTTAAGGTGATATTAGGTTCAAGGTTCGGTATCACAGGTACTCCATTTTCCGACTTGTACACGAGCCGTGGAGCTACTAACTCTCCGGCTTCTTTTGAGCTCATCGCATAAATATCAGAATTGTTTGAATACGTCCTGATTATCGCAAAGGTAACAAGCCCATTGTTATCATTTCTGATAAAGGCATCAAGCTTATCGCTGGGTTCGGAATACAAAAAGGTACCGGTGCTGTCAGCATAAACGGTAATTGTAGTCAGTGAATCCAAATCATCGTTGATAGCATAGCTACCATTTATAGCAGATTCAAACCCAGGGGCTGAATTATAGCTTATCGATCCCTCATCCCACTCATCTTCCGCCTCGTTTGTTAAACCGAAAATGGTGAACGATAACGTTTCATCGCTCATATTTTCTGCATAGGTAGGGTTAATCCCGATTACGGCACCATCCGGAGCGGCGCTAACACTACTTACATCAAACCGCAACATAGAAGCACGAAAGCGCACAGCTTCCCAATATCGAACTTCAAGGTCGGTCCGGTCTCCGCCGGTAAAACTACCTGCCCTGTTTTCATCGTTAAATAAAGTCACGTCGGCGCCATTTGAATCAAATGTGGTTACCATCTCTGATGACCCGGCTCCGCTGCCTCCTACAATATCAATTGTGACCGTATCGGAGCTTGCGGTCGCTCCATCATCGTCTTCGGCTATAGCATAAAACTCATAAGAGCCTGATGCATACATGCTTAAATCAATCTCAGATTCATAAGGACTCGATGTCACGTTGGCCACCGCGGTACCGTCCATGTAAAAAGAAACGCTTGCAATTTCTCCATCGGAATCGATAGCCGTTGCACGTGCGGTAAGCGTGCTGTCTGATTGATAAACCATGCCTTCTTCCGGGCTATTCAGCGTGATGGATGGCTCAAAGTTTGGTAACACCGGCTCCCCATTTTCAGACTGATACACAAGTCGGGGAGCAACCGACACGCCGGCCTCTTTAGAGTTCATCGCATAGTAATCAGAATTGGTCGATATCGTTTTTATAATCGCAAAGGTAACCAGCCCATTGCTATCATTGTTGATGAACGCATCGAGTTCAGTACTAGGATCAGAATATAGGAAAGCGCCGGTACTATCGGCATACACTGTAATCGTGGTTAGTGAATCCATGTTTTCGGTGAGGGCATACGTGCCATTTGCCGCCGATTCAAATCCAGGCGCTGAACTGTAGTTTACTGATCCTTCATCCCAATTATCCTGCGACTCATCGGTCATCCCGTAAATCGTGTAGGTCAAACTTTCTGCCCCCATTTTACCGGCATAGGTGGGATTGAAACCAATCACAGCACCATTGGGAGTACTACTCACATTGCTCACGTCAAATCGCAGTATTGAAGCCCGAAAACGTACTTCTTCCCAATAGCGAATTTCAAGATCGGATCTGTTTCCACCAGTATAATCCGCGCCTCTGTTATCATCATTATAAATGGCGGCGTCAGCTCCATTTAGTTCAAAGGTGGTGACCATTTCTGCATCACTACCCCCAATAGCTTCAGTAATCTCAAACATAACTGTATCTGAACTTGCTACCGCTCCATCGTTATCTTCAGCTATTGCATAAAATTCATGCGATCCCAAAGCATACATACTTAAATCGATCTCGTATTCAAACGGACTGGCATTCACAGAGCCTATTTCGGTATCGTCCAGGTAAAAAGAAACGCTCGCAATTTCTCCATCGGAATCGCTCGCCGAAGCACTTGCAGTGAGGGTATTGTTCGATTCGTAACTCGCTCCGTCAGTAGGGCTATCCAATGTAATGCTGGGCTCGGTATTCGGTAAAACCGGTTCTCCATTTTCGGATTGATATACCAATTTGGGAGCCACTGATTCCCCTGCTTCTTTTGGGCTAATAACATAGCTGCCTGATTCAGTCGAATAGGTTTTAACGATAGCAAAGGTAACGAGCCCGTTGGTATCGCTGTTGATGAACGCATCAAGCTCGGCGCTTGGCTCCGAATACAGGTAGGTATCAGTGAGATTGTTATAGACCGTAATGGTCGTCAGTGAATCCAAATCTTCATTGATGGCATACGTGCCATTTGCAGCAGCTTCAAATCCAGGCGCTTCATTATAGCTGAACGATCCTTCATCCCAATTATCTTCCGATTCATTGGTTAAACCGTAAATCGTAAAGGTCAAACTGTCTGCCCCCATACTACCGGCAGAGGTTGGGTATAGACCAAGCACTGCGCCATCCGGAGAGCTGTTTACGGCGTTTACATCAAACCGCACCATAGAAGCGCGAAAACGAACCTCATCCCAATATCGGATTTCAAGACTGCTTCGGTCTCCTCCGGGGAAATCTGCACCCCGGTTTTCGTCGTTATATAAAGTCCCGTCGGCTCCGTTGAGGTCGAAGGTTGTCACTACCTCTTGGGCCTGTGCATAGGGAAATATCCCCATAGCAATTAACAATAATGTTATAAATTTTATCTTCCTAATCATAGATCCCCTTTTTGCTCAAGTTAATAACTCACTCAAAAGCTGATACTTTTTTATCAGCTTTTGAGTGAGTTTCTCCAAACTTTGGTTTGGAGAAACTCTTGATGTAATACTCAGATGATGCTGATTATTTGATTAGCATCATTTTCTTGGATGAGATATGGTTCGTTCCACTTGCATCCGTAGCCTGTATACGATAAATGTACATTCCACTACTTAACTGGGAAGCGTCGAACCTTACTGAATGGGTTCCTGCTGATAAGCTACCCTCAGTAAATTCAAATACTTTTTGACCCAATACATTAAACACACTCAAAGTAACTTTTGATTGTGATGGCAATCCGAATTTAATAGTAGTAGCCGGGTTAAACGGATTCGGATAGTTTTCACTTAAGTAAAATTTATTGGGAATATTTGAGTTATTTGACTCAATGCTGGTTGGCAAGTTGTCCATGGTGATAAATGCAGACAAGCTATCACCTGGTTCGTACACAAAGGTTGCAGTTGTCATTGAATCCTCCAATGCAGCCAGGTAAGTGTCTCTGTTGGCCATATAGTCGGCTTTAGCATCTGGGAACCAGTTCAAGTCACCAAGCGGTAATCCATCTGTACCTACTAAATTCTCATTGGAATAACTCAAATCCATTTCGATAGGCCAGTTTTTATTAGGTGTACCATCCGCATTCCATGTGATAGGTGGGGTAATTCGCCAGTCTGAATAATTTGTTGCATCTGTCCAGTTAGCCAGATTCCATCCATTCATGCTATCAATTTTGGTTGGATTCACATCAAAATTGGGATCCAATTGCCAGTAGTTTTTACCAATGGTAAAGTTGTCGTCAGCACTAATAGTTGAGTCAACATCTACATTCCATAGATAACTTTGTCTAACATGAGCAGAGTCATCAGCTCTCATTGGGTTGATGGTATCTTCCCAATAGTTACTAATAGCTGGGTCCAGGTAAAAAGCATTAAAGCCCTGGTATATTGCAACCGAGTCAAGATTGTTTTTTACACCGGCATGTGTTTCAAACGTGGTGAAGGGAGCTTCGTAACCGTTTGTTCTTAAATCACGACCTCTCCAGCTCCAGTTGTAATAAATATTATTGGCCTGCTTGGCAGAAAACCAGTGAAGCTCATGACCATTAACTTGCTGATTAACAAGAGTATTGTGGATCTCGGTCATTTCTGAAGTAAAGAAGTCACCACCGTTACCAAATGTACGGGCTCCATTAAAGAGGGTGTTATTCTCGAAGGTTAATTCCAGAACTTCTGCATCAATACGGAAAGGCATGCCACCGAATGGAGAACCACCTCTTCGGTCCATGTTGATAAAGAGGTTGTTGGTGACGGTAAATTCCTCAAGTGCACCAGTACTTCTGGTAGTGTGATCTCTAATATCAGTGAAAACATTATTATCAAAGATCATTTTGTATCCGGCAAAGTTGCGAACAATAGACGAGATGTTAACATCATTTGGAAGCAGACCGGTGAATATAGCGTTTCGCAATTCAACACTTCCGCCTTCATTTAAGTTAATCATGTCTCTTGCGCTACCGTCAGCAGCTGGAAATTGG
Organism: Gracilimonas mengyeensis; assembly: GCF_900182705.1. Classification (GTDB taxonomy): domain Bacteria; phylum Bacteroidota; class Rhodothermia; order Balneolales; family Balneolaceae; genus Gracilimonas; species Gracilimonas mengyeensis. The sequence goes on along the minus strand of NZ_FXTP01000004.1, from coordinate 136,035 downwards.
AAAAATACCGGTGGATCTTCCTGGTCGAAAATCCAGGTATCACCGTCGGGTCCAAGGATCTGCAGATCAAAGTTGGTTTCCAACGTTCCGTCAAAATAATAGTATTGACCGGCTTCAGCCAAGTAGGTTGTTTCAGTACGAGATCCATCTGCTGTGGTGTCTGCTGCAATCTGAGCATTGACCGCTACTGCAGGATCAAGTGTCACCTGTGCCGACACACTGGTGGCCAGCACAAGGATAAAAGCGGGTAAAAGTAGTATAAATTTCTTCATTATATATATACCTCTTATGGTTGTTTGTGTATTAAATTAGTTACGTATTTCGCTTCTATATTGATCTTTCACCTCCTGTTATTCAGCATGATTTAAATTAGACTATAAACTTTATTTAAAATGAATATCGAACGCCCAAGGCTGCTGTTCGTCCATAGTACTGCACATTGGATAGTTTTCTCCTGGTGCTGCTAAATTGACGATCTGGGGTATTAGTGATGTTATTTACATTCAAATAGGCTTCAAGTCCTTCTAACCAAGGAAGCTTTTGGCGAGCGGTAAAGTCCCATCTCTTGTAAGGCGCAGTGTAGGAATCAAGCTCATCATAGGTTGAGTTGATGCCACGTAAAATATTATCCGTGTACTGATAAGAGATTCTGGCAGAAAACCCTCCGAGATCATAACCTACGGTTAGGTTCAAAATATCATCCGGCTGGTTAAGTAATCTACCTGATCTTACGGTATCTACTGTTACATACTGAAAGAAAGGAGGATTTCCTCTTCTTTCTGTGTAATAGTTGGGATAATAGGTCTCAGATTGTATATGGGTATAATTAATGCTGAAAACCAGCCCCTGTAATACCTCTGGCAAGTACCAGAAATGGGTTTGCCACTCTAACTCAACCCCTTTTACATTGGAGGTTCTTTCTAAGTTCGTCCAGGTATTAATAGTGGTAGGATCTCCGTTCTGTGGTAAGCTAACCCGATTGTTAATCTTAGAAGCATCTTTTGTCAAATATTCAATAGGTACAATAAAGTTTTCTATGCTCTTATAGAAAACCCCTGCTGTAAATAACCCAATATGATTTTCATATATTGATAGGTATGCATCGTAATTATCGCTCGTAGAAGGCTTCAGACTGGGGTTACCCAAGTTTAAGCTCGGAGAAGCATAGGTATCAAAATATACATAAGGAGAGATGGCACGATAATCCGGATAGATGATACTTTCAGTGCGGGCTAAGCGTACATCTAACCAATCTGTTGGTTTAATGCGAACCTGCATTTGCGGAAACCAGTTTTCACCTTCGGTAACATCGCTTTCTATGGTCTCTGAGTTATAATAATTTTCACCAGGCGTGGTTAACCGACCAAATACAACGGTAGAATCTGCTGTATAATCGAAACCAAATTGCTCATATCTGATCCCGGGCTGCAAGGTGACATATTTACCAATATTTATTTCAGCCATTGCATAAAAGGCATGAAAGTTCCGGGTATAATCATAGTCATATACATTAGAACCTAACGGAGCTGAAAGATAGTAACCATTGTCTCTGGCTATCTGCTCCATCCTTTTCATTTTATCAATAGACGTTAAGTCATAGAATCTTTCCCCGGTGATTCCTTCATTCCCGGAAAGAAAACTTTCTACTTTATAATCCGGATCTCTAAACAGAGCATCGGGTATGTGCGAATCAGATTCCTCCAAGCCAAGTTCTGGCCATTCGACTTTTAAAAGATCAATAAAATTCCCAGCAAGACCTCCCCTGTCTGTATCAATATATAATACTTCCTCGTCATTGTCCCTGGTATTACGCTCATATTTACCACCCACCTTCACATAACCAGTTACATTATCAGTAAGATTAAAAGGTCTCTGTAAATTAAGTGCGGCCGCCTGAGCAGCTACATTCACATCCCGGCTAAATGAGCTTACACCGGTTACAATTTTACCTTCTGGTATTACAGTAACCGCATTCAGGAAATTAGTTGGATTCATTTGATTCAGATTAGCAGAGTCACTCCTCAACCCCTGTACTCCACCTGACTCGGGTCTAATATCAGATCTTAAATCGTTGGGAGTACGCTGCAACGAAATCGAATTAGACAGTGAAAAGTCCATCTGAATATCACCAAATTCGAATTCGCCCTGAAGCGCATTATTGATAACTGTGTTGGTAAATTCACCAGTTGTGGTCCAGCCTCTCCAGTCATAACCTGTTGTAAACGTATTGTTCTGGGTTACCTGATGCTGATTTAGGCTGCTTACAAAATTATTCAATATTAATGAACCGTTCTCAAGCTCATAATCCAATACAAGGCTTCCTCCGGCTCGCTGGCGGTTTGTAACCCTGTCATTGATCGTAACATTAGACAGATACAGCGGCACAAATCCGTCCTCTATATTATCTTCATTGGTATAATATCCACTACCCAATACATCGGCATTCCTGTTTTGATCATCCAGGAAACCAGAAACCTGCACCCCTAACTTGCTGTCAAGAAAACGATTGGTAACCAGACCTGACAGCCGATAATTGCCATACGTTTCTTCGGGAGTGTAAGCCATAGATGCATATCCCGATTGCATTGAAAAATTTGCATGAAAGCCTTCTTTCGCTTTACCTACTTTCAGGTTCACCGTACCACCTACCGCATCTGCGTCCATATCTGCCGTTAATGCTTTGGTAACTGAGATACCTGATAAAACATTAGGGGCTATCATGTTGAGATCCACACTGCGATTATTTGGGTCGGTAGACTGCATACGGACACCATTCACCATCACAACGTTATACTGGGGTGATAATCCGCGAATAGCTACTTTTTGGCCTTCACCACCACTTCTCACAACAGAAACACCAGATAGACGCCCAACTGATTCTGCTGCATTAATGTCGGGGATATCTTGAATTTTCTCCGCTGACACCACATTCGTAATAGTATTAGAAGCTAATTGCTCGTTAATGGCTCCCGCTTGTCCTGAAGCCTGGGCTGTAATATTTATTTCCTCACCCTCTACGGCAACACTTGAAAGACTAACATCCACTTCTACCGTTTCACCTGCAGTTACGGTAACAGGTATTTCCTGTTGTTGATAACCAATATATGCAACTAATAAAGTGTAGTCGCCCGGCGAAACCCTGCGAATAGTATATTCTCCTTCCACAGATGTGGCTGCACCAAGGCTGGTTCCCTCTATCATAACACTTGCACCAATCAAAGGCTCACCAGAACTTTCATCCGTAACCAAACCTGTGATTCTGCCGGAATTTTGTGCCTGTACCGCACCTGTTCCCAACACTAACAAAAACAGGAGTACCCATACAGGAAACGCCCTTAACGTATTAAAATAATTGTAGATAGTATGCATAGATTTAATTCTTTACATGAATAATTAATAAGCTCAGTTAAAAAGAATACCTGAAATGGATTTAAGTATTCATATTCTAAAGGTTTAATTAATGAATACTTACAACCACTCATTGAAATCAATTTCTTAGATAGACAGCTACTTTTTATTGCCTGATGACCTCCAATTACAGGTATCACCGTGAGATAATACCGCATAAATCACAAGATTAAAAAGCGCTTCCAAAATCTTTACACTTTCGCTTTTTGATTATGTTGTCTATCCGTTTTTTTTAAAGAGACACCGATAAATATTATCTACTCATTTTTGTAAAAAAAGATTACAGCTCTTTATGCAAAACATTGTTTAATCGATTTCGGTATTCCCAAAATTTTGCAAAACACGCTTCTATTTCAGCCGATACCTCAGTGTTGCCTAATCAAGTTTTTCCATATTTAATTAATCGTAGAAAATGTTTGTCAAATTTGTCCTTTTCATTCCACTCTTCATCTGCAGGTATTTCTGGATTATTGAAAGGCATGCTGATGATTTTTTTTGCTTTTCTCGTCAATTTCCAGTTCTTAACACTTTCTGCATGCCAATTTTGCCATTTCTTTGTTTCTGCTGATGAACTTGTTCCTCTCAGCCAACGCAAGAATGACTCATTGTTTATCAATTCATTTAAATCCTTTTCTTCATCGGTCAAAATAGTACCTCCTTATTACTAAAGAGGTCTTCATTCCATAAATCTACTCAAAATGAATCAGGCCATACCGATCTTCCAAACTAAACCTTTATAAATTCTTGCATTCGGCTAATGGCTTTTGAAATATGGTTGTATACACTTTGCTTATTTAGATTCATGACTTCCGATATCTCATTGTTTGAAAGCCCGCTGTAGAATTTTAAGTATATAGCTTCCTTCTGGCGCTTAGTAAGTGCTCGAAGCGCTACCATTAATTGTTCTTTTTTATGACGCTCGGTCTCAAAATGAATCAATAACTCTTCAATGTTGTAAATTTGTTCAAATGAATCCTGATTATAGTCGTGATTACGTTTAGTGCGGTTTCGCATTTTTTGCAGCCGGCGTAAAAGGATTCTGCGCAGTGATGAAAATAAATAGGATTTAACTGATTTTGCTTCGCTTAAATTCTGTCGCTTATCCCAAATATTCAGGAATAATTCCTGAATTCCATCTTTAACCAATGCATTGTCAGGGTAAATTTTATATCCGTACTTATAAAGATGCGAATAGGAATAGCAATACAGGTCTGAAAGTGCTTTTCTGTTTCCGCTGATTACTTCTACCCATAAATCTTCCCAGCTTGTGCTTTGACGGGTACTCCATTGATTAGGCTTCGTGACTTTTGCTAACATTTATAATCCTTCTGTTTCGTAGATCCAACCCTTAAGTTACTATTGATTTATCCCGGCAGTTGATCTCAATTATCCATAGCATAAAAGAAACCGAAATCTGCACTTGAACATTTGTTCACTACTGAATTAATGTTCTCACTCAATTTAAAAAATAATATTTCATTGTCAACAAGAAAGCGCTTTTAACTTTTTATCCCTCTTAAACTAATTAACCACTTGTACTTAACAGCTATACAATTTTATCTCACTTATGCTTTAAAAAATATTTATCGCAGAAATATGGGTTTGAAGTGTGCTTAACAAAAATTATTCGTACTTACTAAGAGGCCTGTAAAGCTTCATTTATCCTTACTCTTGGTTTATGTATTTTCAGGCTGGCTTTTTTATATGCCATCACACGGATAATTGTATTTTGAACGTTCTTTTATGATCAGAGCAAATAATTCAGTCGAAAAGCGGCTACTTACCAAAGTAAGCTCCATGTATTATGAACAGGAGTATAATCAACAGCAGATAGCCAATAGGCTGCACCTGTCACGTCCCAAGGTATCGCGACTGCTGAAACAAGCCCGCGAAGTTGGCATTGTTCAGATATCCGTAGTCTCTCCAACGGAGAATTTTATTGAGCTGGAAAAAAATCTCGAGGAAAAGTTTGGGCTCAAGGAAGTCCTGATAGTGGAAACGGATACACAGGCTTCCGGCAAAGTATTAAAGAAGCAAATTGGTACAGCCGCAGCCAACTACTTACACCGTACCATTTCCAACGGTGACACTATTGGGGTAAGCTGGGGCACCACCCTTGAAGCAGTAATAGATGCCCTGCCTCCCAAACAAACCGAAGATACACATATAGTACAAGCACTTGGTGGAGTAGGCCCCCCGGAAGATAAAGCTCATACCACTGATATTTCGCGGCGGCTCTCTCAACTACTGGGCAGCCGGCTTACTCTGCTTCCCGCACCCGGCATTGTTGGCAGCACCAATGCGAAAGAAGTGTTGTTGGATGACCGGCAGGTAAAAGTTGCCCTGAGCACCTTCCCTTCTATTAACAGGTTGTTTGTTGGTTTGGGTGCTATACAAACTAATCCCGTTTTGGATGAAGACAGCAAAGAAGTGCCCCCGGGACTTTATAAAGAAATTACCGCCTCAAAGGCTGTGGGCGACATAGCTTTGCGCTTTTTTGATGTGGAAGGAAACCCGGTTTCATCAACCCTCGATGACCTAACCATCGGCATTACCATTGATCAGATTAAAGCCATTGATACCGTAGTTGGCATTGCGGGCGGCGTAGAAAAAAGAGAAGTTATATTAGGTGCTTTGCGGGGCAAATTTATCGATGTACTGATTACAGATAGCAGAACCGCAGAAATGGTTTTAGAAGGATAGAGTCTTAGTTACTCTGGCTGGCGTTTCTGCATCCCCAGGGGGAATGGTAGGCTTGCTTTTCCTTCACCCCAAAAGCAGGTTGTTTGTGATATAATTTTGTTCCCCTTTCAGGAATGGGATTTGCCTTGAATGAATCTAAGAGAACACAGTCCGTATTGTCTCTGAAAAGTGTTTTCTGCTCAAAAGTTTGTAGATGCTCTTCATATGTTTCCGCGTAAGATGGTAGATATGTATGTATGGTTGGAATATCATAAACCCCTACCGTAACCCGTGTTTGAAGAAAACTTGACAGGTATTCAAAGGAATCAACCGCTATAGAGTCGGAAAGTGCTTCTGTAGAAACCTGAGACTGGCTTTCAAGTAACTGCAATTTCCGGCTACTCAAATGGGAAAGATGTAGGTTTCGGGGTGATGCAACCACATATTTTGCTTTATCATGCAATGACTCCATCATTAAAGGGTTGCCATTATTGCAGGTAGACAATACCAAGAGATCAAAGAAAGATTCAAAAAGCGGTAATTGGCTACTAAATAATTCGGTATCAAAACTCTGCTCAGGCCTAGATTGATGGTAGCTCAATGAAGTTTCTGAAGGAACTTCATGCCCAAAATAGAGCATCACCTTTTGGTTGTTACCCTTGCCTGTACTTTTATTTTGATAGATTTCTGCTTCCTTTCGAAGCCCGCCTCCTTCAGGCGAATATTTTCCCTGTTCTGCTAACCTGCCATTTTTGTAGTGATACCAACGTCGGTCTTTACGGGAAAACAGTCCTAATATCTTTTTTTCCCGTTTCTGATGAAAAATAAACACTTCTCCCTTTTTGGCTCCGGCAGCTACCTGCTTAGCTTCACTCAATACCTCTTCATCTGCCTGATATCTTTTACCATTTATATGATAGGAGTAACTGGCATCCGCGTGAATAATGTAGATAATGGAATATTCAGGTTTTGATTTTTGCCGTAGATCCATCGCCTTCTCAGACGCAGAGCAACCTGCCAAAACGGCCAAACAAACTATCCATGATATGAGATAGAATAACTGTTTCATAAAAAAAGCGCGGCACAAACCACGCTTTAAACCTTTATTTATTTTTTACTTAAAGTAATAACAGGATTAATACAATCAACAGTGCTGTGGTAAGGCTCAATGTAACCACCTTATCAGCCTGTTCCATTTCCTGTTGAATGAAATTGGCATAATCATTAAGCTGATTGCCGGGCACTTTGGCATAGCCATTGGTTCCGTTGAGTTCATTTTTACGGTCGGTCAGACTTTCTTTAAAATCTGCCAGCGCTTTCTTGTCAGAATCCGGAACCATTTTATTTGATTCCACCCGATCTACCGCTTTAATAAGATCATCCAGGGATTTATTCAACATTACCCGTTTTTGTTGTACATCGGATTCTTCCTGTACCTGCTCAACCATTTCATTGATATGCTTCTTCAGTTTCTCATGGGCATCAGCAGATTGAGCCTGAAGCGGAAGTGCAAAAGTCATCAATCCTAAAAACAAAAAACTTAGTATCGTTTTCTTCATTTGTCTGTTTTTATGTTAGTGTTTACAAGTCTAACTGTATTAAAGCCTGTAGGTTCCAACTTATTAACACTCTTTAATAACCTTTACTAAGTACTCATACCCCACCAGACTATTCTTTCCTTGCCATCTTTTTATCTCTAAGATCCATAACAAATTTAACAATGATTAAAAGGATGGTAAGTGGAATAATTCCCCATATCATTACCAGCTCAAAGGTATCAACTACGGCGTGTCCCATAGCAAGTAGCACCAGGTAACCTAGGTAGGAAGCATAATACAGTAAGAAACCGGTTGCCTCGGCACGTCCCAATTCTTTTCCTGGCCAAAATAACGGCAAGCAAGCTACTACCACTATAATCATCACCGGCATGTCAAAACGAATGGCTTCAGCAGATACACTCAATGCTCCCGGAGCAATCACGATGGTAAGCCCCAGCGTAAGTAGAATATTGTACAAGTTGCTGCCCAGCACGTTGGCTATAGCCGTATCCGAATCCCCTTTACGAGCGGCGGATAAAGAGGTAGCTACTTCTGGCAATGAAGTTCCTATAGATACGATGGTTAACCCGATAATCAATTCTGATACTCCCAAAACTTCGGCTATCGTTACCGCAGCATCCACCATCAGGCGCGAACCGGCCACAATCATGACCAGTCCCCCAAGTAGTAAAAACAGATATTTGGTGTAGAACCAAGTAGGACTCCCTTTTAGAATTTCCTGAGCTGCATTGGACAAGTCTTCCCCGGTATTTTTTTTGCGATCGCTTTTTATCTGGAAGTAAATAAACATGGAGTATGCTACTAAGGCCGCCAAAATGATAAATCCGTCTAAAGGTGTGAGCCATCCATCCATTGCCAACACATACATAAGCACACTGGCAGCAAGCACCATGGGGATATCCCGTTTAATCACTTTATTGGTGATAGCAAGCGGGGCCAGCACCCCGGTGATACCCAGAATCAGCAAAATGTTGGAGATGTTGCTGCCTATGATATTGCCCAGTACCAAGTCGGGTTGGCCGTCTGCCGCAGCCTGTAAGCTAATGGCCAGCTCTGGGGCGCCGGTGGCAAATGCCACCACGGTGAGGCCCATAATTAGCGGAGAAATCCTCCAGGCAATACCAAACTTATCAACGGAATTAAGAAAAAGCTCGGCTCCGGTAATCAATAAAACCAAACCAATGATGAAAAATACGATGGACATGCAGATGATTGTCTTTTTAATCTTTTAAAAAAGTAACAGCCTTAAAAGTACGATTATTATTGCTTCCTGTTGATGACTGAACTGATTTTTACAAACCTCTGGGTTTTCCTTCTACAAATATGCTGTCACTAACGGGGCTTTTTATGACCGACTAACAGGAATAACTCCAGAGGGGGAAGCATCCTTTGTTACAGCACTGTGACATACATGTAGTTAATCTAACGTAAATTCGATATGAAATTTATCATTGCTACATATGTTAGATATTTCGATGACAAGCCCGAACAGAAAGCCCCCGATGAGGGCAAACAATATTAGCCCCGGGTAAGCCTGTGTAGGCTACCCCGCTTGCGGGGGAGCTAGCAGGCGCAACCCGGGGTTCCAAAAACGAAACATCAAGCTTCGCCCCCGAAGGTGAAGCGTGTAATAATTGCAAACGAAGCTTGGGCACCCCATCCCCCAAGGCCATGGTTGGCCAACCCTCGGCAAGTATATAGAACTTAACACTCCACAAGCCTCGGGTTTTTTCTTTTGGGATAGTTTACCCAGGGTTGCATCCACATACGTGGATTTACCCTGGGCTATTATTGTTTGTCCCCATTCGGGGACTAAGAGAAAATGGCAATCTAATTATCTATCCTCTTCACTTTTACAGTAATTACGCCTGACTAAAAGCTGGGCCTATTGATTTTTTATGCTTATTAACACGCTTGCCAAAACAAACCCATAAAAAAATCCCGCCCAAAATTAATTGAGCGGGATTCTAAATCTTAGCCGAGATTTATGGGGAATGATGGATTACATCATGCCGCCCATGCCTCCCATTCCGGGCATACCGCCGCCCATTCCGCCTGGCATTCCGCCACCGCCGTTGTCATCATCATCGTCGCCTTTGCTAGGCTTGTCTGAGATCACAGCTTCGGTAGTCAGCATCAATCCGGATACAGAAGCAGCGTTTTGCAGAGCTGTTCTGGTTACTTTAGTAGGATCGATTACACCAGCTTCAATTAAGTCTTCGTACACTTCGGTACGGGCGTTGTAGCCGTAAGCGTCTTTGCCTTCCAGTACTTTCTGAACCACAATGGCTCCTTCCACACCGGCGTTATTGGCAATAGTACGCAGTGGAGCTTCAATAGCCCGGCGTACAATTTGGATACCTACGTTTTCGTCGTTGTTAGCGCCTTCGAGTTTGTCGAGGGCAGCAGATGCGCGTAGCAGCGCTACACCACCACCGGGTACAATACCTTCTTCAACGGCAGCACGGGTAGCGTGAAGGGCATCTTCAACGCGGGCTTTCTTCTCTTTCATTTCTACTTCAGAGGCAGCACCAATATACAGTACCGCAACACCACCGCTCAGCTTGGCAAGACGTTCTTGCAGCTTCTCACGGTCGTAGTCAGAAGTAGTGTTATCAATTTGAGTTCTAATTTGGTTAACGCGCGCCTGGATGTCATCATCTTTTCCGTTACCATCTACAATAGTGGTATCGTCCTTAGTGATGCTTACACGAGAAGCACGTCCAAGGAAATCAAGCGTAGCATTTTCAAGCTTGTATCCGCGCTCTTCAGAGATCACGGTACCGCCGGTCAGGATGGCGATATCTTCAAGCATTTGCTTACGTCGGTCGCCAAAGCCAGGAGCTTTAACCGCAGCAATTTTCAGCGATCCGCGCAGCTTGTTAACTACCAGCGTAGCCAGTGCTTCGCCTTCAATATCTTCAGCGATAATCAGCAGCGGATTGCCATTTTGAACTACTTTTTCCAGAATTGGAAGCAGATCCTTCATATTGGAAATCTTCTTGTCGAAGATCAGGATATACGGATCATCCAGTTCGGTAACCATTTTCTCAGAATCGGTTACGAAATAAGGAGAGAGATAACCGCGATCGAACTGCATACCTTCTACTGTTTCCAGGTAGGTTTCTGTTCCTTTGGCTTCTTCAACCGTAATTACACCGTCTTTGCCAACTTTTTCCATAGCGTCGGCAATCAGGTTACCAATGGTTTCATCATTATTTGCAGAAATGGTACCGATCTGAGCGATCTCTTTACGATCGTCAATATCACGGCTCATTTTCTTCAGGTCTTCAATAATGGTGTTAACCGCTTTTTCAATACCTGACTTGAGCTCCATTGGGTTGGCGCCGGCAGTAACATTTTTCAGGCCTTCGCTCAGGATTGCCTGGGCCAATACGGTTGCAGTAGTGGTACCATCACCGGCGTTATCGCTGGTTTTGGAAGCTACTTCTTTTACCATCTGAGCGCCCATGTTTTGAATCTTGTCGGACAGCTCAATTTCTTTGGCTACGGTCACACCGTCTTTGGTTACCGTAGGGGCTCCGAAAGATTTCTCAATAACAACATTGCGTCCACGGGGGCCAAGGGTAACTTTAACCGCGTTGGCCAGCTTATCAACACCCTTTTTCAGGGCATCGCGCGCTTCAACATCATAGTGAACTAACTTAGCAGACATAATTATTTATACTTTTTAGTTTAGATTTAAATTTCTTGAAGTGATTTAAAAGGGGCTTACGCGACAACTCCCAGGATATCAGATTCGCGCATAATCAGGTACTCTTCCCCTTCTAAAGTGATCTCGGTACCGGCATACTTTCCATACAATACTTTGTCGCCGTTGCTTACACTCATTTCAATCTTGTTACCGTTCTCAACTTTTCCGGCACCTACCGCTACTACTGTACCTTGTTGCGGTTTTTCTTTAGCCGTATCAGGAATGATAATTCCGGAGCTGGTTTTTTCTTCAGCAGGTTCTGGCTGAACCAACACGCGGTCGCCTAAAGGTTTGAATTTAGCCATGTGTATGACTCCTGTTCGTTTTTAAGTTAATAGTTAAATTTTGTCGGGCTTTTGCCCTTTCATTGTTCCGCCATGCGTAGTGCAACATCCGTACCAAACCTGTTAACCAATTTTTGGAAGGGCTTAAATCAGCCAAATAAATACTATTTACGCAATAGAGTCTATCGTTTTCAGGAAAGGCTGTCAGACTGGTTCAACTGCTCTGCCAACTTTGCATAAATGTCAGGCGCCCAATGCTCCGCTCTGTCATCAAAGTTAAAACCCTCGGGTAAGTCATCGTCTCCCAAAACCGGCTTCAGGGAATTGCTTAGTTTTTTTCTGCGCTGATTGAAGGCCGTGCGTACAATGGATTTTAGTTTCTTGTCAGCAAAAGGATAGTCGGGCTTGTCAAAGTGCAGTTTTACGACGGCACTGGTTACTTTGGGAGGAGGAGTAAATGATCTTGGAGCTACATCAAACAAAATTTCAGGAGAACAGAAAAGCTGGGTTTGCACACTTAAGATTCCATATTCTTTAGTAGCGGGTTCGGCTACCAAACGCTCGGCCACTTCCTTCTGCATCATCAGGATCGCTTCTGAAAACAACTCACGGTTTTCAAGCAGATCAAAAAGAATTTGTGAGGTGATATAATAAGGCAGGTTCCCCACAACGATATTCTTTTTATCCGGAGCTATCATTTCAGGCCATTTTACCTTCAGGACATCATTTTTGTGGATGACCACATTCTCTACTTCCTGCTCCAGTACCTTTATGGCTCGTTCGTCTAATTCAATAGCATGCACATCACTAAACTTTTCTGCCAGCCACTTCGTTAAAGCTCCGGTACCCGGACCTATTTCTATAACACGGTCTGCTTCCTCAGCTCCGATGGCATCCATAATTTGGTAGATGACCAGTTTGTCGTTAAGGAAGTGTTGGCCCAGACTTTTTTTAGTTTTGAAGGACATATATACAGTTAGCAGTTAGCAGTTAGCAGTTAGCAGTTAGCAGTTAGCAGTTAGCAGTTAGCAGTTAGCAGATGTAGAAGATTGGCACCCATTTTGCCAAAGGCAACCTTAATTCAACATTTAGCATTTATCATTCAAAATTGATCTATCATTTTAAATTTTGAATCTTGAATTGCACATTATCTATTCTGCCTTCATAACTGTAAATTAGTTCCGGATTAATTATCCTCATAGTGAATTCTCATACTTAATTACTTAATGAGCTTACTCGAAAAACTTGGATTGGGGCAAAAGAAAAAAGAACTGGCCCCGCTGATTGGTGATAAAAAGAAAAAGGAGCAAGAGCGTTATGCCTTGAAGCGTAACCCGTATATTCGGTTACTAATACTGCTTATCTTCATTATTATCAGTTCTTTTTCTTTACCACGAAATCCCGTTAAATCCGGCTTTAGTTACAGCACTGGTCAGCCCTGGCGAGATGCCGACCTGACGGCTCCTTTTACTTTTGCCATCAATAAAACCGCAGATGAGCTTGAGCAGGAACGACAAGAAATTCGGGGGAAAACTCCTCCTATTTTTCGGGTTGATCCGAACGTTCCCATCACCGTCCAAACCCGGCTGGATTCTATTTACCGGGAAATCCGTCCTGTGTTAGACTCTTATCATACCTGGCAATCTTCAAAACGGACAAGTACAGATAGCGTTTCCGAGGACAGTACGCAGTTTGCAATGAACATCAGTTCATCCAGTATCGACTTAACCGAATCGTCCTGGACACTGCTTTTGGAAAGCTATGACCGCGTGCAGCGTGAGAACCTTGCGCCCGGCCAGTTTGTGGGCGTAAGCGTAAAACAACAGCTTGAAATGCTGATAGACCAACTGATGCAACAAGGCATCATCGACCGAAATAAGAACAATCTTGAGTACGATAAAATTACGGTTCGAAATCCACGGCAAAGTACCGAACGCTCAGTCAATCTCAGCCGTGTGAGGGACCTCCGGGAAGCCAATGAATTTGTACAATTCCGCCTTAACCGGCTGTTGAATGAAGAGCAGGCGCGCCTTGCCATGGAGCTTTACAACAAAGTGATTAGCCCAAATTATCTGTTCAGTGAGGAGGACACCCAAAACCGCCTGCAGGATGCCCTTTCCTCTATCTCTGAAACCAAAGGAGCCATTGCCCAAGGCCAGGTTATCATTAGGCGGGGTGATATTGTTACCGAGGAGAAAGCAAATGTATTAGCCAGCCTGGCTGAGGCCCGTGCAGAAAACGCGAGCGATATTGAACGATGGGTACGTTTTGGTGGCCAGATTGTCATCATCATTGCCGTCACCTTTGTCTTCTTCATGTACATTTACCTGTACCGTAGATCTATTACCTCAAACAATTCCATGTTTTTGCTGGTCTTCCTGATTATGGGATTGGTATCACTTGGCGCCGGCCTGATCAACTATTTTGATATTGCAGACCCTTATATAATTCCGGTGGCCATTGCCCCTATTGTACTCACTATCATCTTTGATTCCCGTGTAGGGCTCGTCTCCTCCATAACGCTGGCGGCCCTCTTGGGGCTTGTTAATGGCAGCAGCTTTGAATTCGTAGTGGCCACTTTTGCGGCTTGTAGCCTCGGTGTTTTTTCTGTGAGGGATATCAAAGACCGCTCCCAATTTTTCTTTACCACTCCGGGTATCGTTTTCATCACTTACATCCTTGTAGTCGGCTCGTTTACGCTGGCCACCATGAGTGGATGGGAAGCTTTCGCCTCTGACCTGATGTACATCGCTATCAGCAGTGTATTTATCTTGTTCACCTACCCGCTGATTCTTCTTTTTGAGAAGGCTTTTGGCATCACCACCGACTTTACCTTAATCGAACTGGGCGATACCAACCAGCCGTTGCTTAAAGAACTCATGAACAAAGCTCCCGGTACTTTTCACCATAGCTTGCAGGTTGCCAACCTATCAGAAACGGCTGCTGCTGCTATTGGAGCCAACTCTTTGCTCTGTCGCGTAGGTGCACTCTACCATGATATTGGAAAAATGGTAAAACCAGAATATTTCGTTGAAAACCAAAGCAAAGGCAGCAACGAACACGATAAGCTGAAGCCACAAATGAGTGCCATGGTGATTAAGGCGCATGTGAGTGAAGGCGTAAAAATGGCCCAGGAATATGATTTGCCACAGGTGATCATCGACTTCATCAAAACGCATCACGGCACCTCTGTGATTCGATATTTCTTTGAAAAAGCCAAAGAAGATGAAGAAATGAAAAGCCGGCTGGAAGAAGATCAATTCCGCTATGATGGCCCCCTGCCTTCAACCAAAGAAACCGGCATTCTGTTACTCGCCGACGGAATTGAGGCGGCCTCCCGTGCTATGAAAAATCCGACTTACAGCAAGCTCGAGAATCTTGTAAACCGTATGGTAGATGATCGGGTGTCCGAAGGGCAACTCAGCCATTCTCCACTCACTTTCCGCCATCTGCAGGTGATTAAGGAAACCTTCTTAAATATCCTGGTTGGTGTTTATCATAGCCGGGTTGAATATCCTGAAGACAAAGAAAGAGAGAAAGAGATGGAGCAAGATCAGTCTCAGGAAAACAACAGCCCTCCTCAGGAAGACGGACAGGATACAAGTGAGAGTGATCAATATCAGGAACAAGAAGATCAAAACCGCGAGTAACCGTGGCTTTTAAGCAAGAGCTCGATCTATACCTGCAGTTCGTAAAACTGGAGAAGGGATTAACGGAAAACTCTGTTATATCTTACAAAAATGATTTAGAGCGTTACTTCCAGTTCCTCATTTCTCAGAAGAAGATTACTGACCTGGGAGGGGTTACTCTTCAGCACATAGAAGATTTTCTAAATTACCTGGTGGATGAGCAACTGCTTTCTACCAGTTCCCTGGCCAGGAATATTTCCAGCATTCGCGGCTTTCATGAATTTGCCGTAGTGGAAGGCATTACTAAAGCTAATCCGGCTGAACTTGTTGAATTGCCTAAGAAAGCCTCTAAGCTTCCTGAAGTGTTAGACCGTGATGAGGTTGAAGCCATCCTCTCAACCCCGGATTTAACCACCAACACCGGCATCCGCGATAAAGCCATTCTGGAAACTCTTTATGGTACGGGTATGCGGGTAAGTGAACTTACCGGACTGGAACAAGACCGTCTGATTTTTGAAATAGGTTTCATTCGGGTGATCGGTAAAGGAAACAAGGAACGTCTGGTTCCGGTAGGAGAAGTGGCCCAGGATGCCATATCCCATTACACGGAGCACGTGCGCCCACAGTTCTTCAACCCCGAGAAAGCACATAAAGCAAAAAATAAAGTATTCCTGAGCGTACGCGGAAGTGCGTTATCTCGCATGAGCATCTGGAACATCGTGCAAAAAGCAGCCGGTAAAGCAGAAATCAAAAAGAATGTATATCCACATATATTTCGCCACTCTTTTGCCACCCATTTACTTGAAGGCGGGGCTGACCTCCGGGCCGTACAGGAAATGCTCGGGCACTCTTCCATTCTCACTACCGAAATCTATACCCATGTAGATCGCTCTTTTTTACACCAGGTACACAAAGAATTCCATCCCCGGGCCTGAGCCTGAAATTTTTCTTTACATCTTCCGTTCCGCATTAAACCTTCAAAAGTTTATTTTAACGTCAAATTAAACAGCAATTATCTACAGTTTCATGCGCGTACTCCTTTTACTGCTCACCTTTGTTTTTACCTCCCATACTCTTTCCGCCCAGGTACTTACCTCAAAATCCTATGAAAATGGCCTGGTTGTTTCTGCAGAGAAACATGCTTCCGAAATCGGGCGTGATATTCTGAAACAAGGCGGAAATGCTGTGGACGCGGCCGTAGCCGTTCAATTTGCTCTGGCCGTAACCCTGCCCCGCGCCGGTAATATTGGCGGCGGTGGTTTTATGGTAATTCGCCTGGCCGACGGCGAAACTACCACCCTTGATTTCCGCGAAAAAGCCCCCCTGCAATCTTACCGCGATATGTATGTGCGCAATGGTGAAGTCGATTCGGATCTCAGTTGGGAAGGCATCCTGGCTGTGGGTGTGCCGGGCACCGTGGATGGCATGGTGAAAGCCCTGGAACGCTACGGCCGTATGCCCCTCGATGTGGTCATGGAGCCGGCCATACGTCTGGCACGTGAAGGCTATCGCTTGAGCTATACCCAAGCCAACGATCTGAACAATCATCGCGACACTTTTAAAAAGTACCAGGCTTCTGCCAAATATTTTACTACCGGGGATACCACCTTATTTAAAGAAGGCGACCTTTTTGTACAAACAGACCTGGCCACCACCCTGGAACGCATTGCCCGCTTCGGGCGAGAAGGTTTCTATTCCGGTCCCGTTGCCGATGCCATCGTTCGTGAGATGAAACGCTACCGCGGTATTATTGAGTATAAAGATCTGCGAGAATACGAAAGCGTTTGGCGGGACGCAGTTACCACTGAATTCATGGGCTATGAACTGCACATCATGCCGCCACCCAGCAGTGGTAGCGTGGCCATTGCTCAAATACTGGAAATGATAGAAGACTATCCGCTTAAAGAAATGGGGCACAATTCTGCTGAATATGTACATGTGGTAGCCGAAGCCATGCGCCGTGCCTTTGCGGATCGTGCCTATTACCTTGGCGATCCCGATTTTGTGGACATCCCCATGGAACAATTAGTCAGTGAATCCTATAATAACCAACGTATGGAGAGTTTCAGCGCGGATACCGTAACCCCATCCTCTTCTCTTTCGCATGGAGATATTCCCGGTTACAGTGAATCTTCCCAGACCACCCATTATTCGGTAGTAGATGCTGATGGTAATGCCGTTTCTGTAACAACCACACTAAATGGTTCTTTTGGCAGCCACGTATCGGTTAGTGGCGCCGGTTTTCTGCTGAATAATGAAATGGACGACTTCTCTGCCCAACCCGGAGAGCCTAATCAGTATGGGTTGATTGGGGCTGAAGCTAATGCCATTGAACCTGGTAAGCGCATGTTAAGCAGTATGACTCCGGCAATAGTTACTAAAGATGACAAGGTTGATATGATACTGGGCGCAGCAGGAGGTCCCCGCATTATCACCGCTACCCTCCAAAGTTTCTTGAACCGTGCGGTATTTGATATGCGGCCGATGCAAGCTACGGCTGCTGCACGTTTCCATCACCAATGGCTGCCCGAGGTTTTGTTTTTTGGTGATTTTGGACTAAGTCCTGACACCCGGGCTTTGCTTGAAGCCAAAGGACACCGGCTATTCCCCATGCCCGGAATTGGCCGTGCCCATAATATTTACCGAAATGATGACGGCCTGTGGACCGGAGCCCCCGATCCGCGTGCAGACGGAAGTGCAGAAGGATATTAGTTGAGTTCTGAGTTCTGAGTTCTGAGTTCTGAGTTCTGAGTTCTGAGTAAATTGTAGATTTCAAAATTACTTCCAAATCTTTGCTTGTTTAACCACGTCAATGCCGTGAAACAAATTTTGATTTATCGTTATCATCCTACATCTTCAATTAAATATTTAATTTGGCTTAAATTATAAGACAATACATTTTTAGAATATGGAACAGTCGTACGAATCTATTTCCTGGCAAGAAGATCACCTCGTAATACTTGATCAAACCCAACTTCCCCTCCGGGAAATTTATTCGGATATACATACGATCGGTCAGGTTTGGGATGCCATCAAAAAACTGAAAGTACGCGGCGCGCCAGCCATTGGCATTGCCGGAGCTTATGGATTGTATTTGGGCGTTCGGGAACTGGAATCCAAAAATTTCACCAGTTTTAATGTAGAGTTGAACCGCTGGATTGAATATCTGAAGACATCTCGCCCCACGGCCGTAAACCTGAGCTGGGCTTTAGAGCGTATCAATCAAACCGTATACGCCAATAAAGACAAGCCGCTGGATGAAGTAAAAAAGATCATGCTGCAAACCGCTAAAACCATCCACGATGAAGATAAGCGCGTATGCAAACAAATTGGGGAAAACGGGGCTGAACTGGTAGAAAAAGAAGCTAACATCCTTACCCATTGCAATACCGGGGCACTTGCTACAGGCGCTTACGGCACGGCCTTTTCGGTGATTTTGCATGCTCATCAGCAAGAGAAAGACATTCATGTTTGGGCAGATGAAACCCGCCCGCTATTACAGGGTGCACGCCTGACCAGCTGGGAGCTCAAAAAAGCTGAAATCCCTTTTCATCTTATCACCGACTCTTCAGCTGGGGCGTTGATGAACACCGGTAAGGTCGACATGGTGATTGTGGGTGCCGACCGCGTAGCAGCCAATGGCGACACTGCCAACAAAATCGGCACCTATTCCCTGGCCGTGCTGGCTAAAGAAAACGACATCCCATTCTATGTAGCCCTGCCACTTTCCACTTTCGATTTGGAAACCGAAACCGGGGAAGAAATTGAGATTGAAGAACGTGAACCGGAAGAGGTAACACATATAGCCAAATCTCCCATCACCCCAAAAAAAACCGATGCCTACAACCCGGCTTTTGATGTGACACCCAACAAGTACATTACCGGCTTCATCACAGAAAAAGGCATTGTTGAACCGGATTTCAAGGAGAACATTGCGGCACTTTTTAAGTGATATCTTTTTGAGGTGCGTTTAATATAGGATTGGCAGATTGTCAAATCCACTTTGTAGCTAGATAGCAGCAAACAGCTTTAATACCTCCTTGAAAGAAGCGAAAAGAGTGATTAGGGACACACCATCCAGCCCCCATTTCTCACTTTAATGACTACCCAAACCAAGTTTACTGGAAACGGAAAGATGGATACAGGCCAGGAAATTGTCCCTCTTTGGAGAGGGCATGCGGAATGAGCTTGCTCATGGAGCGAGGGAGAGGGAAGCCAAGGCCTCGGACCATGCCGTAAAATACGAAATTGCCACTGGCATTACCCTCTCTGGTTTTTCAGCAGCAAGGACGCTGCTTATAAACCGGTCTCTCAAAAGAGACACAGGATATGGGCATGAAAAACCAACGTGTCCATAAAGACGTAATTGGTTGCTAACCGTTATACCCTGATATTTGGTAACTATCCCACAAAAGCATTTTTATAGCCCGTTGGCTTATCCTATTTTATTGGCCACTCATGAAATGAAAATGTTCACTCACTCAATGCATCCACACTCATGAAGCGTAAAGCCACACAAGCCATTCGCACTCAAACCGAACGCAGTAAATTCGGGGAGCATGCCTCTCCCATCTACATGACCTCCAGCTATGTCTTCGAAAATGCCGAGCACATGCGGGCCATGTTTGCAGGCGAGGAAGACGGCAACGTATACAGCCGCTATTCCAATCCTACCGTAGATGAATTTATTGACAAAATCTGTCTGCTTGAAAACGCGGAAGCAGGCTGGGCCACCGCCTCCGGTATGGCCGCCGTATTCACCACTTTTGCCGCCCTTTTGGATGCCGGGGATGAAGTGCTGTCATCACGCTCGGTGTTTGGGTCTACCCACAAGCTGTTTACCCAGATTTTCCCCAAATGGAACATCCATACCAATTATGTTTCTGTAAATGATTTTGACGAGTGGGAAGAAGCCATCACCCCAAATACGAAAATTTTATACCTGGAAACCCCCTCCAATCCCGCTCTGGATATTGTAGATCTGGAAAAAGCGGGCGAACTGGCTAAAAAACACGATTTGATTTACGTGGTTGATAATTGCTTCACTACGCCAATCATCCAAAACCCTATTGATTTTGGGGCCGACTTAGTCATCCATTCAGCCACAAAGTACATTGACGGTCAGGGCCGCGGACTGGGCGGTGCGATGGCAGGCAAGCAAGAGCTTATTGATGAAATTGAAGCTTTTGCGCGTCACTCCGGCCCTTGTTTATCACCTTTTAACGCATGGATGCTCTCCAAAAGCCTGGAAACGCTGGAACTGCGTATGGAACGACATTCCAGCAGTGCATTGGAAATAGCAAAACGCCTGCAAGAGCATCCTTCCGCTGAGTGGGTGAAATATCCTTTCCTGGAAACTCATCCCGGTTACGAAACGGCTCAAAAACAGATGACGATGGGCGGAGGTATCGTCACTTTTGGAATTAAAGGAGGACTGGATGCCGGGCGTAATTTCCTGGATGCATTGGAAATGCTCTCACTCACCGCAAATCTTGGGGATTCGCGAACCATCGCCACGCACCCGGCCTCTACCACGCACTCAAAGTTAAGTGAAGAAGAACGTCAGAAAGTGGGCATCACGCAGGGGCTCATTCGCCTGTCCATTGGATTGGAAGATGTGGAAGACATTTGGGAAGATATTGAGCAAGCCTTGGGGTGATTGTAAAGCACTGATTTGAAAAAGGGAATAACTAAGCCTCCAGTGGCACTGACAGGCTAAAGGTAGTGAGCTCGCCCGTTTGGATATCGAGGTTAGTTTTTAACTGTTTACTGAACGCGTGAACGACTCTCATCCCAATACCCGCATGTTGATTCCGTGCAAAATTCGGAGGCAGCCCTTTCCCATTGTCTGTCACTTTAAGGTGAATGCTATTTTCATCCCTCAAAATCTCAATCACAACCTGCCCTTCGTCTCCTTCATCAAACCCATGATTACAGGAATTCATCACCAGCTCATTGATGATTAAAGCAAAAGGAATCGCGTGGTCCATGTCCATCATAAGGCCTTCTGTTGCATTTACTTTCAGAACCACTTTTTTATGCTCTTTGCGCAACGCTTGCTCAATCCGGTTGCTTAACTTAATGGCATAATTTCTTAGATCTACCCGGTTGGTCCGTCCCGTCTGTGACATAGACTCATGCACGATGGTAAGTGAACGAATTAGCGAATGGGAATCCTTGAGAATCTCTTCATTGCTTTTATGTCCTGAACCTTTGAGCTGCATTTCCAGGATAGCCAATACCATGGTAAGGTTACTTCGTACGCGGTCATGAATCTCGTTCAAGAGCTGATTTCGTTCGCTTAAGGTAGTCTGCAACTTGAGCTCTTTTCCCCGAAGGTCTACCGTTTGAGCATCTACCTCTTCCTGAAGTTTCCGGTTCCAGCTTCCCAGCAGGTAAATGCTTCCCGATCCCATAAAAAACAACAAACTGATCGAAATCCCGGTTACGATAGCGAAGGATTCATTTAAACTTGCCATGCTATTAAATACCTGCATAGAGATCCCCTGCCCTGCTATCTCCTGTTCAACCGAATAAGAGCCCAGCAACTTTGCCGATACAATAAATAAGGCCAACACCAACACTATCACGGAGATGGTAGAGTAGATCCAGGATAAAGACACTTCTTTCTTTTCGGGAGAACCAAACCACCGGGTGCGGTAGGTATAAAACATTGGGGTAAAGAAATAGAGCAAAGGAGCCGTTAACAATACGGAAATCAGAAAAAGAGTCACCCACCAGCTTTTCCAGATCGTGAGTGTTTCAAGCAACGGCAAATTAAAAAACCGGCTCCACACCAAAGCACCTAACGAACAAGCCAGTGCCGCAAATACCGAAACCACTACGTAGAAGGCAACACTTTTTAGAGAGCGAAGAGAAAGATCAAACGAAAAACTATAATACGAAAGGGCATATACAGCCAGCCCAAGCGTAAAAGAAAAAGCATATAAAAGCGCCCACGGCCAGCTCATTGAAGCTGAAAATGCATACACAAAGGTAGAAATAAAGACGGGAATAAATCCCCATTCAAATCCCAGCCAAAACATGAGTAAGAGCCCCAGTAGCATCGGTATTTGAATCAAAAAGACCTTTGCAATATTAGTACTGCCAAACTGATCCGAAAAGTCTACTGCTTGTCCAACAATCAATACCGATCCAATACTTAAGGCAATAACTGCCAGCCAACCAGTCAATAACAAGATAAACCGGATGTTTAAGATGCCCATACTAGCCAGGGCATAGTCTAGGGTAAACGGCTGGAAATTAGTGCTAACTTTAGAGTCCTTCATAGGTTTTTTGCAACCGATATTTTATCTCAAACAAAAGCAAAATCAACGCATACGTATGCAACCTATTAGCTTAGGTCGCTTCAAATATACCATAATTTGATAAAATTGCGACTCAAGGCTCTTATTTCTTATAACTGACCTTCAACAACATCGGAATTTACCTGGTGATGAGAACCATGCCATTGAACGTCCCCATTCTTAATGATGAAAAGCTGTGGTGACTCATGCCGAATTCCAAGTTTCTCTGCCACCAAATTAGAAATTGATCGTTCGGCAATCACATCAACCAGGTAAAAATCTGCTTTCCTTGCATCTTCAGCACTTAACGCTTTCAGATTTTTTAGCGCAAAAAAACTGGTAGCACAGCGGGGACTGTGTTTATAAATCACTTGCGGTTTTTGGTTTGATGCCATCAGGATGTCATCAAGTTCTTCCTCGCTGTGAATGTTTTCCCAGTTGATGGTACTTGAAGCATTATCCTCTCCTTCTCCACCGAAAAGTGTATCAAAAAAGCCCATGATTATTCAAAAAAATTGCTGCTGTTGAGATTATAACCTACTTATTATATCCATTAATCAGATGAAATGAAGCCTGTTTCTTTCAGCCACTCCTCACATAATGCTTTCCAGTATTCAGTAGAACCGGGATTTTGAACGATGTCAATATTATGCCCGCCCTGCGGAAAAATATGCAGGCTGGATTCGGTGCTTCCCTGCTCCAGCAACGCCTTATAAAATTGTATGCTGTTCATGGGGTGAACCGATGGATCGTTGGCAGCGTGTACCAAAAAAGCAGGCGAGGTTTCTCCGGTCACCCAGCGCTCGTTGGAAAACCGGTTTACTAAATCCTCTAAGGGGTTTTCACCCAGGAGATTTAACTTGCTGCCTTCATGGGCATATTCGCCAAAAGTGATAACCGGTGAGATCAGGATCATAAAATCCGGTATAAATGAAAGCTGGTCTAATGAATCTCCAATCGCTGCTTCATCCTTGGTATAGGTAGCTATAGAAGTGGCCAGGTGCCCGCCGGCAGAAGTACCTAAAACGCCTATTTTCTCCGGGTTGATTCCCAATGCTGCAGTCTGGGACCGAACCAGCCGCATGGCCCGCTGGGCATCCTGCAATGGCGCGATTTCCCGCTGAATCAAATCAGGCGACAGGGGCAACCGATAGTTTACCACAAATGCATGTACCCCCAGCGTATTAAACCACTTGGCCAGCTGGAAACCACTGTAATCGTAGGTCACATGGTGATAGCCACCTCCCGGAAAGATTACCACCGCCGCCCCGGAGTTTTCTTCTTTGGCGGGATGAAAACCATACATATGGGGATATTTCAGCTGATAAAAGCGATCGTTCTGTATGCTGTCTTCAATAGCCAGTCCTTTGGAATTGGGCAGCTCACCTTCCGGCCAGAGCATTTGTTTAGTTTGGGCTTGGGTTAGAGCCGGGTGACAGGCAAAGCTGAACAACAAAATACCGGCCAGGATTTTCAATGATGAGTTCATAAAATTGATAAGTGATTCATTTTTCCCGGAATATGGAAATTTTGAGAAGATATATGAAGGATAGTTTTAGCTCTCTTGGAAACTTCGTACTCATTCCCAACCACCCGGTTGGGAACAAGGCTCAAATTCTAATCACAAAAAACACCTGTCTATCCATCTCTTTTTACCATGATTCTTTAAGGTAAAACGATGTTTGAACTTGGGTATTAAATTCAACATTTATTCACATTTAAACTGCTTATTAAGTATTGACGTGAACAAAACTTGTTTATAAAGCAAGCATAACATGAATAGCTTTGGTGATAGGCCAATACTAAACACTTTTTTATGAAAAAAATATTACTGATCTCTATAATAGTCGTATTTGCAATAAACTATGCTGAAGCTCAATTTTACATTTCTGGTACCGGAGGATATTCCTTCGCTGCAAATGAAAAGACCTTGGGAAGCAGTACTACAGCCTCTGGAGTAACTGATCTGGAAGGAAGTTACGGTGAAGGAATTGAAGTTTCTTTACGAGGAGGTTACCATATTCATGAAAAGTGGGCAATAGAATTAGGATTAGGGTATTTGCACGGTTCTGATCAAGATGTACAATCATTAAATATTCCTGGAGCAAGTGCAGATTTAGATGCAAGAGGCAGAGCTTATGGAGCTTTCTTAGCTGGAGTTTATAACGTTACTGATAAATTTTATGTTAAAGCCGGCATATTAACTAAAATTGGAGGCAGAACAGAAGCCAATGCTGAATTAGCATTAGAGGTTCCTGCACAAATGGTAAATCCTGACGCACCTGATGGAGCTACTGTCCCATTAATGGCCGATTTTACTACCGATTTCAATGGAAAAATTCCTGCTGGAATTGTTGGGGCCATTGGTTATAAAATACCCGTCACCGACAAGTTTAATTTCTTTGCTGAAGTTGAATATATGGGAATTAGTGTAACGAGAGACGTTTCTAACTCATCAGACTTCTCGGCCAGTTTAGCAGGAGATGCCATAGATAGAGCTACTTTAACTAGTATTTTGTCTACAACCGATTTGAATCGATTAATCCCTTTATATTCCGAATCAGAAGTAAAATGGGGAGAAAATGGGCTGCCATCCTCTGATGCCCCGTATTCATCCATTGGAATCAATTTTGGCGTCACATATAGCTTCGATAATTAAATAAGCACATCACAAAAAAGTGGGTTGAAATTTTACTCACGGTTTTTGGCTACTCGCTTGGCATAATGCATACGCATTTAGTACTCGTAGCACTCGTTCCCAACCACCCGGTTGGGAATGCCAAGTCGGACCACCCGGTCCGACTAAAATATTTTGTAAGGAATGCCAATACTATAGCTCTTACAAAGAAAAAAGACCATGGGACGCAGCCGCTACAAATTTCACGAAGAATACTATCCTTACTTTATAACCAGCACCATACTTGAAGAACTTCCACTGCTATCTAAACCACAAATAGCTCAAATCCTTTTGGATCAATTTATCTTCATGCAAAAAGAAAAACAGGTCACACTCTATGCTTATGTAATCATGCCGAACCATTTCCACGCTATCGTTCAGGGAGAAAATCTTGGAAACAGCCTCCGACTCACAAAATCATATATAGCCCGGAAAACCCTGGAGTACCTAAAGCAAAATGAACATACTCGCTGGCTTAATAAACTAAAATGGAATAAAAAGTCACATAAAGCCGGACGAACCTACCAGCTATGGCAGGAAGGATCACATCCGGTACAGCTTAATTCGAGTGACATGGTACATCAGAAAATGGAATATCTGCATGCAAATCCGGTTAGTAGTGGATTTGTGGATGAACCGGCAGACTAGAGGTATTCTTCGGCAAGGGATTATTTGGGGTTGGACGGGTTGATTCCAGTTACGTTGTTTAGTAGTTAGCATGTGTAATCCTGCTTTACGCAGGGGGACCGGGTGGTCCCGGGCAGCATTCCCAACCGAGTGGTTGGGAACGAGCCTCACCCTCATCAGTATATCACTAAAAATTTCCTCATTTAACATTCAACATTTCTCCTCGCTCTTCTTATTTTCCCGCCCTTAATTTTTTGAACCTGAATTGCACCTATGAGCGATACCAAGATTTTTAGCTTTTTAGCGAAAGACCTGAACTTTTCCCAAAAACAAATCAGCACCGTAGCCGAATTTTTGGATGACGGCGCCACTGTGCCTTTCCTGGCCCGTTACCGTAAAGAGGCCACCGGCGGGCTTGATGAGGAACAAATCCGGGCCATACGTGACGGATTGGAAACACAACGCACACTGGAATCCCGCAAGGAAACCATCCTGAAATCCATCAAAGAGCAGGACAAACTGACGCCAGAGCTGGAAGAGCAGATCATCAACTGCACCGACCTGAAGACGCTGGAAGACCTCTACCTGCCCTATAAGCAGAAGCGCAAAACCCGGGGCGATAAAGCCAAAGAGAAAGGCTTAGAGCCGCTGGCTAAGCTCATATGGGAACAGGAGATTACTTCTGGCGACCCGGTGGAATACGCCAAAGAATACATCAACCCGGAAAAAGAAGTAGAAACCGTGGAAGATGCCTTTGACGGCGCCACCGACATCGTGGCAGAATGGATTAACGAAAACCTGGAAGTGCGGGAGATGCTGCGGGATGTATTCGCAAATCACTCCAATATCGTCACCAAGAAAAACCCAACGGTAAAAGAGCGCACCAATTTTGAAGATTATTATGATTTCTCTCAAAAGTCCAAACACCTGAAGCCCCATCAAATTCTGGCTATTAATCGTGGCGAACGGGAAAACATTCTGTTTGTGAATGTGGACCTTTGGGAAGAACGCACGCTCGAGAATATTGACGACAAAGTGATTTCCAACGACCTCAGCATATTTACCCCCTATTTGCAGGATGCGGTAGAAGATGCCTACAAACGCCTGCTGTTTCCTTCACTGGAACGCGAACTCCGCAGCGAGCTCACCGATAAAGCGGATGCTCATGCCATTGAGACTTTTGCCACGAACCTCGGCAATTTGCTGATGCAGCCCCCGCTGGATAAAAAAGTAGTGATGGGCATCGACCCCGCTTTCCGAAGCGGCTGTAAAGTAGCCGTTGTGGATAAGCACGGGAAATACCTGGAAGGCACCACCACCTACCCGACTCCGCCTCAGAAAAAAGTAGCAGAAGCGGAAGTGGTTTTTGAGACGCTAATTGACAAATATGGAGTAGAGCTCATTGCCATTGGAAATGGAACCGCCAGCCGGGAGACCGAGCAGATTGTGGCTGATTTCCTGCAAAAGCGAAAGGAAAAACACCCCGATGAAGAACTGCATTACCTGATTGTAAATGAGGCGGGTGCATCCGTGTATTCCGCGTCCAAAGTGGCGCGGGAGGAATTTCCTGAGCTGGATGCTGCCCAGCGTGGCAACATCTCCATTGCACGGCGTGTTCAGGATCCGCTGGCCGAGCTGGTAAAAATAAATCCGAAGTCGATTGGCGTGGGCTTGTATCAGCATGACGTAAACCAGAATCAGCTCTCCGGTAAACTTGATGACGTAGTGGAAAGCTGTGTAAACGAAGTGGGCGTGAACCTGAACACGGCCTCTGCCCCGCTATTGTCTCACATTTCGGGACTCAGCAAACGTGTGGCCCAAAACATTGTGAAGCACCGCGAAGAGGAAGGTATTTTTATTGATCGTGAGCAGATCCGGAGTATTTCAGGCGTCGGCGATTTCCGTTTCCAGCAAGCTGCCGGTTTTATGCGCATCCCCGAATCCAAAAACCCACTGGATAACACAGCCATTCACCCGGAAAGTTACGAGGCCGCCGAGAAGCTGTGTAACCTGTTTGGTATCAATTTGGATAAGCTTTCGGAAGAAAAAGACAAGATTGGAGCTAAATTTGAGAATGTGAATCTTAAAGAAACCGCTGAAAAGGTGGGTGTCGGCGTGCCTACGCTGGAACTCATTATCGAAAACCTGCAAAAACCCGGTCGTGACCCGCGGGAGTCGCTGCCCAAACCCCTACTGCGTACGGACGTGATGAAGATGGAAGACCTGAAGGAAGGCCAGAAATTAGAAGGCACCGTCCGTAACGTGGTCGATTTTGGGGCTTTCGTGGATATCGGCGTGAAGCAAGATGGCCTGCTGCATATTTCCAACATGAGCGACAAGAAAAAGATCGAAGATCCACACGATGTGATCAGTGTAGGCGATATCATCAAAGTGGAAATCCTGAAGCTGGACCTGGAGCGCGGCCGAATTGGGCTGGGTTTGGTTGGCGGGTAAAAGGAATTGGTTAATTGGTTAAAAGTGCCGGCAGGGACGACCTAATGTAGCACCGGAGTTTACTCCGGGGTTAACAGTATCCAAATGAATCAAATTCCGGAGGGATGGATGGCCCACGTAGTATTGATCGATAGAAATTGAGTCGAATCGTCCCTTCCGGGACTCGAAACTTTATTGTTTTCTTCCACGGGATGAATCCCGTGGCTACATTCAGTTATCCCTCCGGGATTTTATGTCAATAAGTCGTTCAATCAATAAGGGGCAAGGTTTTAATCCGGCAAATCCCTAAATCCAGTTAATCCTGGTTCAGTTGCCCATTTTTTGAACCAGGATTTTTAGGATTTTATTGATTATCAAGATTCTCTAACCCATTATCGAAAGCAAAATAATCCCTGGCTCCCTTATCCACTTATTTCCTTATTCCCTTACCTCCTCCTTCTCAAAAACCACAAACTCCCCTTCAAACTCAGCCTGCACCACACCTTGATATACAATTTTAGCCTGTAGTGTAATCCGGGTTTTCCCGAACCGGTTATACATCTCCCAAAATCGCTCCAGCGTTTCCTTTTTGGGGATGATGAGCTCTGAGGTAAAATCGTCCGACACGGGTTGCAGGTAATTTGTAGAGCTTTTACCAATTACAATTCTGGGCACTGGACCGTGTTCATCAAACAACAACCGCAGGTACGACCACCCCGTGGTAATCAACAAGCTGCTGATGCTGCCTCCAAAGGCCGTAGACCGATGGTTGATATTGACCGCCAGAGGTGCTTTAAACTTCACTTCCTCCCGGCTAAAAGCCACTGCCTCCACACCCAAAGCCTTAGTCACAGGGATATTTTCGTATAAATAATTCTGAATTTCTTGCTTCGTCATTTTGGTCTTGAAAGATCGTGAATCCTTAATTTAGTAAAGAGTATCAGAATTTTGATGCGAATAATATAGAACTGTTTGCCAATTTATGCGATGCTCAGACTATACAGCCGGTTTGAAGTCACGGTTCAAAGGCACCAGATCACTATATCACCATATCACCTTACCGCCTCATCCCTTATATTTGGGCTCGCATAAAATTCAGTTCATCTTGCAGAAGTAATACGATCCATGTCTGAAGACAACCAAATTCCTTTTTTGTTTGATATCCCTACGGTCTCCGAGCTCACCGATAAGATCAAATCACTGTTGGAGCAGAATTTTGTGGATATCCTGGTGGAAGGTGAAACCAGCAACGTAAAGCAAAGCCGTAACGGACACTATTATTTTACGCTGAAGGATGCTGAGGCCTCCTTACCCTGTGTGATCTGGCGAAGTATGGCCCAGCGGCTGGATATCGATCTCACTGACGGACAGCATATCGTAGTCGGTGGCGACCTGCAGGTGTATCCCCCGCACGGTCGCTACCAGATGATCGTAAGCCTGGTGCAGCAAGCTGGCATTGGTAAACTGCAACAAGCCTTTGAAAAGCTGAAAACTAAACTGAAAGAGGAAGGTTTGTTTGATGATGTTCACAAGAAGCCCCTCCCCAAATTCCCGCAGAAGATAGGCTTGGTGACTTCAGCCACCAGTGCCGCTTTTCAGGATATTCGATCCACCCTTGAAAAACGATGGCCACTGGCACAGGTAAAGCTGTATCATGCAAGTGTGCAGGGTATTAATGCAGCGCCTGAAATCGTAAAAGGCATCGAATATTTCTCACGCGAACAAAATGTGGATGTGGTTTTTATCGGTCGCGGTGGTGGTTCGCTGGAAGACCTCTGGCCTTTTAACGAGGAAGCCGTTGCACGGGCCGTATTTGACTGCACCGTACCGGTCATAAGTGCGGTAGGACACGAAGTTGATTTCTCCATCTCTGATTTTGTAGCCGATGCCCGGGCCGCCACTCCCACACATGCTGCTGTTGTAGGCACGCCCGATATCAACGAAATCCGTTTCCAGGTAGAAGATTACACACGCAAACTGGAAACCCATACTTCGGGAGCAATCGAGTTGTACAAAGACCGCGTATCCAATCTCGCAAAATCATATGCGCTTCAGGTAGTAAAACAAAAGATGGAATCGGCCCGAAACAACGTGCGAAACCTTGAGCAACAGATGAAGCATCGTACTGAGTCACTCATCCGAAATCATAAAGAACAACTGACCGAGCTCCATCATATACTCGACAAGAAAAATCCCAATGAGCCCCTTGAAAAAGGCTTTGTCCGCCTCTGGCAAGATGGAAAATGGATTCGAAAATCGGACCAGTTCGCAAAGCAATCGGCTTTTGAACTGGAGTGGGAAGACGGGAAAGTCGAGATGGAATAGTTCTGAGTTCTGAGTTCTGAGTTCTGAGTTCTGAGAGATGTGAATCAAATCAGAAAATCGAAAGACTAATTTAAGTTTTCGCCTGCCGCAAGCGTCTCGCTTGTGGCTTATCAATGTTTTTTAGTCTTATTTTGATAATAGTTAACGGGTAACTGGTTGGTCCAAGCGGACGCTTGAACCAATTGCTATTTTTAAAATGAAGCAAATAAGTTTTCTCCGTCTTGGATCTTTTGAGATTGCACCTCAAAAGAAATAGCCCTGCAAGGCTATGCCTTGCAAATGGCTAAGTAACTGAAATCAAGCTATAAAACAGCCTTTTCTAAAAGCTGTTACCCTTCTTCCTTATCGCCTTATTAACCTATTCCCTAATAACTCCCTACCGGTCATTTCCGGTTTCCTCTTTAGGATAGCAACCCAGAATCTTCAACTCTTCAGCCTTATCCTTGAGTTCTTCCAAGCCACGGGCTACCTCTTCATCGTCTACATTACCCAGAATATCCAGGTAAAAAGAATAGCGCCAGGGCTCATTCAGGCGTGGACGTGATTCCAGCTTTGACATATTGATCTTATGCTTGTGCAGCACATTCAGGCATTCAATGAGAGACCCCTCATCGTTGGACGTCACCATCATTAGTGAAGTTTTTGCCGGAATCTGGGGATCTACTTTTACCGGGGTTTTTGAGGCAATCACAAACCGGGTATAGTTTTCCCGTTGGTTGGCAATGTCGTGCTCAATTACGTGTAAGCCGTATAAATCAGCCGTATGAGCGCCGGCTATAGCGGCCTGTGTGATATCGCCATCCTCCAATATTTTCTTGGCGGAAATAGCCGTATCAATATATGATTCAACCCGGGCGCGCGGTACCCTCGATAAAAACTCTGAGCTCTGAGCGATTGCTTGCGGATGCGAAAGAATGCGACGTATTTTAGAAATATCTACGGGCTCGATAGCCAGCAAGCAGTGTACTACTTTCAGGATTTCTTCTCCCACGATGTGGATATTTTCATTCCCCACGATATCATAGGTATCATTAATAGCGCCGGCCGTAGTATTCTCAATGGGCAGGATGGCATAATCCACCTTTTCATCCATCAGGGCTTCTGCGGCCTTCTGAAAGGTATTGTATCCAATAGCATCTACTTGGGAGAAACGTTCACTGAAATGCCGGGTCGCAGCAAGGTGGCTGTAAGCTCCATCCGTTCCCTGATAGGAAACACGGATACGGTCACCGTTTACTTGCTCATTCTGGTGATCAACCAGAGAATGCGTTTGGAATCGAACCGAGTTTGTGATGATCTCTCGGAAAAGATGCTCGGCATAATAGCGATCCAAGCCAACTTCATGAGCCAGGTCTCGAATACGGTTCAGCAACTGCTCTTCCCGCTCGAGATCACGGATACCCTTCTCATTTTTAAGTTTAAATTCGGAAACTTCTTTTACCAGTCCCTGCCGCTGGGCCAGGGCCTGCAATATGGTACGGTCAATTTCATCCAGCTTTTTGCGGATGGAATCTAAATTATCAGACATAAATATTTATTTGTAAGTGAGTGAGTACCAGAAAGTACCAAAAGTATTGGGAATTTGAAGACCCAATTTTTTAAACATGATTTCCCATTTTTCTCTTACACCAGCTGCCTATATTCTACTTTTTAAAAATATAATTTCCACCATGTCCAAAGCTTATTTTGCCGAAGAAACCTTTTCCAATATCGATTTTACTAAAGAACCCCTTGAAACCGGAGATTACGAAATCTGCCGCTTTGTAAACTGCCAGTTTCCCAAATGTGATTTGTCAGAGATCGCTTTTATTGAATGTGAATTTGAGGGGTGCGATCTGAGTATGGCCAAAGTGTACGGCACTTCCATCCGTGATTGCCGTTTTAGCGAGTGCAAACTCATCGGTGTTCAGTTTGATAGCTGTAATGATTTTCTCTTTTCTGCCGAATTTGAGGCATGCAACCTTAACCTCGCCTCCTTCTTTCAGGCCAAAGTTAAGAACCCATCTTTCAAACAATGCAGTTTGCAGGAAGTGGAATTCAGCCAGGCCATATTGAAAGATGCTGTTTTTGAAGAATGTGATTTAGCCAATGCCACCTTCTCATCCACTCAATTGCAAAAAGCAGATTTTCGCCATTCTTATAATTTTATTATAGATCCGGAAACCAATCAAATTGAAGGAGCCAAATTTTCACTGCAAGGTCTGCCGGGTTTGTTGGATAAGTATGGGATTGAAGTGAACTAAGTCGAATCAATCTGATTAGTGGTTATTCCAGGAAGCAGGCCCGGAATCTTATTTTACCTTTAATATCAACCGCTGACTTTATAGCAACTATCAGGTCCCTGCCTGCACAGGTATGACTCCAATTTTACAAATATCCCTTTTCTAAACTTTTTGCCGAATTCACATTAATTACGTTCTGAAATCAATGGCTTATTTTCGAACTGTCCCATCATATCCCCGGCAATAAACCCGCATGCTTCCTTTACCGTACTTCTAACCAAATTAGGGTAATAGATAGTAGATAGTGCATGACTTTTACTCTTTCCCGATGCCTGCCCCTTTTTAAGAAGGGTTCCGTCTTTCATCAAAACAAAATTGTAAGTATAGGACAGAAACATATAATGCTGCCGGTTGCTGTTAAAAGTAAGAAGAGAGGAAACCGGACTAAGTTCTGCTTTATTAATCATTAATACATATCCATCTTTTGTTGATGAATCCCCAAGTTTTACCTCCTTAAATGACTTAGCGAAGGTCTTCTTCAGGCTTTGGCCCAACGAATTTCTATAGTCCGCTACTCTGAAGGTCACTTCCGAATATTCTTCAATCATGCTAAGAGTATCAGGAATTTCCTGATGCAAAACGATTTGTAAGTTTTCCCCGATGAGAGGCCCCTTGTAATCTAACTCGGCTGTAACGGAGAAAGGTTCAATGATCTGGGAAGATTGGATGCACCCGGTAAGTATCACGAATGGCACGAAAAGCAAAAACAATTTTCTCATAAGTAACCCTTTTTAAAATTGACACACGATTTGAAAATAGCATATAGAGGTATTTAAATTATTACATATCAATGTGATATTGCTGTTCTTCTTCGTTCTGCAAATCTGTTTTTTGGGCTTTACTTAAAGAAAATAAATTCATTATTCATTTTGAAATCCGGGAAAGAAAATATAAGATGTAAGACCAACTCACTCACTTTCAATCGCATCCTTAAAAATAGAATACTATGGCTGATACTCCCAAACGGAACGCCCCCTGCCATTGCGGAAGTGGGAAAAAGTACAAGAATTGCTGTCTCGAAAAAGATCAGTCCACACTCTCTTCAAACCTTGGGATGATCGGGCTTATTGTTATAGCCATATTTGGCATCTGGCTGTTATTCTCCAACATTTCATCCGGTGGTGTTGCCCAGGATTGTCCGGCCGGTACAGTTTGGTCTGATGCACATAATCACTGCCATTAAGAGGCCTTTGGAGAAGAGAACTCATTCATTCTCGTTCCGCTGCTCTGCTGCGGAATGCCCAATTGAGGCTCTGCCTCATTTTTTAGTTAGTGAACACAATGTTGGGAAAATACACTTTCCTTTTGAACCAGGATTTAAAGGATTTTCTTGATGGGCAGGATTTCTTTTTTCTAACTGCGTACAGATTTTGGGGAAAGAGTTAAAACTAGTATTTCAAATACAGTTTAAAAGATGTTTTAATTATGGACAATGAACTAATACATGCTGAAATAGAAATATTAGTTTTGGCTGAAGATAGTTTATCACTTGCAAGTAATTTAGCCAACCTAATACTAGAGAGGAATTTATATCATACAGGAGAAATCAAAGAAGGATATGATTGCCTAGCATATACTACTTCGTTTATTGTTACTTACGCACGGCCTTTCTTCAACAATTATGGATATAATGATTTTCCAGAGGAACTGCTGAGAGAATTAAATTCTCATCAAATTGTATTGCATGATGAACTAAAAGAAATGAGAAAAAAAGTAATTGCCCATGTCGATTCAACACATACTAAATTCTCACTCGGGCAAATTAATAATGAAGAATTTCCAAAGATTAATTCCCCCAGTTTTATCCACTTTGGTATTGAAAAAAGCAAAATGATAGATTATCAAAAGTTGATATCGACTTTGCGAACTTCTATCCAAATAAAATACGAGTCTTTAAAAAAGAAACTGGATTAACAATAAGTACACTATCCGCTATGAAATGATGGGGTGAGGCTCTGCTTCATACTTCTCTTTGGCAACAAATATTGCCCAACCTCCGATAA
Source organism: Gracilimonas mengyeensis (assembly GCF_900182705.1). Lineage (GTDB taxonomy): Bacteria > Bacteroidota > Rhodothermia > Balneolales > Balneolaceae > Gracilimonas > Gracilimonas mengyeensis. The sequence continues at coordinate 101,104 of NZ_FXTP01000004.1, read as the reverse complement.
CCAGTATCATCTTTATTAGATATGAGGCGGAGGTTTTTTCTTGTTTACTGTTTATCCCCGGGATAAATCCCGGGGCTATTCATGTTTGCATCCCTTCGGAATTTCTCAGGATTAGCTTTCTGGGTTTTGTCTCGTTCCCAACGTCTCCCGAATTAATCGGGAGGAATGCCTTCCGGAACCTCCCGATTTCAGTCATTGGGTCATAAAAAAACCATACGCTCCAACGCAGAGCGTGTGGAGCGAGGCCTTTTGACTTTTCACCTTTCCCTTTTCACTTTTGCCTTAATGCGCTTCCAGCCAATTCTTCGCTATCCCGGACTCCACCTTCAGCGGCACATCCAAATCCACAGCATTTTCCATGAGTTCTTCGATTTTAGCAGCCACTTCATCCTTTTCACTTTCATGAATTTCGAAAATCAATTCATCATGCACCTGTAGCAGCATGCGGCTGTTTTTGTTGTTTTCCTTCAGCCAGTGATGGATTTCAATCATCGCCAGCTTGATGATATCAGCAGCCGTGCCCTGTATGGGCATGTTGATGGCCGTACGTTCAGCAAAGCTCCGCACGTTCCAGTTGCCTGCTTTAATGTCCGGGATGTAGCGACGACGACCCAGCATGGTTTTCACATAGCCGTGTTCCCGGGCAAATTCCTTGGTATCATTGATGTAATCCAAAATCTTGGGAAATCGCTCAAAATATTGATCGATCATTTCCTTGCCTTCCTCATTATCTATTCCTAGGCGAGAGGCCAGTCCATAAGCACTTACACCGTAGGGAATACCAAAATTCACTTCCTTGGCTTTTCTACGCTGGTCGCCGTCTACATCGTCAATCGAATCCAGTCCAAAGATTTCCTTGGCCGTGCGGGCGTGGATGTCTTCGTCATTTTTGAAGGCTTCGATCATGGCTTCATCCTGAGAAATATGCGCAATCACACGCAATTCAACTTGTGAGTAATCGGCCGACATCAACTCAAACCCATCTTCAGCAATAAATGCTTTCCGAATTTCCCGTCCCCGCTTGGTTCGGATAGGGATGTTTTGCAGGTTGGGATTGGAAGAACTCAACCGTCCCGTAGCGGCCACGCTCTGGTTAAACTCAGTGTGTATCCGACCGGTTTCTTCTACTACCAGGTCCGGCAGCGCATCCACATAGGTGGATTTTAGTTTGGTAAGTTGTCTATAATCCAAAATCAGGCTGGGCATCTCGTACTTGGGCGCCAGTTTGGTAAGCACCGATTCGGCCGTGGAATACTGTCCCGTTTTGGTTTTCTTGCCGGCCGGTAATCCCATCTTCTCAAACAAAATAGTACCCAACTGTTGCGGGGAATTGATATTGAATTCCTCCCCGGCTTTCTCATAAATCTCTGCTTCCAACTCTTTCAGATCTTTGTCTAGTTCTTCGGAGAATTCTGAAAGCATATCTGTATCCAGCTTCACACCTTTCAGTTCCATCTCGCCCAATACTTCCATCAGGGGAAAGTCAACCTTGTAGGCAATTTCCAGCAATTCATCATCTTTCAGACGGTCGTTCAAAATCTCATAGAGACGAAGGGTGATGTCGGCATCTTCACAGGCATAGAGGTACACATCTTCAATATCCAGGTCGGCCATTGACTTCTGCTTCCTGCCTTTTCCAATCAAATCCTCGATGGGCACAGGTTTATAGTTTAACAGACTCTTGGAAAGCTCGTCCATCTTCAGTTTTTGATTGGCATCAATCAGGTAAGCCGCAATCATGGTGTCAAAGGCATTGCCCTTGAGAACGAGTCCGGCACGCCGCAGCATCATGAAGTCGAATTTATAGTTGTGAGCGATCTTCAAGATGTGATCGTCTTCAAACAAAGGACGCAAAGCATCAATTACCGCCACTTCATCCAGGCCACCTTCCACATTTACCGGAATATAATACGCCGTTCCGGGCGTAGCAGTCAGCGAAATTCCCACCAGAGAAGCGGTCACCGGATCAGCGCTATCAGTTTCGGTATCAAAACAAAAGCGCTCCTCATCTTTGTATTCATCCACCATGTCTTTCACCTTCTCGATGGTGTCAAGCAGGGCATAATTCACTTTCTCTTCGTCCAGCTCCTGCTGATCAGACTCTTCCTTGAAAGAACCAAATAAGTCCACTTGGTCGCCTTCTTTCTCGGCCACCGGACCTTCCGCTCCCAGGTATTTCTTGGTGAGCGTACGGAATTCCATCCGCTTGAAAAACAATCCAAGCTCTTTCTTGTCGGGACCTTCCCATTCCAGCTCTTTCCAGTCTTTTGTATTCGGCACATCCGTTTTTATGGTGACCATTTCCTTGGCATGCATTGCTTGCTCGCCATATTCCGTCAGGCCTTCACGGGCCCGCTTTCCTTTGATATTGGGGGCATCCTCAATAGCCGCTTCCAGCGATCCGTATTTTTTGATGAGCTTGGGTGCTCCTTTCTTCCCAATGCCGGGCACGCCGGGGATGTTATCTGAAGTATCGCCAATCATGGCCAGCACATCGATTACCTGTTCAGGATATACGCCGAAATAATCCTTCACGCCTTCGCGGTCAATGATGTTGAACCCACCGTTGTTGTTATCCGGCTTCATCATGTGGATGTGATCGTGCACCAGCTGCATAAAGTCTTTGTCGGGTGTCACCATCATCACGTCCACATCGTCGGCATTGGCCCCGTTGGCGATGGTACCGATGATATCGTCCGCTTCATAGCCATCCTGCTCTACATTTTGTATGCCCCAGGCCTTCACCATCTCTTTAATCAATGGGATTCCCACTTTCAGCTCTTCGGGCTGCGGAGGACGGTTGGCTTTGTACTCTTCGTCTTTTTCGTGGCGGAAAGTAGGTGCGTGCGTATCCCAGGCCACGGCAATGTGCGTGGGTTCTTTCTCATCCAGCATCTTTTCGAGGGTATTGGCAAACCCAAGGATGGGTCCGGTAGGAATGCCTTCAGAATTCTTTAACCGACTGTTAATAAACGCGAAATGGGCACGATACGCCAGTGCCATTCCATCCAGTAAATAGAGTAGTTTCTTGGCCATGTAATTGGTTTGGTTTGAGCCTTTGAATTAGCACTGGAAACTAAATTTTTTTGGCTCTAATTACGAATGGGGATTTTTGGGGGATATAGTGATATGGTGATATGGTGATATGGTGTTTTTGGGGTTGATGGTTTTTAGGAGTGAAAAGGGAAAGGGAAAAAGTAAAAAGTTTGTCCTGGTGGCAGAAGCATCCTCAACACATCTTTTTTGATCTATCCGATGCTGGTTTCATCACTCCTCATCTTCCAGAGGAAGATTTGGTGGGTAGAATAATTCAAGCCATCGAGCTGGCGTGCCGTAGGTACGCTTGGTGTGGTGTAGCCCACAATTGAGTGGCATCCCCGCACCAAATGTTCCGATGGAATATTATCAATGAGATGACATCTTCACATGTGAATCATGATTTAAAGGATTCTCAAGATTGTCATGATTTTTCCAGCCCAACCATAGCACATAGCACATAGCACATAGCACATAGCACATAGCACAACTAATACCTAAAACCTCGCACCTAAAAACCTTACTCCCACTCTTCTAACAGCTCCATAAACTCGGCCTGGAGGGTTTTACCTTTGTCCTTGGCGTACCAAAGATGGAGATTCTCGGCCGCTTTGGCGTTTTCAATGTCAGGATTGGCTCGTTCGTCCATGTATTTTTCGTGGGCAATGGCCGGGCGTGGTCCCCAGGTTCCTATCACATCAAGGGATTCATCATCCAACGCAATGAGCTTAGGAATAGAGCGCGAGCCATTGGTTAGGAATTCATCCATCACCTCGGGGTACTCATCACGCAAAATCATTTTTAGAGTGATATTAGGCGAAGCTTCAGCCATCTTATTGATGAAAGGAAGCAATTGAGCCGCATCCCCGCACCAACCTTCCGTAATTACTAACCAGGTGATGGGACGAGAAAAACCGGCCAGTTTCTCCTGCAGTTCTTCACTGATTTTCGCACGCCGATCCCAGCGCGAGGAACGATGCAGGTTCATTTTGGTGTATTCCAGCATCACGTCACGGTTGTCACCGTTTGTGGTTTTTCCCTCTTCTAAAAGAGTGTTTGTAAGCCCGGAATACGCTTCGTAATCCATGGCGTCTTCGATAAGTTCGCGGGTAATAGTCGTCTCTGTTGATGTATTCATAGTGGCGGTAAAACTAAAAAAAGTTCGTGAAGGTTTTGTAAATGAATCTAATTTCTAATGCTAATTGTCATCGAAGACTTCAAACGAAAAATCTTATCAAAAGAGTCGCTCCTATAAACAAGACAAAACTGAATGAAGCCAAAAACTTAATGCGCATTACCTGAGGATATGCTGATTCTTCCCCCCTCAACGCCCACATCACATAACCGATTCCAGCATATGCCAGTAAACTCACGCCCCCGAAAAGCCAGCCTGTCAGCGGTTGTTGCTGATGAAGACCGATACTAATTAACCCAGCTCCCGCCAAAAATGAACAAGTGTACCACCATCGAACGCCCTTCAACCCAAATTGTAATGCAAAGGTATGATCTCCTCGGGCGTTGTCTTCTTCCATCTGAAAAATTTGCGAAACCGGGTATAAACTCAACAATATCAAAGCTACGCCGATAGCTACTACATCTTCCAAAAAAGTAATGGGGTAGCCGCCGGCTGCCAAAAATCCTAAGAAGAATGAGTTGGTTCCAGTGCTCACGCCAATGGCCACCAGACTTAAAACTGGCTTTCCTTTCCATCGGGCAATCGGTGTGGAATAGAGCCAAAAGAAAAGCATACTCAAAGCATAAATCAGAGCAAAGTTCCAGCCCAGAGCCCACCATCCCCAAAGTAAACCGAAGTATTGCATCACCATAGAAACCGGCCACATCCAGCGCTGCATTTTTGGGGGTGATTTTAAACCACCAATTGGCCCTTCATCCTTATCCCACCAGGAATTGTACGCCGTTGCCCCACCAAATAACAACATATGCACATTCAGAAACTGAATCCAAAAAGTCTCCCAGTCCGGTTCAGTCACAAACAGAGCAGCCAACAGGTATCCACCAGACAGAATCAGGAACTGGTAGTGCAGCCGCAGGTGGATGAGGAAGTTTACAATCTGGCGAAGCATCAACTTGGTTAATTCAAGATTAAAAATTCAAGATTGAAAATTTGTTATGGATGCAAAATCTAATCTTTAATTTTCAATCTTCAATTTTTAATTCCACGGATTCTATTCCGTATCTTTGCTACATGTTATCTGAGATTCAAGACAAAGAGACCCAAGAAACCATTCCCCAGGCTGAGTGGATCATCAAGAAAACTTCCCACGAACAGCGCGTGGATGAATTGCTGGACGATTACCTCGAAGCCCGTTCACGGCAAGAGAAAAATCCCGTAGTGGATTTCCTGTTTGAATATTATGCCTTCCGTCCGGCCAGCTTGCGCCGGTGGTCGCCGGGGATTGATGTAAACCTGGAATATTCTGATCCCGAACAACTGCCAGAACTCAGTGAGTTTAGCATGAATGATGGACAGGCGTTCATCAACCCGGAGTTTTTCCCGGACAAGCGTCTCTCTGCTTTAGAGTGGATGTTGATGATGCTGGAAAACACCCAAAACAGCCGACCTTCTTTTGGATGCTTTGGGATGCATGAATGGGCGATGGTGTACAAAACCGACCGCCCCCGCCATAACCAACTCCCTTTGCGAATGGAACCTGAACCGTTAGCTGAGTTCGTGGAATCGCGCCCCCTGCTTTGCACACATTTTGACGCCTTCCGCTTTTTTACCAAGCCTGCTAAGCCAATGAACAAATATGAGCTGTCGCGGGAGGAATTCCATAATACCGAGCAGCCCGGATGTATTCATTCCAACATGGATCTCTACAAATGGGCATTCAAGATTTATCCCTGGATTTCCAGTGATTTGGTGCTTGAAGCTTTTGAATTAGCCCTGGAAGCACGCTATATCGATATGCAGGCCAGCCCCTATGACATGCGTGAATTTGGAATGGAGCCTATCAAAATAGAAACCGAGGAAGGGCGACGTGTATACAAACAAAAGCAGGAAATGATTTTCGAGAAAGGTTGCCCCATACGGGAGGCTATTATCTCAAAAATGAGACGACTGCTGATGTTAAAGAAGAATTCATAGCGATTATTACACCTTTTAAAACGTCTCACTTTTATTCGAAACGATATCCCCCTATCACCCATTGTAGTAAGTGAATTTGAATAAAAATTCATCAAACAATGCAAGAAGAGACGCTTAATAATTACACGACAGATTTATTCACACTTATTAAACACACGCATAAAGCGGTCAAGACACAGCAAACATCCAGTAAGCTGACCAATAATAAAGCCAGTAATTTGCTGCACGATATCGACCTGGCACTTTCAGGTCAGCTGAAGAAGCTGGAAGGCATGGACGATCTGCTTAATGACAGCACCAAAAGTTCCATCAAAGAAACGTTTGCAGCTTTCACAGGTGCAATAGCAGGTGCCCTCGATACACAGCGTAAAGATGCCGTGTCCAAGATGCTACGCGATGATTACACGGCACTCAGCATGATCGCAACCGGTTATACCATGTTGCACACTGCTGCTTTGGGCGCAGATCATCAGGAACTGGCCGACTTTACCAAAGAAAGCCTCACACAGATCGCTGCTCTAATCACCCAAACCAGTGAGGTTATTCCACACGCCGTAGCAGATGAGCTTGAAATTGGCGGAGTAGCTGAACAGGCTGAAAAAAACACCCAGGAATGCTGGAAACCAGAGAATTTTCTTGAAGAAGCCTAATTGGTAAATCTTCGAGATAGTTAAGGATAAGCCCCGTTATAAAACGGGGCTTTTTTTATATAACTCTTCTCTGTACACAAAAAAGAATAACGACTACGCTTTACCCTCGTTCCCAACCTCTGGTCGGGAATGCCTGCCTGAACCTCTGGTTCTCTTGGAAATTGCAAAACCTTATGATTCCTTGGTACCAACACCTCTCACAACCAAAACAGGAACAACTGTTTTGATTGATCTCTCCTCAAGGAGAGACTTTATGAGGCATTTTCAAGAGTGTTAGCCTGACAAGATTCAGTGGTTGAATGTCATTCCGACAAAGTCCTTCCTTGAGGAAGGTGCCCAGTTTTGGTTCGCCAAAACTGGCGGAGGGTGTTCGTACCAGGGGAGTATTGGTTGTAATGCTATCTACCCATCCCATTAAGCACTGAAGCTCCAGCTTCACATTGGCGTCCCAAGCAGGAGCTTTGGAACGAGCCCTTAAAATATAAACCCGTGATTATCCGCAAAATCAGTGTTATCCGCGTTCCATTCCGATGGCCTGTTGAACAATCACGTCTCGGGCGAGCAGTGGTACAACTTAGGCTTCTGCTAACTCAGATGGTTTGCACTTTTTCTTGCGGCCGTTACCACTTATTCCTTTATAAAAAGATGGCCTGGATTTCTGTCTTTTACCCCTCCGTTTCTTATCAAACCAAATGATGAAACCTGTTATGGGCAAGCTTCCCGAAACAATACAAATTAGCAGAGCCAGAATTTTTCCGGGAATGCCACCTATGGCACCCACATGGATATCGTAGTTCATGGCCAGCAGCTTCTCGCCGGCGTTTTTATCTTCATACGCATCGATCTGTAACACTTCACCTGTGTATTGATCAAATTTCATTTCGCTGCGCTCGTAGTAGGTTTTTCCGGAACCGCGAACAATGGCGTTGATGGTTCCTGCCGAATCCCTTGGGGTGATGAAAGCGATGCTGTATGCATCTGGGAATTCTTCCCATCCATTTTTGTAAGCTACTTCCAACGGACTCTCTGCTGCATCCCGGGGAGCTGCCGGCGGTGTCGATTGCACCTTTGTGGTTTGGGTATCCGGCAATTTAAACTCCCCGGTTCCCAGGAAATGCAGTGTCTTTTTGGCAAATGGAAAGGCCCAGTATAAACCGGTAAAACCAACAATCAAGGCAAGCAGTAAGGCATAGAAGCCTACCACATTGTGCAAGTCGTAATTAACGCGCCTCCAGGTAGAGCCCCATTTCACTTTAAAACTCTTTTGTTTGCCCGCTTTATTCCATTTCTTCGGCCACCATAAAACCAAACCTGATATCAGCAGTACGATAAAAATTACCGTACTCCAGACTACAATTGGCTGCCCAATAGGCGTGGACAACAACAGGCTCCAGTGTATCCCTTTCATGATCTGGAAAAAATCCTTTTCCTCGTCAATAACGGCCTGGGTCTCCCCGGTATAAGGATTTACATAAGCCGTCTTATATTCTTTGATAGCCCCAAAGTATGTCCAGGAAGGTTCAGGGTTAGGAATGTAGCTAAAGGCGCTCCAAGCCTGATTTTCATCCTTATAGGTTACCAATCCATAGTAAAGAGCGGGAACTTCCAAAGCATCAGCTGTACGGGCATACATCTCTTCCATCGAAAGGCGCTGCCGCTGGGTTTGCTCTACGTACATCACATCCTTACGAAGCCAATGCGTAAACTCCTTTTGGAATACAAAAAGTGCGCCGCTGATGCTTAGAACCAACACCACCAGCCCGGAGATCAACCCGAGCCAGCGATGTAGGAATAATATGATCTTCTTAAACATAAAATACTGTTGCGCTTATTTAGCTGTAAATGTGTAAGTGGCCGTATGACGAATGGCTTCATACTCATCGCCTTGATAACTTCCGGGAGCTTCTTCGGTATGCACCGTTTCAATCACATATTGTCCTTCCCAGGGCAGCTCAAAAACCACTTCACCGTTTTCATCCGTCTGCACGGTTTTGGTCCATTGATCGGCTACGGAAAGCATCACTTCCTGCTCCGCCAGTGGCTTTTCTTTAAAGGTGATAGTCAGGCGAAGATGGTCCCCTGCAGAAGCTCCCGTCTTATCCGGTGTAATCTGCAGTGGCGCATTTTCTAAAGAAGCTTTCAGGTCGGTTTCCTCTCCAACAAGTACATCGGCCGTGGCATAAAAATCAGGCTTAAGAACCCCTAAGCCGTATTCCGTCCAGTCTACAACGGTGGTTTTATTGCTCACCAGTTGCACCCGGTAGCTTCCTCTCTCTTTGGGAGTGAAAGAAGCGGAATAGAAAGTCTCCCCTTCTGGTTTGGCTTCTAATTCCACTTTTTCTCCTCCCGGCTTGACCAGCCACAATGTGAAATCGGCTACATCTGCAAAATTCCCGGAAACCGTTTCATAATAATCGTAGGTGTATTCACCGTAATAAATACGTACTTCATGTGCTTCTCCGATTTGCGCCTCGCTTCCGGTTTCAATCCAGAGATTGTGGGCAATGGTAGTTTTCAGGCCGCAAAATATCAGTACTAAAACAAGTAGTAGTTTCTTCATAGCAAAAAAATTCCCCACACTATTTATAATGCGGGGAGATTAAATTAAAATTTGTAGGTAAATCCGGCTTTGATGACGCGCGGCATTTGCGGGTTGATAGTGCTCCAGCCTTTGTAGTATTCCTGATCGGTTAGGTTATCCACCTTGAAGTCGATACGGTAAGCATCGGTATCATAAAAAACAGAGGCATTCACAATGGTGTAAGAAGGCAGTGCAAATACTCCGGTTGAAGCACGATTCATGATCTTGTTCTCGCCGATGTAATTCGCTCCGGCACCCACACCTAATCCGTTAAGAGCACCTGTACTTACTCTATAGCTTGCCCAGAAATTAAAGAGGTTCTTGGGACCAGCAGACTCCGGCCGACGTCCCAGGTAATTGGCGTTATCGGTTTTTGTAACTTCGCTATCGTTGTAGCTATAACCGGCTACCAGGTTCAATCCATCCACTGGAGCAGCTGTTACACTGGCTTCAAAACCGCGGCTATAATTTTCGCCATCCTGTACGTAATAATTGGCTCGATTTGGATCCTGGCGAACCACATCCGAAACGGTGATATCATAGTAACTTAGAGTCGTAGAAATTCGGCCGTTAAGCAGGTTGGTCTTCACCCCCGCCTCCCATTGGTTAGCTTGCTCGGGTGCAAATGTTTTGGTAGAACCATCATCCTGAACACGAGGCGCTACATTACTGAATCCATTCATGTAGTTGGCAAACAGCGACACTTTATCCACAATGGGCTGGAATACAATACCAAATTTGGGAGAAAGTGCGGTTTGGTCGTAGTTGTCATCATCAGTTGATGTATCACCAATGTTATCAAAGCGATCCAATCGCAAGCTGGCCATCACTGACAAGGCGGGTGTAAAGTTGATCACATCTGATACATAAGCACTATACACCCGCTGCTCGGTACGACTGTTGGTAACCGAAGCGGAAGCCAAGGCTTGATCAGCCGCTGGTTTGGAGATACCGGCACCTGAGTTTTCTTCACCAACCGTAATAGTACCAAAACCTACATAACCGGTGCTGTTGCCGATAGTTTCTTCTTCGAAGTAATCCAAACCAGCTACGAGCGTATTCTCAATGCCGGAGATTTCAAAAGTACCGGTGAAGTTTTGCTGGATATCCGTTCCCAAACGGGTGGCTTGTTGTTTACTCAGGTAACGTGCAAAGGTCCCGTTGCCATCTGCAATATCCCACAGGTAAGTATAATAGCCATCACTTTCGGCGGAGCTTCGTGAGATACTGGTTTGAGAAGTCCAGTTTTCAGACAGCTTGTACTCCATTTGTCCCTGGAAGCTAAGCGTTGGATTTTTGATGGTCAGATCATTGCTGGTGTACGAATTCTCGTAGTTATAACTCAGCTCATCCAGGTTGGTAGCGAATAAAGGATTGCTGCGATTAAGGAATAGCATGGTTGGATTGGTCTGTTCAGCGTGCTGAAACTCTGTATTGATCAGGAAAGAAATACGATCATTTACAGTATAAGAAAGTGAAGGAGCGATAAAGAAAGATTCATTCTCCCCGGCATCCTGGAAACTGTTTTGGATGTGATACGCTGTGTTAACCCGCAGGGCAATTTCGTGCTCGCTGCTGATGGGAGTGTTTACATCGGCAGTCACACGGTTTAGACCAAAGCTCCCGGTGGTGTAGTCTATCTCGCCGCCAAAATAGTTGTAAGGCTTTTTAGTCACTACGTTGATCAGCCCGCCATAGGAAATCAGGCTGCTGCCATAAAGTGTGCCTGAAGGCCCTTTGATGACTTCAATGCGTTCAATATTAGATGGATCCAGCGAACCGTTCGTAAGGGCAGGAAGTCCGTTAATCATAGTTGGCTGTGCAGAGAAGCCGCGCAGGGAATAATAACCGGCACCATCACCGCCACGGCCGGTAGATTCCCATAATTTAAATACACCGGGTGCATTGGTAAGGGCATCATCAAAACTGGTAACCACTTGTTCTGCCAGCAGCTCGGAACTGATGGTGTTGTATACCTGTGGATTTTCAATATTCTCGATAGGCATCTTGGCCACATATTCAGTACGTTCGCGAGAAAACTTGTTTACTTTTGAGCTGCGAACGATGATATCCTGCAGTTCTTCGTTGGCTACCGACAGAATCACATCAATAGTCAGCGTCTCCCCGTCGGTGATGCTGATCGACTTCTCTTCTGTTTCAAAACCTACTCCCGATGCAACAAAGGTATAGCGCCCTGCCGGCACATTGTTAATCTCATAGTTTCCGTCAATACCCGAAGCAGCGCCAAATGTGGTTCCTTCCAGGCGAAGATTAATACCGGTTAGTGGTTCATTATTTTCATCCACAACTTTTCCGGTAATTTTCCCGGAAATAGCAGGATTAGCCTGTAGGCTTGCTGATAGACTCAACATCAGCGTTAATAAGGTTAAGAGCGTTTTTTGTACAGATTGCATCGCTTAAATACTGGGTTAGTTGGTTATTTTAATTTAGATTTATTTTAAATAGCGATGCAATGATAAGGGTAACACCAACCAGACTCAACCCTTATTTAGAATAATTCCATATAAAAGCGTTTCCATCTAAAATAAGCCGTTAATCGGCTATCCATAACTTAAATCAGGGCAAAAATGGGAAAGGATGAGCATCAACATTTAGCTCTAAACATCAAAACTGGAAAAGCTGTTTTGATGGATATTAGCTGCAGCCTTGTGATGAGTAAGAGACAACAAAACAACATTGAGAATGGAATAACATCAACCAATAAAAAAAGCCGCGCCTTTAAAAAAGACACGGCTCTGATTTCGCATTAAGCAACAATGTTTAAAATGCTTACAGCAACATAGCTAATGGATTTTCCAGTAACTGACGCACTGTATTCAGGAATTCGGCAGCTTTGGCGCCGTCCACAATACGGTGATCGCTGGAAAGGGTCACTTTCATACGTTTACCTGGTACCACTTCTCCATTTTCTACTACCGGCACGTCACGGATGGCACCAACGGCCATAATACATGCGTTTGGCGGGTTGATGATGGCGGTAAATTCTTCGATGCCAAACATGCCCAGATTACTGATGGTGAAGGTACTCCCTTCCATCTGTTCGGGCTGCAGCTTGCGATCGCGTGCCAGTCCCGCTAATTCTCGTGTTTCGGATGAAATTTGAGCCAGGCCTTTCTTGTCGGCATGACGAATAACCGGAGTCATCAGTCCTTCTTCAATAGCAACGGCTACGGCTACGTGCACATCGCCATGCTGTTTGATTACATCGTCACTCCAGGAGCTGTTTACATATTGATGACGGGTGAGTGCGATAGCACAAGCTTTCACTACAATATCATTAAAGCTGATTTTCACATCCTCATTTGCGTCATTGATTTGCTTGCGGGCTGCAATAGCCGGCTTCATATCAATATCAATGGTCTCATAGAAGTGCGGATTTGTAAACTTGCTTTCGGAGAGACGACGAGCAATGGTCTTGCGCATTTGCGATACCTTAACTTCTTTGCTCTCCAGGCTCTCAAATTGTTGAGATGGAGCAGCGGCAGCAGGCGCAGCTTCTTCTTTATAATTTTCAATATCGGCTTTGATGATACGTCCACCAGGCCCTGAACCGTCTACTTTGGCAAGATCAATGCCTTTATCTTCCGCCATGTTACGAGCCAATGGAGAAGCTTTAATGCGGCCGTCATCGGAAGTAGAAGAATCGGATGATGAACTTTCTTCCTTCTCTTCTTTTTCTTCAGCGTTTTTCTCCTTGTCATCTTCCTCAGCTTTTTCCTGATCACCGGAATCGTCGGAAGAGCTTGAACCGCCGTCACCGGCACCTTCAAGAATATCAGAAATATCTTCGCCTTCTTCACCCAGCACGGCCATCAAGCCTCCCAGGGGAACAGCATCGCCTTCATCCACCAGAATTTTAAGCACAGTACCTTCGTCAAAGGCCTCTACCTCCATAGTGGCTTTATCGGTTTCTACCTCAGCAATAATATCGCCGGCTGAAACCTGGTCTCCTTCTTTAACATTCCACGACGCGATCACCCCTTCTTCCATGGTGTCGCTGAGCTTCGGCATTTCAATCTTAATGGCCATAATATCTAATCTGTTCGGTTGAGTAAGTTAATTTGTTGGTGTCAGCGCTGCTTTTCAATGTAAACAGGCACTGGCATAAATAAAAAGTGAAAAGGCAAAAGTGAAAGGTGAAAAGATTGACTATCTAAAGTTCTTTTCACCTTTCGCTTTTCACTTTGACCTTAGTTTCTGTAAGTAACCTGATTTACAGCATCAATTACTTGCTTTGCATCCGGCAACCATGCATCAAACAAAGGTTTTGAAAATGGTGCGTTTACATCCGGAAGGGTTACACGCTGTACGGGTGCATCCAAATAATCAAATGCTTCACGCTGAATTAAGAAGCCAACTTCAGATGCAAATCCTCCAAACGGATGGGCTTCATCAACTACAACACAGCGGTTGGTTTTTTTGATGGATTCCACAATCAGCGGCAGGTCCAGCGGCTTAACCGTACGCGGATCAATAAGTTCCACTTCCACGCCGTCTTTCTCGAGCTGGGCGGCAGCTTGCTTGGCTACGTGATACATTTTACCGTGGGCTACAACGGTCACATCACTTCCTTCACGCTTAATTTTTCCTTTTCCAATGGGGATAATGTAATCGTCTTCATCTGACACTTCCCCTTTCATGCCGTACATCTGCTCCGACTCCATGAAGATAACCGGGTTGTCGTCGCGGATAGCGGATTTCAACAGCCCTTTGGCATCATCCGGCTCTGAGGTGTAAATCACTTTTAGGCCGGGGAAATGTGCGTACATGGAATCGTAAGCCACCGAGTGGGTTGCCCCCAACTGTCCGGCTGAGGCATTAGGCCCACGGAATACGATAGGCATCGAAATCTGTCCACCAGTCATGTAGCCAGCCTTTGAAGCATGGTTAATGATCTGGTCAAGCGCCAATACGGCAAAGTTGAAGGTCATGAATTCCACAATGGGACGCAGGCCGTTCATCGCAGCCCCTACCCCGATGCCGGAAAAACCCAGCTCGGAAATAGGCGTATCAATCACACGCTTGAACCCATATTTTTTCAATAAGCCTTCGGTTGATTTGTATGCTCCGTCGTACTCGGCAACTTCCTCGCCCATGATGAAAACCTTTTCCTCACGGTCCATTTCCTCATCAATTGCCGCTTTAATTGCTTCTCTAAATTGTAATTCTGCCATTAATCTGTAGTCTGATCGTTATAAATTAGTTGTGGAAATAGGGTTCGTCTTCAGCGAACATGTCATCATAGAGCGCCTCTTCATCGGGGAAGTCGGATTCGTCAGCAAATTCAACGGCGTCCAATACTTCCTGCTCTACTTTTTCTTCTATTTCCTCTATTCCGTCCTCATCCAGGATTCCCTCATCCAGTAAATAACTCTTCAACCGCTCGATGGGATCGTTTTCCTGATATTCCTTCAGCTCCTCTTTAGTGCGATATTTTTGAGGATCCGACATAGAGTGTCCGCGGTAACGATAAGTGCGGATTTCAACAAAGTATGGCTCAGAGTTTTCACGAACCCATTCGGCAATTTCTTTCATGGCCTCAAACACGGAAAATACATCCATGCCGTTAACCACTTTGCTCTTGATGTCGTAGCCTTTGGCACGGTCAACAATCTCTGCCACTGTGTGACGCTTGGCGGCCGTACCCATGGAGTAACCGTTATTTTCTACCACAAAGATTGCAGGAAGTCCCCACAACTTGGCAATATTCAGCGTCTCGTGTAAAGAGCCCTGATCAACCGCTCCGTCTCCAAAGAAAGTCGCAGAGATTCGGTTATTTTGATTGTATTTGTTGGCAAAAGCAAGCCCTCCGCCAATAGGAATGTGCCCGCCTACAATACCGTAACCGCCCCAGAAATGGTTTTCGGTTTTGGCAAAGTGCATGGAACCGCCCTTTCCTTTGGAGCATCCGGTTTTCTTGCCAAACAGTTCGGCCATACCTTCATTTGGGGTGATGCCCCGGCAAAGTCCCCAGCCGTGATCGCGATAAGCTGTTATAATATCGTCGTCATCATTCAATGCATACACGGTGCCGGTCGAAACAGCTTCCTGCCCAATATATAAATGGAGAAATCCTCCAAATTTCCCCTTCTGATACTGCTGCATGGCACGTTCTTCAAAACGACGCTGCAGAAACATCTGCTCATACATGTCTTTCAGGTCATCTTCACTAAGACCCAGGGATTTATGTTTTTTTCTGGTGGGAGCCGGCAGATCTACGCCTTTTTGAATGGCGCCGTCTTTCTCATCTCCGATTCCCGTAGGGGCAAATCGTACTTCGTCTGTTTTCTTCTTAGCCATAGGTATTATTTAGTGCCAAAATTATCTTTAAAAGGTTAGAAATATATCCATTTTTTATGAAGATTTCGTGATTTCATCCAAGATGATTTACGATCATCCGGATTAGATTCATAAAAGCCGTTTTTAATGCCAGCTTCAAGGTGTTCAGTTCTTTCATGATAGCAGAATAGAACACGGAGTACGCTGATCTTGCGGATAGTCACTAATTGAGACTCGTTCCCAACGTCCTCGTTGGGAACGCACATGGGAAGCTCCTGCTTCCCGTTTTTAACTGTGATAGTTGTGATGGTATAGATACACTGTGATAATTTTAAATACTACCATCACAGCTTATCATATAAATCACAGGTATCTCAGTTTTTCTTTTACAAAATGATCATCCAACCTCCGGTAAATATCTTCATCATAAACCCTATTCGGGCGGAGGTTCGTTACTTGGATACTTTCTCCCCGGGTTGCACCCGGGGCTATTCATATTCAACCCCATTCGGGGTTTTTCTTAGCCACATCAAACATCTAATCTTTCCGCGATAATCTGCGCAATCTGCGTTATCCGCGTTCTATTCCTGAGTTGTCCTCCGATTATGACGAAATCGATTCTTCAATCAAATCATTCACTTTCTCAAGGGCTTCGGAGAGTTTTTCGGGCTGACGTCCACCGGCTGTAGCCAGGTTTGGCTGTCCGCCTCCACCACCGCCTACAAGTCGGCCCAATTGACCGACCAATCCGCCGGCTTTCAATCCTTTTTCTTTGATGAGGTCTTCGGTCAAGGCTACCATCAGGTACACCTTGCCTTCTTCCTCATCTTTGGAGCCCAGCACAATAGCAGTGTTTTCTTTGGTTTTCTGGATGCCATCATAGCCCAGCTGCTTTAGCGTGTCCATGTTGGCGCCGGAGATTTCTCCTTTTACCAATTGAATGCCTGAATCCAATTCACCGGCATTCTGGATAAACTCCTCCAATTTGGCGCCGGTATTTTGCAACTGAACTTTCTCTAATTCTTTCTCCAGAGCTTTCTTCTCATCAATCAGCTTCTGAATGTCAGCAGCCAAATCTTCGGTTTGACCAATCGTTCCCTTCACCTGTTGCAATAATTTCTTTTCATCTCGCAACAGTTTATCGGCTTGAGCCCCACACACGGCTTCAATACGCCGGATACCGGCCGCGACCGAGGTTTCTTGTGTAAATCGGAAATAACCGATTTCGCCTGTAGCACCTACATGGGTACCACCACACAGCTCCATGGAATAGTCTTTATCAAAGGTGATTACACGGACTTTCTCCCCGTATTTCTCACCAAACAACATCATCGCACCACGCTCTTTAGCTTCATCAATCGGCATGTTTCGTTCTTCCTGCAGCGGGATGTTTTCCTGGATTTTTTCATTTACCAGCTCTTCTACTTCATCCAACTGCTCATCAGTCATGGCCTCAAAATGCGAGAAGTCAAAACGCAGATGATGTTCATCTACCAGTGAGCCTTTCTGCCCCACGTGATCACCTAAAATTCCACGTAGTGCTGCATGAACCAAGTGAGTAGCGGAGTGATGTTTTTGAATTTCAATGCGGCGGTTCAGATCAATAGTAGCCGTCCATGTTCCAGACAAATCCTCCGGCAACTGATCTACATAATGGATGAACTGCCCGTTGGACTTCTGTACATCCAGTACCTTAATATATTCGTCACCGTTTGTGATCATGCCGGTATCAGCTACCTGACCACCACTTTCCGCATAAAACGGCGTACGGTTCAGCTGAATAGCATAACGATCGTCTTCTTTTCGGTAAGCCAGAATTTCTACTTCCGTCTCGGCATCATCGTATCCTGTAAATTCAAATTCATCAGATTCCTTCACCACCGTCCAGGATTTGGAATCACTCTGATCTACCGAAAACTTACCGGCAGCACGGGCTCGATCCTTCTGTTCCTTCATGTGTTTATTGAAGCCTTCCGTATCCACTTCCACCCCACGTTCCCGGGCCATCAGTTCGGTCAGGTCAATGGGGAATCCGTAGGTATCATGCAGTTTGAAGGCATCCGCGCCGGAAAGCTTCTTCTCGCCTTCCACCATCTCATTAAACAGCTCAATGCCCTGCCCCAGTGTTTTCAGGAAACTCTTTTCTTCGGATCGGATCACGTTTACAATGTAATCGCGCTGGGCTTTGATCTCGGGAAAGACCTCTTTGAATTGCTCGGCCAGCACGTCTACCAGCTTGTGGAAAAACGGCTCTTTGAAATCAAGCACATCCCAACCATAGCGTATAGCGCGACGCAAAATGCGGCGAATCACATAACCACGACCGTCGTTGCCCGGCGAAGCACCATCCGCAATAGAAAAGGTTACCGCACGGATGTGATCGGCAATCACGCGCATGGCGATGTCTTTTTCTTCATCTTCGCCATAAGTCAGCCCGGCCATATCGGCAATTTCATTTAACAGCGGGGTGAACACATCGGTGTCGTAATTCGAGGTTTTGTCTTGCAGCACGGCGCAGATACGCTCAAAGCCCATACCAGTATCTACGTGTTGGGCAGGTAGTT
The DNA here is from genome assembly GCF_900182705.1 of Gracilimonas mengyeensis. Lineage (GTDB taxonomy): Bacteria > Bacteroidota > Rhodothermia > Balneolales > Balneolaceae > Gracilimonas > Gracilimonas mengyeensis. Next base: position 82,864 of record NZ_FXTP01000004.1, on the reverse strand, counting down.
TTTCAAGACTGCTGTCTGGCTTACGATTGAACTGAATGAATACCAGGTTCCAGATCTCCATAACCCGGGGATCGTCCATATTCACCAAATCGCGACCGGGTTTCTTTTTGCGGTCTTCATCGGGGCGTAAATCAATGTGTACTTCCGAACAGGGTCCGCATGGACCGGTTTCGCCCATCTCCCAAAAATTGTCTTTTTTGCTGCACTTTAGAATATGGTCGTGGTCGATGGACGTCTCACTTTTCCAAAGTGCAATGGCTTCATCATCCACGGGCAGCCCATCCTCTTCATCGCCTTCAAATACCGTGGCATACAGGCGGTCGGGCTCCAGTCCCCATTTGTCAACCAACAATTCCCAGGCCCAACCAATGGCTTCTTTTTTGAAATAATCACCAAAAGACCAGTTGCCCAGCATCTCAAATAAGGTGTGATGGTAGGTATCGTGGCCAACTTCTTCCAAATCGTTGTGCTTGCCGCTTACGCGAATACATTTTTGGGTGTCGGCCGCGCGGTTCCAAAGTTTACCATCGTGCTTAAGAGCGTCTTCCTCTCCCAGGAAAATGGCTTTAAACTGGTTCATACCCGCATTGGTAAATAATAAGGTGGGATCGTTCTTGGGAACTACGGGAGCGCTGTCAACAATAGCGTGTTCTTTTTCGGCGAAGAAATCAAAAAATTCCTGACGAATCTGGGCGGAAGTCTTGTACGACATCAAAGGTAATGTGTGAGTGTTGGATTTTTAAGGGCATGGAAGATAGGAAAAATATGGTTGGAACTCATGTGTGGTTTTTAACCATAAATAGGGATGATGAATGCCTTGCAAATGAAGTATTAATCAATAAGAAATATCACGTAAACATGAATGTGAGTACACTCATAAATAAAAATTTGTTTTAACTTTTATTTTATGAAGAGGGCTTTTTTACAGTTTCTTTTTAAGATTTTTATAATTTAATTCCAATGAATTAAATTAGTCTCTTTATATAATTAGGGGAAGTTTTGGGGAGACACTAATAAATAATAAAAGATTATGGGGTGTTCAAATGAAATATTTATATCTACTCATTCTATGCTTTATAGTTATTACCAAACCAGTACTTAGTCAAAACGGACAGTCTGATTCATCTTCTACTACAGACACAACGGGTACAGAAGAAATCAATGATAGCTTAAAAAAGATAGAGCAAAAACTTCAAAACCTGACTAGTGTAATTGAAGAAAATCAGGAAGATACTACATTAGCTGTAGGAATCATTCGCATCAAAAAGACGATGTTCCATTCGAAATAAGCAGTATAAAGAAGAACCAACAAAATATACTAGAAGGAGAAGAACCTACTGCAGATATTGACAAAATTAGCTTTAGAATTAAAGATGGCTTTATAAATGAACTTCAAATCTTCGCTAGTAGACCAAATGACTTTCCTGTGAAATTTAGCAATGCCCAAGCTCCAATTGGAGTAACTAGTTATCGCTTAGATAAAGGAGACAAATTATTATACAGAAGCTCAGATAGTACAGAGTATTACTTATTCACAAATAACTTCTGGGAATACGAAAGCTTAGGTAACTATGCTCCTGACGACGGACTTTACATCATTGAAAAGAAAGATTATTTGAATGATAGCAAATATAAAGATGGAATTATTTTGACTAGAGGTGTGGGTATTAATAACATTTTTGATCTTAGATTATATACAGATGGTTTGGCAACTCTCGGAGATGAGTCTAATGGTCTGATACAGACTACTGCATCTTTTAAGCATATTATTCATCGCATAAATTATCCAAATAAAGGTTTAATTGTACCTTTCCATTATACTAAGACGAACCTAAACCTGAGGAAATTTGATAGTAAATTTGCGTCGATTGATACGTCAAATTTTACACGAAGTAGTTACTTACAAAAAAGTTGGCTTTCAACTGATATTTCTTTCAGCTTAATAAATGGATGGGTAGAAAATAAATCTTTGAGCTCCTTTTATCTCGATTTTGGAGCAGGATTATTTTTATCAGATTTGAAGGAACAAGACAACTCTAAAACAACAATTTCATACGCCTTTTTCTTAGAACCAGGACTTAATTTAGAATTAGCTGATAATTTTGGAACTGATTTATCAATTAGACGCTTTCTGCATTATAGCCCCGAAACCAGTTTTAACAATGAAGATAAACGCAGAAGGTTTTTAAATACACAGTTTGAACTGTTTTGGAATCCTTTAGGTGACCGTAATAGCAGAATTTATGGGGCATTATCACATACTATTGACATGAAGACCAAAGACAGTTTTTTTGAGCTCCAGTTTGGTTACTCAATCAGATTAACTGATTTATTTAAAAAATAGATTTATTAGTATTCTTAATTCCTAACAAATCAGTTAGGAATTAAGAACATATTGAGTAGAGTCTTTTTTGACAAATATTGAACTCGTTCCCAACGTCCGTTTAGGAATGCCTGGCCGGACCTCTGGTCCGATTGCAGCCAAACAAACACCCAGCCCAATTTTTGACTAGCAGCTTTCCCAAAAAATCCAACCGGGCAAAAATTGTTCTTTCTTTTTCTTTAATCCCCGGGTTGCGCCCGGCTTAGATGGTTGTCTTAATTAAACATTTTATCGGGCTTACCCAGGGCTACCCACGTTTGACTCCTACGGAGTCAGAAGACTAAGTAATCCGTGTAATCCTCTAATCCATTCAATCCGTGGTTCATAGCCAGAATGATCCTCAGCGTTGACTTCGTTCCCAACGTCTCGTTGGGAATGCCTGCCCGGACCCCTGGTCCGAATGTAACCAACCGAACAACCCGCCCAATTTTTGATGGAGATCCTCTTCCAAAAAAAAACCGGCAAAAATTGTTCTTTCCTTTTTCTTTAATCCCCGGGTTGCGCCCGGCGTAGATGGTTGTCCTAATTAAACATTTTATCGGGCTTACCCGGGGCTACCCATGCTTGACTCCTCTGGAGTCGTTGGACAGAATAATCCATGCAATCCTATAATCCATTCAATCCGCGGTTCATAGCCGAAATGTCCATCACCATTCAAGTTCTGAGTGGCAGTACACAGTTGATTAAAGCTTTCACCTTACCCAAAAAACAAGTGCCTGAAAATTTTATTTCGAGAGAATTTTTAAAAACCTTACTTTAAGTTACCGATTAAGTAAAGTTGGAAACTGTCTTTTTAACTCATCATACGATCATGCCTAACCCTTTAAATAACGCAACGGTATCAAGACCAGAAAATCTGAAAACAAAGATCCTTCAATTTGGAGAAGGGAACTTCCTGAGGGCTTTTGTGGACTGGATGATCGACAAGGTAAATGAAAAGACTGATTTTAACGGTTCCGTCAAGGTTGTACAGCCGATTCCTAAAGGATTGGTGGATTTGCTAAACAAGCAGGACGGGCTGTATCATGTGCAGCTGCAGGGCATGAAAGATGGCGAACCTATTTCCAGCATTGAACTGGTTAAATGTGTGGAAGGCGGGATGAATCCCTATGAAGATTACAAAGGGTTTCTGGAACTGGGAGAAAATCCCGACCTGGAATTTATTGTTTCCAATACTACCGAAGCGGGCATTGCTTTTGATGAAAACGACACCGATTATGAAACCATCCCCAACAGCTTTCCCGCCAAGCTTACGGCTTTGCTTCATCACCGGTACAAGCATTTTGATGGGGCCTCCGACAAAGCACCGGTTATCATTCCATGTGAGCTAATTGATAAAAACGGCGATAATCTTAAAAAATATGTGCTTCAATACGCTGATCTATGGGAGACCGAAGCGGCTTTTAAAGATTGGATTAATAATGATATCACGTTCTGCAACACACTGGTTGATCGTATTGTACCGGGCTTTCCGAAAGACAACCTGGAGGAAATCCATGCCGAGATTGGCTACGATGATCAATTGGTAGTGAATGGGGAATTTTTCCACCTGTGGGTGATTGAGGGGCCAGAATCAATCCAGCAAAAACTCCCTTTTGACAAAGCAGGCCTGAATGTAAAATTTGTGGATGACCTGTCGGTTTATCGCACCCGAAAAGTGCGCATCCTGAATGGCCTGCACACCAGCATGGTTCCGGTGGGATATCTTGCCGGAGCGAGAACGGTTAAAGAAGCCATGGATCATGAACAAGTGGGCCCCTATTTGGAAAAGGAATTATTTGAAGAAATCATCCCTTCCCTTGATATGGATATGTCGGTAGAGGAGCTGGAAAGCTTTGCTAAAGATATTTTAGAGCGATTTGAGAATCCATATATCAAGCATGAGCTCAGTGCCATTGCCTTGAATTCTGTTTCTAAATACAAAGTAAGAGTGCTTCCCTCCTTGCTGCAATATCATGCCCAGAAAGGAGAGATTCCGAAGCGACTCACTTTTGCTTTAGCCGCCCTCATTCGCTTTTATAAAGGAAGCTGGGAAGGAGAAGATACGCCTATTAATGATGGTGAAGATGTGGTTTCTTTCGTCCAGAAAGCCTGGGAAAGCGGCGATCACAGCAAGGTAGCGCAAACCGTTCTTAGTCATACGGCATTTTGGGATCAAGATCTTACCGAAATTGACGGACTAAACGATATGGTTACCAACTACTTGCAGCTGATTGACGAGAAAGGCGTCAATAGTACCCTTAGCGAAGATGTGCAATAACATCCTCACATTAGAATTTAAACTTTATCAGACAGATAGCTAACAATCATGGCTAACAAGACCTTACAAATTCATCCGAATGATAACCTGCTGGTAGCACTTACTGACCTTCAAGCCGGGGATGTGGTGCAGCACAATGGGTCGGATATTATCATCCGGAAAGACGTCCCCGCTAAGCACAAACTGGCACTCAAAGACCTCAAGGCTGAAGATAAGGTGTACATGTACGGATCTTTGGTGGGAACTGTCACCGAGGAAATACCTGCCGGGGGCGTACTAACTACGGAAAATACCCGACACGAAGTGTCTTCTTACTCTTTGGAAACCTCCGGAAGTGAATGGCAGGCACCGGATGTAAGTCGCTGGAAAGACAAGGAATTTATGGGTTATCATCGCCCAGACGGACAAGTAGGGACAGCCAATTACTGGCTGGTAGTTCCGCTGGTGTTTTGCGAGAACCGTAATGTGAACACCATCAAAAATGCTTTTATGAAGGAGTTGGGATACGCCACCAGCGATGTGTATGAAAAGTATGTGGCCGACCTGGTACAGCTGTATAAGGATGGCAAAACGGATGTCATCAAAAACATGACAGAACCGCCGGCAAAAAGTGAGCTAAGTGATCCTGATCCGCTGTTTCCCAATGTAGATGGCATCAAGTTTTTGACCCATGAAGGTGGCTGTGGTGGCATCCGGCAGGATTCTGAAGCGCTATGTGCTCTGCTGGCCGGTTATATTTATCACCCCAACGTGGCGGGCGCAACGGTATTAAGTCTCGGCTGCCAAAATGCCCAGATTGAAATCCTGGAAGAGAAAATTGCCGACCTGACTTCCGATCTTCAGAAACCACTTTACATTTACGAGCAGCAACAAAGTGGTACCGAATATGAAATGCTGACCTCTGCCATCCGTGATACTTTTTTGGGATTGGTTGAAGCCAACAAGAATGAACGTAAACCTGCTCCTCTTTCCAAACTCACCATTGGTATGGAGTGCGGCGGTTCGGATGGATTCTCCGGTATTTCAGCCAACCCCGCGGTAGGTCATGCCGGCGATTTGATAACGGCGCTGGGTGGATCGGTTATTCTTTCAGAATTCCCTGAATTGTGTGGGGTGGAGCAAGAACTCATCGACCGCACCACCAGCAAAGAGATGGCCGAAAAGTTTGTGGATCTTATGCAACGTTATTCTGATGCCGCCGAAGCCTCCGGTTCCGGTTTTGATATGAATCCTTCTCCGGGCAATATCAAAGACGGGCTCATCACCGATGCCATGAAATCTGCTGGTGCTGCCAAAAAAGGAGGCACCTCCCCTGTCAAAGCCGTCCTGGATTATACCGAACAGGTACGCGAGCCCGGTTTAAACCTCCTCTGTACACCCGGCAACGATGTGGAAAGTACCACGGCCATGGCGGGATCGGGCGCCAACATCATCTTGTTTACCACCGGACTGGGAACGCCTACCGGTAATCCCGTGGCTCCTGTTGGTAAAGTGTCTTCCAACAGTCAGCTTGCCGAGCGCATGCCTGATATAATCGACATTGATACCGGTCCGGTCATCAAAGGAGAAAAAACCATTGAAGAAATGGGTGAAGAGATTTTGGATTACATTATTGAGTTGGCCAGTGGTCGTATCAAAACCAAAGCCCAGCTGCTTAATCAGGATGACTTTATTCCATGGAAACGGGGAGTTTCTTTGTAAGCTCAACTTTGATTTTATAATTAGCTGATTGCAAAAAATCCGTGTAATCTTATAATCCGCTTAATCAGCGGTTCGAACAATAAGGTTCCTGTCTTCGCAGGAATGACTTTTGTGATGATATCATAATACGAGCCCAATTTTTGATACCCACCCTTCGCCCATAAACAATCCGGGCAAAAATTGTTCTACTTTTGCATTATTTACCCCGGGTTGCGCCCGGCATACATCGGGGCTAATAAAACATCTTTCGGGCTTACCCGGTGCTACCTACATTTGACTCCTACGGAGTCGGGAAGCTTCAACTATATCCATGCTCTGGCCTTAGAATTTTGACAGGATTAAGTGAGCAGTGATGCAGCGTCCCGAAGGGGTATAATTCCATACCGGCCCGGAGTTCAAAATAATTACGAAAAGAGATGGACCATTGGAATTATACAGCAAATCACTGCGAACGCCTGACAAAATTCTACCGCCTTGATCTTTTGGTTCGTTTTGTATCAAGACAAAATGAACATGCCGATCTTAGCATGTTTTTTTAGATTTTGAGTAGAAGTAAATCCGTGCAATCCATAAATCCACCTAATCCGTGATTCAACCATTTAGATTCCTGAATCCGCAGGAAAGACCTTAGAACTTCTGCACTCAGTGTTCAATGTTCATAAAATTTTTTAGACATGTTGTATTAATCATTTTCTCAATGTACTTTTAAATAAAAAGTACTTTTTATGAAAGAAGAACAGGATTATCTAAAAGACATCGCCGAGATCCGTTCCATGATGGAACGCTCGTCAAAATTTTTGTCGCTCTCCGGCTGGGCTGGGATATTGGCCGGAACGTACGCTTTGGTTGGGGCGTGGATTGCTCATAGCCTTTTGAAGTTTCGACCGGATGAATTCTTTTATTCATACTCTAATTTGATAAATGTACTTTTGACAGCTGCAGGTGTGTTGGGGCTTGCCTTAGTCAGCGCCCTTCTGGATTCCCGTAGAAAAGCCAATAAAAGAGAAGAAAGCGCCTGGAATGCTACATCAAGACGGCTATTGGTTAGTATGGCCGTACCTCTTTTTGCGGGCGGAATTTTAATCTTCATCCTGATATCAAATGGACTAATCGGACTCGCTGCCCCACTCACCCTCCTCTTTTATGGATTGGCATTATACAATGCAGGACACTTTACGATCAAAGAAGTGAGAGTGATGGGTTTTGTTCAGATGTTGCTTGGATTGTTGAACGCATTTTTTGTTGGATATGGACTTCTGTTTTGGGCTATTGGATTCGGAGTAGTTCATGTTTTGTATGGAATTTATATGCATTTCAGATACGAGCGGTGACGCATGAAAGTATCCTTTGATGATTTACATAAAGCATTTGAAAGCCGGGTCAGGCTAGGCATTATGTCGGCCCTGGCGGTAAACGATACCCTTGATTTTACCGCCCTGAAGGAATTCCTGGATGTAACCGACGGCAACCTGGCTACCCACATTAAAAAGCTGGAAAAGGAAGGGTTTATCGAAGTAGAGAAATCCTTTATCGACAACAAGCCCAACACCAAATACTCCATGACTAAAGAAGGCAAAAAAGCCTTCGATGATCACTTAAAAGTACTCGAAACCATCATTAACGCACGAAAATAAACATGAAATATCTGACCTCTTTGAGAAGAAATATACGCTGGGTACCAGCATTCTTAACCACTTTAACAGGCTTTTTACTTTTGACCTATATGATATTAACCGAAAGCGAACCGGGTGCCCTTCCTTTGCTATTGATACTGACCGGTATCTGCTGGATGTACTTCCGTAAAAGAAGCCACCGTTCTGAAATAGAATAATCCCAAAAAAATTTACCTAACTACTTTGCAATTAAAAGTACTTTCAATAAACAACCCCTAACTTAATATTAGCCATGAATACATCTCAAAGCATATCCCGACCTGTTATCTATCTCGCCTTCATCACAGGCATTGTACTACTCATTCCTTTGGTAGCCATGCAATTTACCAACGAGGTTGTATGGACGCTCAGTGATTTTGTTATTGCCGGTTCCCTTCTATTTGGCACAGGACTCACCTTTATTCTTGCCACCAAAACATCCGAAAACAAAATGTATCGGTTTGCTATGGGCCTTGCTCTGGGCTCTTCACTTTTCCTGATTTGGGCCAATCTTGCTGTTGGAATTATCGGTCCGGAGGACCATGCTTTTAATCTGTTGTATTTTGGGGTGATTGGAATTGGCATTCTGGGATCACTTTTTACCCGCTTTAAAGCATATGGGATGATGTTCGTACTTATTGCGATGTCTTTTGCACATGTAATACTTTTGGTAGCCGCTTTGCTCACTAATATGCAATCGGTGCCGAGTAGTTCAGTTCTGGAGATTTTTGGAGTGAATGGTATGTTTATCTTTCTGTTTACTACAGCCGCATTATTATTTAGATACGCAGAGAAGAAAGAGCAATCAACATAACCAAGTGTCTTCTTAGGAGATGTACATTGTTCAGGCCGGGTGTAATGAGTTCAATTGCCGTCTAATTTTCTTTCTTTTTAGACATTTATGACCATTATCTGTTAGATTCATCCCTCCTAAGCAAAAACCAATTTTTCCTATGAAAACACTGTTGAATTATTTTCTGCGGGGGATGCTTCTCATCCTTCCATTTACAGTAACAGCTTATTTCATGTATGTAACTGTTATTTGGATGAATGACTTCTTCAATGAATTATTATTCAGCTGGTTTGAGTATGAATACCAAATACCCGGCCTGGGCATCGTAGCAGGTTTTATACTGATTACTTTTTTCGGCTTTTTGATCACTCGTACATTCGTTAAACCCGTAGTGTACTTTTTTGAAAAGCTGCTGACCAAAACGCCCATTTTCAACATTGTGTATTCTTCCCTCAAAGATTTGACGGAGGCTTTTGTGGGAGACCGAAAGAAGTTCAACAAACCCGTATATGTAGAATTCAGTGAGCCTGCAGGCATGAAACGGTTTGGTTTTATCACCGAGGAATCGCTGGAACACTTTGGTCTTAAAGATGAAGTGGCCGTGTACTGTCCACATTCCTACAACTTTTCAGGAAATTTATACATCGTACCCCGTGAAAAGGTAACGCGCATTAAAACCGATCCAACCAACTTTATGCGGTTTGTAGTTTCCGGCGGAGTTACCCGGATTCAATCGTAAAGCCTGATTCTGATATCCCTAAACAAAAAAGGAGCAATGATTAATCATTGCTCCTTTTATTCTATACTCTAATTTGAAGAAATTAATACACCTCTTCAAACGTACGGGCGCCGGGTTTAACGTTGCGCCGCATTTCTTCCCAATCCCAATCGTCTGGATGCAGCTTGGCAAAATCCCCTTTGATAACCAGGTATTCTTTAAAACCGCCCCGGGCCAGATTTTGATAAATACCGGTTTCCATCCCTTTCAACCCACAAATATAAATGAGCGTATTCTCCTGCTCAAAAATGGGATTGAGCTGATCCTGGCAATCTTCAATAGAAGTTTGCACATATTTTTTGGAACCGTCAGCCCGGCGGTCTTCCCTTGAGACACAGGTGATATACTGGAAATTCTCGTGTTTGGCTTCCATCTCCCTGAAATAATCCGGATAGATTAAATCTGTGCGATATGGACAGCCAAAAACCAAGGCTACCTGCCCTTCAAAATCATCATCTTCAAACAATTCCTTAATCATTCCGCGAAAGGGAGCGATTCCGGTACCCGTGGCAAAAAACACATAATTGAAATCTTTGGCATTTTCCGGCATCAAAAACCGCTTACCACTGGGCCCTGTGGCTTGTACTTTTTCTCCGGGTTTGAGATCTGCCAGATAATTTGAGCAAATGCCGGTATACAAACTGCCATCTTCAAGTTCTTCAATAGTACGCTTTACCGTGGTGGAAATAAGATGAGATTTTCCATCCTCTCCTTTGGTAGGCGAGGACACAGAATACAATCTAAGTTTGTGAGGCCGCCCCTTTTCATTTTGTCCAGGCGGCAATATACCTATCGACTGACCTACCCGTACCCGGCCTTCCAGATCGGTGCCGGATACATCAAAGGTTACATGGCGTACAAAATTGGGGCTGCTTTCCTGTGTACAAATATAGTTTTCTACTACGGTGACTTCGGTGGGATCCTTAGGTGAATAAATATTTAATTCAACTTCAGGAAGTACAATTTCTGACATCTATTTTTGAATTTTTATAATGGTGAGAATGAGATTTAATTAAGTACCAGTCTCAACAACAAAGCAACACCGTCCATTACTGAACGGCTAACTAAAATAGAATAATTATAGGATTAAAACTAAAAGCCAATCCCGGATATATCCCTCCCATTTAGTTTGGGGAGCTGTTTCCATTGCTTCTTCCTTTTCCTATCACTCGGTTTCATTATATCCTACTTTTGTTTCTTTCCCAAGCGGTACATTTTGCTCAACCACTTCTCTCTTTGCTTTTCGTCGGATGCTTTAATACTCCCCACATAACTCACCCTCACCGGTTTTATCCCGCAAAATTGTAACGTACTTTTTTTTAGCGCTTTTATGCTGGGGCTTCCAAAAAACAAACGGTAAAACCATCCGGGCTGATCCATGGTAGTAATTATGCGCGCTGTTTTCCCTTTCAGGTATTTATCCCACCAGGGAGAATCTTCCCGATACTTAAATGCAAAGCCAGGTAAAAATATCCGGTCTATAAAGCCTTTTAGCAGTGCCGGTAATCCACCCCACCAAACCGGATGCACCCAAACCAAATGATCGGCCTGTTTGATCTTCTCACGAGCTTCTTGTAGATCTGGTTCAAGTTCCATTCGTTTCTTGTATCCGAATTTTAAATTGGGGTCAAAATCCAGCTTTCCCACTTCGATTTGTTGAATGCCTGCGCCGGCCTCTAAAGCTCCTGTTTTATAAGCTTCTGCAAGAGCATGATTATAACTATCCGGAGAGGGATGACCGTTGATAATGAGAATGTTTTTCATGGATTGATGTCTTCTTTTGGTTGCTTTCTTTACGTTCATCAGCAACTTAGTGCGACCATCTTAATTCCCACAGGACATATGTCTATAAAACCACTTCACTGCGTATTCGGCTGAGGTGACGGGGTGTTATCCCCAAATATGAGGCAAGATATTGCAAGGGTATCTCCTGCAAATAATCCGGGTGTTCTTTTACCAGCTTCTGATAGCGCTGGCGTGCGTCAGTTTTTTGATACGAAAACACCCGCTCTTCCATCGCCAAGTATTCCTGTTCGGCAAAAAACTTTTGCAACCTGATCCAGTTCGCGCTCTCATTTTCAAGTTTCTCAAATTCCTTCTTTTGTATCACCCTCAATTTGGCGTCTGTCACAGCTTGTATGTTTTCCGGGGTCGGACTGCCGGTGATCAGTGAGGAATAAGCTGTCATAAACCGTTTTGAAAAAGTGATACAATAGGTAATCTCTTCTCCTTCACTATCGGTGTAATATGAACGCAGTATTCCCTTTTCAACAAATACCACTTCCCGGCATACCTGTTTTTCCCGGATAAAATACTCGCCCTTTTCCAGTCGCCGGTGTTTAGTTAAAGACCATAACTGGCCAATCTCCTTATTGGTGAGAATATCGAGTGCCTTCAAATACTCTTTCATGAACTAATACATTTGTGAATCCATAGAACAAGATCACTCAAAATAAAAAAATCCTGCCCGTTTTACGGAGCAGGATTCGGGGACTTAGTTCTTAGCGTATATGCTTAGAAATAAAATGTTAAACCGGCCGATATCACATTCCCGCTAAATTCTTTTTCTGTGATGTCATCATCACCGTTTAGGAACAAGTAGCGGTAATCTACATTAAGTGCGGCTGATTCTGAAAGAGCAATATCAGCACCGAAACCAAGATGATATCCAAGGTTTACTTCAGTATCATCATCAGGGTTCAGAAAGTCATCATCATAATCATAGATGGTGTAGTAGGCTCCCAGTCCAGCTAAGCCATAAGGGGATAGATTTTTTGCTATAGGAGCAAAAACCATGAGAGAGCCTGTTACAGGAATTTGTCGCACTGTAACGTCTCCACCGGTGGTTGTATATCCTTGTTCACCTCTATATTCTGCAGAAAATTCTGCGCCAAAATATTTTCCTTTTGTTCTGGATTGAACTCCAATAAACATTGTACCATCTTCCGCATCAGGGGCTTTGTAATAACCAATTTTAGGCCCTATACCTGAAGAGTTTTCGATTAAATACTCTTGCGCCATAGCTTGGCTGGCAAAAGCTGTGAGTAATCCAACGGATAACAATGTAAATAGCTTTTTCATAGAAATTATTTTTTATTCGTAGTTCAATGATTGTTAGCTAATTCGAAAGGTTTTGTTCCGAATAATCTATTGGTTGCTGATCCGGTAACGAATAAGTTCATCTACAGAAGGACGAGTTCCTGTTTCTTCTACACTTTGTTCTTCTATTAGTCTCTCCGCCAATTGGTGAGTTACGTTTACACTCCGCATTCTGATCAGATTTTCTTTGCTAAGCTCTTCCAGGGTATATCCCAAATCCATCATATTACTGGTAAAAAAGGCGGTCACACTTCCTCTTCTTAGGTCAATGAGATCTTGCACACTCAGTTCGTAACCCAATTCTTTCATCATGCGCGTGAAAGTAGCACTCACATCCGCATTTTGAAGTTCTACCAATTGCTCAAGCGTTAAATCCGTATATCCGGCTTCGCGCATCTGTGAGGTATAAGTAGCTGTAACTCCTTCTTCACGCAAATCTATGAGTTGTTCTCTGCTTAATTCCCCGTAGCCCATTTCTTGCATCCAGTCGCCCATGCGGTTCAGTAAATCTTCACTGGGCTGATTGAAATTCTGAACTACTCCTTCAATTGGGTTAAAGTCGGCAGACTCATCAAAGCGAGAGCCAGCATAAAAGGTAAGCGTTGCAATAAAGGCTAAAAGTAAAATGTAACTGGCTATTTTAGAACTGGTTACCTTAGAGCTATTTCCTGAACTACCGGAGTATAGATGTCCTTCTTCTTCGAGATCTCGTAAATCGTTTTTTAGATTCTTAAATTTTGTACTCATAACATGCTGTGCGTTTAGTTTGCAAACACGTACGAGCGAAAAGCCTTAAAGATGCATCCTGAATTTACGGTACCAGATCAAGAGAACGGCTGAGTTCACCAATGGTGAACGGCTTGGAGATTAAGTCCACACAGTCGGTTGCCCTGGCACGGTCATAATTTGCTTTATCTGAGTTTCCTGTCAAGTAAATGACGTTGGTATCGATATGCTCACGGATGATGGAAACAGCTTCAATACCATCCATTTCCCCTTTTAAGCGAATATCCATCAAAATAATATCGGGTTTATGCTCCTTGGCCATTTCTACAGCTTCTTCACCAGATGCGGTTTTGCCAACCAGGGAATGTCCCAATTTTTTGATCATATTCTCTACGACCAAGGATATGATCATGTCATCTTCAACTATCAGTATTTTACTTTTATTCTTAGCCAATGCTCTGTCGGTTCTGATTAATAAACAGTGGAATATACTATTATAAAGTAAAACCTTTGTCAACCACCAAAAATTTGGTGTAAACAAATATTAATCAATCAATTTGTTAGGGTATAATTTCACCCATTGGTACTAATTTAACCAAAAATCCCTCCTCAATATCAATAAAGGCATACCAACCTGCAAAGTCTTGGGCACCATAGCGTACCGAAACCGCCCAGCAGGTACGCAGTTCAGTATCTGTGTCTGAGATTATCGGCAGGTGCACCATCTCTGGTTCTGTGCCCACATCTTCTTCCTTTATCGTGTAAATCTTTTCTTCACCGGTGAATGAACGCATATCAATTTCCCAGCCAACCATGCCTTCCTGCACATCCTGATAACCATAATTAATAAACTCAGGCACATTAAACTCGGGGTACCAATTTCCCCAAATCCGGTTGACACCGCGGGCATCCATTACCACAATAATTTCAGTGCCAATAACTTTAGCAGAGTCGACAACCTGCTCAGCAAAGGTCAGTTTCCATTCAATGTTTACGCTGTTTTCGTCGGGACCGCCGCAATTTTGAGTGCATCCGGGCAAAGGTATAATGGCAGTTAATTCCAAAGCAGTAGTATCTTGTACGCCTGTAAAGTCCCGGTTTTTCCATAACGCCTTTTTTGCTGCCGACTCGAGTGTATCAAGTTCTGACATCTCAATGCGAACAACCTCTCTGTTTTGACGGTCACAAGGATTTCCTTCCTCACCAAATAGCACCGTGCTATAACCCGTATAGCCAAACTCATTTAAAGTAGAACATAAAGTACTATCGTTGAGCGCATGATATTCTTGATTCAAACTCTCCAATTCACCCAGTTTCAGTGCAGGAATTCGGGTAGGATATTCGGTGTCTTCATCCAGCACCAGCAAATCACAGGATATCAATCCCCCGGCTACCATCATCAACAATAAAAATGCAGTACTTATTTTTCTTATCTGCATGATATTACTTCCTTCCATTGCGGGCAGAAATTACTATAATTGCTTTTTGGATACAACGGAAGTCTTCAACTAGAATCATCACCGGATAAAGTTATTATTTGTACATGAAATCACAGAAAAACCTTTGCGTTATCGGCGGCGGAGTTAGCGGGTTAAGCTGCGCGATATTATTGCAAAAACAGGGATATAATGTGACCATTTTCACCGACGAAAATCCACGAAAAACTTCCGGGAATCCCGCCTTTTCAAGCATTTACCCGGCCGCTTCCATAATCCCGCATTCGATTAGTTCCGAACATACGCTTGCTCTTTTTGAAAGCAGCCTTCAACAGTTCAGCAAACTATATGATCAACAATTTCCCGGGCTTAATATTCATACTCATTTTGAACTTTTTGTGAATACTCATCCCAAACCCGATTATTTGGAATTGATGGATAACACCGAAGCCTTTCATGACTTCAATAAAGGTTTTTATCCCAAACATCCGGATATGGAAATTACAGATGGATGGAAATTCAATTGTTACTTTGCGGACTGGAGTCTCTACTACCCCGCCCTCATTAACCTGTTTGAAGAGCAAAAAGGAACGCTGAAAATAGTTCATCTTTTGCCTGAGGACCTGCCCCATCTTCCCTTTGATATCATAATCAACTGTTCAGAGATGGGAGCCCGCAAACTATTTGGTGACGAACATGGACTCATTTACAGAGGTCACCTGATCCATGTTCGAAATGCACCGGCCCTTAAAAGCCCGGAAGATGAAACTATCTCCTACAATTTCTCTCCCGGAACAGAGATCTATGCGTCAGAATACGGCAATCCTCAAGATGTGTATTTTTACCCCCGTAGCGACGGATGGGTTTTAGGTGGCAGCCGGCAAAAGGGATTTTTGGGTCCACTTGGGGAATGGGAAGGGGAACAAGTGGTAGCTCCTTACAGAGAAATTGATGGCAGCCTTGTGCCTGCTCAAATTCCTGAACTTCACAGCAAAATACTTGGTCACACTTTTGGGGTAGAGCTTGAAGAGTTTGCCAACTGGAGTGTCAAAAAGGGATATCGGTACCTGCGTAAAGAAGAAAATGGTCTTCGGCTGGAGAGTGAACATCTGCACTCCAAACTTGTAATCCACAATTACGGACATGGTGGCGCGGGGGTGACCCTGAGCTGGGGATGTGCCCAAAGAGTTGTGGAGCTATTAGAAGAGGCTATTAGCTAGCCTGTGGTACCGGGTGACTTTTGCTTTTATAATTCAGCCAATGTCCCCGAATTAATAACATACTGCCCACAAGCGTAACACCTGCCTCGCCATATTCACCCAGCTGATGGTTAAAGAACCAAGCCAGGAAAATGACAATCAGTCCTGCAAATAAGTAGTTGGAGACTGCTTTGAGGTGATCACGGTTCTTAATAGACAAAATCACGGCAGGAGCGATAGCCAGGAAAAATACCAGGTGCGTGTACTCGTGAAATTCTTCTAAAGCCGGCCATAGAGGGATCAATGATACAAATACAGGAACCAGCAAACAGTGTACGGCACATAAGCCAGACAAGCCAATGCCCAGGCGGTCCCAAAATCCTTGTTCGGTTTCTTTTTGTTGTTTATTCATAAGAGATGATAAGCCCTTCATGGTTTCAGGCACACTGTGCACATACCCCGGAGATAAGGCCATTAAAGTTTTGAGCTACGTACCCTGCGGGCAGCTTAATTTCTATTTCACGGGATAAGCATTCCACTTTACCACAATTTTTACATCGAAAATGAAAGTGATTGTGACTGTGATTTTCTTTTTCACACCCTTCACAAAGGGCAAAATATTGCTTTCCATTTTCGCCAATTACCCGATGCACCATGCCATCTTCACAGAAGCGGTTCAAAACCCGGTATATGGTAGCCCGGTCCACCTCGATGTCCAGCTCCTCCTGAATCATCTGATGACTCATTGCCGAACTGGCTGCTTTCAGGGTAGAAAGGATTTGCGTTGTAGATTCTGTTTTTCTTCTTGCCATACTATTGCGACTGTGTTGCAATAATAAGAATTATCCTGTTTGCAAACAATAGATACAGTCATGAAATTTTTGGTGGCAGTTCTTTTATTTTGGTAAGATATTCACACACCAATACTCAGCTCAAACCTCAAAATCACCACTATGTTCATGAAATATCTTTTATCCTTACTTGCTCTTTTACTATTTACTACCGGAACGTATGGGCAATCTTATTCTGCCGCCACGTATAACATCCGGGTGAGCATGCAAAGTGACGGCGGCGATTACTGGGAATTTCGCAGGCAGAGAGTAGCTAACCAGCTGGCACGCCTTACTTTGGATATCTTTGGTACACAGGAAGGCCTTGAGGAACAGATCCGTTATCTGGATCAAAAATTCCCTGATTTTAGCTATGTAGGGGTTGGGCGTGATGACGGAGAAATCTCCGGTGAATACACAGCTATTTTTTACGATGATACCAGGTTTAATAAAGAGAAATCCGGCACTTTTTGGCTTTCTGATACTCCTGATGAAGTTTCCACCGGTTGGGATGCCGCTCTGCCCCGTATATGCACCTACGTTCTTCTGCGGGATGAATCCAATGATCAACACCTATGGGTATTCAATACGCATCTTGACCACCAGGGTGAGGAGGCCAGATTAGAATCGCTAAAACTCATCCACCAAAAAATTGAGCAACTGAATACAGCGGATTACCCGGTCATTTTAATGGGAGATCTAAATGCCCTGCCTGACTCCGAACCAATAAGCTACCTCTCTGAGAAAATGAATGATGCACGAAGTATTACTCAAAGTGAACCGGAAGGTCCCCTTGGTACTTTCAATGGGTTTGACATTTCTAATCCCCTGGACCGAAGAATTGATTACATTTTTGTAAGCGATGAAGTACAAGTTGATAACTATGCGGTGGACCATGAAATCAGTTACTCCCGCACCCCTTCAGATCACTTGCCGGTCATTATTGAGTTCTCTATTTCTTCGGGAAAATAGTATCACACAAAAAGCTAGATCACTAACAGAATTTTAGCCTCTTCCATCTGAAGAATCAGCAACCTGAGCACGTGTGGTTTATGAACAATTGAGCACTAAATGGGCAGATATTTTATCCATTTAATCAATCTAATTTAGTAAATAAGCATAATCTGGTCTTTTATTCTTCTCCTTTAACTCGCTAATTCTTCTAATATTTATCAAAAATCAGGTTTTCCCTTCACTTAAGTTCAATAAGGAACAGTAAGTTTCATTTATTTATTAAAATAAATTTACTTAATATTCGGCAACCAACTAATTATAGCCTAACCGTAAACAACATGAAGACAATTCTTGCCTGCATCACATTCTCTGTGTTGCTGTTATCATGTAAAACCGATACTGCCGTGGCACAACAAACAACCCTCATCGAGCCTGAAATTGAACAAAAAGTTGAAGACCTGCTGTCAAGAATGACACTGGAAGAGAAGGTGGGTCAGATGAACCAATATAATGGTACCTGGGATGTCACTGGGCCGCCTCCAACAACGGGCGATAATGCCAACAAATACGAAGCACTTGCTTCAGGTAAAGTAGGCTCTATGCTAAATGTGCTGGGCGCCGAAGCCACCCGCGAAGCCCAGGAGATTGCTGTTGAGGAAACCCGCTTGGGTATTCCCCTTATTTTTGGCTACGATGTAATCCATGGATATAAGACAATTTTTCCCATTCCCCTCGGTGAAGCTGCCAGCTGGGATCTGGAAGCCATCAAAAAGAATAATACGATAGCTGCTAAAGAAGCAGCATCAGCCGGCATCCACTGGGCATTTTCGCCTATGATGGATGTTAGTCGCGACGCCCGCTGGGGACGAGTAATGGAAGGAGCCGGAGAAGATCCATACCTGGCTTCCAAAGTTGCAGTTGCCCGTGTTCAGGGACTTCAAGGTGAAGACCTCTCCGACCTCAACACGGTTGCAGCCACCGCCAAGCACTTTGCAGGTTATGGTTTTGTGGTAGCAGGACTGGACTATAATACTACCGAAATCAATCGAAACACCCTTTTAAACATGGTACTCCCCCCCTTTAAGGCAGCCGTTGATGCCGGGGTAGCTACCGTTATGAACTCCTTTAACGATGTAAATGGAATTCCCGTGACCGGCAATGCTTTTTTGCAACGTGATATTTTGAAAGGCGATTGGGGATTCAAAGGTCCCATTCTTTCTGACTGGAATACTATTGGTGAAATGACGATCAACGGATATGCAGCCGATTTAAAAGATGCCGCATACAAAGCAGCCACCGGCGGAACCGATATGGATATGGAAACCCGCGGCTACGAGCAACATTTGGTGGAGTTAGTTGAAGAAGGGAAAGTAGACGAAGCCCTTATTGATGATGCTGTTCGACGCATCCTGCGTGTTAAGTTTCAACTGGGACTTTTTGAAGATCCGTATCGCTACTCTGATTCTTTACGTGAAAACCAAAATACTTACACAGAAGAAAATCGAGCGGTAGCCCGTGAAGCGGCACGTAAATCTATCGTGTTATTGAAAAATAAAAATGATGTACTGCCACTGTCCAAAGACCTTGGCTCTATTGCTGTAATTGGTGATTTAGCGGATGACAAAGATACCCCTATCGGAAGCTGGAGAGCACAGGCTACGGCAAACTCTGCAGTTTCTCTTTTAGAGGGTGTTAAAGCTGCCGTAAATGATGGTACCGAAGTTCATTTTGCCCAAGGCTATACGCTGGCAATTGGTGACCGTGCCTTTGTTAACGAACTAACCTTTGCCGATGATGATGGTTCTGATATTCCCGAAGCGGTGCGACTCGCTCAAAACTCAGATGCGGTAATTGTAGCCGTGGGCGAAGAGGCATTCCAAAGTGGTGAAGGCCGCAGCCAAACCGATATCAGCCTGAAAGGCAAACAATTGGAATTGTTGCAAGAACTCAAGAAAGTGAATGATAATGTAGTGGTTGTGCTGATGAATGGCCGCCCCATTGCCGAGCCTTGGATGTACGAAAATATGCCCTCTATCCTGGAAACATGGCACCTTGGAACCGAAGCCGGCAACGGCATCGCCGATGTTATTTTTGGGGATTATAATCCAGCCGGAAAATTACCAGTGTCCATTCCCCGGTCTGTGGGACAAGTTCCCATCTATTACAACCACGTGAGCACCGGCCGGCCCAATGCAACTCCGGGGCAACCCGAGATGGTATTCTGGAGCCACTATACCGATGAAGAAAAAACTCCTCAATATTACTTCGGCCACGGGCTCAGCTATACCACCTTTGAATACGACAACCTGAAGCTGAGCAAAGATTCCATGAAAATGGGCGAAGCAGCCACTGTTTCTGTGGAGGTTACCAATACCGGTGATCGAGCCGGCGAAGAAGTGGTCCAGCTTTATATACAGGATGTAGCGGCCAGTACCATTCGTCCTGTAAGGGAGCTAAAAGGTTTTGAAAAACTCATGTTTGAAGCTGGCGAAACCAAAACCATCACCTTTGAACTGAACGAAGAAGTGCTGGGCTTTTATGGTGCCGATGAAACCTTTAAGGCAGAACCCGGCGAATTCAAAATTATGGTAGGTGGCAACGCTACAGATGTGCTCACCGAAAGTTTCTCACTCAACGAAAAATAAGTAGCGTAGAATGCGCTTGGTTTTGAGCCCGTTTGCAACAACCTGCAAGCGGGCTTTTTTATTGGATGACTTGGAGTGGATTACCGTATTGGAGCAGAGCCTCCATTTAGTATTTGGGAAAGCCTGCGTTAAAAAAATTTATCCATGGAATTCGGGTAAGTATTTTAGGAAAACTTGTTCTCTATTGGCCAAACCTCCAAGGATTTTAAATCCTTGGAGGTTTTATCCTAAATTATTAATAATCACTTTCTAATTATTTGGGTTTTTACCTTGTATGAGTGCCTATAAACGAGTACATAGATCGGGCAGATTTGCCCGCCCCGTTTGCCACCATTCAAGTAACCTATTTCGGGTATGGACGGATAAATCTATCCGTCCAAAGGGGGAGGTCGCCTGGTATAGCCCCGATAGTTTTTTAGCTCAAGTGCCGCTTTAATATCACCCCACAAAAAAGGGAAGGCGCTGGTGGCACCTTCCCTTTGCAAGAACTGTATTTCTTTTGAGATTCTTCCCTACTTGCGATCTCCAAAAATGCGCAGCAGCATGATGAAGAGGTTGATGAAATCAAGGTACAAGGCCAAAGCGCCCATAATGGCTCCTTTGCTGCCCTCTTCGGAATTAATATCCATTTCCAGGCTCATGCGTTTAATTTTTTGGGTGTCATAGGCCGTTAATCCCACAAATACCAGTACACCAATATAGGTGATGCCCCAATACAACGTTTCATTGTGCCAGAAAATATTTACCACGCTGGCAATGATAATTCCGATCAGGCCCATGAACAAGATATTGCCCCAGCTGGAAAGGTCAGACTTTGTGAAGTAGCCATAGGCGCTCATCACCCCAAAAGTACCGGCGGTAATAAAAAAGGTGGAGGCAATAGAGCCTGCTGTATATACGAGAAACAGGATGGAAAAAGTGAGCCCATTTAAGGCCGAATACAATAGAAATAATCCAATGGCCATGTTGGCATTCATCCGCTCAATGGCGCTGGAGAGCCAAACGACCAATCCAAGCTCGGCAATCACAAGAATAAAAAAGACGACCTGATTGCCGGCTATGATATTAATCATGGTTTCGGAACTAGCCACGCGCATGGCTACGAAACCTGTGATGGCCAGGGCAAGCGCCATCCAGCCGTACACTTTATTGATAAAACTGGTCTGTATGGACTGGACCTGTTCTGCTGTTAAATGTTGTGTGTTCATTTTCAGTAATATTATTTAGTGAGTGAAAACTTTTACCTGCGAATTTTGTAACTACCAATAGTTCACAAAACCTTCAGAAACTCTGTTTATTGTGGCATGAAAATACTAAAATTCTTTGCTGTGTGCGTACTCTGTCTGCTATTAGTTACGGCCGTAGTATTTTTGATTGACTGGTACTTATAACGATAAAAATGAGGTAACTATGAAAAAGAATATGGGATCTGCCGATAAAATCATTCGCTTTATTTTAGCTGCCATCTTTGTGGTTCTCTATTACACTGGAACAGTTACAGGTACATGGGGCATCGTGTTGCTGGTGCTTGCCGCCATCTTTGTACTCACCAGCCTGGTAAGTTTTTGCCCGCTGTATGCTCCATTTGGTTTAAGCACTTGCAAGACTAAATGACCTCAGGGATTAAAAATTCAAGATTTAAAATTAAAGATGATTCAATTTTTAATCTTGAATCTTAAATTTTAAATCTCAACCTACTGCTCCGCCATGGCATTTAGCTTATCCAGGTTTTCCTGAACGCGGAGCGCATCTATTACTTCTCCGATATCACCTTTCATGATGTTATCGAGGTTGTACAGCGTCAGGTTGATACGGTGATCGGTAATACGTCCCTGCGGATAATTGTAAGTGCGGATTTTTGCGGAACGGTCGCCAGTGGAAACCTGGCTTTTACGTTCTGCGGCCCGCTCTTTCTGCTTTTGCTCCAGTTCGATGTCGTACATTTTGGAGCGCAGCATCGTCATTGCTTTTTCTTTGTTTTGATGCTGTGAACGCTCTTCTTGGCATTCTACCACAATGCCCGTAGGCTCGTGTGTAAGACGAATAGCCGAATCCGTTTTGTTTACGTGCTGGCCCCCGGCGCCACTGGCACGGAAAGTATCCACACGGATATCACTCATGTTTAAATCAATGTCCACTTCTTCCACCTCAGGCAATACCGCTACGGTAGCTGCAGAGGTATGCACACGGCCCTGACTTTCCGTCTCTGGAACCCGTTGCACGCGATGCACGCCACTCTCGTACTTCATCAACCCAAAAACTTCTTCGCCTTCAAGCGTGAATACGATTTCTTTATATCCGCCCTTTTCTGAGTCTGCAATATTCATGAGACTCATCTTCCAGCCCTTTTTATCGGAATAGCGACGGTACATATCAAACAAATCACCGGCAAAAATAGCGGCTTCATCGCCGCCAGTGCCCGCACGGATCTCCACAATGGCATTTTTGGAATCCTCGGGATCTTTAGGAATCAATTTCATCTTGATCTCTTCTTCCAGCTTCACCAGCTGATCCTTAATCTCGGCATTTTCCATCTTCGCCATCTCGGTAATCTCCGGGTCCTCATCCATCTCGATGAGCTCTTTATTTCCCTCTTGCCGATTCTTCAGATCTTTCCAGGTATCATAATCCTTCACCAGTTCTTCCAGATCACTACGTTCTTTGGTGAGGGCGGTGTATTTATCCGGGTCGTCAAACACAGCTGGGTCGCTCATCGCTGCATTTACTTCTTCGAACCGGGATTTAATTGACTCTAATTTTGCTTCTATATCCATAGGTTGGGCTGATTTTTATCGGCTTCAAAATTAAGAAATTCGTCTGTGTATTAATAGACGAAAACCAAAGCACCTAAAGTTTTGTTTACTTCGGCAATAGCAACGCATAACTCAAAATATTCTTACCTTTAAAAGAAAAACCCGATATGTCACGTACATCACTTCCTGCTACACTCAAACTTGGATTTTTAGGCGCCGGACAGCTGGCCCGCATGAGCGCACTTGAAGCTTTTCGTTTTGGTATTCAAGTCGCTGTTTTTTCAGATCGAACCGAAAACGAACCGGTCCAATTCATGACGCCTTATTCCACCTCCGGATCTTTTGATTCTGTGGATGACATGGTAGAATTCGCCAAAGGCTGCGATGTCATCACTCTGGAAAATGAATTCATCAGTTCAGACATCCTGAAGGAAGTTCGTGATAAAAGTGGCACGCCTATCTATCCCTCTCCTGAGACTTTTGCCCTCATCGAAAACAAACTCATTGAGAAACAGACTTTTGAAGATGCCGGCATTCCCGTAACGCCTTACAGTTTGATTAAGGATGAATTGGATTTGAAGGATTTTGGGGAAGAACACGGCTGGCCGTACCTGCTCAAGTCATCCAAAGGCGGATATGATGGCTATGGAAACGAAACCGTCAAAAACTTGGAATCAGCCAAAGAAGCGTTCGATAACCTGGGCGGTAATGCCGGGCAGGACATCATTGCCGAAGCATTTGTGGATTTCACCAATGAGCTGGCGGTCCAAGTAGCCCGAAACGAAACCGGTATAGCCGTGTATCCTTGCTGCGAAACCGTGCAGGAAGATCACATTTGTGTAGCCGTTTTATCCCCCGCACCTGTTGACTCACACTTCCAGGAACGTGCCCAAGAGTTGGCTGTGAAAGCGATGGAAGCTATTGACGCAAAGGGTATCATCGCTTTTGAATTTTTCTTGACCGAAGACGGTGAAATTCTGCTGAATGAATCAGCCCCGCGCCCACACAATTCTGGTCACTACACTATTGAGGGAGCGGTAGCTTCCCAATTTGAAAATCATGTGCGTGCTGTGCTTGATCTCCCCCTTGGCTCTACCAAACTCAATAAACCCGCCGTGGCCATGATCAACCTGCTGGGAACCCATAAACGTCCGGCTGAGACCGATCACATTAAAGAAGCCTTAGAAACTGAAAACGGTCATTTGCATGTCTATGGAAAAATCGACAGTAAAGTAGGCCGCAAGATGGCACATTACACGTTATTGGGGGACAATCTTGAGGAAACCTATAAAACGGCTATGCATGTAACCAGGAATATTGAGATTTAGGGTAGGAAATTTGGAATGCTAAATGTTGAATTTTGAATTGGTTTTATCCTGATATCTGAAACCTGATTCGGCAATCTTTAACATTTTCATTTGCCTTCAAACAGCACGGCGTTACTTTTTGAGGAACCCCTAATTCGGTTGAAACAGTGTCTCCAATGAGCATTCCGGCTCGGACAACCTGTATAATAACTCAAATTTTTTATGAAGGTTCATTAATTATTTAGGAGAAAAACCTGGAAGGGTTTAGAACACTTCCAGGGTTGGCTCAAATAAGCTGTTTTCCCTAATTAAACTTCATGTCAACAATGGAATTCTTTTCACACAGTCTGGGAGTACCGGAATGAGGAAATAACTCAGCTCTCCAAGCAACTTGATATTCAGGTTAACTGATTGCGTATCTGCATTCTCGAATATTAAATCTGACGATACAAGTTGCCAGAACATATTATTTGATCAACATCATTTTTTTGGAAGTGGTAAACTGCTTGCTTTCAATTCGGTAAAAATAGACACCACTTGAAAATTCCGTAGCATCAAATGTTACCTGGTGTTGTCCGGCACTTTGGGTTTCGCCGTTAACCAGCGTGGCTACTTTTTTACCCAAAACGTTGTACACACTTACCGTTATTCCATTCACTGCTTCAGGTAGATTATAAACTATATTTGTAGTTGGATTAAACGGGTTCGGGTAGTTTTGTTCGAGCGTAAATCGTTCAGGCGTATCGGGTTCTGATTCTGTCGGTACCGTTATTCCGGCATTAAACTTATAAATTCCATTAGGATAAGATGCAATCCAGGTATTACCGTTTCCATCATGTTTAATGTCATAAATTCCTTGTGAGTTTGGTAAATCATGGATTACCCATTCTTCCTCATCTACTTTAAATACTCCAACACTTACATTGTTTCTATTGGATAATTCCATCCAAATATTTCCATCCGAATCTACTTCCATTGCTTCTGTAGCGCCAGTCTCTTTTCCCTCAGGAAATTGATATGTTGCTAAATTTTCACCATCCCATTTCCTGAGGCCGTCTTCATCTAAAAACCATAGATTGTGTTCTTGATCAGCCGCTAATTTTGTATAACCTACAGTCAGAACCGAATCAGGATAGGGGCTCCATTTGGACCATTCATCTCCGTCATATTGAATAAGATGCAAACCCGTTGAGGTTGATGAGGTAGCATATATAAAGTCATCGGGACCCTGTGCAAAAGAAAGGACAACGCCTCCTATCGTTCTAGTGTCCATTGGAAAGTGAGTGAAATCCTCCCCGTCATACATTAAGATCCCGCCATCTTCCGTTTGGTAGTGGCCAAACCACATGTTTCCATCGCGGTCTTCATACATTCCCTCTCCGTAAAAGCCCGGATATTCGTCCACAATATGAAATTCACCCTCTTCAAGATAGGAAAGGTCATCGCCTGTAGTCCCAAACCATACGGTGCCATCAGAAGCTGCATGAATTTTCCAGGAATATTTGTCTGCTAATCCGTCTGTTTCATCGTAATAGGTCCAGTCGGTACCATCAAAGTATGA
The DNA here is from genome assembly GCF_900182705.1 of Gracilimonas mengyeensis. GTDB lineage: Bacteria > Bacteroidota > Rhodothermia > Balneolales > Balneolaceae > Gracilimonas > Gracilimonas mengyeensis. The sequence goes on along the minus strand of NZ_FXTP01000004.1, from coordinate 56,787 downwards.
AGTACCGTAGAATCCACTCGCCCAAAGGCCGTTTTTCTCATCAACCGACAAGCCAAGTATAACATTTGAAAAAAGTCCGTTATCAGACCAAGTGGAGTAAAAAGCCCAAGTGTCCTCCTCTTTGAGAAAAACCCCGGCTTTTTCGGAGGTATTTTTCAAAAACATATCGGAGCCATCCTGATTACTTACTATTGTCTCAATAGCTGAAAAATCCTGTCCATCGACAATTTCCGGCATTTCACTCCAGGATGAGCCGTCATAAACGAGGACATTGCTTCCTTCCTGGGCACAATACAATTGGTTATCGGACCCTAATGTTAAATCCACACAGTAGGAATCAAAAATTTCAGAGGTATCGTCATAATTATTCCATTTGCTGTATTCATAATAGGCGATGCTACTGTCGGCTAAACTACCCCAGACAGTTCCATTGTAGTCTGCAGCTATTGCGATGATGTCATCACCCAAATTACTGTTGTCAGGAGTAAAGGACTGAACATAGTTTAAGGATGGTTCGAAGACGGCAATTCCGCTGCTTGTTGAATCCGTAGGTTGCACAACAACCCAAACCCGGCCGTCATCATCAACCGTCATTTCCCGGGCACCTGCTAAGGACAGGTTATCAATGATTTCATAATCCATGGTATCGGAACGAGCTATTACCGTTTCTTGGTCAGGATCATACACGGAAATCCCACCAATTTTTTCTAACACCTGTTCCTGTTGTCCTGTTTCAGGGTCATAGTTATTAGAATAATCGGGCTGATGATAGATCCACAATCGTCCTTGTGAGTCTAATATGCCTTGCTGCATTTGGTTCGACATGGTATCAGAATCGGCTAATTGATAACTGGAAATCTCCTCCCAATTACTGTCATATTGATAAGCACCGTAATTTGTTAACACCCATATATTCCCGTTTTGAACTTCGATCATATCCAACGGAGGCCCCGCCAGTTCTTCTCCCACTTCAAGATGGCTCCAGGTTGACCCATCTAATATATCAACTGCATAATTGGCGTACCCAGAAGACATGAAATAATACCGTCCCTGACTGTCTGCAAATCCATTAACATTATAATACGAAGAAAGTGAATTTTCTCCCGTATTTCGTGGAGTTAGGTGGGCCCCAATTTCTTCATTATTTCCTACTGAGGTTGTTTGAGAGGGTTTATACGCACTTGATGCTCGCTCCAAGTGTCTATTTTCGAGCAGTTCTTTTTTATCAAGTAAAGGCAATTGAAATTGTTGGGCTTGAGCCGGTATATGACATGCATAAGCAATTAAAAGTACACAACTTAGTAGCAGTAATAATCTATAGGGTTTCATTATATTTCTAATTTATTTAAGGCTATATTTTCTACTAGTTATATCGTTATATTGTAAAATTACGTTAACGAAATAATGAAAACTATCAAAAAAAATACACGACATGGGTATGTAGTTTTTGTGGTTCACAGAAACTTTATATTGTTATGTCATGTTGAAATGTTGGTTAGCAATATGTCATTTCGTTCCAACGCATGGCCCCTGTTCTTCATGTGGTTAGTTCCGTTACTTTTATCTCGTATATTTACTTTATATGAATTAACACACATCGCAGCCAATGCACCACGGCTCGCCTGAGCCGTGCATTTTTTTGTCGATTTCTAATAACATCCTATATTCATCTACTTACCCTCATCCCCACGGCCCTGTCTCTGATTTGCAGCAAGCTGAAATCTGTCTCTCTCCAAAGAGAGTTAGGTTTTCTTGCCTAATAAAACAGGTAAACATATACCAGCAATTTATCGAAAGCCAAGAACCCTGTGTCCCTCATGGAGGGACCGGAAAATCAGCTTGCTGATTTTGCAGGGAGGGAAGTCATGCCTTTCTGCCAGACAAAAACCCAGAAACATTTCCCCTTTCAGAAATTCTGATTTCTGAGTTCTGAATTCTATATTCCTTCTCAATTATTAATTCCAAAGCAAGTATATCCAAATCATGAGCAATCCAATCGTCGGCGTAGTAATGGGAAGCGATAGTGACTGGTCTACCATGAAAGAAGCCACTGAAATTCTTGACCACTTTGAAGTACCTTACGAAAAACGCGTGGTTTCAGCACACCGTACCCCCGATGTGATGGCCGAATATGGAAAGGAAGCCAAAAGCCGTGGTATTCAGATTATTATTGCCGGGGCCGGTGGTGCTGCTCACCTGCCAGGTATGCTGGCCAGTCACACTACCCTGCCGGTAATTGGAGTACCGGTTAAAACTTCGGCTTTAGGTGGCGTGGATAGCTTGTACTCCATCGTGCAGATGCCCAACGGGATTCCCGTAGCTACTGTAGCCATCGGTAAAGCTCAAAATGCCGGCTTACTGGCGGTACGCATGCTGGCCATGAATGACAACCAACTCACCTCCAGATTGAAAGCTTATCACAAAGAAATGGCGGATGCTTCAATGAAAAAAACGGAGAATTTGAAATAGGTCTCTAAATTCCGCATTATCTGGCAATTAATTATAAACCAGTCAAGATGGAAAAGAGAGTCATCTTATTTACACTTTTGCTTTTCGGAGGATTAAGCATTTCTCAATGCTCACTGATTGATGGGGGACAAGAAACTATTGATGGGCCACACTATGTATTTTTGGTTTTCAATGAAAATGAAGTTCAAACCAAACCACTAAAACTGGGTCCAGACTTTGGAGAAGGATGGTGGCAAGATCAATTATATATCACATTAACAAATGAAAAACACCTTGCCATACACCCTGGGGCAAGCACTATTTTAATCGCTTCAAAAGATCTAAAATATATTTCGCGGTATTCATTGTCTTATGATGATAACCAACTGGGACCTTGGTTTAGGCTGATCAGGAATAAAGATATCGTAAGATGGGATGATGCAGTATCTGATTCGGTGGTTACCTCAATTACCGTACAAAAGTTTAATACAGAAGATCCAAATAATCCGTTCTACGAAAATATCTATGAATTACATGCAGAACGTCCTTCTCAAGATCGGTTTCTAAGTAAAACCATCTCTTCACATCGCATCAATCTAACAGGCTACGAACTATATGGCTATAATGTAATGCAGATGATGGTTAAAGATAGTTTGGGTACCCGGCTCTCCATGAATCCTTATTATCACCTTTTAAATGCTATTGAAGTACCAAAATTTGAGTCAAACTCAGCCAATGCAGTAAAGATTGATAACGTACCAAGTCTGGATATTCCCTTTAAATATTATGCTGGCACTCTGAATAACCGGTTTTCGTTTGTTATAGGTTATAGTCGTGAGCTTCTGGTTTTTGACTCTAAGACGGGTCCATGGAATACAATCTCTACCCAATTAAGCCCCTACTTTGGTTTTATTAACACTACTACAGCCATCACTGATTCTTCTCTGGCTTTTGTAAATAGCAAGGGATTATGGACTTACAACCCCTTAACAAAAAAGCTCGTTAAGCTACATCCATTTGAAGAGTCTACCCAGGATGCCGTTGTGCAATATGATGAGCAAAAACAAAAACTACTGTTGATATATCACTATAGAGAAACCGAAGGTCACACTTTTACAGGACGTGAGTTTCTAAAAGTCTTTTCATTTGATAACTATGGCCAAAAGACGGAAGTATTCACTAAAAAATTTCCTGATTCTCCATCAGCGATTTCAAACTTCATAAAAGTTGATGGAATGTATTATGTCATCATAAAAAAGCATTCCTGATATGAATACCAAACTAGCCTCGCTACTCATCGTTTCACTATTCTTTATAAATGGATGTTTTGATTTTGGTTGTATGCTTGGTGGTGGATATGAAACTACCAGCTATGGTACTGATTTATACATATTTGAATCCGAGGATGATTTATCTAACTGGAATAACGAAACTGTTTTTAATTACAGTAGCATAGATGCTTACCCAGATATTTATTACGGAATAAGAGATATCAGAACTACAGCAGATGGTACCGCCAGTTTCTATTTTGATCATCTTCCAATATTCATCAATTATGGGTTTAATGAGCAGAATTCTGTGGACTTAAACATCTACAGTAATTTGTCTGATTATTATATACATGACCGAAATATTGACTTGCTTCCCCTTTCTTCTAGTACCGTGTTTGCTATTTTTGAGTTTAGTTCACTTGACGACCCTTATAATGAAGGCGTGTCTCACCCCATGTATTACCGGGAATCCGTTGTTTTGGATTGGGATCTTAGCTCATCGCATTTAGATACTTTGGCTTATTCGGAAACCACTTTCCGAGCTAACAACAAGTTTGGTTATTCTATGTTCCACTCCCCAAGATACGATGTGGATAAAAATGCCTATTTCATCTCAGCTAGAAATGATTATTTAATTACTTCGGATTCCACGAATACCAACTTCTACTACAATGACTTCTTTTCTGAGGCTTTCCTGGTTAAATATAATGCAGAACAAGCCCGTCTCGACTCACTCATCTCTGTAGAACCTTCAAAAACAAACCTTATGGTTCGGGGAAACTCAATTCTCGTATACGGTTCCGATAGTTTTAGAGTCATTTCTACCGATGGCAAAGAATTAACTCCCGAAACTACCGGCAAGAAATTTGTAATGGGCATTGACGGGGAATCAATTACCTTTAACAATGGCCGTGATTATCTCCGGGTTTCCGATAATAAAACCATTCGTCTGGTCAATATTATTTCTGATATCGATTATGCTTTTCCCTCTGAAGATAAAGTTGCCATACTTTCTAATGACCGTCAAACTTTATCCTTGCTGGATGTTGAAACGGAAGAGTTAATCAGACAAATTCAGGTGGAAGACATTGAAGGAATTCCTAGTACACCCTCAAAAAGATCCACTTATACTTTTCGCCGGCCACTTTTTGACCGTGATTCCAATCTCAAATTCATTCTCATGGACCATCATCATTATGATGATCCTGATGAACCTTGTGACTAAGCTTACATCATTCAAACAGCCGAGACAACTGCTAATACAAGAAAATCCTGAATCCGGCTTCGTTGAAAGCCAAATTCAGGATTAATAATTAATTGAATCTATTGATCAGAAATCAGCTTTCTGCTTCTTCAGCCTTGGGATAATCGGTATAGCCCTCCTTACCCGGGGTATAGAACGTATCCTCATCCCATTCAGCTAATTCAAGACCGTGCTCAAAGCGCTCTACCAAATCAGGATTAGAGATGTAGAGCTTGGCAAAGGATACCAAATCGGCATGCCCTTCTTCAATTACTTTATTGCCGCTTTCCTGATCAAAACCGCCGTTAATCATAAGGGTTCCGTCATACATCGGACGGTAGTGCTTGGCTATTTCGTCTACAGCATATGGAATATCCGACACATCCGTGAATGGTTCTGATAAATGAATATAAGCCAGATTATAGTCATTGAGTTTGCTGATCACATAATCAAAAGTTGGGATGGTTTCCTCGTCCATCTCCATCCCAAAAGCCCCATGCAGAGAGGGGTTAAAACGGGCACCGATTTTATGCTCAGGCACTTCTTCTTTTATAGCATCCAGCACTTCAAAAAAGAACCGTGCCCTGTTTTCAATGCTGCCACCATATTCATCGCTGCGTTGGTTTGAGGTTCCATTAAAAAACTGGTGGATGAGATAGCCGTTGGAGGAATGAATCTCCACTCCATCAAAACCAGCCTTCATTGCGTTAGCCGCTGCGTTACGAAAATCCTGTACCGTTTGCTTTATGTCGTCAATGGTCATCTCCTTTGGAGTAACCGTATCCTTAAAGCCTTCTGGCGTGTAAGACTGCTGTTCCGGGTTGATCGCAGAAGGTGCATGGGGTAGCTCTCCGTCATGAAAATCCGGGTGTGAAATCCGGCCTACATGCCAAAGTTGGATAAAGATCTTTCCGCCGGCTTTATGAACACGGTCCGTCACTTCTTTCCAGCCCTCCACCTGTTTTTCTGTATGAATTCCAGGCGTGTTGATGTAGCCTACGGCTTTCTCGGATATCTGAGAACCTTCAGAGATGATGAGTCCGGCCGAAGCCCGTTGTTCATAATACAATCCCTGTAAATCTCCGTTGGGTACGTTGCCTTCGTTATTGGCACGGCTCCGTGTCATAGGTGCCATTACTACCCGGTTTTCTAATTCTAAATGATCGTTTTTAAGTGGTTTTAATAATGGTTGATCGCTCATTAATAATCTAAATATTTAATGCTAATAATTATTTGGTGGGATGCCTCAGGTAAAAGTTGAATAATAGTTTTGATATAGACGCCTGATATCCCAATTCAGATGGTTCAACAGAAATAGAGTGTAAATAAATCCAAAAAATGAATATTCATTCTATTTAATCAATTCATTTGAACTTATCTCGGGATTTGCCTTATTTCCTTTTCTCCTAACCAACCTTAACTTCATTTCAAAAAATCATGAAGGCTTTCTTTACGCTGTTGCTGGGTCTTTTTTGTACCATTGCCCAGGCCCAAACTCACTCTGTTTCCTCGCCCGATAATGATCTCAGTGTGGATATTTATGTCGGCAATCCTGTAACCTATTCCATTCAGTTGAATGGGAAAACAATACTGGAACAGGCTGAAATTGGATATAAAATCAACAACCAGAAACTGGAACTGGGAGAAGCGGCACTTATTGACACCAAAGAATCTTCACATTCGGAAATTATTCGTCCTGTTACGCCAACCAAAAATGCGGAGATAGAAAATGACTACCGTGAATTAGCTTTAGAATATGAAGATTACACCATCCGTTTTCGTGTTTTTGATAATGGGGTAGCACACCGGCTGGAAACCAATCTGGAGGGGCAAATCACCATAAACGATGAGCAATACGATCTGCAGTTCCCTCAAAATACAGAAACCTGGTATCCGCTTGAAGATGGCTTCTTTTCCTCCAACGAGCGCAACTACCTGCATGCCAAACTGGATACCTTATCTCCACACAACCTCGCAAGCCTTCCCGTATTATTTGGTGAAACCGGGGCTCATAAAATTATCCTAATGGAATCCGGCTTGCGTGACTATGCGGGGATGTGGGCTATCAAAACGGCAGAGGGCATTAGTGCTACCTTCCCCAGCTATCCCGACAAAACTACCGACGTTACTGATCGCTACCGGGAAGTAGTAACCCGTCAGAATCATCTTGCCAAAACTTCCGGTACTAGAAATTTCCCCTGGCGAATTTTTGGAGTGGCAGAAAAAGATACCGACCTGCTCAGCAACGACCTGGTGTATCAGTTAGCCGATGAATCAGAAATTGACACAGATTGGATCAAACCGGGCAAAGTGGCCTGGGACTGGTGGAATGCTTTAAACCTGAAAGGCGTGGATTTCGAATCAGGAGTGAACACACAAACCTATAAATACTACATCGATTTTGCCTCGGCGCATGGCATTGAATACGTGATTCTGGATGAAGGGTGGTACAACTTGGGAGATTTGTTGGATATCAGCGAAAACGTGGATGTGAAGGAGCTCATCCGCTATGGTGAAGAAAAGAATGTGGGCATCATCTTGTGGGTGGTTTGGCGCACGCTCAACGATCAGTTTGATGAAGCGCTGGATGCTTTTGCCAATTGGGGCGCAAAAGGCATCAAAGTGGATTTTATGAACCGTGATGACCAGTGGATGGTCAATTTCTACGAAAAAACAGCCCAAGCCGCAGCCGAACGAGAACTGCTGGTGAACTTCCACGGAGCCTACAAACCGTCAGGCATCCGACGTACTTACCCTAATGTAATCACTCGAGAAGGCGTGATGGGCCTGGAGTATAACAAGTGGAGCCAGAATGTGACCCCCACCCATAATGTTACCATCCCCTTCATCCGCATGGTGCCGGGTCCGATAGACTTCACCCCCGGAGGACTCACTAACACCCAGCCTGGAAATCACAGAGTAAGCCATTTCCGTCCTATGGTGATGGGAACCCGTGCAGCCGAAGTTGCCAAATTCATTTTATATGAAAGTCCGCTGCAAATGATGGCCGACACTCCCACCAATTACCAAGATGAAGAAGAAACGGCTCAATTTATGGCTTCCATCCCCACTACCTGGGATCAAACCATTCCACTGGCCGGACAAGTAGGTGAATTCCTGGTTACCGCTCGCAGAAAAGGAGATACCTGGTACATTGGAGGGATGAGTAACGAGGAAAGCCGTGAACTCACTGTTGATTTAGATTTTCTGGAAGATGGAAAGTATGAAGCAGAAATCTTTAAAGATGGGATCAACGCGGATAAACATGCAGAGGATTATATAATTGAAACGCAAAATGTGACTGCATCGGATTCTATGGACCTCAACTTGGCACCTTCTGGTGGTGTAGCAATTATATTAACTAAGCGTTGATACTACACAGAAAAAAAGCCTCACGGATACTGCGAGGCTTTTTCATTCAACGTATTGAAGCTTACTTAAGCAATGTCATTTTTTGGGTTTTGATGTAGCCCGGAGCTTCCATCCGTACAATATACATGCCACTGGAAAGTCCGGCTGCATTAAACTGTACCGTGTGGTCACCCGATGACTGCATACCATTAACCAAGGTAGTTATATAACGTCCCAGCATGTCGTACACCATCAATTTAACGTATCCGGGCTGTGCTACAGAATAGCTAATATTGGTGGTAGGATTAAATGGATTGGGATAAGCGTTATTCAGCTTAAAAGTAGTAGGTTTCTCAGGATTTTCATTGCTTACAGAAACACCATTCCACTCAAATTTATACTGGTAGGCTATCAGGCTACCAAAGGATACATTTATTTCATCCATCAATCCTTCTTGGGAATAGGTGTAGTTTTCCCTCATGTAAACCGACCATTCCTGATTTTCTCCCCAGCCATTATTGATATTTAATACAGTAGAGTCAGGATTCTCTTTCTCATTGTAATAATGCACCAAACTTGTACTTGGAACCGGTTCTCCTTCTTCCCAGGTAACGGTATTGATATATTTGGTTTCTAACAACTGGTTTGAACTATGGTATAAGGTGCTATACTGCTGCTCTATATTTAACCATTTTTCACCATCCCATTCCTGGTAGATATAATCCGGAAATTGATTGTAGATCAATATAGCTGACAAATGGAGAGTAGCATTAAAACTGAATACATAATCCAGGAGTCCCTGTACGGTTAAACCGGGATACATATCACGCTCATAATTTTCCCATTCTTCAGTTTCCCATCGTACTTGAGTGGTATAAATCAGAGTGTCATTAGTTTCTTCCATGGAGTAACGCTCCATCGCTTCCCAGTCTTCCGTATCATCTACCCAATAGTAAATGATGCCTTCCGAGATCTGTCCATTGGTAATAGTGAAAGTATCTTTATAACCAATAACCCATTTACCATCCACCCACTCTTCATATACCACCTCAGCCAGTACCTCATTGTTGTAGGAATAAGAATATCGCTCATAAGGCTCAAGCTCGCCGCTCATATAATTCAACTCTTCATACAACTCCTGAGTTAAACGGCCATTGGTATAAGTGTTTGTCATCTTAGACTCAACTATCCATTCAGTATCAACCCTGGATTCAGCTATTTGTTGGGTCAGCAAACCCGATTCATAGTTGAAATCTACCCGCGTACCATAAAACCAGCTGCCCATATCATAGTAAATGATATCGAGGCCGGTAATCAGGTCTTCCTGTTCAGCTTTTTGCTTGTTCTTTGCAAGGTGTTTTAGCTTAGAAGTTTTTTCAATGAACTTCTGTATCGAACTTTTCTCCACTTTAGGAATGGTTCTTACTTGTGCAGTAATACCGGATGAAGCCACAAGCAGGCATACTGTCATCCAGCATATTTTTGTTTTCATAGATGTGATGTATTTATTCTTGTTGCGATCTACACAACTGATCTCGTCGCCCGGAAAAGCTTGGGACGAACTACCTCTCAGGTGGTTTAATCAAGAAATATTACGACTATTTTAGGAATAGTTTGCAATTCTCAAAAAATAATTTGCACCTTCCAAAATCTCCCCTTAACATTGGAGCCATGAATTTAATCCAACAAAATACCACCCGCTCTTGTACAACGATGATGTGTATGTGCACTGCGCAGGCATAAGGGCTAAGGTATACGATAACGATTTTCAAACACAGCCCTTTTGAATGTAACTCAGAAGGGCTTTTTTGTTGGTTGATGTATAAACGTTCTTTAAAATAGTTGCATTCTCATTGAGAAAGGTGGAGGGATCAGGTCCTGTGAAGCCTTGGCAACCGTCGCCCGATAGCAATATTGGGAGAAAAGGTGCTACATCCTGTCTGTTCTGCATTTGGCGGAATGGAAAAGATGAGTTCGACAAGGTCTTCATTAAAAAAGCCTCTTTCGGATTCATCCCGGAAGAGGCTTTTTTTGTTTTAATAATTTTGAATCAACTTTGGGCTGTCATTACGAGGAGCTCACAAGTTAGATACAGGTTTCAGAATTATAACGATGAAGCAATCTACCGAAAACGAGATCCCAATTAGTTCAGGGAGATCGCTTCGTCGGAAGAAAAGAAGCCTTGATGTAAACTAAGTTACTCCTCGCGATGACATGTTGAATTTAGATTTTTGAATTAGGATTAAATATGCGAAGTACATTTAACAACTGGTATGTGAAAAAGATGAGAGCTAATGAAACGCTTTCTCTTGAAACCGACCGCGTGGAAGAGCTGCTGGAAGAAGTAGAAACCATTGCTGTGGTGGGCATTTCCCGCAACCGCCATCGCGACAGCCAGTATGTAGCGCGTTATTTGCAGAAAGCCGGCTATAAAATTGTGCCGGTAAATCCAGCCGCGGATGAAATATTAGGCGAAAAAAGCTATCCCGATTTGAAAAGCATCCCTTTTGACGTAGATGTGGTAGATATTTTTCGCCGGCCGGAAGACATCCCGGGTGCCGTAAATGAAGCACTGGAGGTAAACCCTAAGGCCATTTGGCTGCAACTGGGAACGGGCGATCACCCCGAAGAACAAGAAAAAGTGGAAGCCCGGGACATTGCCTTCATCCAAAAACGTTGCATTAAAGTGGACCACCAGTTTTTGATTCGGCCCAAACTTGAGGCACAGGAAGCCGGCTAAGACTTTTATACAATCAACAAAAAATAAATACTCACTCAACAACCCTAACCATTATGAGTAACGAAAAAGAACAACGCGACTTAAAATTTGAAACCCTACAACTACATGCGGGACAAGAACCTGACCCAACCACCGGTTCTCGTGCAGTTCCCATTTATCAAACTACTTCGTTTAATTTTGATGATACCGATCACGCCGCCAACCTGTTTGCGCTGAAAGAATTCGGCAACATTTACACGCGTATCATGAACCCGACAACGGATGTATTTGAAAAACGTCTGGCCGCATTGGAAGGCGGAACAGCCGCTCTGGCTACCGCATCGGGACAGGCTGCCCAGTTCCTCGCCATCACCAACCTGGCACAGCAAGGCGATAACATTGTATCCACGCAAAACCTTTATGGCGGAACCTACAATCAGTTTAAAGTTTCGCTGCCACGCCTGGGTATTGAGGTGCGTTTTGCCGAACAAGACACGGTTGAAGAATTCGAGAAACAAATTGACGATGACACCAAAGCTATTTATGTAGAGTCCATTGGAAATCCGCGCGGGAATGTGGCCGATTTTGAAGGCCTTTCTGCCCTGGCCAAAAAGCACGACATTGCGCTGGTGGTAGATAACACCTTTGGTGCAGGCGGCGCACTGGTTCAACCCTTAAAACACGGCGCTAACGTGGTAACAGCTTCAGCTACCAAGTGGATTGGCGGTCATGGAACCTCTATCGGCGGCGTAATTGTAGACGGCGGAAATTTCAATTGGGGCAATGGCAAATATCCCGGTTTCAGCGAGCCTTCTCCTTCGTATCACGGCTTGAATTTCTGGGAAGTATTTGGCGAAGACGGTCCGTTTGGCAACATTGCTTTTGCCATCCGCGCACGTGTTGAAGGCCTGCGTGATTTCGGCCCGGCTCAGTCTCCGTTCAACAGCTTCCTGCTGCTGCAAGGCCTCGAAACGCTATCATTGCGTGTAGAACGCCATAACGAGAATGCCTTAAAATTGGCAGATTGGCTGAAAGATCAAGATGCTGTTGAGTGGATAAACTTTACCGGACTGCCAGAGCACGACCACCACGAGCGTGCCAAAAAATATCTGAAGCCCGGTCACTTTGGTTCCACCTTTACCTTTGGAGTGAAAGGCGGTTACGATGCAGCTCGCAATTTCATTGAGAATGTGCAAGTATCGAGCCACCTGGCGAATGTTGGAGATGCCAAAACACTGGTTATTCATCCTGCTTCTACTACTCACCAGCAGTTAAATGAAGAAGAGCAGGCAGCCAGTGGTGTTAAAGATGATCTGATCCGTGTGTCGGTAGGTATCGAGCACATCGATGACATCATCGAAGACTTTGACAAAGCTTTTGCCACCATTTAAAGGGAAAAGAAACTTCAACCTGTAAGCAGCATATCGTCCGCTGCTCATTAAAATAAAGGGAGCGAGTTTTACGGCCTCGCTCCCCTTTTATCAATCATTCCCGGATGGATCCGGAAACAACTCAACGAATTACAAAATACACAACCTATGTCTACAGTAACAACTCAAACACACATTGATGACAAATTAAATGAAACGCTTAGCGGCGTGATTTCAGCAGTGAAAGAAAAAGCCGATAATGCAGATGTGAGCTTTACGGCTACTTCTGAATTGACAGAAGGCTTCCGCTCAAGCATTAAGGCCCGGAACTTTGAATTTATCTCAGATGAACCCGAAAGTCTTGGCGGACAGAATGAAGGACCGAACCCCGTGGAATACGTGTTAGGTGCTTTTGCAGCCTGCCAGGAAATAGTGATTAAAGCACATGCCGGTCAACTCGGTATTAAACTGAAATCCGTAAAGGTAGAGGTAACCGGTGATCTGGATCTCCATGGTTTTTTCAACCTGGATAATACCCGGCCCGGTTTTACCAATGTGAAATACGAAACGGTTATTGAAACCGACGAAGACGATCCAAAGAAACTTGAACAACTAAAAGACATTTCCCTGAAGAACTGTCCCGTACTGGATATCATACAAAATCCTGTACCGGTGCAAGGGGAATTGACTTATGTGAATTAACCCAATAGAAGGGACGCAATGCCATTTTCGTCCCTTCTACTATAATCCAGGAATACATGGCGAAACCTGAAGTACTTACTTTTGATACTCCTTTTACCACGGAGAGTGGATTTGTTCTGGAAAAGCCACAAATTGCTTACCAAAGCTGGGGCTCTCTTAATGAAAACAGGGACAATGTGGTATTTATATGCCATGCATTAACAGGCAATACCGAAGCTGATGAATGGTTTGGCGGTTTGTTCGGCAAAGACAAACCCTTTGACCCCGACAGACATTTTATTCTGTGCCCCAATATTCTCGGAAGTTGTTACGGAAGTACAGGTCCCACCTCTATTAACCCAGAAACCGGCAAGCCCTACCAGGCTGATTTTCCGAATATTACCATCCGTGATATCGTGCGATTTAATCAACAGCTTCTAGATGATCTGGAAATCAATGGAATAGAACTCATGGTTGGTGGTTCATTAGGTGGCATGACAGCCCTGGAATTTGCCGTAATGGACGACCGTATTGAACGAGCCTGCGTGATGGGCATGGGGAAGGCACACACGGCCTGGGCCATTGGCATCAGCGAAGCACAACGCATGGCTATTTATGCTGATGCACATTGGAATGATGGGTTTTATGATGAAAAAAATCCCCCTAAAAAAGGATTGGCAGCCGCCCGTGCCATGGCTATGATTACCTACCGCACGCCTGAGAATTACGAACAGAAGTTTGGGCGCGATGTTCACCCTCAAAAAGATGTCTACCAGGTAGAATCCTACTTAAATTATCAAGGCCAAAAACTGGTAGAACGTTTTGACGCCAACACCTACGTAACGCTATCCAAGGCTATGGACTTTCATGATGTAGCACGCGGGCGGGGCACGTTTAAAGAAATACTGAGAAAGCTGGATATTCCCGTATTGGTGATCGGCTTTACCAGTGACAAGCTTTATCCCATTGAAGAGCAACAAGAACTCGCCCAGCTCATTCCCAACAGCCGGTTGGCCGAGCTTGAATCGCCTTACGGCCACGATGCTTTTCTGATCGAATTTGATCAACTAAATGTTGAACTCAATAACTTTTACCACTCACTCACTAAAATAAAATCCTGAATTACGGTTTGAAAAAAACAAGCTCAGCACCTCATATACTGCCCATTTCCCAAAAGAAGAAACTCTCCGTTTTCATTGCGGGTATCGGAGCAGTAGGCGGCACTTTAGTTCGCCAAATTAACCAATTGAATTCCAGTGCTTTTGAACTGGAAATTATCGGAGTATGCAATAGCTCCTTCACATTGTGGAATCCCGATATCGATATGCTTGATTCGAAAATGCTGAAAAAGGATGGAGAAAAAACTAACTGGGATACCATTCCCGCACGCCTAATTGACCAAAAGTATGAAAATCCGGTGTTTGTGGACGCTACGGGCAGTGCTAACGTAGCACGTGCCTACTACCAACTATTGACAAATGGCATACATATTGCGACTCCCAGTAAACGGGCCAACACTTTTGAACAGGAGTATTTCAACAAACTGTTGAAAGCAACTCAGAACGGCACCCATTACCATTACGAGACAGCCGTTGGAGCTGGTTTGCCGATTGTGAGCACCCTGAATACTTTGCTTAATACCGGGGATGAGATCACAAAAATCACCGGCGTTGCTTCCGGAACTATGACTTATTTGTTTACCCAACTTCAAAACGGAGTTTCTTTCAGTGAGGCCGTACATAAAGCCAAGCAACAGGGCTATTCAGAACCCGATCCCAGGGATGACCTTTCAGGAGAAGACGTGGCACGGAAATTCTTGATACTTGCACGAACCAGCGGATACACTTTTGAGCGCGATGATATAAGAGTAGATACCCTGGTGCCTGAAAAACTCATTACACTTTCTACAGATGAGTTCCTCAAACATTTACCTGACTATGATGGCCATTGGAAAAGCAGAAATGCCCAGGCTATGGTAAATAACCGCAAGTTACGTTACACCGGCACTTTCAGTCCTGATGGAATTAAAGTAGGCGTGGAAGAAGTTAAAGCTGATTCACCACTGGCTGGCCTAAAAGGAACCGACAACCTTTTGCAAATATATACCAAGAGATATGCAGATTCCCCCATTACCATTCAAGGTCCCGGAGCGGGCCGTAATGTAACGGCTGCCGGTGTTCTGGGGGATATTATTGAGATTGGGAAACAGCTGTAATTTAAATTAGGTTCAAATTACAGTAATAGTTGGGTTTAATTAATTAGCACCGTTTTTAAGTCTATCAATCAGCAACACTGTTGACACAATAGCAGAAACACTCGATGCAAATACTCCCAAGTAATCCCTGAATGAAGGACGGCGTTTAACCCTGACCGTCACCGTATGGTTATTTTCTAATTCAAATGTATACATTCCATCAGGGAAGGGTTCCTCAAAGTGATACTCGAATTTTTTTATTTCTACCAGTTCTTGATCCTGATTAAATTCCTGAATGTTGATTTCTACCCGCATCTTGGACCAATCGAGGTTTGTTTGTCCATCACGGAGTGTTTGTGGACCAAAGCTGTAGGATAATAAAAGTGGCAGCGTAGTTCCTTTTGGAACCAAATAGCGGCCTGAGCTTCCCACATCTCCCCAGACATTGACCGAATCAGCCAATTCTCCCGGTTCAGCTATACGTATTATGCGCTCTCCTAACCTAAACTGTTGAGACATTGGTGTTTGCCTATACTGAGCTTGAGCAAGCTCTACCCCCATTGATAAAAAGATGACCAAAACCAGGCCGTAAATTGCTTTCATATCACTTATAATATTTAATGATTTATACTTAGAAAAATAGAAAAAATACAACTTCAAACTACAGTTATTAAATTTTAATCTCTTTGTTCCTTAAAAGGTTTACAAAATAAGCTTCTCAGAAGAATTGCTTTATACTTTCAACAAATACTCTGCCTCTCTTCTGGAAAATCCAAGACTTTGCAAATCAGACAATACACCTTCCATCTCATATTCTACTCTTATATTTTCGTAGATACCTTTCTCGGTATCTAAAAATGCGCAAGAAGCCCGATAATCACCGTCTCTTGATTGCCCTACGCTACCGGGATTTATAAAATACTTCAGACCTGGTTGAAATTTATTAATTCCAATTTGTTCCGAGACTAAAGCAGGACGATGGGTATGTCCAATGAAACAAAACTGCTGTTCTAATTCGGCAAGCATAGGGCGCATTTTAAAGGCGCTCTCCAAATATTCCCATTTGGATGGATTTACCGGGGATGCATGAGCAGCTATCCATTTTGTATCACCTTCTGTATTAGTAGCGATTAGTGGTAAATCCCGTACCCATTTTTTTTGCTCCTCAGATACTATGTCTTCTGAAAGATCAATCACCTTTCTGTTAGGTTGCCTAAAAACTTCTTTAGATAGCTCACCGGTAATTCCCGCATCGTGATTACCCTTCACACAAATAAAATCTCGTTTTCTTATTTCATTTATGCACTCATCAGGATGAGGGCCATATCCTACCAAATCTCCCAAGCAGATCCAAACTTCTGGATTTTTCTCATCAAGAGCTTTAAGAACTGCCTTCAATGCAGGCATATTTCCATGTATATCAGATAAAATCGCGATTCTACTCACTTATATAGCTATCTGGCTTAAAAAGCTTAGAATTTTAATTTAAGTATGAACTTAAACCTTCTTTTAGGTAATTTAAATTAATATCTTGAATTCTTTTAACCTGCTGTAAATAATAGAATTTTTTAATTAAATCTGCTTTTCGCATAAATTCATTTACTTTCAAGTTAATTTGGTTTCAGCAGGTATAAGTTTTTGCTATTAATTTGTTAAATTAATTTCGTCAAGGAAAAAAGCGATAAATTTATGAGTTCATTCTCCAATAATCACCACCATCCCTATGGAAATGGTCAAAATGGATTCCATGCCAACGGTAATGGAAGTCTGGGTACATTCGGAAACAATTCTTTCGGAAACAACACTGAAGATGATGATGAAATAGATCTCTTCAAATTATTTGGCACCCTTTTACGCAACAAATGGACATTGATCCTCTTTGTGGGTGTTTTTTCAGTATTAGCTGCTATTCTTGCTATAAGTCAAATACCCATTTATAAAAGTGATGGTACACTATTTATTAGTGAAAGCAAAAATCGGTATTCTTATGCTGGTTCAGACCTCTCTAATCTCTTAACCACAACCTATGGTATCGGTGTGGGTAGTACCATTGCCAACGAACTTCAAATTATTAAATCCAGAACACTGAGTGAAGATGTAGCCGACAGCCTTATGTCAAAAGAGTTGTCAGAAGCTGGATTTAAATACCCAGTATTGTGGAGAGCATATCCTGAAGATTCAACTACCACCAGTATTGATACTGTGGCCCAAAGAATTAGAGATAATTTAAGCGCTGTTCAAGTAGATCAAGAAACTGACATTGTTCGAATAGGTTTTGAGAGCCCTCTACCAGAAGAAGCAGCTTTCGTAACCAATTTAGTTATGGATACTTACTCTCAGCTTTCTACAGAGCAGAATAGAGCTATGGCTACCTCTGCGTTAAGCTTTCTAAGGGGTGAAAGAGAAAATATTGAAGATCAGCTAGAACAAACTGAAAATGAGCTCGAGCAGTTTATGGATGAGTCTATGCTAATAGCAACAGACGCACAAACACAGCAACTCATAAACACTATCACTACTCTTGAGACAAAAAAGCAAGAAATACGGGTACAATATGTCGCCGTTAATTCTGCTATTGAGACTTATGAAAGTCAGCTCGACGAAATTAAACCAGGTTTAGCCGACCAGTTTTCAGAAAGTGTAACCCCAAGGTTGACAAACTTCCAGTTTGCTTTAGCAGAGCTTGAGACTGAAAAATTACTCTTGCTTGCTAATAATCCAGAATTAGAGGACAATCCCGACCATCCTGAACTCAAAAAAATTGATCAGCAAATTAATCGTGTTCAAAGTCAGATTCGATCAATTGCTGAAAACTTGATCGATTCCAAATCTAGCTTAGCTCTTAGCTTTTTAGGAAGTGAAACAGGTAATATTGGCCAAAAAATCATTGATATTAATGAAAAGTTAATTCAACTCAGGGTTGAAAGATCACAATATGAAACACAAATAGAAGCTTTAGATGAACGTATAGCTTCTTTTAATGAACGGTTTGAGGAACTACCGGAAGACATTATTGAACTGGCACGTCTTAAGAGAGATGTGAAAATAAACGAAGAACTTTATTTACTGGTTTCTAATCAGTTTGCTGAAATGAATCTTTGGGAACGTACCCAATTTGGCTTAGGGCGTCCACTCGACTACGCTGTAGTTCCCAAAAACCCTATCAAACCTCAAAAAAAGCTTTGGGTTCTGATTGGTTTCTTATTAGGTGGGATCTTAGGAGCTGGATTTATTTTTATCCGCGAAGCGCTGGATGACAGTATCAAATCATCTGACTTTCTCAAAAAATACAACGTACCGTTCCTTGGCAATATCCCTGATTTTAAGATCATTGACTCTTTAGATCCTGACGGTAAACAACTGATTCAGGGTAAATCCGTTTCTAATCAATTACTGACCTTCCTTGATCATATCTCCCCTATTTCTGAGGCATATAGAAGGTTAAGAATCAACACGGTTTATTCCGATCCGGATAAAGACTACAAAGTGTTGATGGTTTCAAGTTCGGCAAAAGGTGAAGGAAAGAGTACCATAGCCGCTAACCTTGCCGTTACCTTTGCGGAAGCTGAAAAAAGCGTACTGGTAGTAGATCTTGACTTAAGACGACCTACCATGCATAAAGTTTTTGGTGAAAACAGAGAGCCTGGTTTGGTTGAACTTCTTTTCGAAACTGCAGGCTTTGATAATTGCATCAAAGAGACCATCGCTCCTAATGTTGATGTAATTTGCGCCGGTAAGAAAACCCCCGAGCCTGCAAGTGTGTTGGATAGCCAACGCTTGAAAACGGTTATTGACAAACTTAAGGACAAGTACGATCACATTATTCTTGATACTGCTCCTTATGGGATTATATCTGACTCAGCCTCTCTTCTGCGCCTCACGGATGGAATTATCGTTGTGGCCCGCTTTGGACTAACCTCTAAAAAGGAACTCGATTTTACTTTGGATGGTCTTAAGCACCTTAACGCCAATATTGTTGGGCTGGTACTTAATGCATTTGATCCTAAGAGAAGTAGTGATTATTACACTAATTACTATTATTACAAACGAGCATACAAAGATTATTACGAGGAAGAAAAAGCTGCATTATAAGCAACACTTCTCTTCTTGAATTTAACTTTTACCATTCCATTGAAAAGCCCGCTGATTTACGTTAGCGGGCTTTTTTGGTCTTGTGTTTGCTGAAAAATTAGTGGGTAGAGGGTTAGCTACATTTATGTAAATAACATGCTACATATCACGCACAGGTTTAGGTTAACCTATACATTCTGATCCCTATTTAGTCCCTCATAATATTTTTAAACTTGCTGATATAAAAGTGTAGCCCAGGGTTGGCCAGCTCTGTTTTTTTGGATGGACTGCCAAAGCTTCTGTTAAAATTACTCCCCCCCTTTTTCCTTCGGAGCGAAGCTTGATGTTCCTGTTGTCGGAGCCCCGGAGTCTATCTTCAGGCTTGTCATCAAGATACCTACCAGGTACAGCAATGACATATTTTATATCGAACTCAAGCTAATATTAGTATAAAAGTGATTACAAGGCTGAACTTTGATGGCCAAATAAAAACTAAAAAAAAACCGAAGGAGAGTTTTTCCTTCGGCTTGATTTAAAACGATTTAAAATTAACCTCAGGCTTCCCCTTGCCCAATAAGCTCGAGGATTTGCTTCACGGCCTCTTCTACCGACACCTCGTCGGTGTTGATGGTCAGGGCCGGGTCTTCGGGGGCCTGGTGGGCCGCATCAAAGCCGGTCAGCCCGGTGATTTCACCCTCCTCGGCTTTCTTGTAGAGGCCTTTCGGGTCGCGCTCCTGTGCCGTTTCGGGGGCGCAGGTAATGTGTACTTCCTTAAAGGCTCCCTCCGGGAATAAGGCTTTCACCGCCTCGCGGTCTTTCGCGAAGGGCGAGACAAAGGTGCACAGCACAATGTTGCCGTGCTCATAAAACAGCCGGCTCAGCTGGCCTACCCGGCGGATGTTCTCCGTACGGTCGGCCGGGCTAAAGCCCAGGTCGCCGTTAAGCCCATGGCGCACCTGGTCGCCGTCGAGCAGCATCGTCTGCTTGCCTTGCTCCCAGAGTTTCTGCTCGGCCGCCCGCGCTATCGTGCTCTTGCCCGCCCCGGAGATCCCCGTCAGCCAGATGAGCTGAGCCTTGTGCCCGTGGCGCTTCTCGCGCTCTTCGCGCGGAATGTTCCAGTCTTCCCACACCACGTTAGGGGAGTGTTGAGTGCTTAGTTCTGAGTTGTTAGTTTCTTCTTCTTTCGATACCGTCGAGCCGGCCCGCATCATCCCCGCGCCCACCGTCACGTTCGTGGTCGGGTCGATGATGATGAAGCTCCCGGTCTTCTTGTTGATCTGGTAGGCGTCAAAAAACAGCGGCTGGCTGGTCGTCAGCTTCACCCGCCCGATTTCGTTGAGCTCCAGGCTCCCCGCCTCTTCCCGGTTGAGGCTGTCCACGTTCATCCGGTAGACAATCTCCTCGGCAAACACCTGCGTGGTCCGTGTGGTGTGCTGCAGCACGTACTGCTTGCCCGGCTCCAGCGGCTTCTCGTTCATCCAGCACACGTAGGCCTCAAAGTTATTGCGCACCGTCGGCACGTTGTCCTTACGCACAATCATGTCCCCGCGGGAGATGTCAATTTCGTCTTCGGTTGTCAGCGTCACCGAATCTCCGGGATAAGCGATCTCGAGGTTCCCCTCGCGCGTCACCACTTCCTTCACCTTGGAGGTCAGCCCCGAGGGGAGCACCTTAATCTCATCACCGGGGCGGATGTGCCCGGAGGCGATGCGACCGGAGAAGCCCCGGAAGTTCTGGTGCGGGCGGATCACATACTGCACCGGGAAGCGGAAGTCCACCACGTTCTCATCGGCGTCCACTTTCACATTCTCCAGGTGGTGCAGCAGCGACGAGCCGTTGTACCACGGCGTGTTCTCGCTCTTGCTCACCACATTGTCGCCCTTCAGGGCCGAGATCGGGATGTAGGTTACGTCGGTGATGTTCAGTTTCTTGGCAAAGGCCCGAAACTCGCTCACGATCTCGTTGAATACCTTCTCGTCGTAGTCCACCAGGTCCATCTTATTGACCGCCACCACCAGGTGCGGGATGCGCAGCAGCGAGGAGATAAAGGCGTGGCGCCGCGACTGCGTCAGCAGTCCCTTCGAGGCGTCCACCAGGATCACGGCCAGGTCGGCCGTCGAGGCCCCCGTCACCATGTTGCGGGTGTACTGGGTGTGGCCGGGCGTGTCGGCAATAATAAATTTTCGTTTCGGGGTGGCAAAGTAGCGGTAGGCCACGTCAATGGTGATCTTCTGCTCGCGCTCGGCTTTCAGCCCGTCGGTCAGCAGCGCCAGGTTCACGTCTTCTTCCCCGCTGGATTTACTGGACTGCTCGATGGCTTCCATCTGGTCTTCAAAAATGGATTTGGAGTCGTAGAACAGCCGCCCGATCAGCGTACTCTTCCCGTCATCCACACTCCCTGCCGTCGTAAAGCGCAGCAGGTCCATGTCCAGGTATTTGTTGTCGGTGTTTGGGTTGTTGGTTTGTCCGTTTGTATCGCTCATGCTATTGCGTGATAAAAAAGTTCGTTATTCGATGTTGAGTGTTCGCCGGTTGGTGTGGAGACTAAAAGTAGCCCTGGCGCTTGCGGTCTTCCATGGCCGTCTCGCTGCGCTTGTCGTCGTGGCGGTTGCCCCGTTCGGTCTGCCGCGCGGCCGCTACCTCCTGGATGATCTCCTCCAGGTTCGACGCCTCCGACTCCACCGCTCCGGTGCAGGTCGCATCGCCAATGGTGCGGAAGCGCACCGTGCGCGTCTCCAGCTCCTCATCGTCCATGCGGTTGACAAACTCCGTGTCGGCCAGCCACACTCCGCGCCGGTCAAATACCTCCCGCTCGTGGGCAAAGTACAGGCTTGGGATCTCAATCTCTTCCTGGGCAATATACTGCCACACGTCCATCTCCGTCCAGTTACTGATCGGGAACACCCGGAAGTTTTCCCCGGGCTTCTTGCGTCCGTTAAACAGGTTCCACAGCTCCGGGCGCTGGTTCTTCGGGTCCCACTGGCCGAATACGTCCCGGTGGGAGAAAAAGCGTTCTTTCGCCCGCGCTTTCTCCTCATCGCGGCGTCCGCCCCCCAGGGCCGCGTCCACTTTATGTTCTTTCAGCGTATCCAGCAGCGTCGTCGTCTGCAGGGCATTGCGCGAGGCGTCCGGGCCGGTCTCCTCTTCCACGCGCCCCTTGTCAATCGACTCCTGCACGCTCCCCACAATCAGTTCCACTCCATGCTTCTCTACCAGGTGGTCCCGGAATTCGATGGTCTCCGGAAAGTTATGCCCCGTATCAATGTGCATCAGCGGAAACGGGATCTTGCCCGGGTGAAACGCCTTCAGCGCCAGGTGGAACATCACTATCGAGTCCTTACCCCCCGAAAACAGCAGCACCGGGCGGTCAAACTGCGCCGCCACCTCCCGCATCACATAGATCCCTTCGTCTTCTAATTCCTTTAGGTGTGATTGAGTTTTTTCTTTTGTCATTTTAATGTGATCGATCTGTATTAGTAAAAATTTATTTGAAAGAGATCAGCCTTTAACTACCAATCCTCAATATTGACTTCTTTGTTCAAACCCAGTAGAAAATAAGGGTTTTTAAGGTTTTCTTTGTTGTAAACCAGTGGTGAATATTTTTCGCCGTTTTCTGATGAATATCTGTATATAGCATCAGCTGCAGCGGTATCCCATTCCATGGTAGGACCAAGACGAGGATAAAGATCTGCTTTACCTTCAGCTACCAGGCAAAACTTGATAGAACTTCCTGACGGCACTTCTTCTTTTACTTCAATGCCAATGGAATTTAGTTTCTCTACCGTCGTATCATCCCCGTGCGAGCGGCTTACCACAATACTGGCTTTGCCGGGTGCTTCAAACATACTGGTTTCCAGTTTTACCGGATTCCCTTCTTTCGTACGCTTGAATGAACCGATGCTTTCCTCAGCATAGTATAAAACCTCAAAAGCCGGAACGTAGACTACGCCCAAGATGGGTTTACCTTCTTCAATCAAAGCAATATTAACGGTAAACTCCCCATTCTTCTTTATAAACTCTTTGGTTCCGTCCAGAGGATCAACCAGCCAAAAACGATTCCACTGTTTTCTTTCCTCATAGTCAGGCACACCCGACTCTTCTGAAATTACAGGGGTTTCCGGATCCATCTCCTTCAAGGCATCCACAATAATATGGTGTGCAGCCAGATCAGCTTTGGTTAAGGGCGAGTCATCCTCTTTGGTGATAACCTCCACGTCTGTTTCGTAAAATTCCAGTATTTTCTTACCCGCTTCTTCTGCGGTTTTAATGACTTGATTGAGCATCCACCTGTTGTTTTAAAAGTTCCAAATATAAGGTATTAAAGATACAGCGACAGCCGCGATGATCAAATTCAACGGCAGTCCAATTTTTAAAAAATCCGTGAATTTATAGCCCCCGGGGCCATAAACCATTAAGTTTGTTTGATAGCCTATGGGTGTTGAAAAACTTGAGGAAGCCGCTATAATCATCACCATAGCAAAAGGCATAAAGCTAACCCCAAGTGATTGTGCCAAGGATAATGCAATCGGAAATATCAATACAGCGGCAGCATTGTTGGTAATCATCTCTGTTAGCAACCAAGTGGCCAAATAGGTAAGAAATAATGCCAGTGTCGGGTTGTCTCCTGCAAAAGCAAATAAATTAGTGGCCAGATGTTCTGCTGCACCTGTATACTCAAGGGCACTACCAAGTCCCAGCGCAGAAGCGATAGCAATTAAAACGCGCCAATCCACACTTTCTAATGCAGAGGAATACCGGAATGATTTTGTAACTAACAAGAGCCCTCCTGCCACAATCGCAGCCTGAAGCATACTTAAAATCCCCGATGCTGCCAATCCTACCATCACCACTACCGCCAAAGCTGCAATCCATGCTTTATTGTAGGTAATGGGAGAAGAGTCTTCAATAGGACTTACCAGGAAATAGTCACTGGAATTTCGGTACTTATCTACAAAATTGGGGAGAGCTTCCAATAACAACACATCCCCGCTTTTAAGAGTGATGTCCCCGATTTTTTCATCAATACGCTCCCCATTCCTTGATACGGCTAACACAACCGCATCGTACCGGTAACGAAAATTTCCTTCTTTAATAGTTTGGCCAATCAAGGGATTAGAACGCGATACCACAGCCTCTATCATGGTTCTTTCATTACGAGGAGCATTCAATTTAAACACCTGGTTGGTTGCCGGTACCAGCCCCGATATTTGCTGAAGGTCAATAATGGAATCCACAATCCCCGTAAAAATAAGGCGGTCGTCTTCTTTGAGATGTTCATAAGGGCCTACTGCTGGAATAGCCCGGCCATTGCGCTGTATCTCAATCAAAAATAACCCTGGCAGGTTTCTTAGCCCTGCATCTTCTATGGTTTGTTCTGCTAAAGGACTACTCTTTGGAATAATCATCTCAATCGTATACTCCCTGGGATCCTGAAAAGTATCCATACTTGAGCCACGCTCCGGCAACAGTTTGTCACCAAAAACCAATAGATATAGAAATCCGGCAATAGCACAAGGGATACCTATGTAGGCCGGCTCAAAAATGCCTAAGGTTTGAGTACTCGCTTCCTGAATCATCAACCCATTAATAATCAAATTAGTACTGGTACCAATTAGTGTGGTAGTACCTCCCAAAATTGCTGCGTAACTCAATGGAATGAGTATCTTAGACACAGGAATCTGTGAAATCCTGCTCCAGCGTTCCATTGCAGGAATGAAGGATGCTACAATAGGCGTATTATTCAAAAATGCACTCATTACCATCACTGGTCCCATCACTCTGAGTTGAGCTTTCTTAACTGTACGTGCGTTCCCCATAACCCGTTGAACCATGAATTGTATGGCCCCGGTTTCTTTCAGCCCTGCGGCAACTATATATAAAGCTCCCACTGTTAACATTCCCTCATTGGAAAATCCTGATAATGCCTGGTCGGCAGGGAGAATACCTGAAACAAATATAATCGCCAGCCCCGAAAATAGGACAATATCCACTGAAACCGAGGTTGTAATCAACGTAATCAGGCAAAAAATGATAATTGAAAGTACAAACCAGCCTGCTACGGTCATGTTGTCAACTCTTTAAAAATATCGTAAACTCGTTTTTAGGTGTACCTAATGTTTAACTAATTAACCAAGCTAAGTATATGATTTATTAACTTAGAATTGAAGGCGTACCTGCAAACCTAATGAATTTCTAACATCCCCTCTTACCTCACTCAGACCGCTGCCCAATACCTGGGTGTTTTCAAAGATAGTAATACCGTACTTAAACCAGATATCCATGTAATCCACTGGCTCGTATTTGACCGTTAAATAAGCTCTTTGACCTTGATTATATAGCACTGTATTGGATAGTACATACAAAAGGTCACTTTCAAACTGATATACCCGGGTATTAAAACTTTCCGTATCGAACAAGGTAACTCTGCCATCTATTCGGAGCTTAGTTGATGGTATCAGGCGCACATCCTGATACATCAGAAAGCCCGTTTCCCAGTCCTCGCCGGCCTCCCGGTTTTGTACAACCTCCATTCTTGTGCGCAGCCGTACTCTTGAACTTAGCTGGTATTCAAGATGCCCTCTGATACTATTCCTTTTCTCAGATCCTAACTTTAGTTTTTCCTGACCGCTGGATTCTATCATAACAAACTCATCATCCCTTACCTCCGAACGCATTAGCAAATAACCATTGATCCGATCATTGAAAAATATTTCAGCCAAGCCAAGCAGGTCCATACCACCGGTGGCCTGCGTGGTTCCAAACCGGGGAGCTGCAAAATAGTATTGGTCAAAATAGGTACTTAGGGTGATTTTTCTGGAAACACTGTGCCTCAAACCTATATAAAAACCCTCTTCGTTTTGGGGAGATGAGGAGCTTTCTCCAAAACCTGTTCCCAGAAACGATTGAAAGTCTTTACTGTACTTTCTGTAAGCAAACGCCAAATCTGTGTTATCTCTTACAGGAGTTTCAACACCGGCAATCCCTCCGTACCCTCCGTTTTGGCTGCGCGCCCATTCACTAAATATAAATGCATTCCCCAACAAACCCCGGTAATCAATGCCGACTACGGAATGTTCTTTTCCTTCATAATCGAACAGATTACTCTTACTGGAACCTTTTGCAATATAATGACTGAAATTATTGACGTATCCGGTGGCGCCAATCAATCCAAGGGGCGAATCCCAGCGGACTCTCCCGCCCCAAGTGGTTTGATCGATATTGTTTTTCCGGGCCCTCTCGTTGGCTGTTCGATGCAAGCCCGATGAAGAAGGAAACCTTGTTGTATCACCATTAATAATTGAAGCTGTCCTTGGTCTGTATGAGTAGAAGGTTGTTAGCTCAATTTCCTGACCATAACTCACCGCCGCTCCCCTAAAATAATTGGTTTCCTGTGCTGATGAATACGGTTTGATACCGCGCTCGTTTTTGCTGATGGTTCCCGTTACCTCGCGACCTTTACCAAAAGCACCGCCCGTCCACAGCACCAACCCCTGCCCAAAGCTGAGGCTGTAATCTCCCAATACCATCGTATTGAGATTTCCCACATCAGAAAGAGCAATATGGGCTGAGTTAAAATCAAAGCCGGTACGGGCACTCAAAGGCTCCCCAGCATCCTTTTCTTGCGTAAGATTTAAGGAAAGATGATTGGATGTCATCCGAAACCGCTGATAGTATTTCATGGCATTGCCTGCATAACCACCCAGAGAGTCAGATCTTTTGAATCCTTCACGGGTTTCCAGATTTTGCTGATACCTGGAAAAAACATCCACTTTGCGACCGGCCAACCAATATTCCGGCCTCATATACATGTCTCTAAACCGTGACCCTGTGCCTCCAACACTTACATAAGGCTGCATACGCCGGTAGGTTGCCTGCCCGATGCCCGGCACTTCCAACAATTCATCAAGCGTCTCAAATGGCTTTGATTGCCGGTAATCCAGAATACCACGAGCAATTTTTAAATTGATGCCCGGCACCTGCAAAAAATCGTCCAGTCCTGCCTGATTGATGTTGACTGGATTAGCAGCTAAATCTTCCAGAAACTGGGTAAGTTGTTCTCCTGCGTCTTCAGCATCCTCGGTATCTAACTCTTCAAATGCTGCTTCTAACTGCTCTTCTACCGAAGTAGTGTCTTGAGCCATACACAAAATTGGCACTGCCCCAAAAAGCAGCATAAAGTATAGTAATATGCGTGATAGCCCCCTCATGATTAAAAGAAGGTGACAAGATCCAGACCAGGACTCAATCCCAGTAACTGATGCCTTTGTACCACCATGTTTATCTGCCAGCGTAAGGCTGAGTATCCGAAACCAAAAGAATAGGTCATTGGTTTGGTAGAAACACCTACCCTGCCTTTCAGGGATTCAATTACTAAAATTTCCACTCCTCCGCGATAGGAAACTGGGTAGCGAACATCTTTAACAGTATCCAGGGCGAACAAGGCTCGCTCATTTAACTGATAGGAAAGCCCCAAGGCCATATCACGGTATAAATCTTCCCGGATACCCTGATATTTTGGACGGTTGATATTGATGGAGCGTGCCCCAAGCCAAAGTCCATCCGTTAGCTCTGCTGCAATGCCAAGGTCAACACCCAGGGCACCACCGCTTCCATAATCGCCGCCAAAGGCAATATGGCTGTAATTAAGCACTATTCCGGCATGCAGGTTTCTCCATTCATTTTTGTATCCAAGCCTGGCCCTTGTTTTATTGAATAGCTCATCGCCATAGCGATGGATACCCAAGAGTGCCGTGCCATATCTGGTAGGTAAACTACCGGCTGCAGCAAGGTCGGTAAGCTCCGGGAAACCATAATTTCGGATTCCATAAAATCCAACGGCTTTTTCTGCGTTAGTGGCAAGGGCTGGGTTGTTAAACAGCGCCCAGTGGTCAGCCGGCATACCGGTACCAGCCTGTCCCATTCCCAATGCTCTGGCCCCGATGGTCAATTGAGCGTTGGCAGGCCTTACTATCATCCCCAAAAATAAAAGGAAAGAAATTTTATATAGAACTATGCGTATTCGTATCATTAGTACCTTATTAAAATCCCCGTTATGATACATCCGAAAAACACTTTTAATGTAATAAAGCACATTATTTTATGTGCATTCTTTTTTGGTTTAATTCCACAAGGCTCGTGGGCACAGGAATTTAATTGTGATGTGACCCTGAACACCGACCAGCTGGAAGGTTCTTCCTTTGATCACCTGGAGGACCTGGAAACCAATTTGGAGGCATACATCAATGATTACGAATGGTCTGATCAGGAATTTCTGGAGCACGAACGACTAAATTGCCGTATTCAGATTGTTATAAACAGTGGTACCTCTGATTTCATCTTTTCCGCAGAAACAGTTTTCCAGGTACAACGCCCTATCTATAACACCACGGCACAAACTACCTCTGTGCTCATCAGTGATGATACCTGGCAGTTTAGCTATCCCGAAGGCAAAAGCCTGATTCACGATGAAATGCAATTTGATGATTTAACGGGCTACATCGACTTTTTCAGCTACATCATGCTGGGCATGGATTTTGATACCTTTTCGGAATTTGGCGGGGAAGAGTATTATGTGCAAGCACAGAATATCCTGAACCTGGCTGAATCAGCGAACTCTATCGGATGGTCGCGCAGTACCAATAACCGCCGAAACCGAAATATGCTGGTCACTGATTTGGTATCTCCAAGTTATCGCTCCTTACGATCGGCTATCTACCAATATCACCGGCATGGTCTGGATAAATTTATAAATAATCCCGAAGAGGCCCGACAAAATATCCTGGATGCCCTGGCTTCTATTCAGGAAGCAAAAAGACGCTCCACCAGTAACCTCTTGTTTGATGTTTTCTTTGATACAAAATATCGCGAAATCACTGCCGCATTCACCGATGCCCCCACACAAATACGCCTTGAGGCTTATGATATTTTACGCCAAACCGACCAGGGACATCTCACCGAATACGATCGTTTGCAGAATTAAATTTATTTACGACCCGGCAGATTACATAGTGTCAACTATAATTCAATGAGAAGGATTACGAAAGCGAAAGCGGTAGCTAAAACCATGACTATTGCTTGAATGAATAGCATAGGCCTCAATCTGCTTACTCAGTGTTTTGATCAGTGTAAGCCCCAGTGAGTTGGACTTTTCAATAACCTCCTCGAAGCTTTCTGACATGCCCTTGCCATTATCACTGTAAACCACCTCTACTTCTCCATTGGTTCTTTTTACTACAATGGAGATCTCTCCTTCTTTCTTTCCTGTAAAGGCATGATTATAGGAATTTTGTATCAATTCATTCATTAACAAGCTGAAAGGCACTGCACGATTAGGGGTTAATATGATTCTATCTACATCGATCTCAAAACTTACCGTTTTCACATCGCTTTGGTAGCTATGGCATATATCCTCACACAACTGCACTACCAAATCCCTGATATTAATCTCAGCAAAATTCTCGGTTTTATAGAGCAGCTCGTGCACATTTGCGATAGACAAGATTCGCGATTGCATGGTGGATATCATTTCCAGGCCCGTATCTGTATTGTTGGCATGGTCGCGTTGCAGTTCTAACATTCCTGATATAACAGCAAGATTATTTTTTACCCGGTGATGGACTTCCGCAAGCAATACCTCTTTCTCTTTTAAAGAATTTTGAAGCTGTTTTTTACTCTTTTTGAGTTTATCCTCTGCTTGTTTGCGAGCTGTGATATCGCGTGATATCCCAAAAGTGCCGATTACTTTTTCACTTTCATCAACCAATGGAAATTTGGAGGTTGAAGACCATAAAACCCTGCCGTCCGTGAAAGTTTCCTTCTCAATGATTCCAATCTTTGGAACCCTGGTTTCCATAATCTGTTGCTCGTCCTCATAAGCCTGACGGGCATGCTCTTCCGAAAAAAAGTCAAAATCGGTTTTCCCAATTAATTCTTCCATCCTTGATGCGCCAAGCCGTTTTGCCAATTGCATGCTGGCTTTGATAAATCTGCTATCAGTGTCTTTGAAATAGATTAGATCAGAAGTGGTATCCAATAACTTATCAAAAAGGAAACTGTTATCTATGCTGTTTCCAGAAGATCTAAAAAAGGATGAAAATCCCATATTTTTGCTCTTATTTCCATGCAAATTCCAACAACTATCTACTATTATACGAAGATAAGTTGATCTAAAAAATATTTAAACAACTACAGTTCAACGAATTATGAATTCCCGCCTACCACCTCTTCATTTTTCTTATGTGAGAAATAATATTATCCAATCAAGGCAAAATTCTCACCTAATTTTGTTCAAATTAGTCGTAATCAAAGACTCACTGTTCTCTTTTAATGCACATAAATAAGACGTTGTATTACTTGTGAATTTTGTTCAAGTTTTCGATTCCATCAACCCCAATAAAAAGAGAGGGTATTTTTGCAACTTATGACTTAAATCTTGCTGCTTTTCTAAACATTTACATGATGGTTTTGTATATTAGCCGCCCAAAAAAGCGGTTCCATAACTGAAATTTTGAAGTTAAATATTCCCCCGAATGAAATTTTACGTTTGTATAAAAATGGTGCCCGATGTAAACGCACCGCTACAGATAAAAGACGGTCAATTGATACAGGATTCCGACCGCCAGATTCTAAACGCTTATGATGCTTCCGCCGTTGAAGAAGCCCTGGTACTTAAAGAAGCACATGGCGGCGAAGTAGAAGTGGTTTGCATTGGATCCTCCAAGGCATCTGAAACGATCCGGAAAGCCTTAGCTATGGGTGCAGATAAAGCAACTCATATCCTTACTTCAGGTGATGAAGAATATGATTCCGGCTCTTATGCCAAAATTTTAGCCAAGTTCTTTGAGGATAAATCGTACGATGTACTTTCTTTGGGCAAACAATCTCAGGATACGGACGCAGGCCTGACAGGAAG
Source organism: Gracilimonas mengyeensis (assembly GCF_900182705.1). Taxonomy (GTDB): domain Bacteria; phylum Bacteroidota; class Rhodothermia; order Balneolales; family Balneolaceae; genus Gracilimonas; species Gracilimonas mengyeensis. The sequence continues at coordinate 25,528 of NZ_FXTP01000004.1, read as the reverse complement.
CATGGTGGCGGAATTGCTAGACCTTCCCTATGCCACCAACGCGGTGGGACTGGAAGCTGAGAAAGATAAACTTATCGTAAGGCGCCAAGGTGATACCGGACAGGAAATGCTTGAACTACCTACTCCATGTGCTGTCACTTGCTCTAATGACATGAATGAGCCGCGTATCCCGAACCTGAAGGGCATCATGGCGTCCAAGCGCAAACCGATGGAACAAGTGGAGCTTTCCGCTCTTGGATTGAATGAAGACGAGCTTACGGCCAAAACCACTGTTTTGAGGTATGAAGAGAAACCAGAACGTGAAGCCGGCAAGAAGTTTGAAGGCGAACCGGATGAAATAGCTAAAGAAGTAGCCCAGCTGCTGGACACTGAAGCAAATGTTATTTAAAAGAAATTAGAAATGTTGGATTTTGAATTTTGAATATGTGATCCAATTCAAAATTTAGAATTCATAATTCAAAATTATGACTGAAAGGAATTACTCATGAGCACTATTCTTACCCACATAGCCATTGCAGACGGCAAAATTAAACGTTCCTCTTTAGAAGTTCTCTCTCACTGTAAACAACTCGCCGAACAAGGCGGACATTCGGTTGAAGCGGTTGTGATTGATGCCAATGCTTCTTCTTTTGTGGAAGGCATCCAGAAATATGGAGCATCAAAAGTGTATGTAGTGGAAGATCCTATCTTCAAAAATCATATGAATACGCCGCTTTTGAAGGCCTTATCCAATGTGATGGAAACGGCCAATCCCTCAGTATTTGCTTTTGCCTCTACCGAAGGCACCAAAGATATTCTGGGCGCTTTAGCAGCGAACCAGGATGCGGCCGTACTCCCGGATGTTTCTTCTTTTGAATTGACAGAAGGTGGAGTAAAAGCCAAACGCCCGGTGATGGCCGCCAAAATTATTTCCAACACCGAAGCCAAAGGCGATAAAGTAATCGTCTCAGTCCGCTCCGGCTCTTATGATTTGGTTGAGAACGAAACCTCAGCTGAAGTGGTAAAAGTTGACTTCAGCATGGATGAAGGCGAGCTCAAAGCCACCCTCAAGGAAATCATCTCGGCTTCCGGCGATACCATTGACCTGAACGAAGCCGAAGCCATTGTAGCTGCCGGACGTGGAGTGAAGGATGAAGAAGGCCAAAAACTGATCTCCGAACTGGCTGAAGTTTTAAATGCCGGCATCGGTGCTTCAAGGGCTTTAACGGAAGCGGGCGTATATGACCCAAGCTTGCAGATTGGTCAGACCGGAAAAGTAGTTTCTCCACAACTCTATATTGCTGTAGGTATCTCGGGAGCGATACAGCACGTGGCAGGTATGGCCAATTCAAAAGTGATTGTAGCCATCAATAAAGATGCTGATGCCCCCATCTTCGAAATTGCCGATTATGGCCTGGTTGGAGACCTCTACAAAGTACTCCCTCCTTTCATCGAAGAACTCAAGAAAATCAAAAGTTAATTTTAAATGCTAAATGTTGAATTTTGAATTGATCTCTTACACAGGTGTGAAATCAATTCATCATTTATAATTCAACATTCAAAATTTTCCTCATGGACGAAAAGTTTGATTGTATCGTAATTGGCGGTGGCGTAGCCGGATTGGCTGCAGCCATGACCCTGGCCCGCAATAACATGAAATTCCTGCTGATTGAGCGGGGTGAATTTGCCGGATCCAAAAATGTATCTGGTGGTGTGTTGTGGGGGAGCGATCTTGCCAAGCTCGTTCCAAATTACTGGGAAGAGGAAGACGGCGGCTGGGAACGGTTTATCAACCATCGCCGGCTTACGCTAATGGATGAGCAATCAGCTTTTACGCTTGATTTTAAATCCTCTCACTTTAATGAACCACCCTATTCCGGCGTGGTCGTTCTTCGTTCCAAGTTTGATAACTGGCTTTCCGGTAAAGTGCAGGAGGCGATTGATGCTTCTGATTTTGCTATGGATTCTTTCATCGCCACTAATATTAAGGTGGATGAAGTACTGATGGAAAACGACAAAGCCGTTGGGATTCGCACCGGCGAGGACGAATTCCACGCCGATTCCGTAATTATTGCCGAAGGAGTGAACAACCTGCTTACACGTCAGGTGGGTTTGCAGGATGATTATGTGCCGGCCGATCATATGCTCACCGGCATCAAAGAAATCATTCGGTTTGATCAGGAAGTGCTGGAGCAAAAATTTCAGCTGAACGAGCTAAGCGGGATGAGCAACGAGTTTGTGGGCTGGGCCACCGATGGCGTAGAAGGCGGTGGATTTTTGTACACCAACCGCGATACCATTTCCCTGGGATTGGTTCTGGGCATCAAAGACATGCGCGAAAAGAAGAAAAGCCCGCATGATGTACTCAATCACTTTAAGACCCATCCTGCCATTGCCGATATCATTAAAGGCGGTGAAGTAGTGGAATATTCCGCACACGTAGTTTCCTCAGGTGACAAGCGAGTGATGCCCAAAGAATTGTACAAAGAAGGTATCTTACTGGTTGGAGAATCTGCCAATTTGTTAATGAACGCCGGCAAAGCCATCCAGGGTATGGATTATGCGATGCGCTCGGGCATCCTTGCAGCTGAAACGATTGTAAAAGCCAAAGAAAAGGACGATTACAGCTCGGCTACTTTGAGTGATTATCGCAAGAAGATGGATGAGAGCTATGTGATGAAAGATATCAACGGATTCCAGGATGCCGTGCACCTGCTTCACACAGAAACTATGCAGCAGAAAGTACCAAATTTAATCTGTGATTTTGGCCGTCAGTTCTTCACCATCAAGAATGAACCAACGCCAAAATCCAAAGATATGCTGAAGGATGCAGTGAAGCGGCATGCTTCTTTCTGGGAATTGGTGAAATTAGGATTTAAAGCTGGAAAGTCTTTGTAAGTGAAAGGTGAAAAGGCAAAAGTAAAAAGGCACTCAAATCATATTTGATAGCATTGCGAAAACTTCATTTGCCAATTTTTCCAGCTTCTTTATTTCATCGTTTTTTAAATAATTGAGGTTAATCGAAATTTCTACTTGAGTATCGAGTTCTACTAATGATGATCTGGAAATACGGTAAAATCTTTTTCTGTCTTTGTCGGACTTTCGAGAAGAACCTTCTGCAATATTTGAAGGAATAGAGACAGAAGCACGTCGCATTTGACTTGCTAACCCAAAAGTTTCTGACTTAGGATAGCTTTCGGTTAACCGATAAATCTCACCAACTAATTGAACACTTTTTTTGTAAACATTTAAATTCTTATGATTTAGCTTGATCAAAGTACCCCCGATTTGGTTTATAGTTCATAAATAAATACAAAAAATTTACCCTTACGGGAAGTGAAAAGGACTCAATTTCACTTTTTCCTTTTCACTTTTCACTAAACAGAAAAACTATGAAAAACCTCAAATTAACAGAACGCCTTGGGTTGGTAAGCTACCGGAATCAATCCAAATCCGAGATTAAGCCCCATATTGTGGTGGATACGGATATTTGTAACTCCACGTGCCCCCATAAATGTACGACGTGGGTATGTCCGGCCAATTGCTATACCATGGATGAAAACAACCAGGTGCATTTTCAGGTAGAAGATTGCATCGAGTGCGGCACCTGCATGTATGCTTGCGACCAGGGAGCGGTAGACTGGAATTATCCCGATCCGGAAATTGGCCGAGGCGTAACCTGGAACTTCGGATAGATGGTGTTATGGTTTTACAGTGCTATGGTGTTAAAGTGTTAAAGTTTTTCCTAATTAACACTAACACCGTAACACTCAAACACCTTAACACCGTCTTAAAATCCTAAGTCTTGTAATACCTCATCTTTGGTTGCCAGCGGATATTCATTCAGGAGAGCGGTAGCAACAATCAGCCGGTCGGCGGGGTCATCGGGAAAATCTTCGGGGAGTTTATCCTGTGCGGCCACTACTTTTTCATCAATAGGCACCACTTTGCACACATCAGCCCGGGTAGCGAGTTCAATCCAGCTTTTAAAATCCGGGTACAGTTCAATCACTCCTTTTCGGTTTAACATTTCCGCTTCCCATACCGATGCTGCTGAAATAGCCGTTTCTTTGTTTTTTGCATGACGATGAAGGGTTTCGCGTTCTTCGTGGGTCAGGGGACCTTCATCCAGCAACCACCACAACCACACGTGGGTATCAAGTAAAATCAAAATAAATCCTTTTGGTTATCCTTTTAGCCATCAAAGCCGGAATGGCGGGAAGTGAGTCCGGAAGCCGACCCCTTGCCTTTCAATTCTTCCCATGGAGCCTCAGAGGTAGGATCCTTCAGCTCCAGTTCTTTGCTCAGAGAACGAATCACCAAGTCTTTGAAACTGATGCCGTCTTCTACAGCCTTAATTTTGGCCTTCTTCATTAAATCGTCGGGTATGTCAATAGATGTTCGCATATCCGCATATTAGCGTATTTGTGAATGCTTATCAAATTAAATAGTGACTGATTTTAGAAGGCTTCCGATTTAGCATGGTGCAAGTGTCCACTTATACTATCGCTGTTTGCTATTAGCTCAATTCATCTATATGGACTGCAATCCACCACTGCCCTCTCTCTGGATTATGGCTAAAAGTCAAATCCGGTCTCTCTCCTCCGAATGCTCGGAGCAGGCGATAGAGAGATAGGTTCTTGCCAATTTAAATGTTTTGATCTTTAGCTTATATACATCAATAACCATGAACCTGTGTCCCTCATGGAGGGACCGAAAAATCAGCTCGCTGATTTTGCAGGGAGGGCAGTCAACAGCGAGGCAAGCAACTATCCACCAACCTTCATTTTTTTACACAATCCCGAACGATATTTTAAAAAGAATCCGTTATCTTGGAAGCGTTTCCAATAGTGAAATACAAACAGATATTATTTCAGATTTATGAATGAGGTTTTAGAAAAAGGTTTATCCTTTGAGCTCACGGAAGATCAAAAAATGATTCGTGACAGCATCAAGGAATTCGTAGAACGTAATGTAGCGCCTACGGTTATGGAGAGAGACAACAGTAAGGAATTCCCCCATGAGATTGTGGATCAATTAGGAGAATTGGGAATGCTGGGCATCTATCATGAAGAGCAATATGGTGGTGGCGGCTTTGACGTAGTCAGCTTCTGCCTCGCGCTCGAAGAAATTGCCCGCTGGGACGCCTCCCTGGCTTTGACTGTTGCTTCCCATACCTCCCTGGGCACCGGACATATTGCCCTGGCCGGTTCTCATGAGCAAAAATTACAGTACATGCCGGATCTTACCTCCGGAAAAAAATTAGCGGCCTGGTGCCTCACCGAACCCGGTTCCGGCAGCGACGCCTCCGGAATGAAAACCACCGCCATCAAAAAGGGTGACCATTATATATTAAACGGTTCCAAGATTTTCATTACACAAGGTTCTGTGGGTGATACGTATGTGGTATTGGCCAAAACCGATCCCGACAAAGGAACCAAGGGTATCTCGGCTTTTATTGTAGAACGTGAATGGGACGGTGTGAAACCCGGACCGGGTATGCATAAGCTGGGGATGAATTCTTCAGACACTACGGAAGTGGTATTTGAAAATGTGGAAGTACCGGCCGAAAACCTGTTGGGTGAAGAAGGACAGGGTTTTGTGGACACCATGAAAGTCTTGGACGGCGGTCGTGTGGGAATTGCTGCGCTGTCCGTGGGTATTGCCCGTGGATCCCTGGAAGAATCCCTGAAATACTCTATGGAGCGTAAACAATTTGGTAAAGCCATCGGTGATTTCCAGTATTTGGAAGGTAAGATGGTAGACATGGCCACTGAAATTGATGCCGCCCGGCTTCTCACCCTCCGCGCTGCCACGCTAAAGGATCAAGGCAAGCCTTACACCTCAGAAGCCTCCATGGCCAAACTGTTTGCTTCCGAACTATCCGTTAAGGCCGCACTGGAAGCTATTCAGATTCATGGCGGCTACGGATATACCAAAGAATATCATGTAGAGCGTTTTCTGCGGGATGCCAAGCTAATGACCATTGGCGAAGGCACTTCCGAAGTTCAGCGCCTGATCATTGCAAGGGAGCTAAAGAAGTCTCTGGTATAACTTTTTAGACTTTGTTGTTGGATAACTTAAGCGCATGGCTTTCGGGCTGTGCGCTTTTTTTATAATGAGACTATTCGAAAAGTGGAAATCACTGGATCTTTTTGATTTCATATTGGTAGATGACATCTGATGCTTCACTGTATACAAACAGATGCGTCTCGCTATTTTGAATCAATTTAGCAGGGATATCTAACTTGTACTTTCCCACCATCTCTTCTTCTACTAAATCATATTCATAGACTGTTTCAGTTTGATACTTCCCATTTTTACTATCTACAATTAGAAAAACCCGGTTGGGATCTAAGGGGTTATCGGATATGTTCACAAATTTCTCTTCCAAATCTTGTGGCGGAATGCTTCCAACAAATTCTCCCATTCTTGCTGATATTGGTTTGGGATTCCCCGGATTTAATACCTGAATTGTTTTTAAATATGAGCCGGTATTTCTTTCCCATACCATCATATCACCGTAATATGTATTGATATGTACCAAATATTTATCAGTTAAAGCAACAAAACCACTAAAACGAAAAGCTTTACTATCCTTCTCCGGTAAATTATATCTTAGTTCCTCTTTTTTCGTATTCGGATCATACTTTACATAGCGAATCCCCAAGGCTGTATTCTGTACTTTGATTAAGAATTCCTCCTCACCAGAAATGTTATAAATAGTTCCCACATTACTTCCCTTATCAAAAAGGACTGTTTCATTTGGTTCACCACGATGAGACATCGTTATCATTCTTCGTAAATCAAGATCTCCTAAAATAAGCTCATCCTTTGATATGGAGATTCCAAATGGACCGCGAAATACTTCGTTTGGCCCTCGCCCTTGGTTAAAAGTAAAAAAGTTGATCTCCCTTTCTTCGGTATCAATAGAATAGATCCTTTGCAAATTTGGACATACAGAGTAAAGCATTCCTTCTTCGTACTCCAAAAAGGAATGATAAAAGCCTTCCTCTAACTCATACCTATAATCTAATTCCAATTGAATTGGACTTGTGGATTGGCCTACCGCGAAATCCAACGTATTTACAACCAAAAAGATGACGATGTAAATCTTCCCCAAAAATAGTTTATCTATCATTTTATTCTCTATTTTGTTAACCCCTATACAGTAAAAACAGCGTTTTATTTCTGTTTAAAAATTAATGTACTTCTTAAATATCAAAAAGTCATTTAACAAAAAATTAATAGTCACCAATTTAGAGCCCTAATATGATAAGTAGATAGTACTACCGGTACTATCTAGACTAGAAAGTTGAAGCCTGAACCCATCATTTATAAATATCGACTGGCTGATAATAAGTAGTTAAAATTTTCAACTTCTGGCAAGAAATGCTTTTATCCACTACCGCAATTTTCTTACTATCCAACAACACAGAATTTTTAGACTAAATAGCTCCCGATATGGCCAAGAACCTGTTTAATACCGATGACGCCTTTCTTTTTGAATCGGAACTGAATGAGGAGGACCGCCTCATCATGGAAACCGCGCGCGATTACGCTCAATCCAAGCTGGAGCCCCGCGCCCTCAAAGGAAATACCGAGGAATTTTTTGACCAGAATATCGCCAAAGAAATGGGAGAAATGGGGCTGCTTGGGGTGACCATCCCGGAAGAATATGGCGGCTCCGATGCCAGCTACACAGCCTACGGACTCATCGCCCGCGAAGTAGAACGGGTGGATTCCGGCTACCGGTCGTTTATGAGTGTGCAATCGTCTTTGGTGATGTACCCGATTTCAGAGTTCGGAACAGAAGAGCAAAAGCAAAAATACCTGCCCAAGCTGGCCTCGGGTGAAATGATTGGCTGTTTTGGATTGACTGAACCCGATCACGGCTCCGATCCCGGTTCCCTGGTAACCACGGCTGTTAAGACCGATGGCGGCTGGATTTTAAATGGTGCCAAAATGTGGATCACGAATTCCCCCATTGCTGATTTAGCCGTAGTCTGGGCCAAGGCCAAAGAAAATGAAGGAGACGAAGGCGTAATTCGCGGCTTTCTGGTGGAAAAAGGAACCAAAGGATTCTCCGCCCCGGCCACTAAATACAAGATGAGCTTGCGGGCTTCCGAAACCGGTGAGTTAGTATTTGATGACGTATTTGTGCCTGATGAAAATGCTTTCCCGAATATAAAAGGACTTAAAGGCCCGTTCATGTGTCTCAACTCCGCCCGTTATGGCATTGCATGGGGAACCGTTGGGGCGGCCGAATTCTGTTATCAAAAAGCACGGCAGTATGTGCTGGATCGCAAACAATTTGGTAAACCACTGGCTGCCAATCAGCTGATACAAACCAAATTGGCCAACATGCTCACTGACATCACCTCCATGCAGATGCTGGCCTATAGATTGGGCAAACTTAAAGATGAAGGACGGGATCATCCCTCTATGACCTCTCTGGCCAAACGCAATAACTGCGGCAAAGCCCTCGAAATTGCCCGTGTTTCCCGCGATATGCACGGCGGCAACGGCATCACCGGCGATTACCGGGTGATTCATCACATGGTGAACCTGGAATCGGTAAATACTTACGAAGGCACCTACGACATCCACGGACTCATACTTGGACGTGAAATCACCGGCATCCAGGCTTTCACCCCAAAAGGAAATGAGTGATGATTACACGCATCTGGCACGGCTGGACCTCCCCCGAAAATGCCGACGCCTATGAGCAGGTATTATATAAGGAAGTGATTCCCGGCATTGAAGCTAAAAACATTGAGGGTTTTCAGAAGATAGAAGTCCTTCGACAGGAGCATCAGAACGAAGTGGAATTCGTCACCATCATGTATTTCGATGATCTCGACGCGGTCAAGGATTTCATGGGTGGAGATTATAAAGTGGCCCATGTACCTGCTGCAGCACAAAAGTTATTGAAGAGGTACAATAAACGGTCCGAACATTATCAATTAAGAAAAGAACAGGCCTATTAGTTATCACCTCAATCCTTGATTTACCCTATTAAAGGCATCAAAAACGAATAAAAGCCGGAGCCTCTTTACCCCAATTTCACGCACAGCTTTTCACAATTTCTTCATTTAAGTGCTACAAAGACATTCATACTTTCCTACTGGTATATACAGCCTTAACCTATTGCATTACAGTAGTTTGTAGCAAAATATATCCCTTTTAAGTTATTCAGGAATTTCACTCTCATTTGCGCACAAGAAAAGCGCTTACTTCCCTACCCAGAACTCGAATTCGGCGATTGCAAAACTTGCAATTCTGAGTAATAGCATTTTCCATTACAATACTTGCTTTATTTTTTTAATATTTAATAGCGATAAACGCAATAGTTCCAAATTTTTTGAACCTAAAAATTATTATTGCTAAAAAGTTTCGATCCAAGAAATTCAGGTAGCAATAATTTTGAAGCAGCCAAAATCACCAGCTTTAATTTGGAAAATTCGGAACTTATGTTATTTATCAGTTAAGTAGCTAAGCGAAAGGGATGGACAGCCTACATTATATGATCTGAAAGCAAGTACCGGATCTAAAAACAAATCGTATTCTCAGTCTTAAGGTTGTCTTAAAACCTGTCCGGAATCAGGCAGATTGATCAGGTACGTTTCGGTTGGCACTTATCACTCACTCAATTAGAACATCGAAGTTAGGAATAATATGAAGAAGGTAGGAACTAAAAGTCCCCCTAATAAGCAGGGATTATATAATCCTGAACACGAGCACGATGCATGCGGTATTGGTTTTGTTGTTAATATAAAGGGGAAGCAATCACACAAAATCGTGAATCAGGCACTCACGGTTCTCCGCAACCTTGATCACCGTGGTGCAACCGGAGCAGAAGCTAATTCTGGTGACGGTGCCGGTATCTTGATGCAAATTCCTCATAAATTCCTGCAACAATCTTGCGAAGGCTTAGGATTTGATCTTCCTGAACCCGGTCAATATGGTGTTGGAATGATCTTTTTACCCGGAGAGCGTGAAGACCGCTTGCCCTGTGAAAAAGTAGTAGAGCGAATTGTAGAAGAAGAAGGACAAGAAGTTTTGGGCTGGCGTAAAGTGCCTACCGATAACTTCCACCTGGGCGATACCGCAAAGGCTTCAGAACCATCCATTCGTCAGCTATTTATAAAGCGCAGCCCGGACCTGGAAACAGAGCTGGATTTTGAACGCAAACTGTATGTGATCCGCCGGCGTGCCGCACGAGCTGTGGAGGACATGGAGCAAGAGATTTACGAAAAAGAACTTTTTTATATCTCCAGTTTCTCCTGCCGTACCATTATTTATAAGGGAATGTTGACGCCCAAGCAGGTTGAGGTTTATTTCTCTGATCTGCACCACCCGGACATGGAAACCTCCATTGCCCTGGTTCACTCCCGCTTCAGTACCAACACCTTCCCGAGCTGGAAACTGGCACACCCTTATCGATACCTTATTCATAACGGAGAGATTAACACCTTACGGGGCAACCAAAACTGGATGCGAGCCCGTGAAGGACAGCTGGATTCCGAACTTTTTGGGGAAGACCTCGACAAAATCTTCCCAATTATACAGGATGGCGGTAGTGACTCTGCCAAGTTTGATAACTGCCTGGAGTTTCTGTCGCTTACCGGCCGCTCCCTACCCCATGCCGTGATGATGATGATCCCTGAACCCTGGGAGAAACATCAAAGCATGGACAAAGACAAAAAAGCTTTTTACGAATATCACAGCTGCCTGATGGAGCCCTGGGACGGCCCCGCTTCTATCGCTTTTACCGATGGAAAGATTGTAGGTGCTACACTTGACCGTAACGGCCTCCGCCCTTCACGTTATTATGTAACCAGGGATGACACCGTGGTGCTGGCCTCAGAAGTAGGCGTTTTGGATGTGCCGGAAGAAGACATCGTTAAGAAAGAACGATTACAGCCCGGCCGCATGCTGCTTATAGATACCGAAAAAGGCCGCATTATTAGTGATGAAGAGATTAAGCAACAAATTGCCACCGAACATCCTTATGGAGAGTGGCTGGAAGAAAACCTCATCAACTTTGACAAGGTAACTGAAGAGTTGATGTATGAAGAGCCGGACATCCCCCATGAAGAAGTGGTACACCGTCAGAAAGTATTTGGCTACACCTACGAAGACCTTAATGTTAATATTGGTCCTATGGCTGAAAATATGCTTCAGCCGGTAGGTGCTATGGGTAACGATGCGCCAATGGCGGTCTTATCCAATCAGCCTCAGTTACTGTACAATTATTTTAAACAGTTATTTGCACAGGTAACCAACCCTCCTATCGATCCGATCCGTGAGGAATTGATTACTTCCACCGAAACCATTTTGGGCAGTCAGGGTAATATCCTGAACCCAACTCCGGAAAGCTGCCGACAGATTGAGCTGGCTTCGCCGGTACTGACCAATGAAGAGATGGAGCAGCTCCGTGAACTGGAGTTGAGAGGCTTTAAATGCCAGGATCTGCCAATTTTCTTTGAAGCCGGATCCGGTGGCGAAGGGCTCGAAAAAGCCCTCGACAATTTATTCGAAGCTGCCGATAAGGCCATTGACAAAGGAGCTAACATTCTGATTCTCTCCGATCGTGGCTTTGACAGCGAGCATATCCCGATCCCTGCCCTCTTAGCGGTAGCCGGCCTGCATCACCACCTGGTGCGCTCTGGTAGCCGAACCAAAGTAGGCATCGTGTTAGAATCTGGTGAACCTCGTGAAACGCATCACTTCTGTACCCTGCTGGGTTACGGTGTAGATGCGGTGAATCCCTATATGGCCTATGAAAGTCTTTATGACTTGATGCAGGAAGGCTTTATTGAAGGCATTAGTTATGAACGCGCCATTAAAGGTTACAACAAAGCGGTAGTAAAAGGCATTGTTAAAGTGATGTCTAAGATGGGTATTTCAACCATCAAATCTTACCGTGGCGCACAAATTTTTGAAGCCCTTGGCCTCAGCAAAGAGGTTGTGGACAAATATTTCACCTGGACTGACTCCAGAATTGGAGGTATTGGTTTGGACGGCATCGCCAAAGAAGCAGAGATGCGTCACCGAAAAGCCTATCCCAATATCCAAACAAATGGAAAAGTGTTGGAAGAAGGCGGCGATTACAAGTGGCGTAAGAAAGGTGAATACCACATGTACAATCCCGAAACCGTACATACGCTGCAGTTTGCCAGTAAAACCGGTGATTACAAATTGTACAAAGAGTACGCGCGTATGATTGATGATCAACTGGATCCCGCTCCTACGCTGCGCCATTTACTGGACTTCAACTTTGAAAAAGATCCAATTCCTATTGATGAGGTTGAATCGGTTGAATCCATTTGCAAACGATTTAAAACCGGGGCCATGTCCTATGGATCAATTAGTGAAGAAACCCACGAAGCCATGGCTATTGCCATGAACCGTATTGGCGGCAAGAGCAATACCGGCGAAGGTGGTGAAGATCCCAAACGCTATACCCTTGACGAAAACGGTGACTCCCGCAACAGTGCGATTAAGCAGGTAGCCTCCGGACGCTTTGGTGTAACCAGCGAATACCTGACTCAAGGCGAAGAAATTCAGATTAAAATGGCCCAGGGTGCCAAGCCTGGTGAAGGCGGTGAGCTGCCCGGCCGTAAAGTATATCCCTGGATTGCCAAAGTAAGGCTTTCCACGCCCGGTGTTGGGTTGATCTCGCCCCCTCCTCACCATGACATTTATTCTATTGAGGATCTGGCTCAGTTGATTCATGACCTGAAGAATGCCAACAAGAAAGCCCGCATCAATGTGAAGCTGGTTTCATTGGTTGGCGTAGGAACCATCGCTGCCGGTGTTTCTAAAGGTCATGCCGATGTTATTTTGGTAAGTGGCCACGATGGCGGAACGGGAGCATCACCCCAAACTAGTATCAAACATGCCGGACTGCCATGGGAGCTTGGACTTTCTGAGACCCATCAGACCCTGGTATTAAATGATCTGCGCAGCCGGGTGACTCTTGAAACCGACGGACAGATTAAAACCGGCCGGGACATCGCCATTGCTGCGCTTCTTGGAGCTGAAGAATATGGCTTCGGTACAAGTGCATTGATTACCCTTGGCTGTATTATGATGCGTGTTTGCCATCTGGATACCTGTCCGGTAGGCATCGCCACTCAAAACCCGGAACTCCGTCACAAGTTTAAAGGCGATCCGCAGTATGTGGTGAACTTCATGAAGTTTGTGGCTCAGGATATGCGGGAATACATGGCTAAGCTCGGCTTCCGCACGGTTGATGAAATGATCGGCCGAACCGATAAACTGAAGCAACGCAAAATCGATCACTGGAAAGCCAAATACCTGGATCTTTCTCCAATACTTTACAAACCTGAAGCCAAAGATGGAGTGGGAATCAGGAAGCTCATCAATCAGGACCACGGCTTAGAAAACTCTTTAGATATTCAAACCCTGATGGATATTTGCGAACCGGCTCTTGCCAACAAAGAACCAGTAAAAGCAAAACTGCCCATACGAAATATCAACCGCGTGGTAGGCACAATTGTAGGCAGCGAAGTAACCCGCCGTTACGGACGGGAAGGTCTGCCGGAAGATACCATTCACCTGAATTTCAAAGGCTCAGCCGGACAAAGTTTTGGTGCTTTTGTGCCCAATGGAATGACCCTGGAGCTGGTTGGTGACGCCAATGATTACTTTGGCAAGGGACTTTCAGGCGGTAAACTCATTCTTTACCCGGATGAGGCCGCGCACTTCAAACCCGAAGAAAACATCATTGTTGGTAACGTATCCTTTTATGGCGCTACCAGCGGAGAAGCATACATCCGTGGCATGGCTGGAGAGCGTTTCTGTGTGCGAAATAGTGGAGTTAAAGCCGTAGTGGAAGCCGTAGGCGATCATGCCTGCGAATATATGACCGGCGGACGCGTTGTGGTATTAGGCTCTACCGGACGAAACTTTGCTGCGGGAATGTCAGGTGGAATTGCTTACGTACTGGATGAAGTAGGCACCTTTGCCCATAACTGCAACACCGAAATGGTTTTCCTTGAGCGTCTGGAAGACGAAGAGGAAATCAAAGAAGTGAAGCAAATGATCCGCAGACACTGCGATTACACAGACAGCAATAAAGGTTGGAAGATTTTGGCCAAATGGGACGAAATGATTTCCAAGTTTGTGAAAGTGATGCCCAAAGATTTCAAGCGCATGCAGGAATCTATTGCTGAATCAGAACAGCAGGGTTATGATGGCGAAGATGCCGTCATGGAAGCTTTCCTGGCAAACAAGGCTGACAAAGCCCGGGCTGCCGGCAACTAACGAATCACCAACCAACCTCGGGGCTGAACATTAACCTGCAGCCCTGAGGTACCTCACTTTTTGCTAAAACATTAAACATAAGTTTTTATTGACATGGGTAAGACAACCGGCTTCATGGAGTATGATCGTAAAACGACTCCTTACCGTAAACCTGACGAACGTATTGACAACTGGGAAGAATTGTATGAACCTCTTTCCGAAGAAGAATTACAAAAACAAGGGGCCCGCTGTATGGACTGCGGCATTCCCTTTTGCCACACCGGAGCAGAAATCAGTGGCAAATCTCTGGGATGCCCCATTCACAACCTCATTCCTGAGTGGAATGACCTGGTATACCGTGGCAAGTGGAAAGATGCACTGCACCGCCTGCACAAAACCAACAACTTCCCCGAATTTACTGGCCGCGTATGCCCCGCTCCCTGCGAAGGTTCCTGCGTATTAGGTATCACTGATCCTGCCGTAGCTATCAAGAGTATTGAACAGGCTATTGTTGACAAGGGTTTTGAGGAAGGTTGGATTGTTCCTGAACCGCCAGAGACCAGAACCGGAAAAACGGTTGCTATCGTAGGCTCCGGACCTGCAGGATTGTCCGCAGCAGCACAGCTGAATAAAGCCGGGCACAAAGTTACGGTCTATGAACGAGCTGACCGTATTGGCGGACTGCTGACCTATGGCATCCCCAACATGAAACTGGACAAATCCATCGTAAAACGTCGTATTGATATTCTGCGTGAAGAAGGCATTGAGTTTGTGACGAATACAGAGATCGGTACCGATATTCCAGCTACAGATCTCCAGGAAAAATTTGATGCAGTTATTTTAGCCGGTGGCGCCACCAAGCCACGTGATCTTCCTATCGACGGTCGCGATCTTAACGGCATACACTTTGCTATGGAGTTTCTGCATGCGGATACCAAAAGTCTTTTAGACTCTGACCATGAAGATGGAAACTTCATCTCGGCAAAAGACAAAAACGTAATTGTGATTGGCGGTGGAGATACCGGTACCGACTGTGTGAGTACCTCGCTGCGACATAAGTGCAAGGACCTCACACAGTTTGAGATCCTTCCTAAGCCACCTGGCGAGCGCTCTGAGGATAACCCCTGGCCACAATGGCCCAACGTCTATAAAGTGGATTACGGGCAGGAAGAGGCTGCCGAAAGGTTTGGCGACGATCCGCGTCAGTATCAGGTAATGACCAAGAAGTTTGTAGGCGATAAAGATGGTAATGTAAAAGAACTCCATACCGTACAAATTGAATGGGTTACAGACGAAAACGGTCGTAAAAGACCGGAAGAAATTGAAGGCACAGAAAAAGTATGGAAGGCAGACTTAGTACTGCTGGCCATGGGCTTTCTGGGACCTGAAAGTCCGGTACTGGATCAGCTTGAAGTTGAGAAAGATGAGCGTTCTAATGCCAAAGCCGAACATGGTGCTTATGACACCAATGTGGAAGGTGTTTTTGCCGCGGGTGATATGCGCCGCGGACAAAGCCTGGTAGTTTGGGCTATCAACGAAGGCCGCGGAGCTGCACGCGAATGCGACCGCTGGCTGATGGGAAGTACCGAACTGCCTTGATAAGCACTCGTTTTCTTGAAACAGTATGTATACAAAAGCCCGTTTCACTGCGGGCTTTTTTTATTTTCAAAAATACTATCAAGCCTCAAAATTTTTTCTGTATTTCACGGAAAGCACACAATTTCAGAATATTGTTAGCGTAGTAAAGTCTACACATTAAATAACTTGGAGAGATTAAATGAAGAGAACGTTTCCCATCAACCTACTCCTATTTTTCGCCCTGCTCATCGGCATCACTTCTTGCAGCGAAAACACCTTAGGACCAAAAGATTATGCAGGAGTTTATACGGCAAAGAAAATCGGGCAAAATGTGACCATTCCTCTCACCATTTTCAAAACCACTGATGGCCGGATTGAAATTGAAACTCAATGGCTTTCCAATGGGATGCAAACTGTGTCCGCAAAGCTGGACGATAAGAAATTTAGCTTTAACCAAGAGGTTTGGGGAGAGCAAATAGTTGGTTCAGGTACTTTCAAGAAAGGAACTATTTCAATTATATATCAGGCTCAGGGTAATACATACCGGATTATTGCGAGTCAGTAGGCTAACGGCTATAGCTTAATCATCAATACGAATAATCCCCACCGGACAGGCGGCAGCTGCACGTTCGTTAAATTCGCGTTCGTGCTCGCCAACTTCAGCG
Source organism: Gracilimonas mengyeensis (assembly GCF_900182705.1). Lineage (GTDB taxonomy): Bacteria > Bacteroidota > Rhodothermia > Balneolales > Balneolaceae > Gracilimonas > Gracilimonas mengyeensis. The sequence goes on along the minus strand of NZ_FXTP01000004.1, from coordinate 9,032 downwards.
CGGTGTACCCGGCCTTTTTTCTTGCCGCCAACGAGGACGCACTTTCCATCCCGCTTTGACATCTGCCAGCGTTCGGGCCAGGCTTCCACACAATAATTACAGCCGATGCATTTATCCCGATAAAAAGTAATCCGCATCAGTTTCTATCCTCCCAGATGTACACTTTGTCGCCCTCTCGCACTTCTGCTTCCATTTTTATGGTGCAATCTTGTCCCTGTTCTACTTTCTCTGCCGGTTGCTCATCCACCCACAGAGAATCCACTTCCACTTCAGCCACACCGGTTTTATTCCCAATGATTAGCAGGAAATCCCCAGGTTTCACTTCACGGGCTTTGATCCGTATATGTGCCACTTTGGCTTTGGGATAGTAATGCAGCACTTTACCCACAAAGGTTTTCTCTTTGGTAGCAGCCGAACCATGTACTTTGCTCCACTCACCCAAACGGCGGCCCAGATAATAACCATCCCAAAAACCCCGGTTATACACCTTCTCCAAATCATCTTTCCACTCAGCCAGTTTTTCGGGGGTGAAGGTTCCCTCTGAAACGGCCTGTGCCGCTTCTTTGTAGCAGCGGGTTACCGTTTTTACATATTCGGGTGAACGGCCCCGGCCTTCCAGTTTCAACACCTCTACCCCGGTATCCAATACCTGGTCCAGAAAATCAATGGTACATAAATCTTTGGGAGACATGATGTATTCGTTTTCAATCTCCAGCTCCACACCTTCATCATTCGTCACCCGGTAGGCATGGCGGCAATTCTGTTTACAAGCACCCCGATTCGCGGATGAGTTGTAGGTATGCAAACTCATATAACATTTACCTGAAACGGCCATGCATAAAGCTCCGTGGGCAAAAATCTCAATTTGAACCAGATTGCCTGAAGGTCCTGTTATATTTCGCTCCTTGATGCCCTCTACAATCTTTTTCACCTGGCCCAGGCTTAGTTCTCTGGCCAGTACCATCACATCCGCGAAATGACTGTAAAACTCCACCATCTCAATATTCGAAATGTTGGCCTGGGTGGAAATATGCACTTCCACGCTCTGTTTGAATGCATAGGAGATAGCCGCCTGATCAGCCGCAATGATAGCTGTAATACCATTTTCTTTCACGGCATCGATAATGCGCTTCATCAGTGGCAAGTCATGATCGTACAGTACCGTATTTAGGGTGAGATAGGTGCGAATGCCTGCCTTTTGTGCCAGCCCGGCTATCTCGGGCAAATCGGCCATGGTAAAATTATTGGAGGCCCGGGCCCGCATATTCAGCTGTTCGATGCCAAAATAGACCGAGTCGGCACCACCTTGAATAGCCGCCTGTAACGAGGACCAATCCCCCGCTGGGGCCATAATTTCCGTTTTATTTATCAGCGTGCCATCGGCAGTTGGCTGAAGCATAGTTTCTTCTTTCATATCAGAATGGATACCTCATATTTTAACCGACCGGAAAGGTGCTTCCAATAAACACCAATCCATTTTAGCAGAAGATCCCAATAGAATATGTAGGTGGTATGAAGAGCCTAATTAGTCACCATCAAAGCGTTTAGTATCCAGCTCTTCAGGAATAGCAGCCCCACCAACCAAATGCTCAGCCAGCAAACTCCCAACATATTGTGAAAAGAGCAGTCCCTTTGAACCCATGGCCGTATATATACATAAGTTTTTGTGTTCAGGATGACGTCCAATTACCGGCAGTTTGTTAGGCGTGGTAACCCGCACTCCGGCCATCTGGTTCTTCTTATGAACCTTATCAACCAAACCGGGATACATTTTCTCAAGTTTTCCCTTTATTTGCACAAACGCTTTTTCTGAAGTGCTCAGATCCTCAAATTTATGCTCGTAGGTTGATCCGACTATCAGATCCCGCTTTCCACGCCTTAAACTGTAGCCCATGGCAGATGTGGCATGTTCCCACTCCAAATCCTGATCGGCTTCAAAATGGACAATCTGTCCTTTTACCCGGTGCAGTGGCAGGTATTCCCAATCCTCGAAAAAAGGCGTCTGATGACCCGCTGCTATTATTACATGCTCTGCTTCAGCTTCTGTTCCTTCCCCAAACTGTATTGTAAATCCGTCATCCTTTTTATGGTGATGATACTGAGCTGTTTCATACCTGCAATCCACTCCTTTATCGCGCAGATACTGCCGAAAAATGTTTTGGTAATTATCCACCAGTACTGTAAAGCCTACATCCAAAAACAATGCACCATGATTCGGTGCAATATTAGGGTTGAAGGCCATGACATCATCTTTTTCCATCCATCGGATCCACCCCTTCGGCCAGTCATATTTCTCCAGCGATTCCCGAAAATTCTCCGCCAGCTTCTCATTTATCGCAGGCCGAATGGCCCCAGTATCGGAGATAATAGGTGTATCTTCGGCAAAATCTTGCAATTCTGTAATGAGGTCCCTCAGGGCGGGCAAGCAAAGATGCACATTCCACGACATTTTCGCGCGCCGGCCTGTGGCTGGATTAACCAAAGCTGCGGGAGGTCCGGGTGCCGTTTCCGAGACATTCGGATCAATGAGTAAAACCTTCTTATTTCGATTGGCTAATTCGTTTGCGATAGCGGTCCCTGCTATTCCGGCTCCAAAGATCGCTGCATAAAATTTTTCCATAAAGGATGAATCTATTTTCGTTGGAAATCACACCTCGTAAAGTATCATCAATTGACCTTAAATTAAACGCTATTCATCCGAAGTTTGAACGACTTCCGTATAGGCTTCAGAGTGCCGGATTTTCCCCCCTTCGTATGCCGTATAGGTCAATAATCCCAAGGTAATCAGGGCGGTTAATAGAATGGCAATATTCAAGCCCGTTTCGAAGCGGAGTTTTAATTTACGTGAGGCAAGGGCGCCTATGCTCAGGAATCCCATCACCACTGCAAACCACAGAGAGATCTCAGCAGCCTCTTCATGATCATGAATAGTATCGTGAGAAACGGAAGCTACCTCTTCTACAATATCTTCGGCTGATTCGCCGGTTTCAATTGCCAGGTAACTGCTCGCTGCTCCCACAATAAATAATACAAAGGCGATATTGCGGATGGAAACTTCTTTTTTGTACATCCCCCACGCCAGAATCAAAATGCCAATCAGCGTAGTAAAAATAGGGATGTGATTTACAATCAGATGAAGATGTGCTGCATTCATAGTAACTCCTTCTCTAAAATTCCTGTTTCTTCTCCACAAGTTCTTTTCCCTTTTCCATCCAGTGGTAGATGGTGGGCAGAACCAGTAATGTAAGCAGTGTAGATGTCACCAGTCCTCCAATCACTACAGAAGCCAATGGGCGTTGCACTTCGGAACCCGGTCCTACATTGAAAGCCATGGGAAGGAAACCAAGGCTTGCTACCAGTGCCGTCATCAATACCGGGCGCAAACGATCGGCTGAGCCCTGAATCACCGCGTCTTTCAAGCTGGTTCCCTCTTTGCGCAGATCATTCAGGTGTGATATCAATACGATACCGTTCAACACCGCAACGCCAAACAAAGCCACAAAACCGATGCTGGCCGAAACGGACAGATACAACCCGCGCATCCACAGGATAAAAATACCGCCCGATAGAGCCAGAGGCAAGTTTAGGAAAATCAACATAGTAAATCGGAATTTACCAAACATCATGTACAGCAAGCCAATGATGATCAGCAGGGAAAGCGGCACCACCAACAACAAGTGATTCATAGCTCGCTGCTGATCTTCAAAAGCCCCGCCATACTGCAGAAAATAACCGGCCGGCACCTCCACTTTTGATTCTATAGCCTGTTGCAGGTTTGCCACATAGGTTCCGGTGTCAATATCGCGGATGTTTATGCCCAGTATGGCACGCCGCCAGCCGTTTTCACGGGCAATTTCGCGGGGACCTTCTTCAGCATAGATGTGTGCTACCTGCTTAAGGGGAATATATCCGCCATTAGGCAGCTGGATGGGAACATCCATGATTTCCTGGAAGGAATTCCGCAGGTGTTCCGGCAAACGCACCACAATATCGAAGCGACGCTGACCTTCAAAAATCTGTCCGGCCGCACTCCCGCCAATGCCAGTTTCAATCACATGCTGTACTTCGTTCACATTTAGTCCATAAGAAGCCACCGCCTCGCGGTCAATTTCGATATTGAAATAAGGCTGCCCGCTGCTTTGCTCCAGGTAATGGTTGTCGGTTCCTTCCAAATCACCCAGTATTTGAGAGATATCCCGGCCAATTGCATCCAGTGTTTGCAAATCTTCTCCGAATATTTTTACGGCGATATCTGATTTCACTCCACTTGTCAGCTCATCTACCCGCATGGCAATAGGTTGGGTGAAGTTATAAGACAGTCCGGGCTCGGTTTCCAGGTAGGGGCGAATCAGGTCAATAATGCCTTCCTTATCCAATCCCTCCCGCCATTCTTCTCTTGGTTTCAGCACTACCCACACATCGGTTTGATGCACGCCCATCCAATCGTTAGCCAAATCTGAGCGACCGGTTTTAGGCACCACCGTTTTTATCTCGGGGATGTTTGCGGTGAGCTTTCCGGCCAGCCAATCAGCATTTTCAACGGACTCTTCGAGGGTAACAGAAGGCATTCGTACCTGCTCAATCAGGATGGAACCCTCGTCCAGTTCCGGCAAAAATTCGGTCCCAAGAAATGGAAGGACCGCCAACGAGGCAAGAAATACCACCACGGCTGAACCTACTGTAATGGCTTTTTTATTTAAGCTGCCTTCCAGGAATTTTTTGTAGCGGGGACGCAGCCAGTTGATGACCACATTCCTGCGGAGCTTCACCCCGTTTTTAAAGATGATGGCCGACATTGCCGGGATGTACACCAGAGCTAATATCAGCGAACCAAATACAGCCGTAGCTACCGTTATAGCCATCGGGCGATACAAGATGCCCTCCATTCCCGAAAAAGTCATCACAGGTACGTAAACCATCAGGATAATCAGCACTCCGTAGAAAATGGGTCGTGCTACTTCATGCGCTGCCTCACGGATTACCATTAGTTTCGATTTTTTCCCGTCATCATGGTTGAGGCGGTGGACGATATTTTCGACCATTACTACCGAACCATCCACGACCATACCAAAGTCGATGGCTCCAAGACTCATCAGGTTGGCAGCCAGCCCCAGCTGATCCATTCCAATAAAAGCAAAAAGCATAGATAAGGGAATCACTGAAGCCACAATTAACGCCCCGGTGATTTCACCCAACAGCAATAACAACACGGCGATTACGAAAAAGCCTCCTTCTACTAAGTTGGTTACAATGGTATCCGTCGTGCGATCCACCAAATCCGATTGATCATAGAATTTCTCGATGTACACTCCTTCAGGCAGACTCTTGTTTACCTCGTCTATTTTCTCATCAATATCGGCAATCACTTCACGGCCATTGCCCCCGCGCAGCATCATTACGATGCCGGTTACAATCTCGCCGTTTCCGTCTTGGGTTACTGCCCCCTGACGCAGTTGTCTTCCGAGCTCTACATTGGCTACATCCTTTATATAAATCGGGCGGTTGTCCAATTCTTTAACGATGATATCTTCAATATTTTGAGCCGTACTGATTTGGCCAAAGCCCCTGATGATGTACTGTTCCCGATTATGTTCCAGGTAATTTCCACCAGAAACGCTGTTGTTGTTTTCAATGGCATCGGTGAGGTCTTTCAGGCCAATCCCGAAATTCCGAAGCCGGTCGGGATCAACCTGTACTTCATATTGTTTCACAAAACCGCCGAATGAGTTGATCTCCGTTACCCCTTGCACGGTTTTAAGCTGAGGAGCAATCAGCCAGTCTTGTATGGTACGCAGCTCGGTCAGGGTCTGATGATTTCCTCTTACTACATACTGCACAATCTCCCCTAAAGCCGTTGAAATAGGCCCCAGTTGCGGTGAAGAAACCCCTTCCGGCAGCTCACCGGCAATACTTTGTACACGCTGGCTTACCAGTTGGCGGGCAAAATAGATATCGGTACCTTCATCAAATTCTATGGTTACGGCAGACAACCCAAATTGCGAAATAGAGCGTACTTCTTTGATATCCGGCAACCCGTTCATGGCCGTTTCGATGGGATAGCTCACCAGGCGCTCTACATCATAGGGTGAATAGCGGCCGGCTTTGGTAATCACCAGCACTTGCACGGGCGTCACATCCGGCTGGGAGTTGATGGAAATATCCTGTAGTGAAAATATACCGGCTACGGCCATTAAGACTACCAATGACAAGGCCACAAATTTTTGCCTAAGACTGAAATCAATGAGGTTGTTTAACATGGGTTCTTCTGCTAATATTTAATCTGCAAATTGTTCAAAACGCTCAACAGCCTTCAGGCTGAATATCTGCGACACCGCTACTTTTTCTCCCGTTTCCAGTCCGCTATTCAGGATAGCATGTTTTGCCGTAAGCCGGGCGATCTGCACCCTGCGTAATTCATATTCCAAACCGGAATGCTGTACAAAAACCGTGGCATTGTTCTGCTCAAACTGTACAGCGGAAATGGGGATACTCACCGTGTTGTTCGCTGGTTTTGCCTGATACGACACCCGCACGCTTTGCCCAACCATCGGCCAGTTTTGGGTAGTTCGTACAATGGAGTTCAATACCACCGACCGATTATTCTGATCAAGAGCGGGATTCACGGTGGTCACCGCGGCATCGATAGTGTGAGCGGAAACGCCTTCCCGGCTGGCACGCTCGCTTATGGTTACAGCCATACCCGGTTGGATAAATATAGCGTCTTCGGGAGCTACAAATCCTCGCACCAATACTTCGGTGTTGTCAATGATATCCAGCAGTTTCTGATACGCCGTGACCGATTCGCCCATCTCAATCAGGTGCTCGTTTAATATTCCGTCAATGGAGGCATACAAGGTGAGCTTGGCGTTTGGATCGGAAGTTGAAGGATCCCATTCCTGAATTTGTTGATTCGTAATGCCTATGGCCTTGAGACGTGCCAGCGCTGCACTTTGTTTGGTTTGAGTCCGTTGCAAATCGGCTTCAGCGCGTTCCAGAGTACGCTGGGGACTGATTTTCTCTTCCGTCAACACCTTCAGCCGCTCTACCTGCTGTTGCTGGTAGGTGATTTCTGCCGTGGCTTCCAGATAATCAGCCACCAGGTTGGCAAACTCCAGGCTCTCGAGCTCCAGTAACGGATCACCTTTCGATACCTTCTCTCCCTCGTGGGCATAAATGTTTGAAACCCGTCCGTTAATAGGAGCACTCACAACAGAAATGCGTTCGGGGGCGGCAAATACTTCGCCGGGAGCGTCAATGGAAAAACTGACCGGATCGGAATCTACCGTATAGGTTTGAATCGCCAGGTTATCCGCCTGTTCCTGAGTTAGCTTGATGGTTTGTAAGGTTTCGGAAGCCTGCAACGAAGGCGGAACGCCCGGGTCTTCTTGGGGGGAGATGTCCTCTTTGCCCGAGCAACCTGCCAGCCCAATTAGCACAGCTGTTGCCACCGTTACAATTTTTCTTTTGTGGGATGAAGCGTTCATTGGAAGTCTCATATCTAATTAAAAATGATGTCGTTTTGCAGAAAGCGTTCCAGTTCAATGATGGTGAGGTAATAGTCACGCAGCGTGCGGTAGTAGGCCTCTTGGGTTCTCAGGTAGGTGCGCTGAGCTTCCAGCAGGGTCAGCAAATCCAGCTCACCCATACTGTAGCCGGTTTGGGTCATTTGTACCAGCTCTTGCGACTGTGCCTGGATATTACCCTTAAAGCGCTCAATGTTTGTTTTGGCCGTTTCGTAACTGTGCCAGGTTTGCTCGGCCTGTTTTTTGATGAGGAGCCGGATGTCTTCATATTGCCACTGAGCCGCATTTTCCATGGCATGCGCCTGCTGCACTTTGGGGGATTGTTTGGCAGCAAACCAAAGCGGAATAGAAAGGCCTACTTCAAAGCCATAAAAATCATAATCGTTACCAAAATCCTGCCGGTAGTAACTCATGTTCAGATCCGGCAAGTACGCACTTTTGGCCACTTTGACCTGGTAAGCAGCAGCACTTACCTGCTGCTGCATTTGTTTTAGTTTGGGGTGATCCTGAAGCCGGTTCATTACCTCTTCCTGGTCAATAACTACGGTGAGGTATTCAAGCGTATCGGGAAAGCTGATGTCATAAGTCTGATCTTCCGGATCTAATCCAATGGACTGAAATAAATCATATCGAGCATTCATAATCTCCCGAAACGTTGATTCCATGCTGTTTCGGGCTTCTTGCAGCTGTAGATCAGCCTGCATGGCATCAATCTCGGACGACTCGCCCATATCGGCCCGAGCCTGCGCGGCCCGTTTCAAATCTTCAAAGAGTCCCACCTGTTCGCGCGCCAGCTTGCCCGATTGCAAGGTGTACGCCAGGCGGGTATAGGAAGCTTTAACATCGGCCTTAACCTGGTTTCTGAGGTCGTCCAATTTAAGTTGCAGCGATTCAGTAGTAGCCTTTTCCTGCTTCACCCGGTAATAACTGCTAAGCGGAAAATCCATGCCTTGGGTGATCGACCACCGTTGCTCCATAAAAGCACCATCGTTGATACCTTCTTTGAAGTAATTGATTTGAGGATCATCCAGCCCCCAGCTTAGTACCTGTTGTTTTTGCTGTGCCACAATCTGTTGCTGCAGGATATTGATTTGCGGATGCTGGCGGTAAGCAATCTCCAGCGCTTTTTCTACACTTAGTGCCAAAATATCTGCAGTATCTGCAGGACTCGTACCCATTTGAAAAAGCATCAAAACCAGTGTTAGAAAAGAGTGAAACATATTGGTTTACTTTTGAGCTTTAAGAATTCGCCCAAAAGCTACCTAACAAATCTGTAGAGAAAATGGATTTGGGGATGAACTTCATCTGCCGACTTCAGTTCGTCCGATGAATGTGGAGGTAAACCGATATGCATGGTCTTTAAAAAATCGTCAGGTACTGTGTTAAAAATCAAGAGAAACTTCTATTTTTATGACTTCAAAGAACATCATGATGCCTTTGCATGTGATGTATCTACAGTAGCCTTGCCTTTGGCAGGGCTACTTTTTTTATGGGTGGCTTGGTGGGCTT
>NZ_FXTP01000003.1 GCF_900182705.1 Gracilimonas mengyeensis | reverse complement strand
CGGGAAACCGAAAATTTCCAAACAGGGCTCCAAATATATTCGTCGGGCAATGTTTATGCCGGCGGGTGTAGTGGTGCGAATGGGAAAAGGGCCCACGTATGCGTTATATGAGCGGCTGGTGGGCACCCACAATATTAAGATGAAGGGGCATGTAGCGGTCCAGAAAAAACTCCTAACCTATATGTACACCCTGTGGAATAACGGGCAGGCATATGATCCGCAGGTGATCAAAGCCCACCAAGCCACCCATAAAAAAAGTAGCCCTGCCAAAGGCAAGGCTACTGTAGATACATCACATGCAAAGGCATCATGATGTTCTTTGAAGACATAAAATAGAAGTTTCTCTTGATTTTTAACACAGTACCTGACGATTGTAGCAGCTAATAATTTTCCAATGAATTGTACTTTGCCAATCAGCAAATGATTTGGCTCCGCGAGCCTCCATGGTACTATAGCTTTAAAGGGTTTATTATGGTGATGGCTTAAACCAAGGATAAGCACCTAGTAAGGGCGCATTGCAATGCGCCCTTACTGTATAAAGAGCTTCATATTTATGTGTCAAGTATGGCTTTTCCTGTTGGAACAACCACCGCACACTTCTGGTACATCTTTTTCGTTAGCCCCTTAATCCTTCCTTCAAAAATTAGTACATTCTGGAAACGCAGTTCTATGATGAAATCTACACCGCTATTTACCTCACTTTTTGTATTACTTTTGCCGGTTTTGGTCTTTGCCCAAGACGGACAAGGTGGCAACCAAGGCTCCCTGTTACCGGAGATAAATCCGCAGGATATTGAGATCCGCAGCGAGTTCCAGGCCAGTTTTCCCGGTTTGCGCCGCCAGCCCATTCTCGGTTTTAATCCCAAGCCCCGCGTGTACCAGGTTGATCCTAACCGCATGCCCTTCATGGAATCACGGGAAGATGCCGTAGCTGATATCTCTATCACTCAGCTGGGTCGCCCCGAACCACCGACACGCTCACTGCTTTCATATCCCGCACGCACCAACGGATATCTGCGCGCAGGTTTTGGCAGTTACATCACCCCGATGATCGAAGCTTACGGATATCATGCGTTTAATGAAAACAGGGGGCTGACCGGTAACTTGAACGTGCGCTCTTCTGAAGGTCATCTTAGCGATGATCAGGGCGGCTTCCGGTATATGGATTTTAATGCCCGCTATTTTGAGAAAATTAATGAGAAGTGGCGCTTTTCTGTAGATGTAAAAGCACAGGCGGACCAGAATTTTATGTTTTATCCCGAAAATACTGCACCTGGTTTTAATGAGACCCCCGAGAAGGAGTATCTGGGCGCATACGGAAAGATGACCGTGCAAAAAATCAATAATGCATTTTCGGGGATGAAGTATTCACTGGGCGGCTCCATTTTTGATACGGAGCTGACAGCGAAATCAGCTTCAGTTCCACTTAGAGCCCTCTCTGGCGAACTAAACGAGAAAGCCTACTTTGCAGGTTTTAAGATATACTGGCCGGGTAACCGTCAATACGAGACTTTTGATGTTAGCGGTGGAATCAAAGGCGGAACCTACGACTTAAGCTCCGCTCCCAATGAAGACTGGATGTTGCTGAATGCTGATTTTACTTATGAGCGACTTTTCAATTTTACCACGCGGGTGAACGGGAAAGCGGGTGTAGCTTATGTTTCGGATGCTTTTTCAGATAAAGTCTATTTTAGCCCCGAGGTAGAAATCACGCATTACCTGGCTCAAGGATTACAGCTACAGGGCCGGGCATATGCCACTCCCGAGGTGCAGTCGGTTCAGGACTATCACGAGTTCAACCGGTTCTTGAATACGAACACCCAACTACGGCATACCTATACACTGGGTGCTGAAGCCGAAGCCCAATTCCAGTTGATTGAAGGCAACCGGATCTTTGGAGGGGTGCGTTATCAGCATGCACAGAACTTTGCATATTACCAGCGTGATTCGATTTTGAGTGGCATCAGGTTTAATACTTTTTACGATGTAAATTATGGCGATGCCAATATTTTTGAGCTGTATGCTGGCGCCAGTCATCAGTTGGTTCCCAATAAGTTTTGGGCAGACGCTAAAGTATATGCCCGCAGTCCGAAATTATCATCCGGCGGGAACATTCCATATGAAGAGCGTTTAGGCTTGGAAGCCGGGGTTTCCTTTCGCCCGGTAAAAGAACTAACAATTAACAGCTGGGCAGAATATATTGGCAAGCGCAGGGCTCCGGCCGAAAACGGCGATTTAGATGCTTTCTTCTTGTTGAGTGCCGGTGCCGAATATCAAATTAACGACACCTTTGGGGTGTTTGGCAAAATGCTGAATATCCTTGATAATGAATATGCGGTATGGAGCGGATATCCTGAGCGTCCGTTGCAGATTTTTGGAGGACTAACGGTTAAATTCTGATCAGATAAAGACTATGACAAACGAGTTTTTAAAAAATTTGGGTATGGTGATACGTGACCAGATCATCATGAAAAATTCTGTAGAAATAGATGGTTTGGGAACCTTTAAAGCGGTTCATAAAAACCAGAAGCAGGAAAAAAGGGCAGATGGCACCAATATCATGGTTCCGCCTAAAGATGTGATTGAATTTACAGCCGAAAGAAAAGGGTAGGTCATGCATATAGATCACCAAAAACTGGTAGAGTTAGTGACTGAAACCTCGGGTTTGGATAAATCAGAGGTGGAAGAGCAGCTGAAAAAGCTGGTTAATGAAATTAAAGAAGCGATTGCTGAAGGCGATGCCTACGAACTTGAAGGTTTTGGGGTATTTAGTGGAATTGGTGATAACATTATTTTTCTGCCCAATGAAGGCCTGGAAACGGAGATTAACTACAAGTATGTAGGCATGGAGCCTATTGAGATGGATTCTCCCGCCCCATCTGACGAAGAAGTTTCTGAGGATGATACCGATGAAGAAGATCCTTTTGCTGGATTGTTGGATGAACTTGAGGACGATGTAATTGAAGAGCACCCGGAATCAGATCATATTTTTGAGTTTGATAAGGATGAGGCGGATGAAGCTGGGGACTCCGGGGAAGAAGATCAGGAAGCAGCTGACTCAGAAGAAGCTCCTAAGAAGCCCTGGGGCATTGATGCTCATACCGATGAGGAAGACAGGGAGAGTAACCGTCGCCTGTTTTCAGGATTACTTGACGATGATGAGGACGAAGAAGAGCCGGTAGTCAAATCAACCCATGGCGATAAAGAAGAGGAAGCCGAGCCCGAAGAAGACGATGAATTTGAGGCTGTTTTTGGTCAGGGTGCGGATGACTCCGAGGAAATGGATGAGTTTGTGGAGGAAATGAGTGCACAGCTTGCCCCTGAAGAGGGAACCGAGGACGAAGGGCCCGAAAAAGATGTGCCTGATGAACCGGAAGAAGTGCTGCAGGAAGAAGCTGAAGAGGAAGAAGATCCTTTTGAGGAACTGGCTAAATCCGGCGCTGAAGAGACCGAAGAAGTGCCGGAAAAAGCAGAAGATTCTGAAGAGGATGCCGACACTGCTGATGATCAGGAAGAACAAGAAGCTGCGGGGGGCGAGGCAAAGCAGGAAGAACCCTCATCTGAAGAAGAAGTAGTGCCAGTGATAAAGAATCTGGCATCCGAAAGTGCCAAAAAAGCCCGAAAGGAGAAGGCCGAGAAAAAGGAAGAAAAATTAAAACCTGAGGCAAAAAAAACACCTAAGCACGAGAAAGAAGAAACACCGGTTTGGCTTTGGTTGGTGCTGATTGTATTAATAGCCGGTATTGCCGTGGCAGGACTTGGTTATGCCGGTTGGATTCAGATTCCAGGAATTACTCCTGAAGCAACAACGGCTCAAAATCAGCAGGCTGTAGTGCAACAGCCGGAAGAATCTGTAGCTGAAGAGCCGATGACTCAGAATTCTCAACAAGAGGAAAATGAGCAAACAGCTCAGGCGGAGCAGCAGGAACAACCCCTGCCTGAAAATGAAAATAGCGAGCAAGAGGCGAGTCCGGTTGAGGAACAATCAGAAGATTCCCCGGTATCTCTGAACGAAGGTGAAGCGGATGTACCCGCCGGTCAGCCCGAATACGGCTTGATGGGACAAGTTGATCCTGAGGCCAATGATGGCTACACCATAGTGGTCTATTCGCTAAGCAATGAAGACAATGCCCGTCAGCGCCAAAATGAATTAAGCGATGCCGGTTATCGCGTATTGCTGGTAGGCATACCATCTTCGCAATACGGAACGTTATGGCGTGTAAGCCTGGGGCAGTTTGAAACAATGAGGGATGCTGCCATCGCCGCCGAAGAATTATCGGAACCACTCTCTGACAACTATTTTATAACTCAAATACAATAAACTTATCATCTACATGAATTTACTGTTGCTTTTTTTGCAGGATAGCGCTGCAGTTGACTCCCTTATGGCCATGCAGGAAGAAAGCATGACTTTTTTCGATTTACTGGTAGAGGGGGGCATCTTAATGATTCCCATCTTTATCCTGTTTTTTATTGCCATCTATGTAATTGTGGAGCGGTGGAGGGCACTTAACCGTTCACATATCGAGCCTCAAAGTTTTTTGAATACGGTTGAGGGTATGCTGAAGTCAGGTAAAGGCGGGGCCTCTAATGCCATTGCTTATTGTGATGAGACCGACAAACCCATCGCCCGCATTATCAAAGCTGGGATCAAACGTTTGGGGCGCCCCATTCGTGATATCGAGGATGCTATTGACAATGCCGGTAAAAAAGAGATTTTCTTTCTTGAGAAAAGGATGAACTGGCTGGCTACCATTGCCGGTGTGGCTCCTCTGGTAGGATTTACAGGAACCGTGACCGGAATGATCGAAGCTTTCATGGATATTCAGTCGCTACAGGGTAATGTGAATCCTAGTGTATTGGCCGGGGGTATTTGGGAAGCCTTGATTACGACCGCCGCCGGACTGATTGTTGGTTTGATTGCCCTGGGTTTTTATAACTTCCTGCTGGGCAAGATCAACCGTTCTATTTTTGAACTGGAAAATGCTTCAGCCGATTTCCTTGACTTGCTCCAATCGCCCGCTAAAAAAGACAGAGAGGGATAACCATGGCACTGGATTTTCGCAGAGGAGATAAACGGCTTACGCCTCTTTCGCTGTTTTCACAGTCGTCGTTAACCGACATTGTGCTTTTGCTGTTGATCTTCTTTCTGCTAACTTCATCATTTGTAACCAATTTTGGTATCCGGGTGGAAGTTCCCCGGGCCGAAAGTAGTGCGGCAACGGATACTCAGTTTATTTCCGTAGCGGTAACAAAAGAGGGAGAGTTTTATGTGGATGGAGATTTAACCGCCCGTGGTGCGCTTGCAAGCGCGATCCGCCAGGCAAGAAATAATAAGCCCGATGGAACCGTTGTATTGAGGGCCGATAAAGATGCCAAAGTGGATGACGCCGTGCGCGTAATGAATGTCAGCAAAGCCCTGAACCTTAAAATAATCATGGCCACCGAACAGGGTTCGTGAGAGAATAACCAACTATGGGACGCTATAAATTTACAGAAGATGATCGTTTTGCTTTGTGGATCGCCACAGGGATAAACATTGCTCTGCTGTTATTTTCTCTTTTCTACACCATGAGCTTGGATACCAATGTCCGTCCCTCTTATATTGAGGTAGAATTTGGTGAGTTTGCCTCTGGTCAGCTGGCCGAGTATTCTGAAGTGAAAAACGAAGAAGTTGCCCAGCGCCCCAATCCTTCTGAAACAGAGCCGGAAGATCCGGTGGAAGAAGTGGTAGAGCCGGAAGAAAGTCCGCAAACTCCTACCGAAGAAGTAACCAAACCCGTTGACCTGCCCGATCAGCAAGAAGAAATTGTTGAAGAGCCGGTAACTACCCCGGAAACGGAAAAAATAGATCCTGAACAACAGGAAGCCGAGCCTGAGGAAGAAGAGGTAGAGGTGCCGCCGGTAGCCCGCGAAAACGAAGATATCACCGAAGGTGAAGAATCAAGCGGTGACGAGGACGGGGCCCGTGGAGAACTGAATTCAGACCAGGGAATGGGAAATGATCAAGAGAAATCATCCCCCTATGAACTGAAATGGGAAGGCGAAATAGACCGCTCACCCATGGTGCAACCGTTGCCACAAAACTCAGCGAATACCGAAGCCGTTATTACCGTGCGCTTTGAAGTTCGCCCTGATGGTACCGTAGGCCGGATCATTCCCTTAAGAAAAATGAATCCCGAATTAGAACGGGAAGTGATGAGTACGCTGCGAAGCTGGCGTTTCTCCCGGTTGCCGGGAGGCGTACCTCAGCAGACACAATGGGGTACCATTACCTTTCGATTCGTATTCGATTAAATATTATTTCAAAATTACTTATAAGTACTATGAAAAAGCGATTAACGTATATTTTGTCGTCAGTGCTAATGCTGGTGATATTTATAACAGGGTGCAAAGACAATCCATCTGGTGGTGGCAACAAAAAAGGAGAGTTTTATGAGGTCAATTCCTGGATTGTTTCTACTATGGACTACTATTACTACTGGAATGAATTAGTTCCAGAAGAGGCAGATGGAGAGCTTGAGCCAGAAACATTCTTTAATGGTATGCTGCAAGAAGACGATATCTTTTCATATATGTCAGACGATGCAGAGAGTCTTCAGCAAGAACTGCAGGGTTCTTCCTATACTGCAGGATTTTCACCCACTTTTGGGGCTTTCTCTAATTCCAACGGGGTTTTTATCATCGTTGAGTTTGTATATCCCGGAACACCAGCTGATGAGGCAGGCCTCAAACGTGGTGATATCATTCTTGGCATCAATGGTGTTTCCCTGAGCCGCGACAATTACCTTGATCTTTATTACGCAGAGGGAGAAGCTACCTACCAGTTAGGAGAATACGATGCAGAAGAAAATGCAATTGGAGAAGGAGGTACAATCACGATAAACAAAGCACAGATCGATCTGGATCCTGTTGTACACACCAGTATTATTGATACCAACGGAACCAAAATTGGCTATATGTTTTATGCCCAGTTCCTGGTGGGTGAAGGTGATCAGTTTATTGAAAGTGTGGATAATGCCTTGTCCGAATTTGAAGCGGAAGGTGTAACCGAATTGATTGTGGACCTTCGATACAATCCCGGCGGTAGAGTGACAGCGGCTGAAAATATGGCCAACTCAATTGTTCCAGCTATCGAAGCAGATAATGAAGAAGTGTTTGTAAGATATGAATACAACGATAACCTGCGCAGTTATTTCCAAAGTGTGGAAGGCATAAATTCTCCAAACCTGGTTGCCCGCTTTTCATCCGATCCGGTGAATCTGAACCTTGAGCGTGCTTACTTCCTTACCACTTCCAGCTCTGCATCAGCCAGTGAATTACTGATCAACGGATTGCGCCCATATATGGATGTAGTTCAGATCGGAACGCCTACCTTTGGCAAATTTTATGGTTCTTTTGTACTGACCGGCGAGGATGCAAGTCCCCCCAATGATTATGCCGTGGTTCCTGTTACGCTGAAATATGCGAATGCCGATGGTGTTTCAGACTTTCGCGATGGCCTGATGCCTGATTATGAAGTGGAAGAAGATATTTTTCAGCCTGAACCTATCGGTGATCCGGCTGATCCTATGTTAGGAAAAGCCCTTGAGCTGATTACTGGAGAGCCTGGCCCCGTGGCCAAAAAACGCTCCAATATTCCTTATCAAAAACTGCACGATCGTGTACAATTACGTAAAGGCAACGTGCTGTTTGAAGACTTTAAGGATATCAGAAATTAAGAGAACTCATTTTATTTAAAGTGTTAAGCAGGCCGGTAGATGTATTCTCCCGGCCTTTTTTTTGGAATTAAAGTGAATACATTTATCGAGGGTTGTCGGAAAGAATGGTAAAAGGGGAGTACAGCTAAAGCTTTGAAAACCTTATGAACTCGTACCTTCATGGGGGCAAAGCTTTATTTCTTGACTTTCTTCACCGGCCTGAAGGTCGAAGCAATTACTGTACAAATTGAAATAAGAATGATGTAAAAGTCGGCTGGTCATCCTCCTGAGAAATCGGGAAAGAAGCGATTTGCCTAATCAGGATCGGAAGCCTTCGCAATGGCGGTTTTATCTCGAACTGGCGTGAAGCTGTTATTATCAAAATTTTGAATGCCAAAAGATGCCCCTGTGTGGTAAAGGATGGTTTAGATTAAAATATCACCATAAAAAAAGCCCTGCCGACTTTAATAAAGTGACAGGGCTTGAGTTTCAGTACGAAGCTCCAAGCTAACCAGCCGAGGGTTCCAGCTTGGTCTTTTTAGACTCTCCGTTCAGGTTGCTTTGGTCTTTGATGATGCCGGGTTCGGTAGTTCCGAACATCACTTTGTTCAATTTGCGACGACCGCGCTCAATGACACTGTAGAGTACGGGAACGAGAATCAGCGTAAGGGCGGTTGCGAATATCAACCCAACAATTACGGCAATAGCCATAGGCCCCCACCATGCGGCCTGCTCGCCTCCCCAGAAAATATACTCACTCAGGTTACCAAAGAACTCCAGCGGGGTATTAACCAGTACAATGAAGTCAAAGTTAAAACCGATAGCTAAAGGCACGAGTCCCAGTGTGGTGGTGATGGCGGTGAGAATTACTGGCCGAAAACGAATTTTACCGCCTTGCAATAAGGCCGATCGTAAATCCATGCCGTCTCGCTCACGCAATATATCCACGTAATCAATCAGTACGATGGCATTGTTTACTACAACCCCGGCCAGTGATATGATACCAAGTATGGCCATCAGGCCAAGCGGCATATTGAAGATCACCAATCCATAAAAAACGCCGGCGGTCGACATAATTACGGAGCTGAGGATGATCACCGGTTTGGCTACTGAGTTAAACTGTGATACCAGTATAAAAGCAATCAGGAACAAGGCAATGAGAAATGCCCGGAAAAGGAACTCGAAAGATTCCTGCTGGTCTTCCTGTTGGCCGGTCCATTCATAGGTGTAGCCAGCTGGCATTCCTTCCAGGTAATCATCGAGCAATACCTGA
The DNA here is from genome assembly GCF_900182705.1 of Gracilimonas mengyeensis. Lineage (GTDB taxonomy): Bacteria > Bacteroidota > Rhodothermia > Balneolales > Balneolaceae > Gracilimonas > Gracilimonas mengyeensis. Next base: position 293,481 of record NZ_FXTP01000003.1, on the reverse strand, counting down.
GCTTCCTGTAATACGGCATTAGACTGAAAGCCGGAGCGTACATCTGCACTTACCGTCACTACTCGCTCAGATTGTTTATGGCGAATGCCTCCAAAGCCATCGCTGACTTCCCAACTGGCAACTTCCGAAAGGGGGATCTGCACTCCTTCATGGAAGATAGTAAGATTAGCCAGAGTGCTGAGATCATCACGGTATTCATCAGATAACCGGACAACGATGTCGTATTCATCTTTTCCGTCACGGAATTTGGAAGCCTCCACACCATTAATGGCTTGCCGTACCGTCATACCAATATCATTGGTATTGAGATTGAATAGAGCAGCTTTTTCACGGTCTACATCTACTTTTACTTCAGGGCGCGATTCAGGTAAATCTGTTTCCAGTCCGTCCAGTTTTGCATAAATAGAATCTCCTTCAATAATACGCAGCACCTGGTCTGAAATTTGAGTGAGCTGGTCCATTTGTGGGCCAGTTATTTCCAAGTTGATGGGTGGGCCGGTAGGCGGTCCGTCCTGGGGTTTTTCAACGGTGATTTTTGCACCGGCAACCAGTCCCGAAAGCTCATTGCGCATGTATTCCATGGCCTCGAACACTCCTTTTTGTCTTTGCTCGTAATCCACAAAATTGATTGCTACCGTGCCCAGATGGGTAGAATTACCACCGCTTGCTGCGGGATCACTGGTAATAGCTGCACCGGATGTAGCAAGGATGGTGTTATAATCCACATTGTAAGGCATTTGTTCTACCTTGGCCGTTACTTTATCAACCACGCTTTTGGTGAATTCAACATCTGAGCCTACCGGTGTTTCTATTTGTACATATACATCACGGGGCGGGATGTCTTCGGGGAAGAACTCAGAGCCAGGAAAGAATACACCCAACACCACAAAACTTGAAATCAGGACCAATACAGAAATTCCGATAGTGCTGATACGATGGTTGAGAGCCCAGGTGAGGCTGCTTTCGTATTTGTCCAAAACCTTATTAAGACCTTCTTTTTGCCACCATAAGCCAACAGGAGTTAAAATATACCGGTTGGTTAGCCATAGCAGAGCTCCCAAAACAATAAGCATGGTCCAGGTAATAAAGCTGGCGAACAGGAAGATGGCCAGAATGACTGCAAGTATACCATACAGAATATATTTCCCTTTTTGTGTCATGACAGCCCTTCCGGTATCCCCTTCTACTTTCATAAACAGGGCGCAGAGTACCGGGTTTATCACCAGCCCAACAAACAGGGAACTACTTAAAGTAATAATGAGAGTGAGGGGAAGATAGCCCATAAATTCACCCACAATGCCTGGCCAGAACAGCATAGGAGCGAAAGCTGCCAGGGTGGTAGCTGTTCCTGAAATAATAGGCAGGGCAACTTCTCCGGTTCCTTTTTTTGCAGCTTCGAAATTATCGTAGCCTTCTTCCAGGTAGCGGTAGATGTTCTCTACCACCACAATGGCATTATCTACCAGCATACCCAAAGCCAGAATAAGAGAAAACAGCACAATCATGTTCATGGTGATGCCTAACGCGCCCATCACAATAAACGATAAAAACATAGACAGCGGAATGGATACCCCTACGAAGGATGCATTGCGCACCCCGAGAAAGAAGAGTAACACACCGATTACAAGAATCAGCCCGGAGATAATGTTGTTCTCCAGGTTGGTGACCATGCTGTTAACGTCCTTGCTCTGGTCGTTTGTAATTTTATAGGTGGTTGATGGGGGTAGGGCGGGTAAAGCTTCCGATAGGATTGTCTTAACGGCCTGAGAGGTTTCCAGGATGTTCTGACCAGTCCTTTTTTTAACCCCGAGGGTGATTACCGGGGAATTATCGAGGGTGGAATAGGTTTCGCGTTCTTTATACCCGAAAGTAACCGTAGCTACATCACGTATGTAAATAGGCCGGTCGTTTTCAGTTAACACTACGATATCTTCTATAGGAGCAGTGTTTTCATATTGCCCTGGTACTCGCAAAAGGAAATTTTTGGAACCCACGGTGATATCACCGCCGGGTACCGTCACATTCTCCTGGCTGATGGCGGCTATAATATCGGTAAAGCTAAGGTTATAATATTTCATTTTAGCCAGGTCTACATCCACCTGTACCTCACGTTCCAGCCCTCCGGTAAGGTCTACGCCCAGCACAGAGGGGACGGACTCAATGTCCTCCTGTAGGTCCTCCGCTATTTCTTTTAGGATATCAAGGCTGTAATCTCCCGAGAGGTTTACCTGCATAATGGGGAACTCGGAGAGATTGACCTCTTGAATTACGGGGTCTTCGGCATCCTCCGGTAAATCTGGTTTGGCCAGGTCCACCTTCTCCCGCACTTTTTGCAGGGCTTCGTTGATGTCGATGCCGGTATCAAACTCCAGGTTGATATTGGAATAGCCCTCAGATGAAGTCGAGGTCATTTCCTTTACGTCGCTGATGTTACTGAGCTCGTCTTCCAGCTTCCGGGTTACCAGGCTTTCCATATCCTCCGGCGATACACCAGGGTAGATGGTTACCACAAAAATGTTAGGTACCGTGATGTTGGGGAACGACTCTTTTGGAATGGTGACATAAGAAACCACGCCCATCACCGCAATAAGGAGCAACAGCACCAATACACTTATCCGGTTGTCGATAGAAAAGGTTGAAAGCCAGAATTCTTTGCGGTTTCCTTCCTTGGGAATTGGCCTCCCGTTGCCCGTATTTGTTTCATTTTGATTGTTCGTACTCATGGTACTATATCTCCCGTATATTCTATAAAATCAGTAATGCTATTTGTTTGAGGCTAGGCTTTTGTCGCGACTTTCCACAATGTTGAGCCGCATGCCGTCATTCAAAAAGGCAGACCCGATGGTTATTAATTCCTCGCCGGCTTGCAGGCCGTCACGTATAATTACATCCGAGCGAAAAGAAGGCCCCAAAGTAACGGTTCGTCGTTCAGCAACTGGTTGCCCCTCGTCGTTTTCTGCTTTTACATACGTCACAAATTCGTTGTCTTGCTTGTAAATGAATTCCTCACTTACGATCAGCACATTGTCTTCACTTAAGGTATTCAGGCTCATATTGGCAATCATGTCTACCTTATAATTGCGTGAATTGGGTGGTAAAAGCACTTCAATGCGGAAGGTTCGGTTTTGGGGGTCGATGCTTTTCCCGGCAAAAGTAATGGTTCCTTTCAGGGAGTCATCGGCTTGGGTATCAAACCAGATATCGACATCGTCACCTTCGGTTACTTCCTCCGCATAGCGCGCGGGTACACCGGCGGAAACAATATAGGTGTCCGTACCAATCAGCCGCAGCACTTGCATGCCCGGGCTGGCCATTTCTCCTACTTCAAGCATGAAGCGCTCTACCGTTCCGTCAAAGGGGGCTTTGATGCGGGTGTTCTCAAGATCTACTTTAATAGATTCAAGCGAGGATTTTGTTTGCTGGTAGTTATACTTGGCGTTCAGGTATTCGATTTCAGAGCCGATGCTATCTTCTTCAAAAATAGTTTTTAGTCGCTCGTAGTTTTCGCGGGCCTGCTGGGTGAGTGCTTCGAGCCGTGCTTTTTCCTGTTGAAGTTTGGCATCATCAATTCGTAAAAGCACATCACCTTCTTCCACGACGGCCCCTTCTTCAACCAACTGCTCCACAACGCGGCCGGTTACTTCAGCAGAGATCATGATGTCGTTTTTAGTTTCAACATTCCCTACCACCCTCAGTTTGCTCTGGAAGGTTCGGGGTTCAAGTTGTTTTGTTTCTACATTAACGGTTTTGCCGACAGGCTCATCTCCGTTGGTTTCTTCAGGAGCCTCGGGCGAGCAAGCCACTGCAGCAATCATCAATGCCGGAAGAAGAAAAAATTTAAGGGTATTCATTTCGATGGTAAGTTTTGGAGGTTAAAATCAGTATCAGTTGTAAGTGGCGGTGTCCACAAAAGGAACCTGCCCGGTGGCAAGGTCATATTGTGCCTTGGCGTTCAGGTATTCAAACACCATGAGTGCGTAATTTACTTCGGCCTGGCGGACTTGTACTTCGGCCTCGGTCACCTCAATTTGAGATCCGATCCCATTTTCAAGTCGTTTTAAAGCACGTTCATAGCCTTCTTGTGCTTGTTCCAGGGCTTGTCTTCGGGCTTCTGCGGTTTCAAAGGCTTTGTTCAGGGCTTCGGCAGCAGAAGCAATTTCATTCTGGGCATTCAGCCGTGCAGCCCTTTTTTGCTCTTCTACATCTTTGCGCTGGATCTGAGCCTGCTGTACATCCGCAAACCGTTTAAAGCCCTCAAAAATTGGCAGACTAAAATTAATAGCCAGAGTTTGAAAACGGTTTGGATCGGTATTGGGCTCAGGGTTTTGGAAAAAGGTAGGGGAACCGGGCTGGGCGGCACTCCATTGTAAATTATAGGTGGCGCTTAAAGTTGGCAGAAAGCGGCTTTTGATGGCCAGAATCTCTTTATCTCTTAAATCCAGGTTGGCATTCAGCATGCGAATGTCGCCGCGATCGTCTAACATAGAAGCCCATTGCTCATTGGTTTTTTCATAGGTGAAAGGGTTCATTTGGTCGACCCGTTTGAGATGGCTGTTTTCGGATTCTTCAGCCTCCTTCGCAACAATATCAAAAGCGTTAAGGTCACCTTTCACCTCAAAATCAAATTCCAAAGGAATACCTAAAACCTGTTTCAGGCTTCGGTAAGCTTCTTTCACAGCATACCGCGCTTCCACCAGTGAGGGGCGTTGATTACTGAGCTGTACTTCAATTTGAAGGACGGCGTAATCATCCACAAGTCCGGCCCGGTTGCGGGATTTATTTTCACGAAGATTGGCTTCCAGACGTCTTATTTGAGCTTCCTGAAGCCGCAGCTGTTCTTTCGCTACCAAAACCTGGTAATAAGCTTGTCTTGTTTGGGTGATAATTTGTTGGGTAGTAGCCCGCAGGTTTTCCTGTTGAACGGTTTTGAAGATCGTGGAGGTGCTGAGTCCCACAAAAACCTCTCCCTGGAAAATATTTTGAGTGACCGAAAAACCGCCCTGCCAATTATTATCCGTTCCGAAGGAAACTCCAATGAGCTCACCTTCCGGGGCATCGGGATCAAAAATTTGGGCAGGTAAATAATTTACCGGTGTTTCAATATTGCGGGTGTAGCTCATGGATGAGCTGATGTTTGGAAATACCTCGCTGTAAGCAATGCGTACCATTTGGTCGGCGTCTTGTACTGAGAGCAGCGCACGGTTTACTTCCGGATTATTGGCTACGGCAACTTTTATGGCATCCTCAAGGTTGAGGGTGCCTTTTTGCAGAAGGGAATCTTGTTGCACTTGAGCCTGCGCCAGCATGGGGGCCATTGAGAGTAGCAAGCCAAACAGGAGGGATGTTCGCTTAAAGGTTATTCGATTCATGAGTGAGTGTTTCTGAAAGTAGTTCGAAATTTTCGGGCGACTGATACGGTGTTATCTTGAATCTGTTTCAATTTTTGACTTGAAGTCATCAATTGACTCTGCATTGGTGGCTATACCACAACCAATGAGTCTTAAATACTCTTGAAAGAGAGAGTTTACATCAATGCTATTCTTTTCAAGCAGCTCAAAATGGGGAGAGTTCTGATGCAGAAATGCGAGGTTTACCATACCATGAGAAGTGCTCCACAGCATGACGGCCAATTCTTTGGCATTGTAGCTGTTGTTGATACTTCCATCCTGCATGCCTATTTGGATTGCCCGTACCATGCTGGTAAAGGCCGTGTCCATATTGTTTTGGCACATTGACGGATACTCGCTTTCACCTAATTGTTCGGCATCAATAAGATTATCAAAAAAGCGCATGGAGCGGAAATATTCGGGATGAGAGCGAACAAAGTTGAGATAGTTTTCTCCCATTTTATAAACCATCTCCAGTCCGGTAATATCTTGCGTAAGTACGGAAGATATTTGCTCAGAAAGCATTTTGCTAGCTTTATTGCAAATCCCTAAAACTAAATCGGTTTTGTTATTGAAATAAAGATAGAGCGAACCTTTACTAACTTCGGCCTGTTCTGCCACCTCATCCATATTGAGCTGATCCAGTCCCTTTTGAAGAATCAAAGTCTCGGCAGCATCAAGTATGAGCTCCTTCTTTTGTTCTCGTTCACGCTCTTTGCGTTCGGCTGTTCCCATATGTGAACTATAATTTTTTGACTTAAAGTCATTTTTTGAATACAGGTCACAAAACTACACAGTTTTCCTGATAGTTCCCATGGGTTAATGATTTTTTTAAATACAGAAAGAAACCGGCAAACAGGGCCTTAGTTCGCTGATTTATTAGATGGGAACTTTTTATACCAAGCAATAAGTTTATTGATATTCAATTTGATGTGCTGCTTAAACAGAATAATAATGTTGCTAATTCTTTAGCAAGAAATACTTAGAGTTTTTAGTAGCAAAAAAAATTCAGGTCACTGTAAATTCTGTTTGCGCCAACAACAAAAAGCCATTATCATTGTTTCAGATACACACAGCAAAATCAGCTTAGTTTATTCATCACGAATAAAACGGAGGACCCATAAGTGGGGCGAATTCCTTTTTGGAAAGAGCATCTATCAGCTCTAGCCCGTCAGCTAACTTCGTAGGCATTGATAGAAGATTGAGCGTCACATCCGTGCGTTATCGGTCTTCGTATCGCTATATCAACCATTGAATTTTACACCGATAAGTGAACGCACATGAGTATTCAAACGCAGGATTACACCCTATCTGCTAAAAAATTTGAGATTCCAGAGAGTATCACTCATTCACCAGGCATCCGCTTTGGAGATCACCTGATCAAATCAGTATTGCTAAGTACCGACCTCAGCTACATTCAAAGCCTGCATGCCGATGCTGTGATGATTATGAATCCGTTTGAGAAATCAAGCAAGCTGGATAAAGTCATTATTGATTTTAGCAATAAACCTGTGTTTTGTGACGCTGGTGGAGGGTTTTTAAGAGAAGAACAAACTATACAGTCTGCCAAAACAGCTTTTGAAATAGGGGCTTCCGGAGTGGTTATTTCCAAACCTACTTCACCGGATATAATTGCCCGAATCAGAAAAGAAATCACCGGAAAGCTTATTTACACGGTGATGTATGATGGAGAAGAAGTAGAAGAATTGGCTGATGCTGGAGTGGATGTTTTTAACATTGCCACCGGCGAGTATACTGCTGAATCGGTAGCCAAAGTAAAAGAACTTGTGCCAAATGTACCAGTGATGGCCAGTGGCGGTCCCTACGACTCCACCATCCTGGAAACAATAGAAATGGGGGCAGATGCCATCGTGTTTAACCCGCCCACCGCAACCGAAATACTACGTTCGGTATTTGATGAATACCGGCACGGTAAACGATAGCAACCCCAACAGTAAAAAAACAAATTAACAGAGGGTACCAAGGAACAGGGCTAAAACTACATCCTGAAAGAAATTCCTGCAGGTCCTCGGTAAATCAAAAACTATAGGTGAATATTATGGATGTATTCTCAGCAGCTCCGCATCATGACGTGTTAGTCCTGGTCGTTCAGATTGGGGTGTTATTATTGGTAGCCCGCGCATTAGGCGAAATAGCCCAGCGGCTGAACCAGCCCTCCGTGGTTGGGGAAATCATGGCCGGTATACTTCTCGGTCCTTCATTGCTGGCTGGTTTTTTCCCGGAACTTGGTGAGTGGGTAGTTCCCCAAAACCAAACTCAGGGCTACCTTTTGGAGGTAGTAAGCCTGATTGGCGCTATGTTTTTATTGTTGATAACTGGTCTGGAAACTGACATCCGGCTTATAAAACGGCATGCCCGTACGGCTATGGGGGTTTCATGGGGAGGGATAATCATCACATTTGCCACTGGCTTTGTATTGGGACAATTCCTTCCCGATTACCTGCTGGCAGATTCCAGTCAGCGCCTGGTCTTTTCGCTGTTCGTGGCTACGGCATTGTCTATATCTGCAATCCCTGTAATAGCCAAAGTGCTGATGGATCTCAACCTGATGAGGCGCGATATAGGACAAACCATCATTGCGGCGGGGATGAGCGACGATACCACGGGTTGGATTTTGCTATCCATAGTAGCAGGTCTTGCCAGTGGGGAAGCGGTAACTGCAGGTACTGTTTTGCAAATTGTAGGCAGTGTGCTGGCCTTTATGGTAGTGAGTTTTACTATTGGTAGATGGATGGTTAAAAAACTGCTCACCTATGTGCAGGATGAAGTACAAAGTACCGATCGCTTACTTACGCTTGTGGTAGTACTCACCTTTTTGTGGGGAGCAATTACACAGGCCCTGAACCTGGAAGCTGTACTGGGTGCCTTTGTAATGGGGATTATTTTTGGGATGATGCCTCGCCTTCCAGATGAGGTGCATCACAAGTTGGAAAGCATTGCCCTGGGAATATTTGCGCCCATCTTTTTTGCGGTTGCTGGATTGAAAGTGAATGTTATCAATCTATTTGAACCGCACTTGCTGCTGATTACGGGCTTGGTGATACTGGTAGCCACAGGCGGTAAAGTAGTGGGTACATACATTGGGGCAAGGTTTATCGGCAAAAAAGATCATTGGACAGCTTTGAGTTTTGGAGCCGGTTTGAATGCCCGCGGGGCTATGGAAATCATCATTGCCACTATTGGTTTACGCCTTGGGATTCTTTCGCAGGATATGTTTTCCATTATTGTGGTAATGGCAATGGCCACCTCGCTTATGGCTCCATCCGCAATGAAGTGGGTGTTGAGCAATGTGAAGATCGGCAAAGAAGAAGAGGAGCGTCTCAAGAAAGAAGAAATGGAAGCGGAGAGCATGGTTGCTGGAATCCACCGGGTGTTGTTGCCGGTGCGTAAGCGGGGAGCTCATCCCGATAAATTATCCATTCAATCCGTGGAGTCGCAGTTATTGGCACTGATGGGCAAGGATACAGATCTGTCTGTTACGTTGATGACGGTTGTTGAAAAGGATCAAAAGAAAGAATCCGAGCAGTATTTGGACGAGTTGGGAGCAATCTTTAAAGGTCTGGATGTAACTACCAAACTGGTGACCGGTGAAAAGCCAGACAAGGCTATCATCAATGAAGCACAAAAGGATTATGACTTGTTGATATTGGGGGCCACCGAGCCATCCCCGGAACGAAGTCATTTGTTTAGTTCATTCATCGACTATGTGGTAAGGGTTGCACCCTGCCCGGTGATGGTGGTGCAAAGCGAAGGCATTACGGAAAGTTGGAAACCACGGCGTATATTAGTGCCTACTACCGGTACGCAAGCATCAAGGAACGCTGCCGAGCTTGGATTTGCTTTGGCACGCAACAGCGAAAGCTGCGAAGTAACAGGCCTTAATGTAGTTGAACAAGGACGAGATTCGGGCAGACCTTATCGCGTTGCAAAACCTTCTGTAAAGAAGTCCAATGTTGGGGCTTCTATTGTGAAGGAGTTCAAAGAGCGTGGCGAAGCGTACAAAATTACCACGGAAGGCATTGTAGAGCACGGTGAAGAAGTTGAATCTATCGTGCTTGATTTTGTTGAAAAGAACGATATCGACCTTATGATCCTTGGTACCAATATCCGGCCAGGTTCGCACAGGCTGTATTTGGGCCCCCGGGTTGAAAACATTCTGGAGCAGGCAAAATGTCCGGTAGTTGTATTCAACACCTGATTATGTAACCCATTTGTTATGGGCATGTTTGATATTATTGATTAAGTTCATGCCATGGGTTTGAAAATAATTGCTTAACATAAAGGCCTGTTGCCAGTTAGATTAATAAGCCTAAGGTCGAACCGCGTTTTTCATAACGTGCAAATAATTCAGAAGTACTACTATCTTACATGAAGCATAAAAAATTAGCTAAAGAATTAGGTCTTTCGGATGTATATGCCATTGCAACCGGGGCTATGTTTAGTTCCGGTTTCTTCCTGCTGCCAGGATTGGCAGCGGCTGAGACTGGCCCCTCTGTGGTATTGGCCTACCTGGTTTCAGGTATTATCGTGTTACCCACCATGTTTAGCGTGGCCGAGCTGGCAACAGCCCTGCCGCGTTCAGGTGGTACATACTATATCATTGATCGCAGCCTGGGCCCCATGTTTGGAACTATTGGCGGCTTTGGCTCCTGGTTGGCACTCATCTTAAAAAGTGCATTTGCTTTGATAGGAATGGGGGCCTATATTTCCATTTTCTACGAAGTGGATATATTATATGTAGCCATATTCCTTACCGTTGTATTTGGAGTTTTGAATATAGTGGGGGCTAAAGAGACTACTTTTCTCCAAAAAGTGTTGGTAGCTGCACTGGTTACCATCATGTTCTTTTACATCATTCAGGGCGTGTTTAAAGTGTTTTCTTTGGATATCGTGAATGTTACACAAACCCAGTTTACTCCGTTTTTTACGGAGGGTATTTTTGGCTTTTTCGCTACCGTGGGGATGGTGTTTGTATCGTACGCCGGGCTGACCAAGGTGGCCAGTATTGCCGAAGAGGTAAAAGATCCGGACCGAAATATTCCGCTGGGGATGTTTTTGGCGATCGCAACCGCTGTTACCGTGTATGTGGTAGGCGTGTATATTATGGTTGCGTTGCTTGACCCTGCAGCTTTCAGGGAAGATCTGACCCCTGTAGCAACGGCCGGCGAAGAGTTTCTGAATTGGCTGCCCGAACCGGGCGGACTGATACTGGTTGTGATAGCAGCTGTAGCCGCTTTTGCTTCTACCGGAAATGCCGGAATTATGTCGGCTTCCCGTTATCCTATGGCCATGGCGCGAGACAAGCTCATCAATAACCGTTTCGCCAACGTTGGCAAATTGGGAACGCCTCACTGGTCCGTATTGGGTACTGTTGCTCTGATGATTTTCTTTCTTTTGGCTTTTAATGTGGCAGAAGTGGCAAAATTGGCGAGTGCATTTCAGTTGCTGTTATTTGGTTTGCTAAACCTTGCGGTGATTGTGATGCGCGAAAGCAGGATTGAAGAATACGACCCCGGCTTCAAATCGCCCTGGTATCCATGGATTCAGATTACGGGCATCATCTTGTCCATCATCCTGATTTTTGAGATGGGAATTTTATCCATCATATTCACTCTGGTGGTGTCTATAGCAGCTATTGTATGGTACAAGTATTATGCGGAAGATAAGGTAGAAAGGCAGGGAGCTATTTACCACGTGCATGCCCGTCTTGGAGAACATAAAGACCAGGGACTGGAAGGGGAGATGAGAAACATCCTTCGCGAAAAAGGATTACGCCAGGAAGACCCATACGAAGAGCTGGTATCCCGGGCTGATGTGCTGGAGTATGATTCAAATGTCAGCTACTCAACGATTATAGAGCAAGCCTCGGAAAGGTTATCGGATAAACTGGGACATGACACAGAAAAACTTATTGAACTGTTTACACAGGATGATGAAAATACGGCCATTCCCATTGCTGATGGGGTAGCTCTGAATCATGCCCGAATTAACGGAAAGATTTCTCCGGAGCTGGTACTGGTGCGGATTCGCGATGGCTATAGCCAAGATAAAATAGAGAAAAGTGATGGAGAGGAAGATGAAAAGCTGCACTCCATTATCTTCTTTGTGAGTTCGCGGGATAATTCCGGCCAACACCTGCGCATTTTAGCCCATATCGCCGAAATGGTCGGTTCAGGCTCCTTCCTTGAACGCTGGTGTAAAGCGGCTAACGAGGAGGAAATTCGGGAGATTCTGCTTAGGGATGAACGTTTTATCCGCATCACCCTGACTCCTGATGACAGCACCCAGCAGTATATCGGTAAGATGATTAAGGAAGTATCACTGCCGGGTCAAAGCCTGATCACCATCATTCGTCGCAACGGTAAGATTAAGATTCCTCATGGTATTACGGTGCTGCAAGAAGGTGACGAGCTGTCTATTATTGGCGAAGTGGAAGACATCAACGAGCTAAAAAAACTGTTGAATAAATAAGCCTTTCTATTTAAAAATAGCTAAGCCACAATGTGCATTCAAGCTGACACATTGTGGCTTTTTCTTTTTTTGGGTAATTCCATAGTGCTTCACAAACCCTTCATTTCATAGTGCTATCTATAAAGCTTGTTGTTTGCGACTGAACAAAAAATTTGGGTTAAAAGGGAAACCGATATGAGAACAGAACTAAAGATAGCACTGCTGCTATTTGCCGTTAATACAACATTTGGGCATTTATTTGCCATGCCAGAGTTTATTCGGGGTTTGCTATTCGGGCTTTCAATAGTCTTTATGGTGCCTGGCATAATTCCTGAAAAGAACTACCAAAAGTTTAAAAAGCGCCAGAAGAATAAAATTCTATTTCTGAGAAAATTGGTTAGAGCTCACTGATATGGCGGCCATAATGAATACAAGAACCAATCTGTTTTTGGGGTTATCACTCGGGATAAGTTCGGCCACGCTTTTGGTTGATCGTTTTGTATATGTATCGGATTGGGTGGCTTATCTGCTCATGGTTGCAGCTGTGGCCTTTTTAGGATTGCATTTCAGCACTTATCGGAAAAGCAAAAGCGCGAAGTAGGGTTTTTAGAAAGGACTTATTTCAATCCGTCATTCTGAAGCTACCGCTGAAGAACCTTAGCCAGAAAATGGTTGCCAACCAACCAATGGCAACAGCGCATAAGCCACAGGAAATATTGTATAGGAAATTGGTTAAAGATGCTCCGCAAAATGCAAGGTCCATCGGGGGTACCCTCTGGATGACCGGGGTGGTGGGGAGACTGGGACTTTCAGTCTCCAACCAAACCCCTGCACTTTTAGTGCAGGGTGGTTTAGTTCTACATTCTTGACCTCCTCTTTCTCCTACCTCGCAAGGAGGAGGACTCCCAAAGATTATAATAAGTACAATCAAGTTTGCTAAGCGTTAGTTTTGGTATGTGTGAAAGCCTCTCCTTGAGAAGGAGAGGTTTGGTGAGGTCGAAGATTTGGGCTTGTAGTTTGTCAACGCTTCACCAGTTATATTAACGTTTAAGGTGCTAACGATTTCATACTGAAAATAAGAGATCTGGCGCTTTGTAAAAGGCAGGTTCCTTCGTCGGTAGCCTCTGGATGACATCCCCGCGATCACAAATACACATCATTCCAGCTTACCGGCAATATAACCCGTGGTCCACGCGGCCTGGAAGTTGAACCCACCGGTGACCCCATCGATATCCAGGACCTCGCCGGCAAAATATAGACCAGGCGTTTTTCGGCTCTCCATGGTTTTCATATCCACGTCCCGCAGACTAATGCCCCCACAAGTGACAAACTCTTCTTTGAAAGTTGTTTTGCCTTCCACCTGGTACGTATCGTTGGTGATCAGGTGCACCAGCCGGTTAATGTTCTTTTTGCCCATATTTTGCCAAATCATATTGTCGCCCAGCTCCAGTTTGCCAATCAGGAATTCCCATAACCGTCCCGGAAGTCCAAAAGGATTTACATTCCGAATTTTCTTCAGGCCTGATTCTGCGACCACATCTTTAAAAATCTGACGTATTTCTTGCTCAGGACGATCACCGGTCCAATTGATGAGCGCCTGGAAATTGTAATCCTTCTCATGGAGTTCACGGGCCCCAAAGGCGGAGAGCTTCAGGATGGCAGGTCCGCTCATGCCCCAGTGGGTGATCAATAACGGTCCGGTACTTTTTAGGTTGGATCCCATGATTTTGGCAGCTACCGGCTCGGCCGCCACACCCATCATGTCCTTAATAGACTCGTTTGGCATGTTGAAGGTAAACAAAGAGGGCACAGGTTCTTTGATTTCATGTCCCAGCTCTCGAAGCCAGTCGAGGCCGGAGGCGCGGGGACTCCCGCCGGTTGCTACCACTACTTTGTCTGCTACTATGCGACCACCCTTGCGAAGATCCAGCTCAATACCACTATCGACGGGTCGTAATGCCTGTACATTAACGCCTGTTTTAATGCCAATGCCCAGCTTGCGGGTTTCCTGCATCAGGCAGTTGATGATAGTTTCCGAATCGTCAGTGACGGGAAAGATGCGGCCGTCGTCTTCTGTTTTCAGCTCTACCCCGCGCGACTGAAACCATTGCACCGTATCGGTGGGCGAAAACTGCCCGAAGGCTTTCTTCAGAGGACGTTCACCCCGGGGGTAAAACTTGACCAGTTCACGGACGTCAAAACAATGATGGGTTACATTACAGCGCCCGCCACCGGAAATGCGAACTTTGGATAGCAGCTTCTTTGATTTCTCGTAGATGGTGACCTTGGCATCGGGGTGATGCTTTTTGGCGGATATGGCACTAAAAAAACCGGCGGCTCCTCCGCCGATGACAGCAACTTGCATATTTTTGAAGATCAAGATAGGGGTTTATAGAGACTTCTTTGGGGAGAAATCAGAGCAGCTGTAAAACAATAAACGATCCCGGGATGTTGAATTGCGCCACCCGCATCTCGCAAATTGGGTCCATAGCTTTAGCGAATCTAAACAGTTTTTCTTAACCATCACTTAACCATCTCTTAACTCCCGCGGCTTTCATTCACTCCGCAAAGCCCGCATATTAGCAATCTATTTTCTGAATCACTCTAAGGCCTGTGCATGAGCGCTGCTGTAACAACTTCTTCCATCGTCCAAAAGCGGCGATACAACATGTACGGGATTGAATGCTAATTTTACTTATTCCCCTCATCATTATGACACTAAGGCTCATTTTCAAACCGACTGTTTTAAACCTGCTAATCTCTTTTATTTTTTTAGGATTCCTGGGATGTGAACCTTCCTCAAACACTCAAAAAGTATCGGATTCCGGACGGCAGTGGCTGGCGGGTGACCATCACATTCACTCCCGCTACAGTGTGGGATGGGAGCGGGACTCAACTCCGCCGGCTCCCATCATTGGCGGAGATGCTATTTACCCAATTCCCATGAATGCCCTGATGGCTAAACGGTATGGGTTATCCTGGATGGTTTCCACCGATCACGGAGGTCCCAATCACAGTAAAGTGAACCTGGAAATGGCGTACCCGGAATTACTGTCTTCCCGGAAGGCAGTCCCTGAAGTGATACAGTTTTACGGGATGGAATTTGATACGCCCGGCGCAGACCATTCCAGCCTGATCATCCCTCATACCCATGATGAATCTGAACATTTGCATGACATTGAGTCTCAGTTTAACAAAAGAGAACCCTTCCCAAGCGACAGCACCTGGGATACCGAGCCACGGATGCTGGAGGCCCTGGATTACATGAAGACGCTCGAAACCAAACCGGTGGTGATTGCCAATCATCCCTCACGCTCGGCCACAGGGTTCCGGGAATATGGGTTATATGATCCTGCGGAATTTCGAAATTGGAACGACAAGGCGCCTGAAATTGCCGTGGGTATGGCGGGAGCACCGGGACATCAGGCTGCAACCATTAGTGCCGATAGCAGTTTTCGGGAGCGCCCAAGGGGCGGTTATGGCCGTTTTCCAACGATGGGCGGGTTTGATCAAATGACGGCCAAATTGGGTGGTTTCTGGGATTCGATGCTGGGTGAAGGCCGGCGCTGGTGGATTACCGCAAACTCGGATTCACACGTACATTGGAAAGAAGGTGGCTCTGATTTCTGGCCGGGTGAATATTCTAAAACATATGTGTATGCAGAGAAGTCGCACGAGGATATTCTGGATGGCATCCGCAGCGGACGGGTTTTTGTTACTTTGGGCGATCTGATCTCAGAACTATATCTCACCGCAGAAGGAGGGCACCACTCTGCAGATATCGGTGGATCCATGCATGTGGAGCGGGGCGATGACATCGAAATTACGATCCGTTTTAAAGATCCGGACAGTACCAACACCTGGGGAGATAATCCCGAGGTGAGCCGGGTAGACCTGATAATGGGAGAGATTTACGGGCCAGTGACAGACCGGGATTCCGATACCAATCCCACTACGGAAGTCATTGAGCGCTTTACAGAAGCGGATTGGGAAGTAGATGGGGACTTCCGGGTGATCCGGTATACTCTGGCGGAACTGAATACCTCAAACTATATCCGGATACGGGGCACCAACAGTGAGGAGCTGGAACCTGAGGAAGATCCTGCGGGTGAAGATCCATGGGCTGAACTTTGGTTTTATTCCAACCCTGTTTTTATTGAAGTAGATCAATAACAAATTATTGACTGATCCTCTTGGCTACAAAAAAATAGCTGCCGGGTTCACGGGGTGCGTTTGGGGATTAGTATGCCCCGATATGACAACCGGACTATTATAGATGCCACTTCCTTATTTCGAATTCAGGTTAATTTAAACTTTAAATAACAAACCCTTAACAATACAAAGGGATAATCATTCTATCATTTAACTCTCAATAAGGATGATCTCTTCAAAACCATACTAAATAGCAAAAGGACATGATATAGGCATCCTATTTATCTCATAAAAAACCCTTCCCTGCTGCAACAGGAAAGGGTTTAAATCAAAACCTTAAAAATTTAAGATTTCGATCGATGGACTTAAATCTACAAAAATATTCGAAGCTATTTTCGAAAAAGCTTCTTTACGCATTTCTTGTACAGGTGCTTTTTTCCCAGGTACTTGTACCCAATAATTTATTGGGTTATTCAGCAACAGAAACCACTCAGGCCGTTGACAGAACCATAACCGGAACGGTGGTGGATGCAGAATCCGGGGAACCACTGATTGGGGTAAACATCGTAGTGGCCGGCAATCCTTCCATTGGTACGGCTAGCGGTA
Organism: Gracilimonas mengyeensis; assembly: GCF_900182705.1. Taxonomy (GTDB): domain Bacteria; phylum Bacteroidota; class Rhodothermia; order Balneolales; family Balneolaceae; genus Gracilimonas; species Gracilimonas mengyeensis. Next base: position 276,865 of record NZ_FXTP01000003.1, on the reverse strand, counting down.
GCGATGGTACATTCCGTTTAAACGTTCCCGACGATGCTGACATGTTGGTTTTAACCTATTTAGGTTATGTCAGAACCGAAGTAGAGCTAAGCGGCCAACAGGATGATTACCAAATTGAAATGCAAGCCGAAAGTGCATTGCTCGATGAATTCGTGGTAGTGGCATACGGAGTGCAGAGAAAATCCGATTTAACGGGTTCTATTTCTTCTGCTTCCACCGAAGAATTTAATCAGGGGGTGGTGACCAATCCTGGTCAGTTGTTACAGGGAGTAGTTTCCGGGGTGAATGTGACTAATGCCAGCGGAGAGCCCGGGGCTGCACAGGATGTAATTATCCGGGGTGTGGGAAGTCTGCGTTCAGGTACTACTCCGCTTTATGTGATTGATGGGTTTTTGTTGAATAACTCTTCCATCGGAGTGGCCACGAACCCGTTGAACTTTATAAATCCCAATGACATCGAAAGCATCGAAGTATTAAAAGATGCCTCTGCAACAGCGATGTACGGAGCGCGGGCATCCAATGGCGTAGTGGTTATTACCACCAAAGAGGGAGCTGAAGGCGACACCCGAATGAGCCTTTCTGCTTCTGCCGGTTGGTCGAGCATGGCCAACAAAATTGATGTATTTAGTGCCGATGAGTTTCGCAATCAGGTTCAAAATGTAGACGGTATCCTGAACGATTTTGGGGCTAATACCAACTGGCAGGATGAGCTAACCCGAACAGGTTTGTCACAGGATATTAACTTTTCAATGAGTGGCGCTGCTTCCGAACAGTTTAATTATTTCTCTTCTCTGGGTGTACAAAACCAGGAAGGCATTCTCAAAGAGAACAACCTGAATCGTTATTCCGGCCGGCTGAATATGAACCAGTCTGCTTTGAACGACCGACTGCGGGTGGATTATCAAATTAATGCTGTGCGCACCGAAAACCTGCGTCCTAATAACACCGCCATGGTGGTGGATATGCTGCAACTCAATCCCACCATCCCGGTGTATACCAACGGCTCTCCCACACTATTGGACGAAATGCTGAATCCCGTTCAGCGATACGATATCTATTTAGATGAAGCTGTCAATAACCGCATTCTGGCGAATGTAGCTCCCACTTTTGAGATTACAGACGGGTTATTTTATAAGCTCAATTTGGGGGTAGATTATTCCGTGACCAACAGGGATGTACAAACATCACCCTTCTCATTGCTGGAAGGTTTCGAAAATGGCTCGCTGGCCAATATTAACACCAAGAACACCAACAAGCTGGTTGAAAACACCCTTACTTATATGTTTGATAAGGATGTGCATGCTATAAACCTGCTTGCCGGCCATTCTTACCAAGAGTTCTTCTATGAAACCAGCACCACCAATATGGAAGGTTTCAGTGATAACGGCATTGAGCCCCGCTACCAGGATCAGACCAGTACGCAAATCACGCCAACTGATCGGTTTGCTGCGGCTGAAATCAACAAGATTCAATCGTTCTTTGGCCGGGTTAATTACAGCTTTGACAGCAAGTACCTGCTCACGGCCACCATACGGGCCGATGGCTCTTCCAAGTTTGGGGGCAACAATCAGTATGGGTATTTCCCATCCTTTGCCATGGGTTGGAATATTTCTGAAGAAGACTTTTTCAACAGTTCCTTTATTGATAACCTGAAAGTACGAGCCAGCTGGGGTCAGACTGGGAACCAGGATATCCCAAGTAAAATCACAAAACTGAGCTACAGCGAAAGCAGGGGCGGGAATAACACCTATCCGCTTAGCCCGGACGATAACAACCTGGATCAGTATCCATACGGAATCATATTTACCCGTCTGGCAAATCCGGACATCCAGTGGGAAGTGTCCACACAAACAGATGTAGGAATCGACTTCGAACTGTTCGAAACCCGACTGGTTGGCTCCATAGACTATTACAACAAAGTATCGGATAATATTTTACTTGAAGTAGTACCTGCCGATCCGGTTCAGCCCACCTCCACCTTCTGGACGAATATCCCGGATATGGAAATCCAGAATTCGGGTATAGAATTAACCCTGGAATATCGAAGTTCTCCCTCAAAAACCTTTCAGTACAGCATTGGCGGGAACGTTTCTACGATTAACAACGAAGTGGTGAACTCACCCTATTCCGTGTTAACAACCGGAGCAGCACAGGGGGCCGGACAGACAGGAGCCACCATCAACGGCTACATCAACGGAGAACCTATTGGTGCCTTTTATATGCTGGAATTTGACGGAATTGGTGAAGACGGACTGAATCAGTTTGTAGATACCAATAACGATGGTGCGGTACTGGAAAATGATCGCCGGGTAGTAGGCAGCGCATTGCCAAACTTGCTCTATGGAATTCAGGTGAATATGGATTATAAAAATCTTGGTCTGGCACTAAACTTCAATGGTGCTGCCGGGCATAAAATCTATAACCACACCGCGATGTCCATTTTCAACAAAGGGAACCTCGCATCCAGCTTTAATACCACTGATTTTGCCGTTGAATATCCCGATGAAGCCAATACCAACTCCAATACCGTGTCTACCCGGTATCTCGAAGATGCTGATTATTTGCGGCTGAACAGTGCCACCTTATCCTACAACCTGCGTCCAGGTTTGATAGGGGCAGAAGGGGTGTTTCGCAACATACAGCTGAAGCTGACGGGGCAAAACCTGTTCACACTCACAAACTATTCGGGTTACGATCCGGAAGTTAACACAGGAAGCACTATTGACGGTATTCAGACTTTCGGAATCGATCGTTTTACCTATCCATCGGTGCGAACCTTTCAAATAGGGCTGAACCTAACCTTCTGATAATCTGATTGCTCCCAGAAGGAGTAAACAGATATGGACCAACAAACTATTTCAAAAAATTAAACTCATTGAACAATGAAAAACAGATCTTTAATCACACTGATTACTGTCGTATTTATCCTATCCTTTGCAGGATGTGATGTTCTGGATGAACAAGTGCTGGATGAATCCCTGACCGGCGCCGGACAAGCGGAAACTGTAACCGGGGCTATAGCTCCAGCCTATGGACAACTGGCCTGGACCTGGAGGCATACCAATTACTTTGGCTTGCAGGAGTTGGCTTCCGATGAAGCTATTCTACCCTACCGGGGAGGGTCCGACTGGTTTGACGGGGGCAAATTCATCGCCGTACATCAGCATTTAATGACCCCAAGCAACGACCTGATTACCGATGCGTGGAACGAAGTAACCCGCAATATTTCCAGAACAGTAGCCGCCATTGAAGTACTCAAACCTCTTTCTGAGGACGGTGATCAGGAGGCCACCGAAGCGCTCCATGAAATGATAGCCCTGAGAGCTTACCTGAATATGCTGGCGTTGGATAGCTGGGGCGTGGTATTCGATAAAGAATCAACCGATGCGACTTCACGAATACTACGAAGACAGGAAGCTATTGATTACATCCAAAGCGAGCTGGAGTCTGTGGTTGATGTTATAAACACGGATAAAGGACCGGGACGCTTTACGCAGGGAGCCGTTCAGGGTATGCTGGCGCGATTGCATCTGAATGCAGCGGTTTACCGGGACCCGTATGGCACTCCTGATTTTACAACCGAAGATATGAATGCCGTGATTGAACTCACCGATGACATTATAAACTCAGGTCAGTATGCACTTTCTGCAGAGTATTTTGATCTTTTTAAGGATGATAACAACAGCAATCCGGAACTGATCTTTGCCATTGATCAGAGAGGAGTACTGAATAACGAGCATAACCGCTGGGCGTACTGGTCGCTATCGGGTGATTTGCATCCCAGACCCGAATGGCCAAGTGCTGATGGAACGGATGGTGCGGCGGCTACCTCGGACTTTATACTAACCTGGGCCGACGCGTATGGCAGTATTGACGGGGCTGAAGCTGATGCCCGTTTCTATAAAGAGGAAACCGAAGTCCCTGAAAACTTACAGGACTTGACCGGAGTTACTCCTGCAAATGACGAAGACCATTACTTTTGTGTAGAAGCCGTAGAGTTTGAAATTGACAAAGGTTTTCTTCGTGGAAACATCTGGGGTCCAAGAAAAGGAGAAGATGGCAACTTCCTGACCTGTGAAGGCGGAGGAGTTCGGATTTATCCCGTGATCAATACCCGCACAAGAGGGCAGGGTGAAACCCAATATGTGGATCATACCCTGGAAATTGATTTCTCCAATGAGGGACGATTGCATAATACTGGCTACCGTTTCTCCAAGTATCAGTGTAGCCGTACCTCGGATGATTGCAACAATTTCAGCAGCGTGGATATTGTACTTCTACGGTTGGGAGATGTGTACCTGATGCGTGCGGAAGCTAAACTTAGAAACGGAGATGAGGCTGGGGCTTTAGCGGATGTCAATGCCCTGAGAGCCTCAAGAAATGCCCGGGCCGATCAGGTGCCTCCGGCCTTAACCAACATTGACCTGGATGTATTATTCCGGGAGCGTGGTTTTGAGCTATACTGGGAAGGCCTTAGAAGAACCGACCAAATCCGTTTTGGTAAATATGAAGATAGCTGGACGGAGAAAACCGACAGCGATGTCAACAAGAGACTGTTCCCAATCCCGCAAAGTGCTATTGACGGGGCTTCCAATGAGGAAGGCTATCTTTTGCAAAACGCAGGCTATTAATTAAATCAGATTTTTACCGGTAGCATGAAGGCTGTCTGAACGTATATTTCAGATAGCCTTTTTTATGTTTGCCATATGGGGTGTATCAATTAGATAATACGTTTAAGGTCCGTTTTAAAACCCTTTCCATTTCCTTGCTCCTCAAGCCCTGATTCCTTAATCTGTCGCTTAAATTTTTCTGATATGATTGTACCTGCCGGTTAAACCCGGAATACCTATCACTTGCCCGCCCCAAAGGATGACAAAGAAACAAACCAAACGAATTCTCAGAATAGTATTAGCTGTAGGGACCATCATCTCTCTATACTTTGTACCATGGATAGTGGTCTGGGCCTGGATATTGCCCTTACCCAACACGGTTCAGGAGCAGGTGGATCAGACGATGGATTATGGCTTCGATGGAATGATTGTATATGTGGATGAAGCAGGACAGCCTCCCGCATTTTATGCAGCTGGCTGGCATGATCGCAAAAACAAGATTCCGGCCGATCCGCACGCCTTATTCAAGATTGCCAGTATCAGCAAGTTGTATGATGTGGTGGCAGTTACCAAGCTGGTGCATGAGGGGCGGTTATCCCTGGACAAAACGCTGGCCGATTACTTTCCGGAATTTGCGGGAAGGATTGAAAACGCCGACAAAATTACCCTGAAGATGATGGTGCAGCACCGAAGCGGCATCCCCAATTTTACTGATACACCAAACTTTTGGACACATCCACCCAAAAACAGTCAGGAAACACTTGAACGCATACTGGATTTGCCGGCTAATTTTGCGCCCGGCGAGGACTACGAATATTCCAACACCAATTACTTATTGATTTCCGAACTCATCAAAAAAGTGACGGGGCACGGCAAGCATCAATACCTGAAAGAGGAAGTGCTGGATCCTCTTGGGCTTAATAATACTTTTGCCTCGATTACTGAGGTGAATATGGATAGGCTGATGAGTGGTTATTATGTAGGCGTTGAAGAAGATATCAAGACCGTGGATTATGGTTCCATGATTGCAACAGCGGAAGATGTGGGGATATTTTTACGGGCTCTGAACGATGGCTCTCTGTTTGAAAGAGGAGAGCAGGAAACCTATTCAGAGCTATACAAATATGAACACACGGGGTTGATTCCCGGCTACCAAAGCATTGCCAAATATCACAAAGATCTGGATACCGTAGTGATACAATTTGTGAATACGGTCGATTTTGAAGGGTATACCTGGCCTTTGTCGGAGATTTCTTACTCTCGGATCATCAAAATATTGAAGAGGTAGAAGACAGTACTTACTCAATTTCAAGAACTGTTAGCTTCATAATTTTCCAATCACTCGAAAAAGAAGAGGAATTAAACTAAGCTTATCTGTTTGATTTTCCTTATAGTTTAGGTACTGATGTTTAGATTTTAGATTCATCCGTTTAGATGTAGAGTCTAACAACAAGAGAAGCTAAACGCGGGTAGAATTTTATAATGTCATAGAGAAAAGGGGCATAAGCCATGCTACAAAAACTACTGTTAATACTTTGTGTTTTTAGTCTGTACAGCTGCAGAGCTTCCAAAACATTCATCAATCCTGAAAAGGAGGAAAGCATTCAGATGCTGAATGAAAAGATGCAGGGCAAGACAATGTTGATCTTTAAGCAGGAGGCGGACTCTTCCTTTCGGGCTAAAGGTGTACGAGTTAGCTCCGACTCCATTTACTATGGTACCGATAGTATGCAGGTTCTTTCTTTAAGCGACGTCAGTTATCTGAAAAACACGTATCAAGTGAATAAAGTAGCATTGGTTGCAGGGCTTGGGCTGGTCACGGCAGGTATTTTTGCTCAAAAGCAATCTAATCACGAAGAATCTTTTGGAGCCGCATTAGGCAAAACAATTGAAGGTATGATGTACGGTACCCTTGGCTTAGGTTTTACGGTGGGTGGCCTGATTAATAGAAGCCGGTATTTTTATTTTAGTGATGATGTGGATGTTAAGGCTGACGAAAGTGAAGAAAAGGCTTGTATATCTCCCCGTTGCAAAAGGGGATATTGATTGGCAGGTTTTTATTCTAATCTTTTCATTTAGAAGATGTTGTCATATTCCGTACTAACTTGACTATTCCACCGCAAATGCTATCTTAAAACTCAATTCAAAAAAGAGAGGTCAATATGAGAGCAATTTTTCTATTCTTAATAATTACCGTTGGTTTGATTAGTACCAGTTGTGTGGGAAACCTTTTTCAGGATAATGATGACTTCGTAAAAGCTAAAGTGGAAACCGAACAGCTTAGCCTGATCAACTTCTCAAGCGATACGGTTTATTATTTTGCCATTGAAAGCGAGCTTGCGGCAAGAGCTAATTATGTGTTGCGTTCAAGTGAGCAAAACCAATTGTTACCCAAATCCAATACAGCAATTTCCTGGTCGCAAACCGGAAGCTCCAAATCCGGTGATAAAATCATAGTTATGTATTGGAAAGGCGATGCTCCGAAAGCTGATGAGGAGGTGAAAAGTTTTACCGTAAAGCGTTAACCGGGATAAGCTTTCTGATCAAAATGAGCAATCGGTACGTGGACTAAAGTTTGGAGTAGTTAAGCTTTTGGTCCGTGATTCTTATGCACTTCATATTTAATGGGTACTCTCGCCTCTGTAAGCATTTTCTGCACAAAGGTTTCCGATGTTTTCGTGCACAAAATGCAGATGAAAGAACTCATTAAAACATGCTCCATGAGATATCTACTGACTATCCTGTTTTTCATTCCAATTACACTTTCAGCACAGCAAGCAACTCAGTCAGCTGAATGGAAATTCAAAAGCGATGGCAAAATAATCGGCTCCGCTGCCATTGAGGACGGGAAGGTGTATGTAGGCACTACGGCCGGTAGTTTATACGCGTTGGATATAGAAAGCGGCGATACAATTTGGAAATTTAACACCAATGGCCGGTGGGCATCCAAACCGCTGATTGGTGGCAAACTTTTATACCAGTTAAACGGAAATGGCATTTTTTACGCCATTGATAAGACAAACGGTGAAGTCCGCTGGACGTTTTCCACCGGAGGAGAACATCGCATGGAGCGGGGAACTGGCTCTTCAACCTACGTAGACATCTGGGATTACTATTTATCCGGGGCAAGCCAGGATGGTAACACCATCTATTTTGGCAGTAGTGATGGGCATGTCTATGCACTGAACGCCACAGATGGCACCCTGAAATGGAAATACGCTACTTCTGGCGAAGTGCATGCCACTCCCGTAATCGGTGATTCCCTGGTGTACGCCGGAAGCATGGACGGGAAGTTGTATGCTCTGAGGAAAACTAATGGTACGCTCGCCTGGGAGTTTGATACCATCGGGGCCCGTTACTTTCCCAAAGGTGCCGTTCAGCGGGCACCTGTCCTGACGGAAGATGCACTCATCTTTGGTAGCCGCGATTACAATCTCTATGCCCTAAACCCAGCTAACGGTAAAGGACTTTGGAATTTCAGAGATCCGGGCGGTTGGATCATAGCCACGCCTGCAGTGAAAAATGGCGGCGTGTTTGTAGGCACGTCAGACTCTCATCTTTTTTATCGGTTTGATGCGCAAAGTGGCCGAAAAGAATGGGAAATACCTTTAAACATGCGGGTATACGGGTCGGCTGTTTTTGATGATGACAGAGTGTATTTCGGATGTTTTAATGGATACCTGTATGGTGTAAATCGGGAAAATGGCTCTGTAGAATGGTCCTTTCAAACAGACGGCAGTAAAGCAAACTATCACACGGTTTATGATGATGAAGATGAGTTTCGGGATGATTTTGTGATTTATGGGAATACTCTTGAAGCTACGATTCAAAGCGAAGAGCAGATTCAGGATATGGGTTCCATTTTGTCTACACCCGTGATTGAGGAGGGAGTTATTTATTTTGGAAGTACCGACAGCATGTTCTATGCTGTTAAACTCCTTCATTAAAAATCGCTGAAATAATTATTGGTACAGGTGTTTTTTGGAACTCTTACCCCTGTGGTGCCTATAAGTCTATGTACGATTGGACTTAAATCTATAATAAATGGAAACAAATATGGGAGATACACAAGAGAAACAAGGGAACTACGGAAGATTTTTTGCAATGATTGCTACTTCGATGTTAGCAATGTTTATACTAATGTATGTGCATTCATATCAAATACTGGATCATGCCTGGTTTAGCGAAACACGCCTGTTTATGACTTTGATTATGGGCGGTTCGATGATGATCGTAATGCTGGGTTTTATGTTGCACATGTACAAGAATAAAATGGCCAACATAGCAGTTTTTGTGGGGGCCGGGTTGTTATTGCTGTCCTCAGTTTGGCTGGTGCGCAGTCAGTCAACGGTTAGTGATACCGATTATATGGAAGGCATGATACCGCACCATTCCATCGCCATACTTACCAGCGAACGTGCCAACATTGAAGATCCCCGCGTACAAAAGCTTGCGAAGGAAATTCTCAAGGCTCAACGAAAGGAAATCAAAGAGATGGAATGGCTGATACAGGATATCAGAGCAAATGGGCTGGCTAAAACAGAAGCAGAAGCAGAGGCAAGACCAGTACCGAAGTTTGCTCCAACTCCGGAATAACAGCACTGAAAGTAAGCCGGTTGGATATAATAGTGTCTGTTTTATATTTTTTAGTAAATGTCGAAAAACTTTAACTAAGTGCTATGAGACAGGTTTTTATCACATCTTTGATCATTTTGGGTTTAGTTAAGATCTACGATATCCTGCTCAATCATCTTTCTGCGGCTTTGCTTTCTGGTGAAACGCTGAGTTATAAAATAGGTTTTATAGCGGGAGTTTCACTGCTTTTTATACTGGCAGTTAAAGCATACAAATGGAGCCAAAAAGTTTACACCCGTTATTTATCTGTTTCAAGTGAGTGTTAGTATGCCGTAGTCAACTTCTTCAGTGAAGATGATTCACTCAACCATTGAGAGACTGATACCAACCTCTATACACTCTTTTTGGTCATTACGGGTTGAGGTTTTTCTAATAAGATATGACTGATCATTTTTCTGTCAATAATGTACACCTATGTGGTGTTTGTCTTGCTCCGTCAGGAGTAACATGTTGGTAGAACAAAAAAGCAAGGCCATTAAAAAATTTTCGCCCGGATTGTTCAGAGGCCTAATATAGTCATCGAAAATTGGGCAGAAATAGTATACAGGATATACCTAAAGACAACCAGATCTCAATACCAGTCGGTTTGAAAGCTGGTCTGCCTATTTGTAATCCTCCATGGAATAGGCGAAAATTCCCCTTATTTTCCAGCTTCACCTTTCAGGAGATCCCTAATTTTTATTTATGCAGATATACGTGCTGAAGTTTGGCGGCACATCCATGGCCGACCATAAAACCTGGAAACAGGTACTGGAAATCATCAAGAAATATGAACATCCTATTGTGGTGGTTTCGGCTACGGCGCGCACTACGCGTCAGCTGGTGCGAGCCGGAAAACTGGCAGCCCAAGATAAGCTGGAGGAAGCGCTGGAGATTGCCGATGAGATAAAAGTCCGCCACAATAAGATTGTTGAAGATTTCCTGGAAGAAAATCCCAGCGAGAAAAAAACACTGATTCTCGATAGCTGCCGCAAAAACACGGAAGCCAAAATCGGCAAGCTCAACAAACTGTTGGCCTACACTCAGAAAGCCGGAACTTTATCTCCCCAAATGAGTGATGCCATTGCCAGCATGGGCGAACAAATTTCATCCTACCTGTTGGCACAATGTGGGTTGGTGCTGGGGATTCTCACGCAGCACATCGAAGCCCGTAAGATCATCAAAACCGATGCGGAATACGGCCGGGCGAACCCAAACCGGCTGCTTATCAACCAAAAATGCGGTTCGCTGGAAACGGTACTGGAAAGTGGCTTTACACCCATTATTGGCGGCTTTTACGGAGAGGCGCCCGACAAGACAGTGACTACTTTAGGGTTTGAAGGTTCTGATTATACCGCCAGCCTGATTGGTGGGGCGATGAGTGCTACGGCCATCGAAATCTGGACCGATGTAAGCGGCGTGTACACCGGCGATCCCCGTTACATCCCTGACGCTCAACCCCTGTTGGAGCTCAGTTACTATGATGCTACAGAAATGGCCTACTTTGGTGCCAAAGTCCTCCATCCATCCACGCTGAAACCGGCGCAGGAACGGAACATCCCCGTGTGGGTGAAAAATATGTTTGAGCCTGAAGCAGAAGGCACGCGCATCGTGCGCAGTTCCGATCATAACCGGGAAGTGCTGGCGCTATCTTTTAAAACAGAGATGGCGATCCTCACCGTAAGCGCCTACGAAACGCTCATGGGCTATTCTTTTCTGACCAAAGTGTTTAGCAGCCTCAAAGACCACCAGCTGGCGGTGGATGCGGTGAATACCACCGAAGCCTCTGTTACCATTGCGTTGTCTGATACCGAAGTCTTGGATCAGCTATCTAAAGAATTTATTGAAATAGGACATGTATCGGTAGAACGAGGTAAAGGCTTGATCAGTGTTATCGGTTGTACTATCGACAAGATGGATGGGCTATCCGGCCGAATTTTCTCAGCACTGGGTAATACCAAGGTGGATATGATTTCCTTCACCAAAGAAAAGCGTATTGTCAATTTTGTGGTGGATGAAGGGGAAACCGTAGAGGCCTCCAAAGCTATTCATCAAGCCATATTTACGGGGTGAGAGGAAGTCAGAGCTTCTCAGTACATCGTTACGCAGCGGGAGTTACCGCTGAAGAACCTCAGCCAAAAAATGCTTACCAAGCAACCATTAGCAACAGCGCTTGAACTACTGGAAATATCGTTCAGGAAATTGGTTGAAGAAGCTCCGCTCAATGTAAGGACCATCGTCCTGATCCCGAATTGCTCGGGAGGGATGGATGACCGGGATGTTGGAAAGACGTGGATTTTCAGTCCCCAATCAAACCTCTGCACTTTCACTGGAGATTGGGTTATTCATCTCCAATCACCGTTCATCATCCTTATCATAAATATCACAGCTTTCAAGGTGCGTGATCGTGTTCATGCTCCTCATGTGCATGACCGGATCCTACCTGATGAGAAGGGGATCTACAGGGTTCAAACTCAAACTCCAGGGTGCTGTGGTTGATGCCAAACTGCTCTTTTAGCAACGTTTTTAACTTTGATTTGATCGCTTCCATCTCGTTGATATCCTCTTTATCAATCAACACATGGCTCTCCAGCAGGGTGCTTGTTTCATCCAGCCGCCAAACATGCACGTGATGTACGCCATGGACTTTATCAACGGTATGCATCGCCTCAGTCAATTGATCTAGGTCAATGTCGGCCGGCTTCGATTCCATCAAAATATTGATGGTTTCGCGGAGCATATAGTATGAATGCCACAAAATATAGACGCCAATGATGACGGTAAGGATGGTGTCCACAATGTACAGCTCATACTCCAGGATCAGCCAGCCGCCGATAATCACTCCAACCGAAGAGAGCCCATCCGAAAGTATGTGGATGAAGGCACTGCGCATGCTGATGTCGTTTTTGGAGTTTTTCCAGAGCAAGGCAGCAGTAACAAAATTACCGATGAGCCCCACAATCGCCACCCAAAACATGGTGTAGCCGTCGATGGGCTGGGGATCGAAGAAACGCTCAACGCCTTCTTTAATCAGAAACAAAGCAACAATCACAAGGGTAATAAGGTTGATGAAGGCACCGATGATTTCGGCTCGCTTATAGCCAAAGGTTTTGGAAGGATTGGCTCCGCGTTTGGAAATCTTTTTAGCTATAAGAGTGATGCCCAGCGACATGGTGTCGTTCAGGTTATGCACGGCATCAGATAAGAGGGCGAGGCTGTTTGAGATAATGCCACCCACCAGCTCCGCTATCGTAATCATCAGGTTTAAAAAGATGGAAACCCACAACTTCCAGATAGAGGAGTCATCCACATCTACATGATGATGGTGGTGATGGCCGTGATTATGATCACTCATAGTTTCTGTAATGTATTATATAAAGATATGGTTGGTTCTTTCGCTGATTTAAGATGCCAATCCGTGCAATCAAAAACATGCTTCATTTTGATTGATATGTACAGGATTGCAAATAAATATCAGCTGATAAACCAAACGGCAACGCTTCCGATAAAAGACAGCGTAAAAAGTATCCAGGCTTGTTTTACCGGTTTGTCTGGAAGGAAAGTATGGAGCGGATGTTCATCAAAAAAAGCTTCCAGTTGCTTCCGGCGGGATATCTCGTCTTCGTTTAGCTCGCTTTCACTTTTTACCAACACTTCGGCATCTCCCTCTACTTCTTGCAGTTCCTCATTCAAGAACCCGGCAATTGTGTACTGGTCAATATTACCCAACTTGCTGGAAATAAGGTACACCGGGGTACCCACCATAAAAATGGCAATACCCACAATGGATTTGTCCATTACCGACAGTTCCACAAAAAGTCCCAGCACCATACTGATCAACGCTCCCAGGCCCATCAGGCACAGCAGGGCACTGAGAACCAGGCGTAGTTTCCAATTGGTGATGCCTTCTTGCAGAATTTGGGAACCCTTCATAGCAAAAGTTGGCTGGTTGATTTTGACGTAATATAAAAAGCTGGCCTTAGTTGTCAACCGGCATTTGCTCCCATTCTTCCAATAGCAGTTGCATAAGCTGGCGTGCGGCTGAACGTGAGACTTCACCCAGTTTCTCATCCGGGATGCGGTCATTTACCTCATAGGTCAGAGCATCAATTCCAAAAGTATGATAAAACCAGTTTTTGGCAATGGGAGAGGAAGTATCAAAAGGCTCCACGGTTAGTACAAAATCTTCATTTTCTTCTACAATTAAATCAATCCATTTTTGGGTGATGTTATCCGGGGAGGTTTCCACTTCCTCATTTATGGGGTAAAAAATGTTTTCATTGGTTGAATGGAAGTCAATGGCATAAAACATCTGGCGTTTTGGATCTTCCTTAAGGGGCGTTAAAGCATCGCGCACCGCCTGTGTTTCAGGTTGATTGAAGTTTTGCCAGTCGCGATTTAAATCCACCCCGCCGGCGTTATGGCGCCAGTGTCCCATATCGGCCCCGTCGGGATTAAGCATCGGGAAGGCTTTGATCACGAAAGTTTGACGAAAGCGTTGGGCCAGTTCACTGTCGGAAGTCAGTTCTTCCAGGAAAATCAGGGAAGCCAGGTATCCGGTTACTTCAGGCGGGTGCTGCCGCCCCACAATAGCCAGTACCGGCGCTGTTTGGCTTTCAGGTACTTCGGTGATATCCAGCTGAAGGATGGGGCGGCCTTCCTTACTCATGCCTGCCGTATTTTTGTGGGTGAATGACTTTCCCAAAATGCCCCGTTCTTGCAGTGTTTGTTCCAGGTTTTGGAAGGTGTACAGCGGCTGGGCAGCGATCAGCTTGGGCTCGGTCGTAAGGTGCACTTTCATCAAGGCGGAGCCGTCGGTAGAATCATAATGCACCCGCAGGCGATCGGTGAGCTCCCACTGCCCGTCGATCCGGGAAAACACTTTGGGAATGTAGCGATGGCGGCCTTCGTTATACTTTAACTCAATGTTGGCCGTTCGTGCACTGTCGCTCCAGAGTTTAAAAGCAAACCAGGGACTGTTGTTGATCGGCGCATTTTCCGGTTCAATAATCAGTTGGAACACAGAGTCCGGCCGCATGTAAAAATCATTAAGGCGGGCACCGGCAAAATCGTTACTGGCCCAGATGCGCGGTTCCCCGGAACCAATTACTCTTGCCGGTTGCTTTTCAATCTCCTTGTCTGTAGTGTTGGTGACATCCGGCGGGTCGTAGGAAAACCCGCTGAACTCTTTACTGCCCGAGCAGGATATCATCAAAAAAGAAATAAGGAGAATACAAGAATACTTGTTAAACATGATGAATAAGGGATATCGCATTGGTTAAAAAACCGGTTTCTTGGACGCTTACATTCGTTTATACTAACTGCCCGGATAATATAATACGCACACTTGGCTACTACTAATTTTCAACACGTACTTTTTGCGCTATGGACGACCCTGCTCGTTTTTGCCTGCGGTTTAAACGCAAAGGCCCAACCTATGCCTGAATCTGCCCGGGTATGGAGCATAAGCATTGAGGGCAATAGAACCTTTGAAGGCCTTGTGATAAAAGATGTGATATCAAACCAGCCACCTCCTCCTTTAAAAAAACTGATATTTTGGAAAAAAGTAGGGATGCGCTTGAATGAGAATGAGATTCGGCGGGATGTGATTCGCATCAAGCGTTTTTACCAACGCAGGGGCTTTAACGACGTTAAAGTTAGTTATCGGATTGAGGAGCTCAATAAGGAATGGAAAAAAGAAATTGTATTCGAAATCATAGAAAACACGCCCATTATCATTGATCGGGTGGACTTTGAAGTGCAATCTGGGCCGCAGGATAGTACCATTATTTATAGCGACAAGGAGTTTAGCAAGATTTTTCGGCGCCTGCCCTATCGCGAGGGACGCCGTTATGAGACCATTCTTCAATCAGAAGTAGAAGGGAATTTGCGCGGAGCGTTGCGAAACCTTGGGTATGCCTATGCAGAAAGCGAGGTGAAGGCAAATGTTGATACTGTTTCAAAAACAGCGGATGTAACGCTGATTAGCCGGCCCGGCCCGCGTGCCCGTTTTGATACCGTTAAGATTGAAGGCAACAAAGAGATGGCCGACCGGTACATAGCCCGGGAAACAGGGATAGAATCCGGCGAGCTTTTTAGTGAAAATAAATTGCGGGAAGCACAGCGTGAGGTGTTTAGCCATCATATGTTACGCTTTGCCTTGGTCTCTATTCCCGATCAGCCACAGGATACCTCGCTGAATTTGCAGATTCGCGTTCGTGAAGCTCCATTGCGGTCTATACAGCTTCGGGGAGGGTTGGCTAATTTTTCCCGCATCAACAGTTTCGAAGACAGCTACCGCTTGTTTCGCGGGCAGGCCAACTGGACCCACCGTAACGTTCGGGGTAGGGGGGAGCGGTTAACGCTGTCGGCTTATATATCAGCGGTAGAGCAGCGCGTGGGTGGCGACTATTTGTTTCCCTATTTGTTTAATACCAAAAGCTCATTGGTGATATCACCCTTTGCCGAACATAAACTGGAACCTTCCTACGAGATTGTGCGCGGAGGTCTCAACAATAGTTTTGTGTATCAATACAGCTCCAATTTTACAGGAACCGTGTCATATGAATACACCCTGAATAATGAGACTACATCAAGCGGACATGAGAATCTTCCCGATAGCATCCGCTCCTACAATATTTCAAGCTTGAGCCTGAACGCTTACTATACTCACAACTTGCGGCGTGGAAGCAGGGGTTGGTCGGTGCAACCCTTTTATGATTTGTCGGGAATTTTTGGCGAGTCTTCTTTCAGTTTCCAAAAAACCGGGATTGAAGTACGCAAGTTTACTCCGCTCACCGACGATATTACGTTTGCCAAACGGATCGATTTATCCGGTATTTATTATTCGGCTCAGGATTCGTTGCCCTCTGATGTGCGCATTTATAGCGGTGGAACCAACACGGTTCGGGGCTGGAATCGAAATGAATTAGGTCCCAAACGCCCCACCTTTGACGAGCAGGACCGGTTTGATATGTACGTGCCGGTGGGAGGGCGTGCATCGTTTAATTTCAACGCGGAATTCCGGTTCCGGCTAAACGAGCTTATAAAAGGATTGGGTTTTGCCACTTTTTTGGATGGGGGGCAAGTTTGGCGTGATTTTGAAGATATTGGCACGGTTCCTATACAATACGGTTTGGGGGGAGGCATTCGTTACCAATCGCCTATTGGGCCTATACGGGTGGATATAGCTTATAAACTCAATCCCACCGATCAGGATCTGCAAATTTACCAGGGGCAGGATTATGGCGGTCGCTGGGCGCGCTGGGGGCTTCATTTTAGTATTGGGCAGGCATTTTAGAACATGAGTGAAAAGAACACACATATTGGAATTAAATTGCTGAAGGCAGTCGGCTGGCTTGTGTTGGGGCTGGTTGTGTTAATAGGATTGCTGCGCCTTTCACTCAAGATTGCCCCGGTTCACGGTTTTGTAAAAGACAAGATCGTATCAACCGCTAATCAATCCCTAAATGGAGAGCTGAGCATCGGGGAGCTTGATGGAGACTTATGGAACAGCGCGAACCTGAGGCAAATCACCATCACCCAGCAAAGCGATACCTTGTTGACTGCGGACAGCCTGAAACTGGAATACAGTATTCCCAGCTTGTTGAGCAGTTCTTTTTTGGTGAGCGAGGTGCAGCTTCACGGCCTCTACGGATGGGTTTGGGAAACAGATGACGAGCAGTTTAATGTACAGCAATTGGTAAAAACTGACACTACCACCCCGGGGGAGAGCTCCACGGTTTTTGGGGTAGATATAAGAAATATTGGCTTGCATAATTCCGGACTCAGTGTTTCAGCTCCTTCCTATCTGCCTGATTCAACGTTGATCATCGAGAAGCTGCAGGCTGATGCGGGATTTAGTTACCACGGAGAAATTTCAGCTACACTCAATTCCCTTTCTTTTGATGTGAAGCAGGGCCGCTTGCCCGGCGCAGTAGCGGTTGAAACAGCCGGGGCTTACGATGCCGAACACATCACTTTATACAAGCTGGTTATGGAGTCTACCCGGTCTATGTTGGGAGCAGATGGAAGGCTCAGCTTACCGGATTCATCCTTTAGTGCCAATCTTAAAACAAGTCCGCTGGCCCTGGCGGATATACAGCCCTTCCTGCAGCAGAAGCTCCCTGATGACGAACTCAATATCACACTGAAAGCAAGCGGAACCTTTGACGCGCTGCAAGTGGAAATGCAGGCCGATAGCAGAGGCTTTGAGGATTTACAGGTGGTGGCTGATGTCTCATTCCGGGAGCAGCCGGTTCTGCATAAATTGGGCGTGAATGCAAAAAAACTGGATGTGGCCTATTTCACGGACGATTCACTGGATGCTTTTGTTGGTGAGTTTCAGGCCACGGCAGAAGGACGTTTTAGCGAAAACTTTGCAACCAATGATATCACCTGGGATTTTACCTTTAACCAGCTGCAATACCAGGATTACCGGCTTGAAACGCTTTTCGGAAGTGGTACGCTGATCGGCGAGGAGCTGACGGCCAGTGTGGAAGCGAATGACGGGACAGATGTGGTGATCACCTACACGGAGATAAATGGATTGTTTAGTGATAAACCGGAGTGGGGATTGGCTGTTGGGTTTGAGCGTATCAACCTGGCCCATTGGGCGCAAAACCCGGAGCTGCAAAGTGATCTGACTTTTTCGGTAATGGCGGAAGGAAAGGGGTTTGAACTGAGCAATGAAGAATGGCCGTTTATAATCTATAAAAATAATGTGCCACGCTTTATAGACGGGGAGAAACCGGTGGTGGTGGATAAGATGCCGCAAAACTTTGCAGATACTTCCTCAGTGGCCGGGCAAACACTTTCAGATGTATATATCCAAGGTAGTATTTCAAGTGACAGTATTAAGGCCGATGGTTTTGTTCAGTTGATTGAGAACCGCGTGGAACTACAGGCTGCGCTTGGTCAATTTATGTCGGATGCTCCGGAATATACCTACAAAATACGCACAAAAGAATTTGACCTTGCTGAACTACCAGGTTTAGAAGAATATGCCAGCCGGATCGATCTGCAGCTATCGGGCAACGGCAGGTATTTTGAACCGGAGAAAATGGAGCTTGAAACCAGCTTCTTAATGGACTCAAGTTATGTGAATGGCACGGCTTTGGATCTGTTGCGTTTTGATATGAGCGTTCAAGAAGGGTTTCTTATGATACCGGAAGGGGAGCTGCAAAGTAATGTGGTGGACGGAACCTTTTCGTGTCGCCGAAATCTTTTCGACCGTACCGATCCGGAAAATGACCTGGCGCTGCGGCTCGATGTCAAAAACCTGCAGCCTTTGGCTCCTTATGTGGGAGCGGATGCGTTAAATGCTGAAGGAGAAATTACAGGCAATATCACCGACAATGAAGAAGGGGAGCTACGGTTTAATGGCCGGGTAAATTTATCGGATATTTATTATGATGATGTGTTCAGAGCCAGTGGTATTTTAGGGGATACCGATGTGGCCCTGACCGAGATTTATGAGTTTGAAACGGATGTGAATATTTCCTCTCCCATGTTCTCAGGCACCGAACTACAGGACATTCGTTTTGGTACCCGCGGGCAGGCAACTGCTGACTCCGTGGCGGGTAGTTTCAGCTTTAGGGTGAATGGCGGTGAAAGTGGTGAAATTGTGCAAAATGGCGATTATGAGGTAGCCACTGAAAGTTTGAACTCCAAAGTAAGCTGGAGCACATTCAATTTTATGACACCGGCACGGATGCTGTCACTTTCAGAGCCGTTTCATCTACAGTATGATAGCGGGGCCGTAAGAACCGATACCCTAAGATTAAGTGATGGTGAGGGAACCTTTCTGGAATTTGCGGTTCCTTTTGCGGATTCGGTTCGTCAGGAGGCCTATCTCTCTGGTCACAATTTTGATATAGGTGTGATACAGGAAATAATATTTGAAGAGCGAATCGTAGATGGTATTCTGTCAGGCAGGTTTGAGGTGTCAGCGAGTCCCCATAAATACGAAGGCAGCGGTCAGCTTAAAGTGGAGCAGCTTGCTTATATGGAAACGAACATAGACACCTTGCAGCTTAATTTTGATTTGCATGAAGAACGCTTGAAGGGGCGTTTGTCTATGTATCTGGATGGAGAGGAGAAGGCTATGGGCAATGTAGATGTTCCTTTTAAAGTGGGAGATCCCGCTACCTTTGGAGATGCATTTTTCCAGGAAAAAGTGGATGGGGAACTCGTTATTCATCCTATTTCTCTAAAACGGTTTGAGAACATTCTGCGTGCCTTCGAGATTACCAACACCACAGGAATGATCAGCTTTGATGGGAGCCTGAAAGGGACAGCCGGACAGCCCAATATTGAGGGGGATCTGAACCTGAATGAACCGGTATTGTCTGGGGTAAGCGTAGATTCGGTTTTTGCCCGGTTCCGATATCATCATGCAAAAGCTTCGCTCACGGGCAGCGGAGAAATCCAGGCCAGGGGACAAAAAGCAGCTACTCTTAGTGCTGACATACCCCTGTATGTTGATTTTAGAACGTTTGAGATGAATATGGCCGAACCGGATGATACGCTTCGGTTCAATCTGGTAACCGATCAGTTTAATATTTCGGTATTTAATGATTTCCTGGATAAACAGTACATGCGGAACCTTAAAGGTATGGTAAATGCCGATGTTGATATAACAGGAACCCCGGAGCAACTGGTTCCTTCCGGTTATTTTCGGTTAAACAATTCTGAAGTGACAGTCCCCATAGCAGGTATCAGGCTCTCAAATATCAGGGCTGATCTTTCTTTTACTGAATCGGGCATGCGCCTTAATCGACTATCTGCAAAAAGCGGGAGCGGTAATTTTAATGCCACAGGTGATATTGAGCTCAATGGCATCACTCCATCCAGCTTAAATATTAATGCGAAGGCCACCCGATTTAAATTAGCGAACACTGCTGATTACAACCTTACAATAGATCTTGACAGCCGGCTCTCCGGTACTCCAATGCAGCCTGAGGCTTCCGGTAGCCTTACGATAAAAAATGGGTTTATTTATTTGCAGGATTTCGGAGAGGAGTCGGTCGAAGTGGTGGAGCTTGAGGAAGAAGAGACCTCATCATTCAGTCCTTATGATTCATTGGCAATAGATATGAGGTTTTCCATTGAACGGAATTTCTTTGTTCGTAACAGCCGTTATTTGGATATGGAAATTGAACTTGATGGTTCACTGGAGGCTCAAAAATCAAGAAACCAGGAGCTTCAGCTTTTTGGAACTCTAAATGGAGAAGATGGCTATGCCCGGCCGTTGGGTAAATTATTTGAGCTGGAAGAGGCTTCTTTCCGCTTCAGTGGTCCGGTTGATCGGCCCGATCTCAATATCCGCACCAGTTACATCCCGCAAAGCTCACAGAAACAGGGCAACCCCATTATCCTGTATTATATCATTGAAGGGGATGCCCAGGATCCTACATTCCGCTTTGAAAGTGAGCCATACATGGAACAGCAAGATATTATTTGTTACACCATATTTAGTAAACCATGCTACGCGCTGGAATCATGGCAACAGGTAGTTAGCGGGCAAGGAGGCAGTACGCCCACAGATTTATTGGTTGATGTGCTACTGGATGAGGTTGAAGCCCTTGCTACGCGGCAGCTGGGAATTGATGTAGTGCAGATCGATAACACGCGGTCCGGCTCCGGCGGTGGTACTTCTATCAAAACCGGCTGGTACCTCAACCAGAAAACCTTTTTTGCCATCATCAATGAAATAAGTGGTAGTACACCTGAAACTTTATTTATCCTGGAATACATGCTTACCAAGAATCTGGATCTAATCCTAACCCAGGGTGACGACAGCCGGCAGGGGATTGACGTACGCTGGCAGTACGATTATTGATACCTACACACTTCACCACGGCAGCATTCTTCGGTGTTGATGCCGCAGGCGGCGCATTGCCCGTGGCCGTGCACCCAAACCAATTCCGCTTGCTGCCCGCAATACAGGCAGCGGCGTTTTGCTGATTGAATTGAACTGTGGGAAGGGCCTGCGGACTGCTCGCTATTTGTTTTTGGTGAGTTCTGCATAGGCTACTTTGATATTTGCACTTAGTGGAAGTCGCCAGTCAGGAGCTTTAAAATCTTCAAAACCATCCAAGGTTTCTATATTGGCTAATTCATCAACTGACTTACCTGCTTCGATGCCTTCACGGGTGTAATCCAGCAAAGCTGACAGAAAATTACGCATAACCAGCAAATCATCCTTGCTGCCGGTTACGCCAAAATTAGGGTTGCCATGGCCAAAAATATAGATAGCATCCGCAGGGTATTCTTCCGTTACGCTTTCAAGCGTAGTAATCCAGTTAGCGATACTTGCACCACCGCCATAATCGATAAAAGGATGGACACGGTTAAAGATAAGATCCCCCATATGAATTACGTTGGCTTGTTCAAAATAAACTACACTGTCTCCACCGGTGTGGGCCGGTCCGTAATGCTTTAAGTGGACGGTTTCGTCACCAATCTGAGTTTTCCAGCTTTTGTGATAGGTAGTGTCGGCATATACTTGTGCGTCAACCACTTCTTGCCCGCGAGACTCAGCTGTTATTCGCTGTAAGCTTGGTACATTATCATGAGCTACAATATGCTCTACTTTATCCTTGAGTACAGAATTTCCGCCGGTATGATCGCCATGATGATGTGTGTTTATCAATATATCAAAAGGGGCAGCTGATTGTTCTTCAAGGCCTGTCACACAAGTTTTGGCCGAATCGGGGAATTGAGAATCAATCACTACAATGCCTTCATCATTTACCAGCCAGCCAATGGTTCCGCCAGAGCCGGTAAAAGTGCCTACATTTCTGCGCAGTGTGGTAAAAGGATCATCCTGGTTAAAAGCTAATAGCTTGCTTACAGGAAGTGTTGCCGCTGCTCCCAGTAAGGTGGATTTCAATAAAAATTCCCGGCGGTTCATAGATGCATTCTTTGTTTAAAGTGATTTATTCGCTGGAATTAACGAAAATTTTCAGACTATTCATTCCCCATAAACCCTAAGTTGCCAGATGTCGCTGATTAGATGCTCGCGAATATAACATAACTCAGTCATTACGCAATCCCACAAAGGTTTATGATTGATAGCAAATGTAATAAGGGTGTTCGACTTTTTTAAGCTTTTTCTCTAACAGCAACAGCTCCAAAAAACTATCTGGACAGAACGTTTACTGTTCAAAAAATAAACTTCAAGTCACGCACTTCTGACAAACCGGCATATATCGATAAAGTTTTAGTTTTATAAATCCAATCCGCCTTCATAGCCTTCTAAGGATGTATTTCTGGAAAGTGACGTAGTATTGTGGTAGTGTAAAAAAGCGCTTTTTTAGAGCTGTAGTAATCATGTTGAGTTAAAATGACTTGTTTGCTATACGGACTCCACTCATATTTCGAAAAGATAAAAATGCACAGTTGGAGCAAAGGAAATTCTGAGTGATCAGGGATTTTTATCGCTTGCCTGTCAATAGAAAAAACCGAAGCAGCATGAGTGGAAATAACACAAACGGAACTCTTTCATTTTTGATGATGCCAGCCATGGCGTTCTTGTCATTGGCCTTTATAATAGGCGGGTGCAACAAGACGGATACTAACAAAACTGAAGCCGCTCAAACTTCTATAGAGTCAGGCACGGATACTACTGGCAGTCAACATTTTGGTGTGCCGGTTTCATTTACAGAGGATCTCAAGAAAGATACTTTTACCTATTTCTGGGAAGTAGTAGATACCGCTACCTGGCAAACTGATGACCGCTATCCTTCCCGCACTTTTACCAGTGTGGCCGCAACCGGCTTTGCCCTGCCGAGCTACATCGTGGGAATTCATAACAACTATATTACGCGGGAACAAGGCGCCGAACGGGTACTCAATACGTTGGAATGGCTGTGGCAAGCTCCCCAGGGATCAGATGCTTCCGGGGTGACGGGTTACAAAGGCCTGTTTTATCATTTTTTGAATTACGGCAGCGGAACCCGCTACAAACAGGTAGAGCTATCTACCATTGATACCGGCCTGCTGATGGCCGGCGTACTCACCGCCCAAAGCTATTTTGATGGCGGTAATGCCACCGAATCCAAAATCCGGGCACTTGCCGACTCTTTATATCTACGGGTTGATTGGAACTGGGCCATGAACGGCAACCCAACCATGTCTATGGGCTGGCACCCTGAATCCGGATTTATTGAAGCACAATGGAAAGGATACAACGAAGCCATGATTCTTTTGATACTTGGCTTGGGCTCCCCGGAACACCCCATTCCCGACAATTCCTGGGAAGTGTGGACTTCCACCTATGATTGGGAAGAATTTTACGGATACGAGCACGTCAACTTTGGTCCGCTTTTTGGGCATCAGTACTCCCATATGTTTGTGGACTTCAGGGGCATAAAAGATGCCTACATGCGCGAAAAAGGCATCGACTACTTTGAAAACTCCCGACGGGCCACTTTAGCCAACCGCGCCTACTGCGTCGCCAACCCAAGTGGATTTGAAGGGTACAGCGAAAATATTTGGGGTTTGACCGCCTGCGATGGCCCTGCCAACGAAACCCACGAGATTAACGGAAAAGAAGTACGCTTCAGAACCTATCACGCCCGTGGGGCAGCCGAGGGATACATTGAAGACGACGGCACCATCACCCCAACAGCGGCGGGTGGCTCTATTCCCTTTGCCCCGGAAAAAACGCTGGGAGCTTTATACGAGATGAAACAGCAATTCGGCGACAGGCTATATACTGAATACGGTTTCCTCGATTCCTTCAACTTGAGCTATAACCAAGAGGAAGGCGGCTGGTTCAATCCGGATTATATCAGCATTGACCAGGGCCCCATATTGGTTCAACTGGAGAACCTGGAGTCTGGCCTCATTTGGGAAACCCTCAAGCAAAATAAATATGTCAGGTCGGGATTGGATAAGGCCGGCTTCAGCGGCGGATGGCTGGATGAGACAAGCAACCAAATTAACGAGTAACGAATAAACGGAATACTCATGAATACAGAAAATCGGAACACAGAAAATAAGACCAGTTTTGGAACGCCAGGGATGTCGGCATGGATGCTTTCTATGTTAATCAGCCTGATGTTACTTGCCCCCAATGCCATGGCTCAGCAGCAGGTAACCGGAACCGTCATTGATGCCGAGACCGAAGAAACCCTGCCGGGGGTAAACATCCGGGTAAAAGATACCAATCGTGGAACCACGACCAATGCACAGGGACAGTTTACCATACGGCTCGATTCTACCCAAACGGTGCTGGTTTTTTCATTTGTAGGATTTGTAACACAGGAAGTGGATGTTGCCAATCAAACCGAAGTGACGGTAGTGATGCAGCCAGACGTGGGCGAGCTGGATGAGCTGGTAGTGATAGGTTATGGCGCCGTACGAAAACGGGATGTAACGGGGTCAGTAAGCCGTGTGCAAGCCGATGATATTGATGATGTAACCAGCCTGAATGCGGAACAATCACTTCAGGGTAAAGTGAGTGGCGTACAAATTACTACTACCTCCGGGGCACCCGGTGCTTCTGCGGCCGTGCGCATTCGTGGCGTGGGCACGTTCAACAACTCTTCGCCCATTTATGTAGTGGATGGAGTAATTCTGGATGATATTTCTTTTCTGAATCCCGCGGATATCGAATCCATGGAAATCTTGAAAGACGCCTCGGCTACCGCTATTTACGGCTCTCGTGGGGCAAATGGAGTTGTTTTAGTTCAGACCAAAAGCGGCTCCAGCGCTAAAGATGGCCCGGTGGTAACTGTATCTGCAGAAGCGGGTCTTCAACAACTGGAGCGAGAAATTGACCTCTTGAACGGCCGGCAATTTGCCATCATTGCGAACGAAATTCGCGCAGGCTCTTACAACAATGTAGATGCCGTGCCCAACACTAACTGGCAAAATCAGATTTTTGATATCGCGCCTACTCAAAATCACCAGGTATCCATTAGCGGTTCCGGTGAACGCTCCGACTATTACGTAAGCCTGGGGTATTATCAACAGGCCGGTATCATTGACAAATCCAATTATGAGCGGCTGAGCCTGAAAATTAACAACACTTACCGCATCAACGAGCAGGTTAAATTTGGGAATAACTTCACGATTGCCCCTTATAAACAGCGTGTGGCTCCCGGGGTAACTTTTTCAGCCTATCGGGCACAACCTTTATTAGAACCCTATTACGATGACGGAAGCTTCGGGGTGGTGTACAATGTAGGTAACCCGCTGGCCGATCTCGCCTATTCTAACAATTACAATAGCGGGGTTCGCTTTGTGGGTAACGTATTTGGCGAGGTAATTGTGGCGGAAGATTTCCTAATCCGAA
Organism: Gracilimonas mengyeensis; assembly: GCF_900182705.1. Classification (GTDB taxonomy): domain Bacteria; phylum Bacteroidota; class Rhodothermia; order Balneolales; family Balneolaceae; genus Gracilimonas; species Gracilimonas mengyeensis. The sequence goes on along the minus strand of NZ_FXTP01000003.1, from coordinate 251,335 downwards.
GCAGCTTTGGTACCGATGCCGCTCTGAACCGAAATAAGAACTTTACCCCGGCCTATACCATCTACAACCCGGATGGTACCGCCTCTCAGCAAAACAACGAATACAGTGATCTGTTTAAGGGAGAAGGTATCAACTATTCCTGGCTGTGGGAAAATACGGTGAACTATATTGCGGATTTTGACAAGCACCAGGTGAATGTTGTGGGGGGACTAACCATGCAGCAAACCCGCTCTGAAGTAATCAGGCTTTCCGGTCAAAATGTGATCCGTGACGGAGAAGATTTTTGGTATATCGAGCCGTCTTACATCGTGGATGAAGCCAACAACATCAATATGCTTTCCTCCATCATGAACGGCGTGGATCCCAATCAGTATTACAGTATGCTGTCGTACCTGGGGCGGGTGGTGTATTCCTACGATAACAAGTACATGACCACCATAACTATGCGTCGCGATGGCTCCTCCAAATTTGCAGAAGGCAACCGCTGGGGAACCTTTCCATCCTTTGCTTTGGGCTGGAACATAGACCGGGAATCATTTATGCAGGAGTTTGAGACTCTCAGCAACCTGAAGCTACGTGCCAGCTGGGGAAAAATCGGGAATGAGAAAATTACGTATTACGATCGCTTCTCTCGCGTGGATGCCGGCTTGCTGGCCGTATTTGGCAATCCCGATGCCGCCTATCCCGGTGCCACCTATGGCAAAACAGGAAATCCCGATCTAACCTGGGAAACCACCACCCAAACCGATATCGGGCTGGAGTTTGGATTCTGGGAGCGCCGCCTGACCGGTGAAATTGATTTCTATAATCGGGAAACCGATGACATCCTGGTAGAACTCTCCACGCCAGGACATCTCGGAAACGGACAGGGCGAACGGGTTCGCTACAACGCCGCCTCCGTGCTTAATCGCGGGATTGAATTTAGCCTGGGCTGGGAAGATAACTTTGGCGAACTGGGCTATGCCGTAAATGTAGTGGGTAACACTATCCATAACGAAGTACAGGCTATTGGTGGGAATGCCGGTATCGACTCGGTACTGATTGGCGGCGGACTGGCCAATGGGCAAACCGTGACGCGATCCACCGTAGGTCAGCCGATTGGAGCTTTTTATGGATATAAAACCGATGGCATCTTCCAAAATCAGTCGGAACTGGACAGCTACCCAAGTATGTCGCAGGCGGGTGTTGGCGATCTGCGCTTTAAAGATATAAATGGCGACGGTGAAATTAATGGCGATGACCGGACCTTTATCGGCTCGCCCATCCCGGATTTTGTGTACGGCTTTTCTGTTGACCTGAATTACAAAAACTGGGATATGTCGGTAGGCCTGCAGGGGCAATATGGCAACGAAATCTTTAACGGCAAAAACGTAGTCCGCCCCGATCCCTACAACTTTGAGGCCCATGTGTGGGATCGCTGGACCGGCGAGGGCACCAGCAATTCCGAACCCCGGCCTTCTTATGGCGGCTATAACTATCTGCCTTCCGATCGCTTTATTCAGGATGGCTCGTACCTGAGGCTTCGAAGCCTGGTGATCGGCTACAGCCTTCCGGTTAATCTCACAGAAAAATTAGGCCTGAGCCGCGCCCGTGTGTATATGAAAGGAACCAACCTGTTCACGTGGACCAAATACACCGGCTACACCCCGGAAATTGGCAGCGGAGATGTGCTTTCAAACGGTATTGATACGGGGATATATCCTATCCCGCGCGTCGTTTATCTCGGATTCAACACAACATTTTAAAGACAGACCCATGAAGAACATCAAGAATATTCTTTCCATTGTACTGTTAACGTTCCTGCTTTGGGGCTGCGAGGATTTTCTGAGCGTAAATCCCCAAAGTGAGCTCACGCAAGAGGCCTATCCCACTACCGCAGCGGATGCCTTGCAATCCACCAATGCCGTGTACGCCACCTTGCGCGACTGGCACTACCACAGCGGCGGTTTTCCCATCCTGGATATTATGTCGGATGATGCCCACAAAGGCAGTAGTCCCGATGATGCCGCCAATACCGTTGGTCCGTATGATGACTTCACCCATTCGCCTACGCAGGACGGGTTAGATCGCTGGTGGAACGTGCTGTATGAAGGCATCCGGCGCGCCAATATTGTGGTGCAGGAAGTACCAACTATTGAAATGAATGAAAACCTGAAGAACCGCTACCTCGCCGAAGCGCGCTTTCTGCGGGGGCTGTACTACTTTGATTTGGTACGTGCTTTTGGTGGCGTACCGCTGGTCACCTCACCAGAACCGGAATTGCAGGTTCCAAGAGCTTCAAGAGATGATACTTTTGCCCAAATTATTGCAGACCTGGAATTCGCAGCTGAAACCCTGCCTCCAAAAAGTGAATACGGCGGTGATGACCTCGGCCGGGCGACACGCGGTGCAGCCCAGGCACTTTTGGCCCGTGTGTATTTATTCCGGGGTGATTTTGCACAGGCCGAGAGCTACGCAATGGATGTGATTGACTCCGGCGAATATGGTCTGGAACCTGAGTTCGTAGATGCCAACGGACAAGATGGGGAACACGGGATAGAATCCGTATTTGAAATTGGCGCGGTAGCCACGGGCAGCGTGGAAGGCAACCAGTATGCCAACACCCAAGGCGTAAGAGGTACTCCAAACCGCGGATGGGGCTTTAACCGTCCATCTATTGATTTGCGGGAAGCCTTTGCTGAAGGCGATCCCCGGGAGAGCGGAACCATTATTGAGCTGGGTGATGTGATTGACGGCATCGAAATTCTCGGCGATAGCAGCACTCCAGACGAGATGACCGACGAGCAGGGTAATGTAATCCAGATTGAAAGCTATAACCGCAAGGTGTGGATTCCCGGCACCTCCACTAATACCCAATTTGGCCACAACCGGCGCCTCATCCGATATGCCGATGTGCTGCTGATGGCTGCCGAAGCCCTGAATGAAAACAACCAGCCCGTGGCTGCTCTCATTTACCTGAACCAGGTACGTGAGCGTGCACGGCAGGGAAATGCTTCTATCCTCCCCGATATCACTGAGACAAACAAAGACGCCCTTCGCGACATTATTCTGCATGAGAGAAGGGTAGAACTGGCTTTGGAAGGGCATCGGTTCTGGGACTTGGTTCGCACCGGGGAAGCCCCGGACGTACTGGGTCCGCTTGGTTTTACTGAAGGCAAACATGAAGTACTGCCAATCCCGCAAAGCGAAATCGATCTCTCACAAGGTACACTCACTCAAAACGAAGAATGGTAATCACCCCGGTTTTTAATTGAAACAATCCAACCTAAATCCAATCGCTATGAAATCTAAAAACTCACTACTAACCCTGATAGCAGCTCTTGCCATGGTGGCTGTGTTGTTCCAGGCCTGCGGTAACGACAGCGGCCCGAAAGAACTAAACATAGAATCCATGACGGTAGGAGGTGCTGACCTGAACGCGGCTACCTCTCCCGAAGATGTGGCTGTGGACGCAACCATTGAAGTCACTTTTAATTCCGATATCAAGGCAGAGACGGCTACTTCAGCCAACATCACCCTGGTACAGGATTATGATGATTCCATGATCCCCATTGATATTTCAGTGGAAGGAGCCACCTTAACCATCGACCCGGAAATTGATTTGGGAACCGGTGCCCTGTATCAGCTGAACCTGACTGCAGGTTTACTTAATTCCGACGATCAGCCGCTGGCCCAAACCTCACGTACTTTCACTACCACCGGCACATTCAGCCCTCCGGGTATGATTGCTAACTGGACCTTTGAAGGCACCGCCGACGACCAGGCGGGTTCATATAATCCCACTGCAAATGGCGTGGTAGATATCGAGTATACCGCCAGCCGGAATTCCGCTGCCGGACAAGCCGCTACCTTCAATGGCAACACCAGCATCATCGAAATTCCCAACGGTGACGACTTGATTACTACCGATGACTTCACCATCAGTTTTTGGGTGAAAGCTAACTCCGATCACATGAATGCAGACGGCAATCCTGCCGGACATTTTGTAATGGGGTTAGGCGCACACATGGGGCTGCAGTTTGAGATCTTCGGCAATTACGACGGAGCTAAATTTGCCATCCAGTATGAGCATGCCGAAGGCTCTGCTGCCGAAGACATGTGGTTCCCCGCCGAAGCAACCGATGCCAACAGCGGCGGATGGCAGGGATGGGATTACGCCCGCAGCCTGAGTGTGGAAGAAATGCAGGCCAAACTTAAAGACAACTGGCTGCACGTAACCTACACCTTTAATGGCGCCGAACGTAAAGGAATACTGTATTACGACGGCGAAATTATGAAAAGCTTCGACTTTGACCTGTGGCCTGAAGGCGATGCCAAACGCACCGTTAGCGGCATGACCTATGCCGGGAATGAGCCAGATGTAGTAAATGAGCTGGCCTTTGGATTTATCCATTCCCGCGCCGGCACCATGTGGGATCAAGAGCCCTGGGGCGGTTACGACTTCCCGGGAGCAAACCATTTCAAAGGTCAGTTAGATGACATAAAAATCTATCACAAAGTGCTTACGGAAACAGAAATCCGGCTGATGTATGAGTCTGAAGAATAGGCCGTATCAGTAGCATAGTAGCAAACAGTAGTAAATGGGAGGGACGGTGCCTGCACCTCTCTCCCATTATTTACCATTTCATACCGGGCATTTATTACCTGAGAACAAGTAGCACTCACTTTTGATGTATCACAGATTTTCTCTCTTTAAACATTTTATACGGGCATTGTTAACCCTGTTGATTCTTGCAGGCTGTAAGGATAACAGTCCGGGACAGCAACCGGGCACGTTCCAATTACTGAAGGTGCAAGCCGACGGCAAGACCTTATCGGCCAGCCAGGCTAATAACGAAATTTCTATTATGGCAGTATTCCGGGTTGAATTTTCAGCCCCGGTGGATACGGCTGCAGTACCCAATAACGTACTTATTGCCGAACAGGAATCGGGTGCACCTGTGGAGTTGGAGTTCTCTTTTGAAGATGAACAACGGACCATTACCGCTACCCCTGTACACTCCTTGAAACGAAAGACGGCCTACCGGCTGGACATCACCGAAAACATCCAATCTGCTGAAGGCGGGGAATTCCCCGGCGTGAGCTACTCTTTTGAAACCAAACAGGGCGAAGTTATGCTCACCTCGGCAACGGCAAATGGTGAAGAGTTGTCTGAGCGGCAGGTGCTTCGTGAAGTAGCTTACGATAACATTGAACTTTCCTTCACCTTTTCAGAACCGCTGAACCCGCAAGATTTCCAGTCTTACATCAGTGTGAGCCCGACCGTACCTAATCAAATTCAGCTATCCGAAGACAGCCTGCGGGTTACCATCACAAACAATGAAGCCGCGGATTACTACCGGCATTATACCGTCAGCATCAGCGGCAACCTCACTTCCGCTGCCGGAGCTGCTTTTGAAGGTTACCAGGCCACTTTTCAAACCGGGCTCAATCCTGAGTACAAATTCCCCGAGATTTCGGACGAGCAGTTGCTCACCAACATTCAGGAAGCCACTTTCGGGTATTTCTGGGATTTTGCCCACCCCGTAAGCGGCTTGTCGCGCGAGCGTAACACCTCCGGCGATATTGTAACCACCGGCGGCAGCGGTTTTGGGTTGATGGCGATCCTGGTGGGCATACACCGGGGCTTTATCACCCAACAACAAGGTGTTGAGCGGCTGGATAAAATCACGGATTTCCTGCAAAAAGCTGATCGTTTTCACGGAGCCTGGGCCCACTGGATGAACGGCGCAACCGGCGATGCCGTGGCCTTCAGCACCTACGACGATGGCGGCGACCTGGTGGAAACAGCTTTTATGGCCCAGGGACTTATCACCGTTCGCGAATACCTGAAACAAGAGGCCCCCAATGAAACGGAACTGATCAATCGCATTGACGGGTTGCTTGATACCATTGAATGGGACTGGTACACCCGGGGCGGACAAAATGTGCTGTACTGGCACTGGTCGCCCGAGCACGAATGGCGGATGAATATGCCGATCAAAGGATATAATGAGGCGCTGATTGTGTATGTGCTGGCGGCTGCTTCTGAAACTCACGGAATTGAGCCTGAGGTTTATCACGAAGGCTGGGCTTCCTCCGGTGCTATCGAGAACGGGCAGGAATTTTATGGAATCAACCTGCCGGTGGGCTACGATTATGGCGGGCCGCTCTTTTTTGCGCACTACTCATTTTTGGGATTAGATCCCCGCAACCTGTCCGATACCTATGCGGATTACTGGCAGCAAAACAGAAATCATACCCTCATAAACCACGAGCACAGTATCCGGAATCCAAACAGCTATGTGGGCTACAGCGCCGACAGTTGGGGCCTCACCGCCAGCGACAATCCCTTTGGATACCAAGCGCATGAGCCCACCCGCGACAACGGAACCATCACCCCTACGGCGGCAGTTTCGTCATTGCCTTACACTCCGGAAGAATCCATGGATGCCATCCGCCACTTTTACTACGTGCTGGGCGATAAGCTGTGGGGTGAATACGGTTTCCACGATGCCTTCAACCCCACCGAAACCTGGTGGGCCAACTCGTACCTGGCCATCGACCAGGGTCCCATTATTATAATGATTGAAAACCACCGCTCCGGTTTATTGTGGGACCTGTTTATGAAAGCGCCTGAAATAGAGGACGCTCTGGACGAATTGGGTTTTAGCTCTGATTAGCAACCGTTCAACAAGATATTTTTAAAGACCAAAAAAAGCTTAATTGTCATGAAAAAAAGAAGTGTAGTTCTATTTAGCCTAAGCCTGATAATGTTGATTGCCGGTGCTTGTACCAGTCCGTCCCCCGGAGATTCTGAAGAAGAGCGCATTGCCCAAAAAGCAGATTCGGTGTTAGCGATGATGACGCTGGAGGAAAAAATAGGGCAAATGACCTTGTTTACCAGCGATATGGACCAGACGGGAGCATTCCTGCGTTCGGAATACAAATCGGATATAAAGAAAGGCCGGGTGGGGGCTATTTTTAATGCCTATGGCGCCGAATACACCCGCGAGCTGCAACGGATGGCGGTGGAAGAAAGTCGCCTCGGTATCCCGCTGTTGTTTGGATATGATGTGGTGCACGGACACCGAACCATCTTTCCGGTGCCCCTGGCCGAAGCCTCCAGCTGGGATATTGATATGATGCAAAAAACCGCAGAGGTCGCTGCCCGTGAAGCGGCCGCCGAAGGCCTCCACTGGACCTTTGCTCCTATGGTGGATATTTCCCGCGATCCGCGCTGGGGACGAATCGTGGAGGGAGCCGGAGAAGACACTTACTTGGGATCTAAAATAGCTGCTGCTAAAGTACGAGGCTTTCAGGGAGATGACCTCTCAGAGCTGGAAACAGTAGCAGCCACCGTAAAACACTTTGTGGGCTACGGAGCCGCTAAAGCCGGACGCGATTATCACAGTGTGGATATGTCGGACCGGGAGCTACGTGAGGTCTATCTGCCGCCGTTTAAAGCAGCCATTGATGCCGGCGCAGTCTCTGTTATGACAGCTTTTAATGATTTGAACGGCATCCCCGCCACCGCCAATGAGTACTTGTTTAAGGATATTTTGCGGGATGAATGGGGTTTTGACGGTTTTGTGGTGACCGACTATACCGCCATCATGGAGTTGCTGCACCACCGGGTAGCCAAAGATGCAGCACATGCCAGCGAGCTGGCCCTGGATGCCGGTGTGGACATGAGTATGCAGGACGGTTTTTACCAGGAAACGCTGGCGGATTTGGTGGAACAGGACCGCATCAGCGAGGCCCAGATTGATGAGGCCGTGGCGAATATTCTGCGCGTTAAGTTTCAGCTGGGTTTATTTGATGATCCTTACCGCTACAGTTCGGAAGAGCGGCAGAAAGCTGAAATCATGAAGCCGGAGAATATAGAAACGGCCCGGGAAATGGCCCGCAGTGCTATGGTGCTTTTGAAAAACGATAACCAAACGCTGCCCATCAGTAAATCCGTAGAAACGGTAGCTGTGATTGGGCCAATGGGCGACAACCAACGGGATATGATCGGCAGCTGGTCGGCCGCCGGCGACTGGGCAAAATCGGTGAGTTTACTGGAAGGCTTGAAAAACAATATGCCGGAGGTGGATTTTATACACGCCAAAGGCGCCGATATTGAAGGCGACAGCCGTGAAGGTTTTGCTGAAGCTATTGCTGCCGCCCGTCAGGCTGATTTTGTGATACTGGCCCTGGGCGAAGCCTACTGGATGAGCGGCGAAGCAGCCAGCCGTACCGACATCAGTCTGCCCGGCGTGCAGGAAGAACTGGCTCAAGAAATCCATAAAATAGGCAAGCCTACAGCCGCAGTGCTCATGAACGGCCGCCCTCTAACCATCAATTGGCTGGATGAGAACATTCCCGCCATCCTGGAAACCTGGTACCTGGGCACCACCGCCGGCGATGCCATTGCCGACGTGCTGTTTGGCGACTACAACCCCTCCGGAAAACTTCCGGTTACCTTTCCGCGCAGCGTGGGGCAAATTCCCATCCATTACGATATGAAGAGCACCGGCCGTCCATTTGATGCGGATAACAAATACACTTCCAAATACCTGGATTCTCCCAACGAGCCGCTGTACGTATTTGGGCACGGCCTCAGCTACACCACTTTTGATTACAGCCCGGTGTCCCTGTCTTCCCGAAATATGAAGACCTCCGACAGTCTGCAGGTGGAAGTCACTGTGACCAATACCGGGGAGTATGCCGGCGAAGAAGTGGTTCAACTGTATATACAGGATAAAGTAGCCTCGGTAGCTCGCCCGGTTCAGGAATTAAAAGGATTCAAAAAGATAAAGCTGGAACCTGGTGCTTCCGAAAAAGTGGAATTCACCATCACTAACGATGATCTTTCATTTTACCGTAAAGGCATGAATTACGGCTCCGAGCCGGGGGAGTTTGTGGTATTTGTAGGAGGGAATTCCCGCGACACGCAATCCGCAGAGTTTGTGCTTGAGGAGTGAGGTATTTCTATAAAATATAGCACGGCTCGCCTGAGCCGTGTAAAATTTGTTGTATAGGTTCATCTAAGTAGCATTGTGCAGGAAGCCTATCGATAAAACAAATTGCTCAGTTCAACAGGACCCTAACCCTGTCCCTTTCCCTCCGGCGAGTAGAATCAAACTATTTTATCATTGGCATTGCCGCAGGGCAAGGGGACGCTGTGGTGATATTCTTGGTAGTTAGTATAATCCAAGTGATAAAATTATTATGATGTATTGTGAGGGTAACATATCTGTCCACTAAAAACTTATCATTCCCGGGATCTCTTAAGTCTTTAGCGAGGCAAAAAAGTAGCCAAGACCCTCTTGTCATTCGAGCGGTGACTTAAAGAGTTTAAGCACTGTAAGTCTCCTGACTTATTTCAACAAATGGCCTTTCTTTAGCACACGAGTCTGGAGACTCGTAATAGCCTTTACTTTCCAGTCTCCGCTTCGCTAAAGACTGAAAAGATCACTAATAGTTTTATTATTGAAATATATGGATTCATCGAAACCTCCAAGGTTTTTAAAACCTTGGAGATTTGTGGTGGTCCTATTTTCGGGCCGTCCCCACGGGACTTCTTTCCCAATTCACTTCTACCACGGAGTGAACTCCGTGGTTATATTCGGCCATCCCTATGGGATTTTTTGGTTGAATCTTAGTGGCATTAACTGTGATGTTTGGGATTTGTATGATGGACAGTTCGGCTCCAACTTTTTTCCCATTCGGACAGGTGAAACTGTTTCAGCTATCGCAAAAGAGTTCCCCTCCGGGGAAGGGATTAAGGGGTGGGTAATGGTGTCAAGGAATGGATGATTGATTTCCGGCAACCGATTTTCCATGAATTCTCCGAGAAAGCCGGCCTGTTTTTGCCAAAGATTCGTAGGTCGGGCAGATTTGCCCGACAATTGGTGAGCACAGCTGCCAACATGGACGGATAAATCTATCCGTCCTACGTCTTAAACAAATGAATTGTAGGAATCGCAAGATAAACTGTGATATCTGTGATTTGTTTGATATGCTGTGATAGTAGCTTATTGATTACCAAGGTGGATCAACATCATCACACCCATCACAGTTAAAAACGGAAGCTGCAATTAAGCAGTTGGGCTAAAACGAGTATCTGAAAAATCTTCAATCTTTAATCTGCAATTTTCAATCATAATACGCCTCAATCTCCTCCAGCCTCTCATCAATCATTTCCCGCGGCTACCCACATTTGACCCCGTTCGGGGTCGACACCTAAGAAATCACGGTAACCCTTCAATCCCTAAAATCAAGGTTCGAAATATGAACCGAGATCGTCCCCTCTATCTGTGTTCCATTACCTTTCACAGTTTCGAGCTTTTGTAGCAAACCAAAACTTGCGGATGTTATACTAAAGTGACCCTCAGCTTTCATAAGCTGTGATTTATTCGCTTCAATCTTTGAAAATCAACGGGTAGTTCACCATATTCTCTGTTCATCATACCTATCAACAAAATGAAACTACCATGAAAAAAGTAAGCACGTTCTTTGTAAGCATGTTTTTGATTGCCCTGATAGCCGTTCCACTACAGGCACAGGATGAGATGAAGACTCTGTTTGAGGGGCAGTTCAACTATGCATCACGAATTTTAGAGTTAGCTGAAACGATGCCGGCGGATACGTATTCCTGGCGGCCGGAAGAGGATGTTCGATCCGTTGGGGAAGTGTACACACATATTGTGCAAGCCAATTATATGATGCTAAACTCGCTTGGCATATCAGCCCCCGAAGGCGTTGATGTGGAAGCTATCGGTTCATTGACTGAGAAAGATGAAATTGTAGAAGCACTGGCTGAATCTATTAGCTTTGTGTCGGCGGCTGTGAAAGATTTGCCTGCGGAGAAACTATCTGAACAGGTGGAACTGTTTGGCAGAACGACTAATGGTGAAGGTGTACTCATGTTCATTCTAAATCATACAAGCGAGCATGTAGGACAGTCCATAGCGTATGCCCGGATGAACAATGTGACGCCACCCTGGAGTGAGTAAAATAGAATAGCTAAAACGGGTACAGTTTTGCTCAACTTAAATATGTACTGTTCCTCAACCCAGCCTCGGCCAACAACCATGCTACTTTTATCCATTGGGTGGAGATTTGCAGGCGGAATGATGCATAGGAAATCCTGAAAATGCTTCCATCCTTCGATCATGTTTCAAAATATTATCCGTGATTTTCTCCAGAATGTGTGTTATCTCCGGCCCATACCTCTTCATGTTTTTAGGTGTAAGTTATCTGTTTGCTGGTTCATTGAGGTAGTATAAATAAATGGGGCGCCCAATAAGCACACAAGCTTTAATTTGTTATCTTTCCCGGGCAGAAAACAAGTACAACCATTTAGTGGAGTGGAGTTCAGCCAATGCGCCGTTTTTTGGCCTTTTTACTGGTAGCTTTGGTCGCAGATTTTTCAACCGGTATAGCTCAGGTTAGCTATCAGGTTAGCAATTACCGGGTGAATGAATCACGAGCCGGCAATCAAAACTGGGATATTGCCAGCGATGGCTCACAACAAATTTTTGTGGCCAATAATTACGGCCTGTTGGTGCTGGAAAATTCAAACTTTAGCCTTCATGAATTACCCGGCCGTACCATCTTCCGTTCGGTGGCCTACATTAATGAAAAGATCTTTACCGGATCATTTGAGGATTTTGGTTTTTGGGAAGAGGATGAGTCCGGGGAGCTTCGGTATCATTCCCTTGCTACCCGCCTCGAGAACCCGGACTTAAACAACGATGAAATCTGGAAAATCATAGAACATCAAGGCAAGGTCTATTTCCACAGCTTTGGGACGGTATACGGCTATGACCCCGAAACCGAAGACGTGTACCGACTGCCCACGCCCGGCTCCATGATGTTTCTGAACCCTGCCGGAGGGAAGGTATACACCCAGGCTATACAGGGACCCATGTACCGACTGCAGGATGATGCGTTTATTCCCGTTGAAGGCAGCAATTTTCTGCAAGATGAAGAGGTGAAATCTGTCATAAGCCTGCCCGACAGCCTGCTTCTTATCGGTACTTCAAAAGGGCTATATAGGTATGATGGCGATACGTTTACCAGCTGGCAGGCCGAGAACAAGGAAGAAGTGGTGCGTAATAATATCAACACCATGATCCGCACCGAAGATAAGATCATCATCGGGACTATTTTGAACGGGCTGTACATTTATGATCTTAACTTCCAGCTTCTGAAAAACCTGAACACCCAAAATCGCCTTCAAAACAATACAATTTTGTCACTGGAAGTAGATCCTTTCCAAAACCTGTGGGTGGGTATGGACAAGGGGCTGGACTACATTGCATTTGACACCCCGGTGCATAGCTACCGTGAAGAGCTGGAGGACATTGGCAGTGTGTATGCCGCCGCTCTGTTCAATAGCGAGCTGTATATCGGCACCAACCAAGGCATTTACTGGTTCAAACAGGATGAAAACGGCAATTTTTATGATAAGGAGCTGGTGCCCGGTTCGCAGGGTCAGGTATGGTTCATTAAGGAATTTGATGGAAAATTATACAGCGGCCTTAACGACGGCACCTACGTAATTGAGAACAAGCAGCTACAAAAAATTGGGATGGTGCATGGCGGATACAACCTGAAAGCCTATCCAAAAGAAAACCAGGATTTATTGTTACAAAGCACCTACAGCGACTTGGTGGCTTATCAAAAAAATGAGAGCGGTATCTGGGAACAGGCCTATCCGCTATCCGGGTTTCAGTCGCCGGCCCGGTTCCTGGAATTTGATCATATGGGAAATATCTGGTTGGGGCATACGGTAAAAGGCCTCTTTCGTCTCCAGCCCAATATACAGCTCAATAAGATTGACCAGGTTACAGAGATGGGAAGCAATTATGGGCTGCCCCAAAGCACCAATAAATTATTTAAGCTCGACACCCGCATTATGACTTCAATCGGGGATACGCTGTACCAGTGGAATGCCATTGATGAACAGTTTGTGCCCTATACCGGCCTGGATGAGTACTTCACGGAAAAAGGGAGCGTTGCTAACATATCGCCGGCGGGCCAGGAGCAGTACTGGGTGATAAAGGGAGAAGAAATCAATTTGTTTGAGATTTATTTCAATTCCATACAGCTGCGCTACCGTTTGTTGCCCCAGATGTATGATTTTAAGTTGATTGAGGGATATGAAAAAATCATCCCCCTAAATCAAAACCTACACCTTATTTGCCTGGACGATGGGTTTGCCATCCTAAACATGGATATGGTTGAACGCTCAAAGTATCCCGTACCCTCGGTTGATATACAACCCGCCGTGGCAACCAGCTCTCAGGGTGAAATTACCATGGTTAAAGCACCTGACACAGAACTTTCGTACCGTGATAATACGGTGGAGTTTAACTGGTCTACTTCGCAAGTAGCGGGTAATCGCGCCTTTTTTCAATACAAACTGGAAGGGCTGGAAACGGAGTGGAACAGCTGGACTACCGATACTCAGACCCGGTATCTGCGCCTGCCACCGGGTGGTTATACATTTTCAGTACGATCCATTGGCCCGAATGGACTTGTCACAGAGACTGCGTCTTTTCCCTTTTCGATCAATCCGCCTTGGTACTCTTCAACTCAGATGTTCATCCTGTATGTGGTTTTGTTCATCAGTTTAGTGCTGATGGGACGTTTTTATATCTCCAGAAAACGCTGGAAAGAATTAGGTAAGGATTTGGAAGAGAAGCATAGAAAGATGGTGAGGGATCGTGAAAAAGCAGAGAAAAAAATCATCAAACTAAACAATGAGAAGCTGCAGGAAAAGATAGAGCACCGGTCAGCTCAACTGGCCTCCAATACCATGGCCATGATGCGGAAAAATAACCTGCTAAATACCATTCAACAGGAACTGGAAAAACAGAAAGAAGACCTTGGCGATCAGCTGCCCGACAAATACTACAAAAAACTAAATAAGCTGATTGAAGATGGCATTGAGGATGAACATGAGTGGGAAATTTTTGAACAGCTTTATAATGAAGCGCACGGCGACTTTTTTAAACGCTTAAAAGAAACCTATCCTCAGCTCACGCCCAGTGATTTACGCTTGTGTGCTTATTTGCGGATGAACCTTTCCTCGAAAGAAATTGCTCCGCTGCTGAATATTTCTGTTCGGGGCGTAGAAGAACGCCGCTACCGGCTTCGCAAACGTTTGGACCTCTCCACCGATACCAACCTTACTGAATTGATTATGACGTTTTGAGAGCTTTAATATTCAGGATGCTTTAGTTCTTAAGTCATTACGCGGTAACGGCCCGGCTTGTGGTTGATAGCCAGTATAATATTTAAAGCCACCGCTGCAAGAACTGAAAAAGCCAGCGCTTTCCAATCTACAATAAAAAAGGCAGCGAGGATAATGATGGTATCAATGAGCATCTGGAATTTACCGGCGCTAATGCCATAGTTATCCTGCAGGAATATAGCCATGATGTTAAGCCCGCCCAGACTTGCATTGTGACGAAACAACATCAACAGGCCGCTGCCAATCAGGAAGCCGCCAAAAAGAGCTGCGAAAAAGGGGTTGATCTCTCCAAACTCAAAAACCATGGGAACCATCTCGCTGGCAAAAGAAACCGTGAATACGGCTAAGAAGGTTTTGATAGTGAATTCCCATCCCAGCTTTTTTATAGCCAGTACATAAAAGGGTAGGTTGATGACAAAGAAAACCGGGCCAAAAGTGAGGGAAGTTGAATATTGAGTAAGAAAAGCCACACCGGCGGTTCCTCCAATCAAAAAATTCATGTGGGTAAAAATAGCGATACCAAAAGAGGCAAAAAGGGCACCCATAAGAATGCCCTGTACGTCATCCAAAATACTGTGTTTGGGAGGGTCGGGGAGTTGCTTTTCTTTGTTTTGGGTATTTTTTACAGAGGTAGTGGTTGAGTCCGTATCGGTCATCTAAGTATTGGGTTCGTCTCTTATGAGTAATAATATGGCGGCATGAGGCACAATCAGGTACTTCTCGTTCTCAAATTCAATCTCGTAGGCCTGCTTTTTTAGAAATATGGCGAGGTCACCCGCAATTGCCTGCATGCCAATGTATTTGGTATCGGTACTGCCTTTCCAGGTTTCTTCAATTTCGGTGTTGGGGATGGGATAGCCCGGACCGGTTTTAACAATATAGCCGCTCTGGATTTCTTCCTTTTCTTTAACAGAGGCCGGAAGTACCAACCCGCTGCGGGTATGGGTTTCCATATCACGCGGTTTTATGAGCACGCGATCGCCCACTACCACAAATTTTTCGACTGAGTTCAGATATTCTTGTATCATACAGCGCAATTATTAGTAAAAGGACAAAGATAAGGAATTTGCTGCTTTGGTAAATCATTGTGTTACGGGATTGCAGCAAATCTTATAATGAAAAATCACAGAAACTCACTCATCATTCATGAATAATAAACTTTGTGTTATAACCGGTGCTAATTCAGGCATTGGTTTCGAAACAACGAAAGCTCTTGCGGAAAAAGGCGCCTATACGGTGATGGTTTGCCGGAATGAAGATAAAGCCGAGCAAGCCCGCCAAAAAATCATAGATGAAACCGGAAATCGTGGCATTGAAATAGTGCTGTGTGATTTTGCCATCCAGTCAGAAATACGCCAGGCTGCCCAAAAGATAACAGATGAGTACAAACAGATTGATGTGCTGATTAATAATCATGGTTTCCTCGCATCAGAAAAAGAGGAAACGGTGGATGGCCTGGAGAAAACCTTTGCCGTTAACCATATTGGATACTTTTTGTTTACGAACCTGCTATTGCCACAGCTCAAAAAAGCTGATTCGGCACGTATTGTCAGCGTAGCCTCGGATGCCCATCAGGGTGGGACCTTTGATCCGGATAACCTGCAGCTGCATGAAGGCTATAAACCATTCAAAGCGTATTGCAACTCAAAGCTATTCAATATCATGTTTACTACAGCACTGGCTAACCGTCTGGCTGAGACCAGTGTAACCGCCAACTGCTTACATCCGGGAGTGATAGCATCTAATTTTGCGCAAAGTGGCAGCTGGTTTATGAGCACCATGTTTAAGCTGATGGGGCCGTTCCTCACCTCCCCGGAAAAGGGTGCGGAAACCTCAATTTATCTTGCAAGTTCGCCAGAAGTAGAAGGCGTTAACGGGGCTTATTTTAAAGACAAAAAAGCGGCCACTCCTTCTAAAACAGCAAGAGATGAAGAAGCGGCCGAATTGCTTTGGGATATCAGTAAAAAGTTGTGTGGGATTTAATTGTCTAAATAGCTCACAACGTAGCTTTATTTCATTCTGGTAACTAATACACCCACTATCATCACAGCAGCTGATATAATGATGGGTACGTAATTGCCGGTACTAACGGCTACATCTGCACCGAAGGCTTCAAATGATTCTGAGTTTTGGAAATATTGGTAGGAAAAGTAAATGACTCCTAATAATCCCCCACCTGCTAGTATACTGCCTATGGTCTTTTTCATGGTTTAGTAGATTTATTTGTGTTCAAAAAAGTGAAAGTAACAGGACTTTGTCATATTCCATGGTGTCAGCAATGGAAATACCCCTGTTGGTCAACGTATTGCACCAAATGCGGTGCAACTTTATACACACTACTACTTTGATATGCTGCAAAAGTTCCGAAAAGGGCGAAGAACGGCGTTTTTGGCAACTTAAGGAATGAAAATATAGATGAATGGCGGGGTAGGTATCAGAAAAAGAAAAGAATAAAAAAATGGGCAAGCGACCTATATCACGCCGCTACGACCAGATTACCGCTGCTGCGTTCCCGCCCTGACGGAGTTCAAAGGGAGCTGGCTGTATAGGACTTGCCCATGAATCTCAAAGATAAGGCTTATCCTACGCCACTATCAAGAAATAATTTGAGATGATTTTGTAGAGCGAGACTAATCTGAACTTTTAGGAAAATAACGGTATAACAGCCCCGTGTTTATTTTTATCTTTAATGCTTTATATCATCTAAATAAGTAAGAATCTCATGCCTGAATTTCCGGCCTACATTTTACCTGTACTCATCTTTTTTGCACGTATAGCAGATGTTTCTTTGGGAACACTGCGTATTACCATGGTCTCACGGGGATATAAATTGGCCTCTGCGGCTCTCGGCTTTTTCGAGGTGCTTATTTGGGTGATTGTGGTAGCTCAGCTACTCACCAACCTGGATCACTGGGTGAATTACGTGGCTTATGCTGCGGGCTTTTCTGCCGGAACGTTCATCGGTTTGTACATTGAAGACAAGGTGAAGGTGGGCACGGTACTGGTGCGTATTATTACCTTACAAAAAGCTGAAGAACTCATTGAGGCATTAAAAGCAGCGGGGGTAGCGGTCACCAGTGTAGATGGCAAAGGAGGCTTCAATGACGTAAAAGTTATTTTTAGTGTGATGAAGCGCAAGAAGCTGAATCAGGTATTCGATATCGTAAAAGAAATTGATGAGGATGCTTTTTTCTCTTCCGAGGATGTTAAGTACTCCAACAAACATCATGACCACATGGTAGATCCCGATCAGCGTAGCCCCATTGATCGCCTCCTCCGCATCCGTAAGGGATTATAGTTGTGTAAGGTGTTAGGCTTTAGGTTCAAGGCGCAAGAAAAATCTAAAACCTAAAAACTAATACCTAACACCTAAAATCTTGCGACTTGTGCCTAATCTCCACTACCCTTTCCGCAAATAATCATTTAGTTTTGCGCCCGTCATTTAAACCAACAAATTTTATGTCTGACAACTGGATTTACGATCACGATGAACCCAAAGCGCGCTATTCTCTGGGCGAGGAAGGAGACAATCCGCTCGTTTGTTTTGGGGTGAATCCCAGTACAGCCGTACCCGGTAACCTCGATCCAACGGTGGCTTCTGTGGCTCGTTTTGCCGAAGCCCGTGGCTATGATGGCTGGCTGATGTTTAATCTTTACCCACAGCGCGCCACCAATCCCGATAAGATGCATAAACGGTTTCAAAAGCAGCTACATCTAAAAAATGTAGATGCCATTGAAGAATGGGTGTCTGGTAAATCGCTGGATGTTTGGTGCGCCTGGGGTACCTTGATTGAAAAGCGTGATTACCTGAGCCGCTGCCTCTCCGATATTTATGAGGTACTGGACGGAAGTGGCTGTACGTATTTTAAACGCGGACGCATCTCCAAAGCCGGACATCCTCATCATCCGCTCTACCTCAAAAAAACTGCCCCTCCCGAAGTGTTTGACCTGGATGGTTACGTGCGGAATTTGTAGGCAACTGCGAGGCACAGCCTCGCCGGGCTTTTACTTTTGAGGTGCAACCTCAAAAGATCTATTAACAACCAACTGGTGCAAGCGTCCCGCTTGGACCGAAAAATGGTTGGCTTCAATGATCCGTACCCTAATGCACAAGCGAGACGCTTGCGCTAGTAAGTAGTGACGGAAAGTGTTTTTTGGTGCGACATTTGGAAGAGTCGGGGGAAGGTGAATCTTGTAATGATACTCCAACCTGGAAACTATCAAATTTCAACTGGTTCAAGCGTCTCGCTTGGACTAAAATTGGTTCGTTTCAATGATCCGCCCCCCCCAATTGAACAACGCAAAAACGGGACGCTTGCGCTAGTAGGTAACGTAACTTCGGTATAAATATCCATTTTGGCCCGAATGCTTGATGAAGGTTCATGGTAATGAAATACATCCCGACCACTTCGCTATTCAATATTCCTTATTCAATCTTCGATATCCCAGGGGCTGATCTTAAAACAGCTACCATATTTTTCACTAATTTCGTGACCGAACTATCAACCCAAAAAAGATGACCGATGAATTGGTTACGCTCCACTCTGGGGATGAGTGAAGAAACCCCAGCCGGCAAAGAAGTGGCTGCCGGCTTCACCACTTTTCTAACCATGAGTTACATCCTGCTGGTGAACCCGATGATTTTGGGCGATGCAGGAATGGACTTTGATGCGGTACTTACGGCCACCGGTCTGGCCGCTTGCTTCGGTACGCTGCTGATGGCTTTCTGGGTAAAGGCACCGCTGGCTATGGCGCCCGGAATGGGACTCAACGCCTTTTTCGCCTACACGCTGGTGGTTGGCGAAGGCATCAGCTGGCAAACGGCCTTGGGCGTAGTATTTATCTCAGGCGTGGTATTTTTGGTGTTGACGCTAGCCGGCATCCGGGAGAAAATCGTGAACGCCATTCCTCTTTCGTTGCGACTGGCTATTCCGGCGGGTATCGGACTTTTTATCACCTTCATCGGCTTTCAAAACATGGGGCTGATTGTGCCGGATGAGGCCACCATGCTGGCTCTGGGGTCTTTTGGCCCTGAACTGCTGTTGGGTTTGGTTGGATTGCTGATCATTGTGATGCTGGAATCCAAAAAAATAAAAGGCTCCATTTTGATCGGGATTGTTGTGACAACGGCACTGGCTATTATCACCGGTCATGTACATTGGGATGGTTCGTTCTTTTCCATGCCGCCTTCTCCGGCGCCTGTAGCCTTTGAGCTGGATGTTTTGGGAGCCTTGCAGTGGGGGCTGGTTGGTGCAGTGTTCTCTTTTATGTTTGTGGATTTGTTTGATTCGGTAGGGACGCTGGTGGCCTGCTCTTACGAAGCCGACATGGTAGAGGAAGACGGTTCCATTCACAAAATTGATACGATGCTTGAGGCCGATGCGGCAGCAACGGTGTTCGGCTCCTTGATGGGTACCAGCACTACCACCACCTATATCGAATCAGCATCAGGCATTGAAGATGGAGGACGTACCGGCCTGACCGCACTGGTTACTGCTCTGCTTTTTTTAGCTGCATTATTTTTTAGTCCGTTGATAGCATTAGTGCCCGACTATGCCACAGCCCCGGCGCTTGTGGTTGTAGGGGTGTTCATGTTTCGCAACATCCGCCAAATTCCCCTGGATGACTGGGGCGACCTGGTTCCGGCTTTTCTGGCCATCATCCTGATGCCGCTCACCTACAGCATCAGCCTGGGACTCACTTTTGGTTTCCTGGCTTGGATATTCCTCAAAATAGGGTCAGGGAAGTTTAGCGAAATCGGATGGGTGATGTGGATTGTTGGGATATTGTCAGCTATTAATCTGGTGATTACGGGGATGTAGAGGAAAACTTTGTCCGACCGCTTATTTCAGTGATTTATGCAGGACTCTACGCTTCTGCGGTCTGAAGAATTAAGTTTATCTGAGAGGCCTTTGCAGCAACACCTCTCCCGGCTAAAGCCGTACTCTCCTCCCTGAAGTCTCGGAACTGGCAAGGAGAAACTTTTGTGGTGGTATTAAGATTTGCTCTTGAGTAAAGGCTAGGAGGCATAATTCTAGTTCGAAAACTTCGACATTCAATGTTCCTTGTTCAATGTTCGATATTCATTTGCTTAAGTGCTTCCACACAAGGAAATTGTGGAATCCTACTGAACTCTTTCTAACCCAATATAATCCTATGAGATTTTATCCATTATTGGTCTTTGTGATATTGATAAGTGTAGCCTGCCAACAGAAAGAATCCTCTCCTGAAACGGCGGACTTACCTGCAGATGTACAGGCCCTCTCGCTTATTGGGGATACACTTCAAACCAACATCCAGCCCTTGCCAGAAAAATTATCAAGCCGTATTGATTCCCTCAGTGCAGCAGCTTTGGCCGAGGGTGATACGGTAAATCACTTGATTTGGGAAGCCCGAAAAACGGCCTATTCCGGTGATTATCGTCAGGCTTTGGAAGAGTTTAGCGAAGCCATAGAATCCTATCCCGAAAACCCTTGGCTATATCGTCATCGCGGACACCGGTATTTAACGCTACGCCAATTTGATGAAGCCATCGATGACTTTCAAACAGCGGCTCAACTATTTGAAGGGCAGGAAGATCAAACCGAACCGGACGGTTTACCAAATGCGCAGGGCATTCCGCTTAGCTCGCTTCAAACCAATACCTGGTATCATCTGGGACTGGCCCATTATTTGAAAGGCGAATACGATCAGGCTAATTTGGCTTACGATGCGGGACTGCAGGTAGCCGATAACGACGATATGCGCGTGGCTTTCTTGTACTGGTACTATATGAGTCTGCGTAAAGTGGGCAACGACCTAAAAGCCGGTCAGTTGCTGGAACAGGTTTCTCCTGATTTAGACCTCATTGAAAACACCAGTTATCATGAATTGCTGATGGTCTTCAAAGGTGAATTCACCGAAAAAGAAGTGCTGGATGACGATAACTCTGCACTGGATAACGCCACTTTGGGTTATGGACTTGGGTTCTGGCATCACATCAACGGTCGGGAAGAACGAGCTTACGGTATTTGGGAAGATGTGGTTGAAAACGGCAACTGGGCAGCTTTTGGCTACATTGCCAGTGAAGCAGAACTGGCCCGCAGGTAATGAGTTGGTTTGTAGGTATTACGGGGCACAATCAATCCCTGAAAGAAAAAATTAAAGTTTTAGCTGGTGCTCCTCCGCTTTTAGAGGTCGAATTTGAGAGTTTATATCTCATCGGCGGAGGGCTGGAAAGTACCACCCATTACTACCGCAATCCTGAACAGCAAAAAGGCTGGTTGGCATCGGGAATAGGGATTAGTCAGACTGAAAATCCCCGGCTGATGAAAGCCAATGATTGGGAGAAAGCGGTATCTCAAGGAAAAGAATTTCTCCATCAGCTAAACGGGCATTTCGCAGTGGTGCAATGGGATGTAGATCGCCTTGAGTGCACTACCGACCAGCTGGGAATGCGTAACATATTTCTGCACGAAGGCGATGGGTTTACACTGTTTTCAACCCGACTGGATTGGCTCATGAAGCTGGTTCCAGAAGCGAACATTAACTGGGAACGATTTGGAAGCCGCTGGCTGGCTATCAATCAGTTTTCATCTCAGGGTTTCGTAAACGGCGTTCAGCGATTATCTCAGGGCGGACATGCGGTAGTGAAATCCGGGAAAATTGAAAAACTTACCAACCTGCGCTGGACTTGCGATTTTGCAGAAACTGAACCTGTAGCTTTCAAGCAATCTCTATTTAATTTCACTTCTTTACCCCTGAAAGAGAATCGAAAACTTTCTCTGGGACTTTCTGGCGGCATGGATTCACGCACGCTTTTTGCAAGCTTGCTGCAGGCGTCTGAGGAAGACTGGCGGTTACACACCTTTGGCGATCCTGATCATCCCGACTTGCATACCGCCGCCCAATTAAATCAGCCTTTTGGTCGAACGCAGCACATTTTTCATGAAGCCATTCCTCCTGCCGAAAAACTGGAAACCCTTATTCCTGATTTCATCGGACAAACCTTGTTTACGTCTTCTCCCTCACATTTGGTTGGGTTTCAGGCTTATCAGAAAATTTGTGAGTTGAACCTTGCCGTGGTAGATGGTGGTTTTGGAGAAATTGCCCGGCGCCGCTTTATGGTGTCGGTGATGCTGCGAGCCAAACAGGCTGTGCTCGATAAAGACGCTGAGACCTTGCTTCCGTATTTAACTCTGATTCGGGGTGATTTTTTTGTGGAGGAAGTCCGCCGGCAAATGCATCGGGGCTTCCGCGAAGAGCTTCAGCAGGAACTGGAGGCCATGCCCAATGCAGAAGATATTGGACTGGAAAACTGGCTGGATCTTTTTTCCATCCGCACGCGGGTTCCCAACGGGGCCGGGCCGGAGCAGGCACGATCCGATGCCCAGCTCTTTAACTACATGCCTTTTCTGCAGCCGCAACTTATTCGTCAGGCGCTGGGGCTACCACTTAGCTATCGCAAGAACGCTCGTTTGTTTCGTGAAATTATCCGTGAAAATGCACCGGAATTACAGAAAATTCCATTAGTAAAAGGCGATGTCAGCTATCCATACTGGATGGGAGATTTGAGTTCGGCCGTGTGGATGCGCATCAAACAAAAACTGGGAATGCAGTATCAATCCACCCGCCAGGCGGATTTTCTTTTTGAGATTGAAGAGTATGTAAGGGATTTAGCTCAATCCCAATCAGCAAGGGAATACCCAGCCTACAATCAACAAAAAGTACAACAGCTGGTCTCCGGTTTTTATGATGCAAAGAATACAAACCTGGCCGGTGAACTAAACTGGTGGCTGGCTTTTGAGGTGTTTCGCAGGGTGGGGGAGTAAAGTTTAGCACTCCAAGCCTTGGTCCCAACACCTCTCTCGGCTAAAGCCGTACTCTCCTCCATCGGAACGGGACAGGCAAAGGAGAGACTTATTCGGGGGATTTCTTGACTCCGTCCTGTTTCAAGCGTTCCGCTTGGATCAACCGGAAGCGAAGTGTAAGTTATGTGGCCCATGCCAACACCTTACAAGCGGGACGCTTGCGCTAGTAAGTGAAGGGATATTTTTATACTTCCAATACTTATTCCATTACTTTCGCCGGGAATGAACTTCAACATTCAATGTCCATTGTTTCCCGAATAAGTCGGGACAAGCGAATGTTCGATATTCACCGGGCATTACTCCGCTTTTTTATCCCGGAGCTTTTTCCAGGCATAGGCCCCGCCGGCTGCTGCCAGCAGCCCAAGGCCTCCGTCAATGGGAGCCTGTGAGGGAGCGGTGGACGGTAAGCCCGGTGGTTGACCGAATGCCAGAGTAGTCAGTATGAGTGAGATAAAGATTGTGAATAAAAGGATGAAGGAAATTTTCATGATAGAAGATGTTAAACGATTAATAGGGAATGATTTATTAGGCAACGCGGCTCATTCAACATTCATCATTCCTGATTTCTAATTACTTAATAAGGGTGAGTTTCCGGGTGATAACGGTGTTGCCGACCTTCAGGCGATATAGATATAATCCCGAAGCCAGGCTGCCCGCATCGAAACGAACGGTGTGTCTTCCAGCTTGCTTGGTTTCCCGGTTTATGAGCGTAGATACTTTTCGGCCCAGCAGGTCAAACACCTCCAGCGTGACTTCCGCATTTTTTGGGAGACCATAATTTATGTTGGTGCTGGGGTTGAACGGATTTGGATAGTTCTGTGCAAGCTCAACCATATCCGGGACATTCATTTCCTCCTCATTCGATACGACCGTAGAGGCGGTGATAATAAGGCTGAACCGAGCCGGATTGGCTTGTGATTTCTTCGGTTGAATAACAGTAGCCAGTGCGGGTGGAGACGCGGGGTTCAGAGTAGCTGTCTTTTTTGTCTTGCCTGCTATTATGGTGAAGTTATAGTCTTCCGCCAGGGGAGTAGTAATTTCAGTTTCCCGGTCATATAATTCTATCCTCCATGATTCCGGAAGGTTCGTATCTGTAAGTGAGAAGGTGTGAGCTCCGGCCTCTGTCGTATTCAACTCTAAAGGAATTTCCAAGGTCTCATTTGACAAAGGGAGGTGGTTGATGTCTAAGACTGCGGATTCATCAAGTACTGAAGCCAAGCTCACGTATTGGCTTGAAAGTGGGAGGAGTTTATAGGCGTCCGATGCATCAATTGTTAATTTGGCCGACTTTGAGAATTGGAACCATGCTTTGTTGGTAAAACCAGATTTACTGGCCACTTTGATGGAAAAATGGTGAGGATTGGGCTTGGCTACTTCTTTTCCCAGAAACTCTTCGGCGGTGTAGGTTTTTGCGCTGTCGGGAATTTCCAATGTGGCACTCTCTCCAAGCGTTTGTACAAAAAAGCCGTTATATGCTCCAATGGTTCCGCTAGTTAAACTGCCGGTGGAGCCATTCCAGGTTTTCCACTCAGAGGCATTGTGATCGTATACATAGACCGAGTTTGACAGACCGTTTTTGGTGACTGCATCCCAGTTGATATCATAGCGGAATGGGTTTCCGATAAGGGCAAATCCGTTTGCGTTTGGATTCAGGTATCTGGAAAGATCCTGGGTACCCAATGGTTCTATTCCTTTAACAGTCAGGGTTTTATGGAAGCCTGTATCCCCTTCCTCAGTATAATTATCATCACTGAAAACATATACCAGGGCGGCCGCTCCCGGCTGCATAGTGGTGTCCATACGGGAGAGCGCCTTCCAATTGGTGTTATCTCCATTTGCCGTAGTGGTATCCCAGGTAAACACATTGGGAGAGCCGTAATCAGGGGAGTCAGATCCTGGAAAGCCCTGCGTCCATAGATCGGATAGCAACGGGGCAAAACTGGAATCGGCCACCGGACTTGCCAGCAACCTCCAACCCTCCGTTCCTGTTAGAGTAAATTGCTCATTAATTCTATTATCGAGACCATATTTGGCATAGAGGTAATCTTCTATACGCCCGCGGTCAGCAGACGAAAGTATCGAATTGTAAATAATCACTTCCGATATATAGCCATTAAAGAAGTAGGTAGCATCAGCTCGCTTTCCAAGGAAAAGGTCTCCGGTATAGGAACTGTGTGCATTTGCAGAAACTTGCGACAAGGCTCTGTTCACTGCATTGAATGAGCTTGTTTCGGTTGCCCGGAAATTAAAAAGATAGGCAGTAGTGTCACTATATTCACCAATAGGCCCAAGATCATTATAATGGCTGGTTGTTGGAATAAACCGCCCGCCTGCAGAACCATTCAGGTGATACTCAAATTGCTCATTTCCTCCGGCCATCAAAAAATCTATTTCTGAATTCACAGTAGCTGAACGGGCAACGATAAACACCTCGTAATCAGAACTGCTGATGCCGAGATCAGCAGCTGAAGGCAAGGTTAACGAATTATCAGTTCCATCGAATAACACCCCGGGCTGGTTGTTGATCACACTGTCTACACGTTTGGGTTGATAGGCAGCCGTGCTTTCGTGGGCATCCAAACTATCGGCTAAATTGGCCCACACCGAAATGGTATCTCCGGATTGAGTAAAGCCCCTGCCGGCATCTAAATGGAGTGCAAGATCTGTGGTGGGGACTGGAGAACTGTAGGTGGTTAAACCGGGAATTTCGATGTGCTCTGCATAAGGGGCACTTGGGTCATCTACGCCATTTACACCTCGATTATAGTCCAAAATAGTACTGGAACCATCTTGGGCAGCAGTTAATACGGTACCATCATCAAGTAAAATTAATGAATGCTCTGCATCGTAAGCAATATTGACCGAAAAGCGTCCGTCTATTTTATCAGAAGTTAATAGAGTTGGTTCGGTGTAGTCAAGAAAGGTAAAAACATCAAAACCAACCGATCTTCCTTTCCCAAAACCAAATACTTCTCCATCTGCACTCAACAGTAAAGACCCATCAAAACCGCTTGCAACCTTTATGATTTTTTTATCGCTGATGTTTGAACTGCTGACTAGGGTCGGCGTGGGTGTATCTGTTTTCGAACCAACCCCCAATTCACCATTCGAATTTTCTCCGAAGCTAATAACCTTTCCACTTTCAGTAACTAATACAAAAAATATTCTGTCCTTCCGTTCTCCTCCTACCGATCCATAGATGATCTTTTCTGACGCTACCGTATTATGGGTGAGCGCGGTCGGTACATTCAGATTGGAAGAACCACCATGCCCCAGAAACCCATTTGCACCGTATCCAAAGGTAAAGGCAGTACCATCATCAGCCACCAGTAAACTGGAATAACCATTGGTGGCTACATGAATGATCTTTTTTCCGGACAAATTGGAATGAGTAAGCTGTGCGGGCTTATCCTGAAAACTGTTGTTCCCCAATCCAAGCTGACCATAATAATTATTGCCATACCCGTATACCGAACCATCTTCTGTTAGAATAAAGGTAACATTGACTGAATCCCGATAACCAACCACGATATCTTCTATGGTTTTATGACCATACATGGAGGCGTCTAATTTTACAGGCTGATATTTATCCATACTGTCTTTAATAGCCAGCTCACCCTGACTGTTTTTACCGAAGGCGTATAACTCGTTATTGCTGTTCAGAACGAATGATTGTCTGCCCCCGGCGAATATTTTTTTTGCCGCGTAACCTCCTAATTTTGATTTGCTTAACAACGTAGGAGTAGCCACCTCGGAAGTGGCTTTTCTGAGCAGCATTTCCTTCGGATACGAACTATTATTTCCAAAGGTGTAAAGTAGGCTATCCTTTGTAATTACATAGGTACGATATTGCGATGAAAAGATTTTTGAAACGGCTCTACCTTCCATTTGGGTATAGTCAAGTACCCGCGGATATACTTCTGCAGCAGGCCCTCTTCCTGTTCCGGATGGCATGTCAAGATATCGAAGACTCTTATCTGAAGCATTACCTCCGAAAACCCAAATGGAATCATCGTTTGTTTTGAAATACATAAACCCTGAATTTGAAGGGTATATATCTACCACTGTTTTCCCGGCAACAGAAGGACCTGTAATTTGTCCGGCTATCAGTTGACTGCCTTTGGATCGACCTATCTCATAACTGCTGTTTCCCCGGAAACTATATATTGTACCATCTGAAGCTAATAGCAGGGCGGTAAAATCAGCATCAAGATCTCTTAGTGCTATATCAACAATTTTTTTGGATGAAATATTGGTTTGGTCGATCAACTGTGGGGTACGTATGTCCCCTGCAGGTGAAGGATCAAACCCCAGAGCTGAATTTTTAAAACCTGCACTATATACTTTGCCGGAATCGGTTAGAAACAAACTCAGTCCATTCCCCGCAACTGCTTTCACCAATGAATCCCCGGTTGCCGGGAATATGTGATCGATTCGAACTGGGATATCCTGTGATACTGTACTACCAATACCCAATTCTCCATTGCTATTCCGCCCAAACGCCCAAATTTCTCCATTCTCCATATGTAAGAAGGTGTGCAGAGTGCTGGTAGAGACGCTTTTTACTTTTTTATCGGAAATACCTGTCACCAAAGTGGGCTTTGCAATGGGGTCAGTATTGGTCCCTGTTCCAATATGTCCATTTGCATTACTTCCCGACGTATAAACTTTACCTGAATCTGTGATGAAATACGTTGTTCGATCCCCCATCTCCACATCTACAATATTCAGCGTATCAAGGGTTGGACGAGATATTTCAGCCATATTTAGATAATTAATTGCGCCTCCACCCAGTTGGCTGAAATCATTTTCTCCTACACCCAACATACGGCCATCTGCTAAAAGTATGATCGCAGCTGATCCATCTTCATCGATTGCAAGATCAACGATCTTTTGTCCATTTAATAGTGACCGTTCTGCCAGTCCGGGTATATCAATTCGTTTGATGTCCTGCCCGGTGGAACCAAAATACCCGGCACCAAAAGTATAAAGTTCTCCTTTCTCTGTAAGAACCATGCTTTGGTTATAACCGGCAGCTATCTGGGCTTCCGTTTGCTGAGCTTGCGCAATGAAAGAAGTAATAAAAAATAAAAGCACCCCGAAAAAGCCCATTCGTAATAATAAATACATAGCGTGTTGAGTGAGTTAAAAATCCACTCAAAACCTATCTTTTTTTATCGGTTCAGGTGTGCCAACTTTCTGATTTAGTGTGCCAAATGTGGGTTTAAGGACGCTTATAGCCGTTTTATGTTAAAAGCCGTGGCACTCACGAACTGGTTCAAGCGTCCTGCTTGGACCAAACGGATGTGTGAAGTGACATCCTGTCTTATTCCAGCACCGCACAAGCGGGACGCTTGCGCTAGTGGGTAAAGGGGTATTTTTAATACCCTTTCTATCGCTTGCGAGATGGGCGGACTTCAATATTCAACGTTCCATATTGAATGTTCGATATTCAGCCTATGTACTGGTTCAAGCGTCCCGCTTGGACCAAACGAATGTGTGAAGTAAACATCCTGTACTATTCTAACACCGCACAAGCGGTACGCTTGCGCTAGGGGGTGAGGTAGTGGGAGATGGGCCGGACTGAATGGGTGTGGGAAACATCACCCCAAAGGATGCACTCCAAACCGGGTTTCATAGGCTTTGCGGAAGCTGCTGGCACTTTTATAGCCTACGGCATCGGCAAGCTCTGCCAGGCGGTAGTCTTTTTCATTGCGGTTCACCAGGTCGCGGGCGGCAGTCAGTCGGACTTCCCGGATCAGTTCGGAAGGCGTCATCCCCGTTTCTTTCTGGATATTCCGGTAAAGCGAACGACGGCTTTGGGGAAATTCACCCACCAGCCTGTCTACCGTGAGGTTGGAATCCGAAAAATGTTCCCGGATATATGAAATGAGTTGCTGCGTCAGCGTTTCTTCTTCATTATCAGAAGCCTCGGACATAGCACTGAGTCTCCGCTTGTAGTAGGTAAGCAGGTTACGTGATTTAAGCATCAGTTGCTCCGGTTCAAAGGGCTTAGTGATGTAATCTACCACCCCGATACGCAGTAACTCGGTTTTATCCTGCTCAAGAGATTTTGCGGTTAACACTATGACCGGTATTTCCTTCCATAAGTCATGTGCGGCTAATTTCTCAATCAGGCTTTTGCCATCCATATTGGGCATCATCAAATCGGTAATAATTAAATCGGGGCGAAGATCGCCTATCACCGATAATGCTTCTTCACCATCATTGGCCGTAGTTACTTCTCCGAGATCGGCCAGTATACCCTCCACATAGCTCCTCATATCCGCGTTATCTTCAACAAGCAGAATCCTACGGGTGATACGCTCCAGTCTTTCCAGCTTACTTTTTTCAGTTCTGTCTTCCACAAGTGGCGGAGCTTCGTGTTCAAAGTCTTCCAGCATGATAACGGGCGTGGTATCCTCAATTTTAGCAACCGGAAGGCTAAGCATAAAAGTGGCTCCCTGCGCAACATCTGGTTGAGCTACAATGTCACCACTATGTAAACGGGCTAGCGTACGGCTCAGTTCTAATCCAACTCCCATACCCTCCACATAGTCTTCCTCACTTCGTTCAATTCGGTGAAATCGTTCAAAAATCGCTTCCTCATCACCTGCCGGGATACCGGGACCAGTGTCAGATATTGTCAAAACAAACTGGTCATCCTTTACTTCCGCTTTTATAATAATTTTACCGCCGTTTGGGGTGAATTTGATGGCATTGGAAATCAGGTTATTGATCATGATTTCCACTTTGGAGCGGTCGGCAAATAATATCGCATCCTTGGTTTCATCTATGAATTCAAACTGATGGCCATGAAACTCAGCCAGTGATCGAAATGACTCCACTGAAAGGGAAGTAAGTTTTTCTGCAGGATAATATTTCTGCTTGAGTTTTAAGTGATTCTGATCTGATTTAGTAAGGTCAATGATCTGGTCTACCATATCCTTCAGCCGGATCATATTTCGGTTCATCACCAACAAATCTCTTTTTTTTATTTCATGATTCTCATCGTCCGAAAATTGCTGCAATGCTTTCTTTACCAGACCATGACTGATCGTTAGTGGCGTCCTAAATTCATGGGAAATGTTGGCAAACAGTCGGTCTTTCATGGCATCCAGCTCAAATAATCTTTCTGCTTCCTGCAGTTTCAATTGCTCCATTTCGCGGCGGACACGGTAATTGGATAAGGTGCGAACCGAAAATACAAGTCCACCGATGATCACAATTAAATATAATCCATAGGCCAGGTTTGATAAGTACCAGGGAGCCGCTATAGTAATTGCGTATGATACCGGCGCGGATACCTGCTGTACAAAATTTTTGGTTTGAACCGTCAGTGAATAGGTGCCGGGGAAGAAACTGTTTACACTCACTTCGGGTTCGGCACGCCAACCCGACCATTCGCCTCCATCTACTTTTTTATAACGGAATTCATTTTTTTCGGGAAAGCGGTAGGATGTGGAGGCCAGGGTGATTCCGATGTTGCGCTGGTCATAGGGGATTTCTTTAACCTGACCTGAATGACTTAACAGTTGCTGATCAAACAAGGACTGAATTTGCCATATATATACCTCCGGGGCGCTACGGTCGAACTGCACATTTAAATCCCGGTACATCACCGATTCGGTCGAACCTACCCATAAATGCGGCCCGTTTATTTCAATAAAATCCCCGAAATGATCCGGTGAAATCTCAAATTCGGTATCTCTTTTTTCCCATTCATTCCTCGATGTTTTCTCTAATTGAATAATGCCGCGGTAGTCGCTGGTAATGTAGTTCACCCAATAATTCCCGGCCTCATCTACTGATAAGTATTCACCCCAGCCACCCAGCTCGTCATTTAATACATCATACTTGATAAGCCGATCAGACTGTACATCATATTTCATAAATCCGCTGTTTGAGTTGATGATCAACTCTCCATTTTGAAGGGTGGGTTCGTAGGAATCACTGGGAAGCAGGCCGTCTTCCCTTTCATATTTTTTTTGGCTGAACCGATTGGTTTTGGCGTCGTAGGTCACCTTTACCAACTGGCCTTGTACGCCTCCTGCCCAAAAGGTGTGCTCGTTAGTTACCACCAGGGAATACACATAAAAAGCGGCTACATCCAAGGTGCCCTCATGTTTCCATTGTCCATTTTGCATGGCCAGCAGTTCCACACCGTTACTGGTTACTACCAGGATTTTATCCTCTCCAAAAGGTCGCAGAAAATAGGTTTCAATATTAAAAAGCCGTGTTAGCTCCCGCCCGTCAATGCGATATATGCCTGAATTTCCTGCCGTCCAAAGTTCTCCTTCAACCACCTGAAAATCCCAGTAGGGAGATGGCGAAGGACTTATTTGAGTGAATACATCCAGCGGAGAAGCATCAAGCATTTGCTGAAACGGATATTCCTGAACATACAAGCCGTCTATTGAGCCAATGTAAAACTGATCCCGGAAGTGAGTAATCTGCAAAGCATCCCCAAAGCCAAAAATTTCCCCACTTATATGCCGCACGGGAACACCGGTATGCACTTTGGTTATGCTTTCATTTCCTGAAATCCAGAGGTCCTCGTTATGGTCGATATATAACGAATTGTGAATATTTTCTACCAAACCGGTTTTGGAGGCCAACAGGTATTCAAACGATCCGTTTTGATCAATTACAACCGTTCCGCCATCATCCGTTGAAACAGCTATTGAACCATTACGGAAGATGGCGATATCAGAGGGGACATGTTCAATCAGGTAGGCATTTACAGAGGTTTCAAATTCCTGAAATGATACGCCGTCAAATTGCACGAGCCCACGGTTTCGGTCGGTAATTAACAGAGATTGTTGCCATGCAACGGACGCGGTAACCCCAAGCATGTCTTCTTCGGGGCTACTTCCAATCCATTCGGGTTCTCCGTTGCTATTCAGTTTTAATACCCTGCCATCGTTCCCAAAAACAAACAGTGCATTTTGCCATACACTTATGTGCGTAATCCGGAAAGATTGATTGTCCATAAATTCGTACACGGCTTCAGCTAAGCCTGCTTTCTGTGTTTCTGGATGGTATTGAAACAAGTACAAATCATTCAGGAAAAAGACCCTTCCATTAAATTCTTCTATGGCGGTGATGTTACTGAAATCACGAAGACTATCAGGCAATAATGCGGTTAACGACTTATAAACAAATAGGGCAGAGTCGGACCGTTGAAAATATCCGATATTGGAAAAGCTGCCCGACCATATTTTCGAGCTGTCAATTTTGCTTCGTTTAAGGGATGAAATAAAGGAGATGTCTTCAGCTCCAAAAATTCTCCATTTGCTGTCAGCGTGCTGGAGCATACCCCCGGAATTGGCAATGAGCATGCTGCCGTCATTCCATTGCGTGATCCACCGGTTTTGTTGTTCTCCGGGATAATCTGCAGGTGTGAAAACCTTAAAATAGGGCATTCCCGAATGTATGGTTTGATTGGTTTCCTGGGCCGAAATTTCACCCCATAAAAAGACCCCAAATAGCAGACCAATAACCAGCTGTACCTTATCCAATGAATCGACCCTTTTAATTTGATGTGGCGACCGAATATAGCTTTATCAAGCTACAAATAATAAAAAACCGGATTGACGTAGGAGATTATTCATTGTTTGTAACAACTGTGATAAATATTGAAAGTTTGATATTCACTCGTCTGTATTCTGGTTCAAGCGTCTCGCTTGGACCAACGCAGGTATGAAAAAATATCTTACCTAATTTGAAGCCAAACAAGCTGGATGCTTGCGTTAGGCGTTTTTCTTTAATTTCCAATGATTCTTCCATAGCTTATGCAACAGGGAGTCTGCACAGAGTTGGGGAATCATGATGCGCACTCGAATACCGAACAGGCAACGGAGAGACTTATTCGGGGTGTAATTAATATATTTTTTAAAATATCGAACAAGATCAAGAAACCCAGTTCCGGAAAACTTTGAGATTGAATGTTCGGTATTCGAGAGATTTTTCTTATTGGCCCGCTTCCATCACCCGGCTCGTTCTATTTGATAGATTGTTGCCTGTACCAGCTGAGCCGAATGATGGAGCTGTAGCTTAAAATCCATCGTTACGTTTTTTCGGAAACTCGGCTGAAATGGCATCAGTTCGAAATTGAATGTTCAGTATTCAATATTCGATATTCAAAAGTTCACCTTCCTCCTTTTTCCTCCCAAAATTTTGCCACACTTTTTGTACATTGGTGCGACCGTAAAACCGACGTCGATATGTCAGAAACCTACCGCGCACTTACAAGAAAATACCGGCCTACTTCTTTTGACGATATTGTCTCGCAGGAGCATGTGAGCAATACCATCAAAAATGCCATTAAGCAAAACAGGCTTTCGCATGCCTATATGTTTTGTGGTCCGCGCGGCGTGGGTAAAACAACAATGGCCC
The DNA here is from genome assembly GCF_900182705.1 of Gracilimonas mengyeensis. Taxonomy (GTDB): domain Bacteria; phylum Bacteroidota; class Rhodothermia; order Balneolales; family Balneolaceae; genus Gracilimonas; species Gracilimonas mengyeensis. Next base: position 217,858 of record NZ_FXTP01000003.1, on the reverse strand, counting down.
GCGTGCTTGCCCGCACCATCAACGAGATTGACACCAGTGTGGACGGCGAGTCGCTGAACCAGACGCTGAACATCGTGGAGATGGATGCCGCTTCCAATAACAAAGTGGATGACGTGCATCACCTGCGGGAAAGCGTTCGCATTCCGCCTCAGAACGGGAAGTACAAAGTATTTATCGTGGATGAGGTGCACATGCTCTCCAAGGCAGCTTTTAACGCACTGCTGAAAACGCTGGAAGAGCCCCCCGAGCACGCCATCTTTATTTTCGCGACGACGGAACCGCACAAAGTACTCCCCACGATTTTATCCCGCGTACAACGTTTTGATTTTAAGCGGATCTCGGTGAATGAAATTGTGCAGCGCCTTCGCAAGATTTCTTTGGATGAGGATATTTCCATTGATGATGAATCGCTGCACGTAATTGCCAAGAAAGCTGACGGCGCGTTGCGTGATGCGCTTGGGCTGATGGATCAGGCGATTGCTTTTTGCGGGGATACCATCACCCATGACGAGCTGCTGCAAGCACTGAACGTAGTAGGCTCCGAGCGACTGTTCCAGTTTATGGAATGTGTGAAAAACCACGATGCCGATGCCGGTCTTTCGCTTATTGATACGCTGTTGCAGGAAGGTTATGACATTCAGGAATATTTAATCGGACTGACCGAGCACCTGCGCAACCTGTACATTGCTCATGAAACGGAGCAGTTGTATTTGGTGGAAGAATCCGAAGAGACGAAGAAACGTTATCAGCAGACGGCCAAGCATTTTTCGCGGGATGATTTGATGCGGATGTTGCACATCATCAGCGAGGCGCAGATTAAACTGAAGGACGCGAGTCAGCCCCGCATACAGTTTGAGATTACCCTGCTGAAGCTCATCCACATGGAGCGCTCGGAAAAATTAAGTGAACTGTTGGCTGGTCTTGAGGAGTTAAAAAAAAACTCCGGTAACTTCGTAAGCCCCTCTGAAAACGGCTCAAGCCAAGAAAAAACAACGGCTGAGGCGAAAGCTGAACAGAATGCAAACGGCCAGGATGCTTCTGAAGCAGAAGAGCCTAAACAGGTTCAGGCAACCCCGGAAAGAAACGGGCAACAGGCTTCGGTAGATCAAGAACCGGCACCGGAATCTGAACCCGAATTACAGCATGAGGCTAAAGCAGATAATTCGGCTGAAGAGGAGCCATCAGAAACCAATAGTGTCGAAGAGTCTTCTGATGAGCAGTACGAAGAAGAGTTTGAAGTGGAAGAACCTGATTACGAAGAGCCGGCAATGGAGCCAGAGCCGGAAGAAGACGAGGATGACGAATTTGATATAGGTGCTCCCGCTATTGTAACCAATCTTTCCAAAAAAGCAGGTGTTGCGGTAAAGCCCTCAAGGCCGAAACGGGAAGCGGCAGCTGCGGCATCATTCCCGCAAAAAGAAGAAAAACCGGCGCCTGAGAAAATTACGGCAGAATATGTGCAGGAGCAGTGGGTTAATTATGTGAACTCGCTGGAAGATGAATTCCCCAAGCTGCTGCAAATGCAGGTGGAGCGTGTGAAAGTGCTGAAGCTGAAGGGCAAGGATTTATACCTGGAATGTGAAAGCCAATTTTCGCATAAGATTCTGGAGGAACAGAAAACGGACCTGCAGAAGAAATTGAAGGAATGCGTGGGCACCTTGCTGCGTTTTAATATCTCGGTGGCGAAACAAAGTGAAAAAGATAAGCCGATGAGCGTGTACGAGCGCTTTAAGCAAATCCAGCAGAAGGATCCGATTATCAAAGATATCGTGGATATTTTCGGCGCCGAGCTGGAATACTAATTTTTAACCGCAGAGAACACGGAGATGGCGCGGAGTTCGCAAGGTAATTATTCCGCGGTCTTTGCGAAACCTTAGCGCCCTTGGCGGTTAGCATATTTTGTGTTTTCGTGATTTAGTGGCAAGAAAAAGAATTTAATTAACTCAAATATAGAACAATGAGCAATTTTAATATGGCCGATATGTTCGGCAAGATTCAGGAAATGCAATCGAAAATGGAAGAGGCGCAGGAAGGCCTCAAAGATGTAATCGTGGAGGCTGAAGCCGGCGGCGGCATGGTGAAGGTGAAAGCCAACGGACAGCGCCAGGTGATTTCCATTGAAATGGATAAAGACGTTGTTGACCCTGAAGACAAGGAGATGCTGGAAGACCTGATTGTGGCGGGCGTGAACAAGGCGTTGGAGAAGGCCGAAGAAGCTTCCAAAGAAAAAATGCAGGAGATGTACAAAGGCATGATTCCCGGCGGCGGCATCCCCGGCATGGACATGTCAAAACTCGGACTCTAAATTAGTTACAAGGTTCAAGGTGTTAGGTACAAGAAGTACTTGAGCCTTGCGCCTAACATCTTGCCACTTACTACATGCAGATAACTTCAGAATATTTGGAGCGGGCGATTGAACAGCTCGCCAAGCTTCCCGGTACGGGACGGAAATCGGCCCAGCGCATTGCCATTCACTTGCTGAAACAGAATGACGACTACGCGCTGAACTTGGCCCAGGCTATCGTGGACCTCAAGGAAAAAGTAACCCGCTGCTCGGTATGCGGCAATGTGAGCGATTCCGATCCGTGCAAAATTTGCGATAACCCCAAGCGCGATCCTTCGGCCATTTGTGTGGTGGAGGAATTTAATGATGTGTATATCATCGAGAAATCCAATGAGTTTCGCGGGCGCTACCATGTGCTGGGCGGGGTGATTTCTCCCATGGATAACATCGGTCCGGATAAGTTGCGTATTCAGGAACTGCTGAAACGGGTCGGGGAGGATGATGAAATCAAAGAGGTGATTCTGGCTCTAAATCCCGACGCCGAAGGGGAAGCGACGTCTTATTACATCAACAAGTTGCTGAAGAATTACGAAGTGGATGTAACGCGCATCGCCTATGGAATCCCGATGGGTACCGAGTTGGAATTTATTGATGAGGCTACACTCAGCCGGGCCTTTGCCAGCCGGAATTCTTTTTGATTTATTATTGATGATTTTTGACGGATGATTGATTTCGTTCTGGTGCAGAGCGTAGGAGCGAGAAAATGGCTCTCCATCTGACGGCTTCAAGCCCGTCTGATGGATTGTTTGATTATGGTATGATTCGTTGATTTTCCCTTGGTCAGACGGGCTTTAGCCATGGGGCTAAAAGAAATATTATTGCCAAGAATAGTCCTCCCTTGAGGGAGGTGGATTGCGACGCGAATGCGGAGCAAGACGGAGGGTGTTAGTGCAAGTGCGTAATTTGCTTAATTTAGAACTTTATAGCTTTTGGCACCAACACCTCTCCCGGCTAAAGCCGTACTCTCCTCAAGGAGAGACTTTTACTTTTTTAATTCGAATATTGGAAGTGAATCACCACCTGACTACATAAGCTCTGCGCTTATCCCGCACAAACTTGTTGGGGTTTGCCCCTTACTTTTACGAAATTTTTAATCTCCAATTTCTCATTTTTGTTCAAATAATAATTCCGCGTTCTTTGCGTGACCTTTGCGCCCTCTGCGGTTAAAATTACGAAGCATGAAAAAACTACTGACTCTTTTCCTTATCACCCTATTCCCTTATTCCCTAATCCACGCCCAGGGAAGTGACTACTGGCAACAACACGTGGATTACACCATGGAAATTGATGTGGATGCTGAGAATCATCAATATGCCGGTAAGCAGACGCTGGTGTACACCAATAATTCCCCTGAAACGCTGGACCGCGTGTACTATCATCTCTACTTCAACGCTTTTCAGCCGGGTAGCATGATGGATGTACGCTCCCATACTATCGAAGATCCCGACCGGCGCGTACAGGACCGCATCTATCATCTCAGCGAAGATGAAATCGGTTATCAAAGAGTACGCAGCCTTACGCAAGATGGTGATCCCGTGGAATACACCACCGATGGAACCGTATTGGTGGTAGAGCTGAACGACCCAATCGAGCCCGGAGAGATGGCGACTTTCAAAATGGAGTGGGACGCCCAGGTGCCGCTGCAAATCCGTCGCTCGGGCTGGAATAACGCAGAGGGCGTGGAGTTTTCCATGAGTCAGTGGTACCCTAAACTGGCTGAATACGACCACCAGGGATGGCATCCAAATGAATATGTGGGACGCGAGTTTCATGCTCCTTTTGGCAACTTTGATGTGAAAATTACCATCGACCAGAATTATGTGCTGGGTGGAACCGGTATCCTGCAAAATCCCAATGAAATTGGATATGGATACGAAGAGGAAGGCGCGGAAGTAAACCGCCCCTCTGGTGATAAAATGACCTGGCACTTTCAGGCCAACAACGTGATTGACTTCTTCTGGGGCGCAGATCCTGACTTCAAACATGTAACCGCCCAGGTTCCAGATGGACCGAAGCTGCACTTCTTGTATCAGCAGCCCGCTGTTGTAGAAGAAGCTTCAGAGCAAGAAAATGCCCAGTACACTGAAAACTGGGAGCAGCTGGTGGATTACACCATCGGTGCTTTTGAATATGCGAACGAGCATTTTGGGGAATATCCGTATCCCCAGTACACCAACCTGCAAGGGGGCGACGGTGGCATGGAATACCCAATGGGAACTTTGATTACCGGTGGAAGAAGCCTTCAAAGTTTGGTTGGGGTGATGGTGCATGAGATGTATCACAGCTGGTACCAGAATGTAATAGCTACCAATGAAAGTCTGTACGAATGGATGGATGAGGGCTTTACCAGTTTTGCCTCGGCCGAAACGATGGCCCACCTGTTTAACAGGGAAGGAAATGTGCATTCAGGTTCTTACCGAAGCTACAATTACATTGTGGAAAGCGGGAAAGAAGAACCCATGACTACTCATGCCGATCACTACAATACCAATTCAGCTTATGGTGTGGCAGCTTATTCCAAAGGCGCTGTTTTTCTAAATCAGCTGGAATACATTATAGGAGAAAAAGCATTTCGTGACGGGATGAAGCAGTATCATCAGGACTGGAAAATGAAGCACCCCACCGATCTCGATTTTCTTCAGGTGATGGAAAAAGAATCCGGTATGATACTGGATTGGTATTACGAGTACTTTGTACAAACCACTAAAACCATTGACTACGGCATCAATTCCGTAATTGGCACGCCGGTAGAAACCAAAGTGATGCTGGAGCGTGTGGACCTGATGCCGATGCCGCTGGATATCGTGGTGGAATACAAAGACGGCAGCAAGGAGATGTTTTACATTCCTCTGCGTATGATGCGCAATGAAAAGCCGGCGGAGAACGAGATGGAACGCACCGTATTGGAAGACTGGCCGTGGGTTGAACCCGACTACCACTTCACTATTGATGCTCCTGCTTCCGAAATCAAAACCATCACCATTGATCCTACCGATCGTTTAGCTGATCTAAACGAAAAGAATGATGTATTTGATGTAGAAGCTCTCCTGGAAGATTAGAGAATTTCTTTTCTTAGAATAATTTCAAAGGCACAGTTAACCGCTGTGCCTTTTTTGTTTGGGCATAGCCAACGGTTAAAACCCGGCACTTCAGTATTCGGAAGAAATCTAGTGACTAAAATAATGGGTCATTCAGAGGGTACTCCCGAAGAACCTTAGCCAGAAAATAATTACCAACAGGCCAAAGATATTGATCTAAGAGTCACTGGAAAAAGTGGTTCAGGGAATTGGCTGGATAGGCTCCGCAAAATGAAAGATCCTTCGAAAGTATTCTCAGGATGACCGTGTGGATAGAATACAGGGGCTTTCAGTGCAGGAGTTTAGTTGACCTCCAGCTCTTCGGTCCGAAGGCTTCTTTTCAGGATTGGGAGTACGGATAGGTGAGTCAGCCGTCAGATCGAAAGCGGTGTTTTCATTCAGTCCCTACAGGCTTGTGTTGAAAATGCGCAGAGCGTAAAGGGGTGCAGTATCCCGTTCAATGTTCTGCATTCCTTGTTGAATGCTCAATGTTCTCCCGGGCCTGCTTTTTATCAATTTATTTTACAAATTAGTATTTCACATTTTTAGTCAACCGAAAACAGTTTTATGCAATTAAAAAAGCGCTCCCAGTTTGTTCTGGCAGTTTTTGCCGGAATCCTGTTATTATCGCCCATACTCTCAACAGAAATACAAGCTCAGGCTGAAGTGATGGCTTGGGGAAACCTAAATGGTATCAGGGTAGAAGGGCAGCTCATGGAGTTTAAAGCCACCTTATGCACGCCTACGCCGGATTGGAGTGAAGTGCGTCATACCGCAAAAGAAAGACATTATACCGATTACGAACGGGAAGGTGAACGCCAAATCATCACCCCCAGACTTGATAGCTTGTTTTTTACAGAAACGGTGCGGGACCTTTCGAAGGGAAAAGCAGAGGTGAAAGTTAAAGTAGCATCCCGAGCTGATACAGTCATTGGCGGGGCTTTCTTTTGCCTTCAATTTCCTGAAGATAAAATTGCAGAGGGAGGAAGCATTGAGATTGAGGGCTCTGAGGCATTGAGTTTTAATGATGAAACAGAAGCCGAAGGGAATGAAGTGTCGGTCAGCTTTGCCGATATGGACGTGTCTATACGGGCCGAACAATCAACCCAAATTTACCTGAAAAAAGAGGCAAAAGCTGAGCCCGCCCGCATCTACTTTGCGCTTATCGATGGCAATGCTTCCGATGGACAGACGGCTTCCAACACTTTCACACTGGAAGCCTCCGGAGAAATATACCGGGAGCCGGTGAGTCTGCAGCTGGATGCCAGTGAGCCTGGGCGGGAGTTTATCGGGATGGGCGGAAACTTCCGCTTGCAAAACGAGCGGGTGGATCCAAAAGTAATCGATTATAATCTGGAAAATATGCGCGTGGCCTACGGACGTGTGGAAATGCCCTGGTGGTTCTGGCATGCTGAGGAAGACCAAGACCCCATTGCGCAGGCAGAAGCTGGTAATATTCATCCGAGGGTAGAAGCGGCCATGACCATGGCGCAGCGCCTGCATAATATGGGCATGCCGGTTTCGCTGGGCACTTGGTTTGCACCGGAGTGGGCCATTGTGGGGGAACGTCGGCGCGGCCCCGGCCCCAATGGCGAACGGGGCAACCTGCTCAATCAAAATAAAATTCAGAAAATCTATCAGTCAATTGGGGATTACATCTGGTACCTGAAAAAAGAATACGGCGTGGAAGCGGCAGCTTTTTCGTTCAATGAATCGGATTTGGGTATTGACGTACGCCAAATGCCCCAACAGCACCGGCAGTTTATTAAAGGCTTGGGGGAGCATCTGGCGGAACGCGGGCTGATGACCAAGCTATACCTGGGCGATACGGCTGATGCCAACGGCTACGCTTTCACCTATCCTGCTAAAAACGATCCCTCCGCGCATAAGTACATCAGTGCGGTTTCCTTTCATTCCTGGCGGGGATGGGCCGATGAAACCCTGCAGCAGTGGCGCGATATTTCGGAGGAGCTGAATATCCCCGTAATTGTTGGGGAAGGAAGCACCGATGCGGCCGCCTGGCGCTACAACGACATTTTCGACGAAGCCACCTTTGCCATGCATGAAATCAACCTGTACTTGCGAATCTTGTCCATCACCCAGGCCAAAACCATTTTGCAATGGCAGCTGACGTCTGATTATTCCCTGCTAAAAGGCGGCGGAGTGTTTGGCAATAACGAGGAAGAACTGCAGCCCATGCAGCGCTTCTGGAACCTGAAACAACTGGCATCTACCCCAAAAAATTCGTTTCATCTACCCATCGAAGATGATTCCGAGACGATTACTGCAGCGGCTTTTGGCGATCTTTCCAACCAAAAATACGCGGTGCACGTGGTGAATAACGGAGCAGAGCGGGAAGCTACCATCCACGGACTTCCGGACGGAGTAACCAAATTGCACGTGTATGTCACCGATCAAAATCGTAGTATGGAACGGCTTCAAACAGTATCGGTAAAGGACGGCTCAACCACTTTTACGGCCGGGGCATGGAGTTTTACTTCGCTGTTTAGCGACTCGATTTCAACCAATTAATCCACAAAAATTATTTTATCTATCCTATGAATAACTCAAGACGCGAATTTCTAAAAAAATCGGCTTTGGCTGCCGGCGGAGCTTTTATGTTGGCTTCCTCGCCGGGTTTATTATCCGCAGGCTCTTCCTCAAAAAGTGCTTTTGATTTCAAGATATCGCTGGCGGAATGGTCGCTGAATAAACAGATTTTTGGCGGCGAACTGGATAACCTGAACTTCCCGGTGGTTGCCAAAGAGAAATATGGAATTAGCGCAGTAGAATATGTGAACCAGTTTTTTGCGGATAAAGCCAAAGACAAGCAGTACCTGCAGGAGCTTAAGTTTCGTGCTGATGCCAGCGGGGTAGAAAGCGTACTGATTATGGTGGATAATGAAGGTCTTGTGGCGGTACAGGATGACGCCGAACGCACTCAAGCTGTTGAAAATCACTACAAGTGGATTGATGCCGCGGCGTATCTTGGCTGCCATGCCATCCGAATAAATTTATTTGGTTCAGAGAAAGCAGAGAATAATGTGGAGGGATGGATATCGGCCGGAACCGATGGCCTCAGTCGGTTGGCTGAATATGGGGCTGAACGTGAAATTAGCGTAGTGGTTGAAAATCATGGCGGACTGTCATCCCATGCCGGGCACCTGACGGAAGTGATGCGGCAAGTGGATAGCGAATACGCCGGCACGTTGCCTGATTTTGGCAATTTCTGCATCCGTCGTGAAAACAACGAGCGCTGGGGCGATAGCTGTGCCGAGCAGTACGATACCTACAAAGGCGTAAAAGAACTGATGCCTTTTGCCAAAGGCGTAAGCGCCAAAACCTATGCTTTTGATGAGGATGGGAATGAAAGTAGTTTAGATTATAAACGACTGTTAACTATCGTGAAAGAATCTGGCTGGAGTGGCGGCTACATCGGCGTGGAATATGAAGGTGACTCTCTATCTGCCGAAAATGGCATTATTGCTACCAGACGTTTGCTTGAGCGTTTGAGAGAGGAGCTGGGGTGATTCCATTCCTTCAACGATAGCGGAAACTAACCTCCGGTAAATAACGCTACACTCACACCATTGGGGCGGAGGTTTATTCTTTTGGTTCTACAGGGCTACCTACCAGATGATCCTAAGGATCATCTTTTCCGTTCCGAAGGAACGGTTGGTGGGTAGATATGGAACATTGGAAAAAGAAAATTTTCGTATCGATGTCTTTTTTGAAATTAAGTTGCCAGAAAATTGGGCAACAATGGCGTCTATGAAATTTGCATGACCCACAAATGGCATAAAATCCGCATAATTTTTACTCCTCCATCTTCTCAAAAAACACCCCGCGGGTGCGGCCATTGGAGGCGTTGAATCCAGTGATGTTGCCCTCCTCATCCCGCACAAAAGCTACATCAGCAATGGGAAATCCGGCACTGAAAGAATCCACATCTCCGGGGCTAAGCTCAAGATCCTCTTCCATTTGATAATGTTGCAGCATCAGGCTGCTGTCTTCCAGGGCAACGGTGTACACCGTTTCTATCTCATCACTGAAATAACGGCCGGTGTAGTTTGCCAGCTCTTCGGGGGCAGGCTCCCAGCTTATGCGTTTGGCAGTATGGTGTCCATTTTGATGCAGCGTCAAAGAATCCGCCGAACCGTCTTCATTCCGATGAAATGTAATAGCAGCATTCACGCCCACCAGGCTAAAGGTAGAATCGGATGTGGCGGTCAGATTAATTTCTGGCTGATTGGTAGCCTGGGTGTAAATACGCTCTCCATCCCGCGAAAAGGTGAGTACAAAACCAGGCATTACGCTTAACTCGTAGCGACCGGTGAGCGCATCAAACTGTTCAACATCATAGGCAAACTCTTCGGATTCGCCCGTAGTATCCTCTTCTGCTTGTTCAGGCTCCGTCTTAAGATGATCTTCAAAAAACAAGTCCGCTATTTTATTGGGGATGCTTCCATTAAAATTTGAGAAATTGCTTTGTGTCACAACGGCTCCTCCAATTTCCGGGAAAATCATCAGCATAGAACGGTGCGCTAAATCGGCTCCGCCGTGGTGATAATGCGTGAGCCCTTTATATTCCTGGATAAAAAGTCCCAGCCCATAGCCTGAAGAATGTCCGTTATTCAAGGTATCCGGGGTGGTCATAGCTGTAATCATTTCCTGGGTTCCCACCTTGGGTTCCAGCAGGTTTTGAATCCATTTAGCTAAATCATCCATGGTAGAATGAATGCCTCCGGCGCCCATGGCGCCACCAAGGTCTGTAACCTCTTTGTAGCCGCCACTTTTAGCTGGCTCGTAACCCACCGAACGGTTTTCCACAATCTGTGCCGGGCTGTGGCGAACCACCGTATGCATCATACCAATAGGCTCAAACACATTCTTACGCATCCATTCCGGGAAAGACTCGTCCGTAACGCGCTCAATAACTTCGGTAGCCAGAGCGTAGCCGGTGTTATTGTAATTCCATTCCGCACCCGGCACGTTTTGCAATTCTGGCTGGCGCTGCACAATGTTAATGATTTGCTCCTGGCTTAAATCCGTACTCGGATTTCGGCCGGTCATGGCGATGGTATTTAGAAACTCGCGATAGCCGCTGGTGTGGGTTACAATATTCCGCAGCGTTACAGGATGGTCAAATTCCGGAAGTTCGGGGATGTAATCCCGCACGTCATCATCCAGCGAAAGCTGGCCTTGCTCTTGCAACAAAAGTAAACCAAAAGTCAAAAAATGCTTGGAGGTAGACCCGATGTTATGACGGGTTTTTTCCTGCATAGGGATATCATAAGTGAGGTTAGCCATGCCATAAGATTCCTGGAAAGTGACTTCGCCATTTTCCATCACCAAAACGGCGGCTCCCGGAACGTCATCACCCGAATATTCTGTCATCAACTGATTTACACGTCCGGCGGGATCTTCAGCCACAGCTTCAACCAGCTTTAGTGTGATGCTGTACCGGCCTTCCTTTTTTTCAAACGGGGTTATCTCGATGCGGTACTCTCCGGCCGCACGGCTATCAAACTGGAACGATTCTTTACCACGAGCCGGCCCGTCAAACTCGGCAACTTTATCCCCTTCGGGATTGAAAATTGTTACCACCACATCCACCGTCTGTTGATTGACGAAACCAAACACATACTGTGCAGAATCCAGCGCTACCGAGTACGCATGCACGCTTACTGAGGCGAGCGAGTCCGAATAGGTTTCTCCTTGGGTAATGGGTTTTTCTGTTTGGGTTGATGTCTGGGCAAACACCCAGGTAGTAGTTAAAAGGAGGGCCGTAAGCAAGGTTGTAGCTTTTTTCATAAGAGCATGTTTGATTTTAGTTCCCGATATGTCCATCTCCGAATGCCGTAAATTAACCAAAAGATAGAAATGGTCAACCGAAGATGATTGCCCGTGCGTGTTCGGTTGTTGCGCCAAATTGTTTCAATGAGGTGAAAGGAATTAGAAGGTGAAAATTTTTTGCGGTTTAGGACTCCCCCGGTTTTCAATACATCCCCTTCCGGTCTTAGAAAAAAGTAAACACTAAATTTTTTACTATATTATTTAATCATTCGTTTTGATTAAATCGTTAGCCTACTACCAACCTCTTAATTTCCAAGATCATGAAAACCCATTTCTGGCTCTTCCCACTGCTTCTTATAATCGCCATTTCCTGTTCACAAACAACAGAACATCGCGAATATATAGACCTAAGCGGAACCTGGGCCTTTGCCCTTGATACTGCGGAAGTGGGGATAGAAGAGCAATGGTACCTAAATGATTTTTCAGACTCCGTGGAGCTCCCCGGTACCACCGATTCCAATCAAAAAGGATTCAAACGAACAGATACCACCACCATGCATCTGAACCGTGTGTTTGATTACGAAGGCCCCGCCTGGTATCAAAAAAAGGTAACGGTACCAGAGAACTTTCAGGATAAACGCATTCAGCTATTCCTGGAACGCACCAAACCCAGCAAAGTGTGGATTGACGGGGAATTGGTCGGCGGCTCCATCATCATGCAATCCCCACAGCGCTTTGATGTAACTGAATACCTCTCTCCCGGCGAACACACTATCACCTTACGCATCGACAATAGCCTGGATCGCACCCCATACGGACACAATCACCTGTACTCTGATGACACCCAAACCAACTGGAACGGCGTAATTGGAGACTTACACCTGGCGGCCATGCCCAAAACCTACATCAGCAATTTGCAGGTTACTCCTGATGTGGAAAATGAAACCGCTCGCATCCAACTGGATATCGACAATGCCTTAAACCTGGAGCAGATTTCGGTGGAGTTGCACATGCATGTCACCGAAGATGGCACCTCAAGAACGCTTCCGGTTCAACAAACAGATACTACCGTGGTGGAAAGTTTGGAACTTGCCTACCACCTGGGAGACAATATGCAGCTATGGGATGAATACGACCAACCGCTGTATGAGCTTACGGCTGTCATTTCCAATGGCCACATCAAAGATGCTAAAACGGTTAGCTTTGGGATGAGAAATTTTGAGGCTAATGGCACGCATTTTACCATCAACGGACGCACCACTTTTCTGCGGGGCAAACACGAAGCGGCGGTTTTCCCGGAAACAGGCTACACCCCCACCGATGTGGAAAGCTGGAAACGGGTACTGGAAATTGCCAAATCTTGGGGCATCAATCACTATCGCTTTCATTCCTACACCCCGCCCAGGGCGGCGTTTGAGGCTGCCGATCAGGTGGGCATTTATATGCAACCGGAACTTCCATTTTGGGGAGGATTGGAAAGCGATTCTGTGGCACAAATGCAGCGTCAAGAAGGTTTTGCGCTGCTCAAAGAATACGCTAATCATCCTTCTTTTGTAATGTTCTCACACGGCAACGAGATCTGGAGCGGGCACGATCGTGTAGAAGCCAATATGGAGGCGCTTAAAGAGTTTGACCCGCGCCCTCTCTACACCATGGGTTCCAATAACAGCATTGGCTATGCGCCCCCGCGTGAGGTTTCGGACTTCTTCATCGGGGCCCGCACGCCTTCTGCCGGCGATACCATTCGCACCCACACACGGCTCACTCACGCTTTTGTGGATTCCCGCGATGGCGGCATCCTGAACACCCAAACGCCTTCTACCGATTTTGATTACAGCTACCCCATCTCACAAATTGATATCCCGGTAGTTTCGCATGAAATTGGTCAATACCAGATTTATCCGGATTACGATGAAATTGAGAAATATGATGGAGTGCTTCGGGCCTGGAATCTGGAGAAGTTTCAGGAAAGACTTGAAGCTTCTGGTATGGGAGAGATGGACAGTATTTTTCAGAAGGCTTCCGGGGCGTGGTCGGCACTTAGCTACAAAGCTGAGATGGAAGCAGCACTTCGAACACAAGGTATGGCCGGTTATCAGTTATTAGACTTACAGGATTTCCCAGGACAAGGCACGGCATTGGTTGGTATTCTGGATGCCTTTATGGATGACAAAGGCGTTGTTTCCAAAGAAAAGTGGCTGCAATCGAATAATGAGGTTGTCTTGCTGCTTCGTTTCCCCAAATACGTGTGGACTACCGGTGAGAAGTTTCAAACCGAAATTCAAATAGCCAATTATGGACAAGGTGGTATCAGCCAACCCTTGAAATGGAGGGTTAAAGACAAAGACGGTACTGTAATACAACAAGAAACCATATCCTACAATACGGTTAAGCAGGGTACAGCTCCAATTGTTGCAGATATAACGTTGGATTTGGCCGGTTTTACAGCTCCCACAGCATTGACCGTAGAGGTTTCTCTGAAAGGGACGGATTATGCCAATGAATACCCGGTATGGATTTATCCGCCTGTGGAGAAAGAACTGGAAACCGGTGTGGTTTGGGTTGATGACGCCTTGAGCCGAAAAGCGTTGTCCACATTAGAGAATGGTGATAAAGTATTGTTGTTTCCGAGGGAAGAGGATGTGGCAGGGCAGAGTGTGGGCGGATTATTTCCTCCCAATTTTTGGAATTACGAGATGTTTAAAGGTATTAGTGAAAGTAACAACAAGCCGTATTCACCGGGAACGCTGGGACTGCTCATGGAACCGAAGCACCCGCTTTTTGAGGCTTTCCCAACCGACTTCCACACCAACTGGCAATGGTTCTCTATCATCAAAGAAAGCAATCCGCTGATTCTGGATGACACGCCGGCTGAGTACCGTCCCACGGTTCAGGTGATTGATAACCTGCAACGTAATCACAAGCTGGGACTCATTTTTGAATTTAAAGTAGGAGATGGCAAACTGCTGGTCTGTATGTCTCAGTTAGATAAGTTGGAAGACAAGCCCGCAGCCCGTCAGCTGTATCGGTCAATTTTGGATTACATGAATTCGGAAGAGTTCAATCCACAAACGGAAGTGAGTGAGGAGCAATTGAAAAATTTGTTTTAAAATTACAAACCAAATAACTCTTCAATTTTATATCGATAGGTACGCCCAATAGGTAAATACTGATCAGCAATTTCCACCATATTCCCTTCCAGTGAAGACAACTTTCGGACCGAAATAATATATGATTTGTGAATACGTACGAAACGGTCGGAGGGAAGTTGTTCTTCCAATTCTTTAAGGGAAAACAGCGCCGTTATCTTCTTGTTTTCGGTATGGAAGGTTACGTACGCTTTTTGTCCCTCTATATAAATTAGATCCTCGTAGTTGATCTTGTAGTATTTGCGGTCGGCTCTCACGATCAGGTAATCATCGTAGATGTCGGGCGGTGCAGATTCCCTCGGAGAATCTGCATCATTAGAGGCCGCGCGCCTTGCGGTATGTGAGGAGAGCTTTCGATCTTTTTCTACGGCTTCTGAAACCTTGTTCACCGCTTTTAGGAAACGCGAAAAAGAAAAAGGTTTCAGCAGGTAGTCAGAAATATTTAGTTCATATCCTTCTAGGGCATAATCGCTATAGGCTGTAGTAATGACAATATACGGCTGTTGATCAAGTGTTTTCAAAAAATCGAGTCCAGAAAGGTCGGGCATCTCAATATCAAGAAAAAGCAGATCAACCTCCCCTTTTTTTAGCAGGTCCATTACCTTAAGTGGAGAGTTGAAATCGCCTTTGAGTTCAACAAAGGATAATTTGTGAATATAATCCTTAATATACTCTCGGGCCAGATATTCATCATCCACAATGGCACATTTCAGGGAGGGCTCCATGTTTACTCACCTATATTCAATTCAAGCTTTACATCAAAACAATATTCTTCGTCTGTGATATCCAGTTTATTATCTTCAGGATAAAGAATGTCCAGCCGCTTTTGTACATTTTTAATTCCTGTGCCCGATCCTGATTTTGCTCCGGAACCTGGTGGAATTGAATTCTGTAAATGAAAGTATATCTTCTTTAGCGAAGTGCGAAGTGAGATATCTATATAAGCATTCGGGAACTCTTCGATGCGGCTGTATTTGAAACTATTTTCGATAAATGGGATAAAAAGCATTGGGGCCAGTTGAACCGCTGGATCGGCCTCAGAATAGTCAAAGCTGATATGCTCTTTGTAGGGGGTTTTCATCTTTTTAAAGCTGATATAGTTTTTGATATAATCGATCTCCTGCTGTAGCAGTACATTGTCCTTTGCGCAATCTTCCAGTACGTAACGGAGCATTTCTGAAAGTTTGAGAATGCTGTCGGGAGTTTCATCTGATTTGCGATAGGCCAGCGAATAGATATTATTAAGTGCATTAAAGATAAAATGCGGTTGTATTTGGTTTTTGAGCAGTTCCAATTCAGCCTCGAGCTTCTCTTCCACTAGTTCATTTTTAAAACTCATTTCCTGGTTTAGTTTCTCTTGTGTCAAAAAAACCAAGCTGATAACGTACATTAATGATAGCCACACAAAAATACGAAGTGCTATGAAAAAACGAGGTATTTGAATATTAGGGATTTTCGCCTCAATCAGTGGCTGTAGCCAAGTGAGCTCTATTCCTGTTTGCATTGTTGCTATAAGAAGAATTGTGAATAAGCTGACTAAAAAATAATGTATGTAATTAGGCCTGTTAAAAAATTTTGGAAATACCCAAAACGTATTTAAATAAAAGGCCAACATCTGAAAGAGCGTATTTACACTGCAGGCCAGCAGTGCACTCTTTGGCGACATAATATTAAAGGCGAACATGTAATTAATACTGGCAATAAAAATCCAAAAAAGCAGCTGAAAAAGAGTCTTTCGTTTTAAAGATACAAGCATTGATGTTGGATTAAGTTTTCATAGATAATACAATATGTATCTAAAACGTACCTACCTCATTTACAAATACAAAAAGGGATGAACCAATGTTCATTTCTGGTTAACGAGTAACACCAATCGTTCAATAAACTGATAAAACCGGCTTATTCCATTTTTTATGGTTTGTCAGGTTATTCGTTTACTCAAACCGCCATTTCGTTCAATTTATTCGCTGATCCTTAGTAATTCAGGTTATATATGGGGGAAATCTTTTTCAACTGTAATACTTGAATAAATATGAAAAGCAAATTTTTCCCATATCTGTTGGCCGCAACACTAATGGCAACTGCAGCACTTTTAGCCTATGGAATGATCAGTTTTCAGGAAGAACCTGTGATTGATGAGCAACAACGGGATGTTCTGCATGTAAAAGTACAGGAAGTATTCTATGATACGCTTGATGCGGTGGCTGAATATAAGGGACGGGTTTCCTCTTATGAAGAGGTGGCACTTTCATCAGAGGTGACAGGCCGTATTCTTAGCGGAGATGTTCCTTTAAAAGAGGGGCAATCATTTAAAAAGAGAGATCAGCTTATTCGTATTTATTCGGAAGATGCGCATGCCACGTTGCGATCGGCGCGAAGCAGCTATTTGCAACTGCTGGCAGAAGAATTGGCTGACATCAGCATTGACTACCCCAAACAGTACGACAAGTGGAAGACATTTTTCAACAACATAGATATCAATGAGGAGCTGCCACCGCTTCCTGAATTCGACAGTGAGCAGGAACGTGTTTTCCTAGCCTCGCGGAATATTCTCTCCGAATACTATGCTATTGAACAACAGGAAATAAATTACAAGAAATATATCATTGAGGCTCCTTTCGATGGTACCTATAAAACGGTGAATAAACATGTAGGAGCAGTAGCGGGGGTGAATACTGAATTAGCTACCATCATACGAACGGATCATCTGGAAGCCACAATTTCTGTCATGCCTGTAGATGCTGAATGGCTTGTTGAAGGTATGGCGGTGGAGTTGATCCGGGAAAACGGAGACCGCCTCATCGGGAAAATTAATCGTATTGCTGATTTTATTGATCTCAGCACTCAATCGGTAAGCGTGTTTGTCAATATTTATCAACAAATCCCAGAAATTCGGGCTGGTGAGTATGTAGAGGCACGTTTTACTCGTTCAAATTTTATCGAAGGTTATAAACTACCCCGCGAGGCACTACTTGATAATAATCAGGTTTATGTTGTCACCAATGGGCAGCTAAACCTATATGATGTACATGTTGTGCTAAAAATGGATGATCATGTAATCATCAATGGTTTGCCTGAGGGGACACAAGTAGTAACTGAATCCCTGATGGATGTAAGAGAGAATCAGGAGGTAGAGACAAGATAACCAGTCGTACTGTGTAGTTAGCTCAGCTATTATGCCGCTTCAAAAAATTAATATGCAAAAATACATATGTTAAAACGCATCGTATCCACTTTTGTTAAATATCCGTTTTACGGGAAATTGGTGATCATTACCCTGATTCTTTTGGGTGTTATCTCTTACTCTTCCTTGAACAAAGCAACCTTCCCCATCGTTGAATCCCGTACGATTACTGTAACTGTCAGTTATCCCGGAGCTACCCCGGAGCAGATGGAAGAGGGCGTAACAACCGTTATCGAAGAAGAGATCCGCGGCATTCCGGGAATCAAAGAATTTGAGTCTCAATCACTTGAAAACAGCGCTACAATCACCATCGAGGGGCAGTCGAATTACGATATTGACGAGCTTTACACGGATGTAAAGAATTCTGTTGATGGTATCTCTAATATGCCTACCAATGCCGAACAGCCTATTGTATCTAAGAACCGGCGAACTGATTTGGCAATGTTTCTTTCTTTGACTTCCAACAATGATGACCTGATGGCACTTCATAATCAGACCAATCGCATAGAAGAAGATTTACTTGCTTCAGGATTCATCTCTCAAATTTCTGTAACGGGATTTCCGAATACCATTGAGATGGCAATTGAAATTGATGAGACCCAACTTGAGCGCTATGGTTTGACTTTTGAGCAGATTCAAAGCGCCATTGCCAATAATAATATTGATATCCACGGGGGCACCATTCGTAATCCCCGGGAGGAATTGCTGGTAGTTTCCCGCAATCGATCTGTAGATGCCTCGAAAATTGCCAATATTGTGGTGATTACCCATCCTGATGGTCGCCTGATACGCCTGGGGGATGTGGCAACGGTAAACCGACAGTTCGAGGAATCTCCCAACGTAAGCTATGTGGAAGGCGAACGTAATGTGACGATCCAGATTCAGAAGCTGGCAAATGAGGATTTGGAGGAAATTTCAAATTATGTGAATGATTATATAGAGGAGTTTAATACCAATCATGATGATTACGAGTTAACGGTAATGCAGGATTTCCTGCAGGTCATTAACAATCAGCTCTCCATCCTGGCCAGCAATGGCCTGATGGGTATCCTTCTGGTATTCATTTCACTGTCTTTACTTCTGAATTATCGCTTGTCGCTTTGGGTAGCCTGGGGCATACCAGCGTCTTTTCTGGGCATGTTTATTGTCGGATATTTGGCAGGTATTACCATCAATATGATTTCGTTGTTTGGCATGATTCTGATAATCGGCATTCTGGTGGATGACGGTATTGTGATTGGTGAAAACATCTTTACTCACTACGAAAGAGGTAAATCACCGGAACGGGCTGCCGTGGACGGTACCATGGAAATTCTTCCTGCTGTATTCACCTCTATATCTACGACCATTATTGCATTTATCCCACTGATATTTATTACAGGTACTATGGAGATGATGAAGGAAATGGCTATAGTAGTGGTAGCGGCACTGGGTTTTTCTCTGGTAGAGGGAATGTTTGTATTACCGGGCCACTTGATTTCAGGCAATGCCTTGCAAGACATTAAGAAAAAATCGCTCTATGGCCGTTTTCGAGATAAATGTGAAAAGTATATCACCTGGGTAAGAGAACAACTTTATTTGCCACTGCTCAAACGCAGTTTGAACCTGAAAAGTATAACTTTAGCCATAACACTGTCGGTATTTATGATAACCGGGGGATTGATCTGGGGTGGCTACATTCCAATGACGTTTTTTCCTTCGCCGCCATCAGACTCGTTTACCATTGATCTTGCACTCAAACCCGGAGTTAATGAAGAGATTACCCAAGAAAAACTATTTGAGGTTGAACGGGCGGTCTGGGAGGCTAATCAGAAATTCATGGAATCTAATCCTCAGGATACCATATCCTATGTAGATCTTACCCAGGTTACTGTTGGCTCTGCCTTTACAGGGACCGAATCGGGTACACATGCAGGAAATATTCGCGTTTTTTTAAATGATGATATGAGCGAAACTTCGGTACGAGACGGTGATATCAAAAACAGAATCTCCGAGATCGTAGGCGAAATACCGGAAGCATACAAATTTGGAGTTGGTGCCTCCAATCAATTCGGTGCACCTGTAGAAATCAGCCTCTTTGGGCGCGATGCAAAACAGCTCGAGAGTGCCAGTTCCGATTTAAAACGGGAACTTCGTAAGATGTCCGCACTCTATAATGTGCTTGATAATAGCCAGCTGGGCAGCCAAGAGATCCGCATTTCCCTGAAACCACAAGCCTACAACCTGGGTTTCAATTACAACAGTCTGATGCAACAGGTCCGTTCAGCCTACTTTGGCGCACTGGCTCAACGCATCCAGGATGGACGGGATGAACTCTGGGTGTATGTACGCTACCCCGAAAGTAACCGTAAAACTTTGGGTCAGTTGGAGACAATGCAGGTAAAGAGCGAACAGGGTTCGTTTCCTCTGAATGAGGTAGCCAATCTCGAAAAAGGCCGAAGTCTGAATCGTATTAACCACTACAACGGCCGACGAGAAATACGGGTTGAAGCCTATCTGAGAAATTCAGAAGATGCGGTACCTCCCATTCTCGATTATATTGATAAGCAAATTATGCCCGACATCATGGAAAATTATCCTGATGTTACCTATATGCACCAGGGGCAGTCCAGAGAGTCCGGTGAGGAGGTCTCCCATATGGCTTTCTATTTCGGGGTGGCCTTTCTGGTGATTGTACTTATCATTATGCTCTATTTCCGGTCGGCTATGCAGGGCATCATCATTTTGATTATGATTCCATTTGGTGCGATTGGTGCCGTTTGGGGGCATGGCATTCATCAGGAACCTTTATCATTAATGAGCCTCTGGGGGCTAATAGCCCTGTCGGGTACCATAATTAATGATGCTATTATCTATTTGGCGAAATACAATCAAAACCTGCAAGAAGGCCAACCCCTAATGGAGGCCATTTTTGATGCTGCCCGAAACCGGTTTCGCCCCCTCTTGCTTACTACTGTAACAACTACTATTGGATTGTCACCGCTCATCCTTGAAAGCAGCGGCGACGCTAAGATGTTGGTGCCAATGGCTATTGCACTTGCATATGGTATCTTTTTCGGCACCTTCTTCATTCTGATGTTATTGCCTCATGTTATACTGTTAATTAACCGAGTCCGACTGTTTATTCAGAAAATGAAGGGTAATACTGAAGCTACGGCCGAATCGATAGAACCAGCCGTCATCAACTACAAAATTGAACAACAAACGGACGTATAACTTCTATTAATTATGAACATTCGTCAAAACATACAATCCCTTTTACCGTTTACAATCACAAGTATATTCCTCATAAGTCTCTTCGTTTCAACTGTAAAGGGTCAAGACAAACTGAATGTGGGAACCAGTAGTGTCGATTCTCTATCAGTAGACCAAGCTATTAGTATGGCGCTTAAAAACAATTACGGTATTACTATACAACGAAAAAATGTGGAAATCAGCCGTATTGAAAACCACTGGGGTGAAACAGGAGCCTTGCCAACCATTTCTCTCTCCGGTTCTGGGGGCTACCAGGACCAAAACGATATAAGCGGAACCAATTATAGCGGAACCGTCAATCTTGATTGGACGATCTTTAGAGGTTTTGGGGCTCGAATTGAAAAAGAAATGCTGGAACAGTACCAAAAACTTTCAGAAGGTAATATGGCTATTAATGTAGAAAACGCTGTTATAGATATCATCTTATCTTACTATAACATTTTACTTCAACTACAGAACATGGAACTTGCTAACGATTTGATGCAGTTATCTGAAGACCGGTATGATCTGGCCAAGAGGCGCAAAGAAATCGGAAGCTCTGTAACCTATGATCTGTTACAGGCTCAAAATGCCTATCTTGAAGATAAGTCCAACTACCTCTCAGCTAAAACTTCCTATCATAACGCTATGCGAGAGCTCAATTATCTGATGGCTGCGCCATTAGAAAAAAATTACCAGCTTATCAGCGAATTCCAGGCTGATACCACCAGTTTTAATCGGAAAACTCTGGCAGATCGTATGCTTCAGAACAACAATAATCTACGGAACCAGTACATTAACCTTGAACTAGCCCGCCAGCAAACTAAATTGGCCAGGAGTAACTACTATCCAACCGTAAGTATTGGTGCCAGCGGTGGATATAGTGGCTCGGGTTATGATATTGGTACTTCTGGATTTAGCTCGCAGACAGGCTCAGGCCTTAGCCATAGTGCCTCGCTGACCGTATCCTATACATTGTTCAATGGGGGGCAACGAAAACGCGTTTTGGAAGCTGCGCAAATCGAAAAACAGATCAGCGAAGTTGAAACTAGTGAGATGGAAGCCTCGCTGAAAAATCAACTGTTCCAGGAACATGAGCTGTACCAACTGCGGAAAGAGCAACTTGAACTTGCCCACGAAAATCTGGAAGCAGCCGAACTCAATCTCAAAATTTCAAAAAAGAAATTCGAAAGTGGTTCGATCAATTCGTTTATCTATCGGGATGTTCAACAGGTCTATTCGAATGCTGATGTCAACTATAATCGAGCTATTTATAACGTTATAGAAAGCTATCATACTCTTATGAGACTTACTGGCGGTATCATCGATGATGAGTGATCAGCTTAACAAGCTTAACTAAGAAAAATGAATCATGAGTAATGAAATTATATCCAACGTAGATAAAATTTGCACATTCGTCTATTCAATTCCACGGTTTATCTAATAATGTTTTAATTCTGGTTACAGCTGCTGATCTTTGAAGCGTTCATTGAGTACTACAAGAGTAAAAGAGACCAAAATGGCGGCAATATCATTACAGAATAATTTCAAAGAGAAGCTTATCCCGATGTCATTTCATGCCGGAAAAGTCTTTAATAGTTTGTCTTCAGCATAGCATATGGATCTAACGCTACGGTGCAAAAATAGTAACCAAATATATCCATCAATCCATATCACATGTTGTTTAGATCTTTTTTTCAATATTCCATATTCATAATACTCTGCCTTATGGCAGTTACAGGATGTAGAAATAGCAAAGCTATCATTGAAGCCCAAAGCAGCTGGCAATCTTCGAAGGTTGATCTGTCGGGCCAATATAACAGAGAGCCGGATAGCCTCTACTATTCAGATAAACAAGAGCTCTTTTATTCTATTTCTAACGATTCTAATTACTTGTACGTGACGATCGAGTTTAACAGTGCTGCGATTGGGCAAAAAATGCTGGTCGCCGGCTCCACTTTATGGGTTGATCTCGAGGGAAAACAGATGAAAAGCCTGGGTATACAATATCCATTGGCGAAAAATATGGAAAGGAGGACTGGGGCCGGCCATTCTAAGGAAGGACTAGAAGATCTCGTAGAGGAGAAAACGTTTTTAAAGCTGATCAACTTTCCCAAAATCCCGGAGAACGAAGAATATTACCACTTAGCTGATGGGATTGTGAATGCAAGAGTATGGGAAAACCCAACTACCAGGAATTTAATCTATGCCGCCATTATACCGTTTGAGCAGTTAGCTGCTCAACCATTTAAGGAGGAAGCTGCTGATGAACCCATCACTATTGGCTTAGAAACCGGGGCGTTTAGGAGGCCCTCGGGACCGGGTGATGGAAGGACGCCTCCCGGAGGTCCTCCGGGAGGTTTCCCCGGCGGCGGCAACAAACAAATGCCACCACCCCAAGACAGAAGGCAGGAAAATGGGCTTGACAAAGCAACCGAAGTTTGGTTTCAGTTCACTTTAAAACAGGGCGAGGCAGAATGAAATTCGTAAAGTGCTTGGTGGTAATTTTTATACTGATTTTTTTGGTGAGCTGCGGTGAGGACGGAACCATGATTGGCTCCGGGTTTGTAGATAGCTCAATGGAGGTTATAGCAACAGATACCCTCACCATAAAGGCATCCAGTGTTTTGATGGATTCTGTAGTTACCGATGACGCTACAAACCTGCTGGTAGGCTCTTATCAGGACGATTATTTGGGTACTGTATATGCCAAAGGTTTTGTTCGTTTTAGTGTAGGCAGCGGAGTAACCATAAGTGAAACAGCACAATACGACTCTTTGAGCCTTCGCCTAAAGGTAAATTATCATTACGGAGATGCTGGGGCAAGGCAGCAGTTTTCGCTATACCGTGTGTTGGAAGACATTGAGCCCGCCGGGGATAATACCCAGTTATATAACTTTGATGATTTTGAGACGGAAAGTGCAAGTCTTGCCTCGGTAACAATCACCCCGGAAAATAAAGACAGCCTGGAGATACTACTGCCACAGGCCCTCGGTTTGCCTTTGTTTGAGGCTTTTCAGAATGAAGGAAAGATAGTAGAGGATCAGGAGCACTTTGAGGATTATTTAAAAGGCATTGCCATTTCTAACGGCAACGCATCTAACACCTCGATCTTTGGGTTTCAGGCAGATAGTACGGCTTACCTCTCGCTTAGGCTGCATTACACTGAAACTACAGATGGAGTTGTGGAACAGAAGTATTATGATTTCAATCTCTATTCCCATTTTTCAAATATACAGGGTGATCGCAAAGCACCTTTGAATAAACTGGAAAGTCCAAAAGAGAGTATTAAAAGTACAGAAAGTGGCAACCAGGTATTTATTCAGAATGGTGTGGGTATCATGACCCGCCTCGATTTCCCAACCATAGATAATCTTTTTGATGTTGGACCAAACCTGATTATCAACGGTGCCGAACTGTATCTTTTCCCCCTTGCGCAAAGCTATGAAGAGGAAACGCCCCTTCCTGATCCTCTCATGGTTTATGTGGGAGATGTTCGGCACCGGATAATCGGGTCATACACGGATGATGATGGGAATACTATTTCTGCTTCTCCCACGGTAGATGAAGAGTTTAATCAACAAACATACTATAAGCTGGATATCTCGGAGTTTGTACGGGAGGAACTAGACACAGACCGAATAACCGGGAATGGATTATTACTCACTGCTCCTGCTTCCCAATATCAAGGAAATGTTAACCGAACTATTCTGGGTGGGCCAGCAAATGCCGGTTACAAAATGTACGTAAGCCTTGTAGTTACCAAATTGAATTAAGTAAAATGAATAAGCAACATAGAATGAATAGCAATTACATAAAAACGGTTTTGATTCTTTCACTTACGGCTTTGTCTTTCACAGCTTGTAACGTGTTTAACAGTGATACCGAAAATATAGAATGGGGAGACTGGGCCCGGATTTCTTCCTACGAAGGCATTCCACGAAGCAATGCTGTGGCTTTTTCCATTGATGGAAAAGGATACGTAGGCACCGGTTATAATGGTGACCAGGATGATGACCAGGATCGCTTGAAAGATATCTGGGAGTTTGATCCGGAGATGAATTTCTGGACCCAAAAAGCTGATTTTCCCGGTATTCCACGGAATTCGGCTGTGGCTTTTGTGGCTGACGGAAAAGGGTATGTAGGAACAGGCTACAATGACGATGTGGATGGTTACTACCTGCGGGATTTCTGGGCTTATGACCCGGCCACAAATAGCTGGGATTCCGTTGCCGCTTTTGGAGGGTCAGCTCGCTATGGTGCCGTTGCATTTGCCTTAAATAATAAGGGTTATGTTGGGACCGGACATGACGATAACGACCTTAAAGATTTCTGGCGATACGACCCTGAAACCGATCAATGGGCGCAGGTGGTGAGTATCCCCGGAGAAAAACGTATTGACGCCACGGCTTTTGTTATTGATGACAAAGCATACGTTGGCACCGGAACCAGTAATGGTATATATGAGCCAGATTTTTGGGTATATAACCCAGAGAGCGGGCTTTGGAGTAACCTGCAGAATCTTGATGAAGACCGGGATGAGAACAGCAGAGATATACCCCGCAGTAAAGCTGTTTCATTTACACTGGATGGAAAGGGCTATATAGCGTTAGGCTACAGTGGCGGCAATAAATCAAATATATGGCAGTATAATCCCGAAACGGATGTCTGGACGGATGAAGATTTGGCTGTTTTTGAAGGCAATGCCCGCAGAGATGCCGTGGCTTTTACGATTAACAATCTTGCATATGTAGGCACCGGGAATAACGGAAGTTTGTATTACGATGATTTTTGGGAATACAATCCGAACATAGAAAATGATGAAGACAGTTATTAACAAGATGAATCTGAAGTATATTCTTACCGGATTACTTTGTGTGATACTTATAGGGTCAGTAATGCTGGCTCGTTCTGGTGATCAGGAAACGCCAGCAGGCATGAGTTTTCAGGTACAGACATTTCAATCAGGTACAGGCTGGGGGTATGAGATACTACGCTCCGGCCAACCTCTGATAAAGCAACCTTACATACCTGCTGTTCCCGGGGAAAAACCTTTCAGAAATCAGGCAGAAGCCAATAAAGCCGGGAATTTAGTCTTACAAAAAATTAAACATCATAAAACTCCTGCCTTATCAGTTTATGAGTTGGATAGCCTAAAAATTCAACTAAAATGAGTAAGGAAAATCAATTTATAGAAAAGATAAAAATCCATAAGACCCAGTGGATAGTTGCAGGCATTCATGTATTTGGGTGGCTGCTCCTTTTTTCCTTGCCTACCTATTTGCAACTTAATCACCCTTTTGGTTTTGAATTGCCGTGGGAAGTTCAGGTGAAAAATTATCTGTTCATCTTTTTGCTTTTGGTGCTGTTTTATCTCAATTACTTTCTGTTAATACCTAAAATGCTTTTTCAGCGAAAGTTCTTGGGTTATGCAGTATCAGTTGTAGCCATTGTTTTGCTCACCATGATGACAAACAATCTAATGCATGATGTATTAAATGTGAATGAGGCATTTAGAGAGGCTCGTAGAAATGATCCAAACAGACCGGTGAGTTTTATTCCCCCTTTTCAAGGAATTGGAGATACGGTCAACCCGGTAATTGGGGTAGGTATGGATGTGGATAGTTTACTAATCTCTCCTATGCCACCTCCGGAAGATCGCGGACCCGAAAGAAGAGGGGCATTTGATTTTCTGGCGCTTTTATCTTCAATGTTTATCGTATTGTTAGGTACCGGAATTCAATTTGGACAGCAGTGGTATCGTAACGAGCAGGAGAAAGAAGAGATCGGTAGAGAAAAGCTGCAAACAGAACTTTCATTCCTCAAGAACCAGGTAAACCCGCATTTCTTTTTCAATATGCTGAATAATATCTATTCACTTATTCAGTCAAAACCGGATCGGGCACAAAAAGCCGTTCACAAGTTATCCAAGCTGATGCGCTATATGCTGTATGAGTCATCCCGTGAGAAGGTGACCTTGGGTATGGAAGTAAACTTCATGGAAAATTACATAGAGCTGGTAAAAGTACGGTTGTCTCAAGCTATTTCCGTTGACTTTATTAAAGAAGTAGAAGATGATGAACTAACAATACCGCCTTTACTTTTTATTCCCTTTCTGGAAAATGTATTTAAACATGGAGTGCGCCAAAACGACCCCGCAATTGTAACCATATACATTCGCCAAACCAAAGATTTTATTGAGTTCTTGACCCAAAATAATGTATACAAGCCTGTGAACAATACAGATCAAAAAGGGATAGGACTCAAGAACGCTAAACGTAGATTAGACCTGTTGTATAAAGATAATTATTCACTGAAGGTCAGGGATAAGGGAGAACGTTTTATTGTATATCTAAAGATTCCTGTATGATGATTAAATGTATAGCCATAGATGATGAGCCGCCTGCATTGGAACTAATGTGCAGTTATATCAACAGAACCCCATTCCTGAACTTATTGAAAGCGTCGAATAGTGCTCTTGATTTGATGGAAGATGATCTGTTAAGAGAAGCTGAACTATTATTTATAGATATTGAGATGCCAGATATATCTGGACTCAGCTTTATCAAATCGCTGAAGAATCCGCCAAAAATTATCTTTACTACAGCCTATGACCAATATGCCGTAGAAAGCTATAAAGTAGAAGCTTTAGATTACTTACTGAAGCCCATTAGCTATGAAGAATTCCTGTCGTCTGCACATAAAGCAAAAGAATTCTTGCATATGAGCCAAAGTTCTGAGAAAAATTCCGAAGCGGAGTTTATTTTTGTTCGTTCAGAATACAAATTGGTGAAGCTCAGGTTTGAGGATATCCTTTTTATCGAAGGCTTAAAAGATTATGTGAAGTTTCATCTGTCGTCTACCAAAAAACCGGTGCATTCACTTATCAATTTAAAGAAGTTGGAAGAAAAATTACCAGCGTCATTATTCATGCGAACTCACCGGTCGTACATTGTAAACCTGAAAAAAATTGAATCGGTGGAACGAAGAATAATTCATTTTGAGACCGGGAAAGCCAGGCTGAGTGAAAATAATAGAGAGGACTTTTTAGAGCGTATTAACTCGCTGCATGTGTAATTGTTCTTGAGCAGCCTTCACCAGCTGTTTAAAAATATTACGTTGGCGGGATATCTGGATCAGGTATTCCGGATGCCATTGTACGCCGATTACAAAAGGATAGTCCCGATGCTCGATAGCTTGCCGTACTTCCGTATTGAGCTCCCGGGCAGCCACTTCTATGCCGTCACCAGTTTCATCTATAGCCTGATTGTGCAGGGCGTTTACGTTACAGATGTCGGTTTGCAGGAACTCACACAACCTGGTGTCATCTTTTATCACAATACGCTTCTTGGGGAAAATGGATGATACCTGTGATTTTTCCGCATAAAACCCACGTATATCCTGGTACAGGGTGCCTTTAAAGTGCACATTGATTAGCTGCATTCCTCGGCAAATTCCTAATACAGGTAGGTTTCGTTCTACGGACTGCTGAAGAAGGTTAAACTCCAGCTTGTCCCGTTTCATATCTATGGGAGAGCGTTTGGTATGTTGAAAGTAGCGGGCAAGCCAATAGATGGGGAAGAATAAAATAGACAGAACCCATTCAAATAGCGTGCGTTTGTCGCGGGTAAGTACCGCTCTTTCTATGCGCTGCTGGCCGTATTTCAAAGGCTCAATGTCCGCCCCGCCTCCTAATATCAAACCATCAATTTGTTCAATATCACGAGGCATATTGGGGGTGATGCGCAAGGGTTTGCCACCTGCAATAATGACCGAAAACGCGGTAAAAAGCCACGCAGCCTGTCCCCCTTCGTCGGGGCCCGTGATACCAATCACCGGTTCATAATCATCCATCATTTACCCACCGGTCCATTAGTTTTATCCATTTCTTCTTAATACCAAATACTGACTTTTCATCCATATTTAAAAAAGCGCGTGCATATTGGTTTAATGCTTTGCGGTCTTTAGCTAAACGTTCTACCAGTACCCAACGGTTCCATTCCTCCGCCAACGACCATTCTTCATCCTGAATATTACAATTAGGCAATCGGTAATGAAAGGTAGGGCGTGCCGAGGTTAGTTCTTCCTCCAGTAGCGAGGAGGTAATTTCTTCATCCATAAACATAAACACAGGAAGCAAATCCAGAGGGCGGTTACGCGAGTTTTTGAATTCAAAGTAATCGACTATCAGTGTTTGTAAGTCGGGCTGATAATCAGGCTGCAGAATGTGCCGTATGTAATCAATTTCGTACTCGTTGATGTAAGGGGTGATTTTACGGGAAAGATCAATTTTTGCATCCTTGCGGATCCAGCCATCCAGCATCACATAGGCCTGCAAGTGCCGCAAAATACTGTCGGCCGTTAGTTCGGGTACTTCAGGGTTCAAATGTAACCCAAACGCATAAAAGAACGAGCTGCCGGTTCCTTTGGCTTTCCACTCGCGCAACTTATCCACCAGTTCGTTCAGGTGGAGTAATTTCGGGAGTGGTATAGGCGGGGTGATAATTTCAAAGGGCACTACGGTTGAGGCCATATCGCGTAGGGTGTCTTCCAGCTTATCTTTATTCTTAAGCTTGTCGATATTTATCCCTATTGACTTCAGGGCTTTTTCATATTTCTTATTCAGAAAAAGACTAGCATCCAGTTCCAGAGAAAAATCACCAAACCTGGTATCCGAAACTTTATACTCATACCCGCTCAGTTGCGAAACTTTGCCTCCATATAACTCAGAGATCATATTGGCGGCATCTTTAATCTCTACCCCGGTAAACTCAAACTCGAAGCCCACCGAGCGTTCATTGCCGTCCTGGTTTTTTTGTTGAGGCGGTATGTTAAAATTCAATATTGCCTGTTTTGTTTTGAGTAATACACACGTTAAACAGAATGTAGGAAGGTATCAATCCTGAAATTATGTTGATTGCAGATTACAGATTTTTTTTATGATTCTGAGCGACAGCGTAGAACCTTAGCCAAGAAATAATTACCAATTTGCTACAAGAAAACCGGTTGAATTAGCTATAATTAGTACAGGCACTTGCTTGAAGTTGTTCCGAAGAAATCAATCCATTGAGTAGCCCAATTCGAGGTAATTTGTTCTTAGAAATAAACCCATAGCGCACGGATTTATCCGTGGGCTATGGTATTGTTTCGAATTCACTTTTGGGGATGAGCGGGTTGATAAAATCATCACCCCAAAACCAGTAGCACAAAAACCGTGCATTAGCTATACTTAGGCATGAAAAATCTACGACTATTCTACTTTATCGTTGCTGTTCTTCTCTTAAGCGGCAACACTACCCTGGCACAGGAACCCGATACTACTATGAGTTTCGAGGAATATGACCCCGAATCCACGCTGGTAGTACCTGGCGAGGTCATTAAATCAGCGAAGTATCCTTTTGTGGATGTACATAGCCACTTATGGCGGATGAGCGAGATGGACCTGTCGGTCACTGCAAAAGAGATGGATAGCCTGAATATGAAAGTGCTGGTGAATCTGAGCGGACGTTCCGGCGAGCGCCTCAAACAAATGGTGGAGGCGGCTGAGGCTCAGGCCCCCGGACGATTTATCGTATTTGCCAACCTCGATTTTGATGGCATTGACGACCCGGACTGGACCGAACGTACCGTGCAACAACTGCAGGAAGATTACGAGAATGGAGCACGCGGACTCAAGATTTTCAAAAATCTCGGGCTTACCGTAACAGATTCAGAAGGCAACCGATTGCACACGGATGATCCCCGCCTGGACCCGGTGTGGGCCAAAGCAGGGGAATTGGGTATTCCGGTGCTTATCCATACCGGCGAGCCGGAAGTATTTTGGGCACCCATCAACGAAAAAAATGAGCGTTGGCTGGAAATGAAGAACTTCCCTAATCGACACCGGGGCGATTCTACCCGCTATCCCAGCTGGGAAGTGGTGATGCAGGAACAATGGAATGTATTTCGCAAACATCCGGAAACCACCTTCATTAACGCACATCTTGGCTGGATGGGCAACGACCTGGCCCGGCTGGGTGATTTACTGGATGAATTTCCGAATGTGTATACCGAGATTTCTGCTGCGGTGGCTGAGATCGGTCGGCAGCCCCGATTTGCCCATGACTTCTTCGTTAAATATCAGGACCGGATTTTATTCGGCAAAGATACTTATCGCCCCAAAGAATATTGGGTGTATTTTCGTGTGCTGGAAAGTGATGACGAGTATTTTGACTATTTCAGAAAACGCCACGCATTCTGGAAAATGTATGGATTGAATTTACCGGACGAAGTGTTAGAAAAAGTGTATTATAAAAATGCCCTCAAGGTCGTACCGGGCATCGATGCATCTTTATTCACAACCAACTAACACAAATAATTAACAGGGATACTATGAAGAAACTACTGCAACTAACCTTTTTGATGGTAGTAACCGCTTTTTTTGCGACGGAATTTAGCTATGCACAGGAGCGTGGGAGTGATCAAAACCGTGCAAGTCCAAATGCTTCAGTAAGCCAAACTATTGGTACCACCGTAGTAACAGTGACCTACGGACGTCCTGGTTTGAAAGGGCGTTCCTATTTTGGGGAAGGCTCTCAATTGGCTCCGGTTGGAACCGTTTGGAGAACAGGCGCTAACGAATCTACCGCTATTACCTTTTCTGATGACTTGAGCTTTGGCGGAGAATCTGTTGATGCCGGAACCTATTCACTCTACACCATTCCTGGCGAAGATGAATGGACCATCATCTTGAACAACAAGCTGTCTTGGGGAACCCAATATGATGAAGCCGAAGATGTAGTACGCGTTATGGCATCTCCCATGGAAGCCGACGAATCCGAGTGGTTTGAAATCTATTTTGATGAACTCTCGGCTGACAAAGCCCACATGAATTTACACTGGGGAGCAACCAAAGTAGCCGTGCCCATTACCACGGAATAACTGGGTCGCTTGATTATTGAAAAGCAAAAGCCTCTCTGGAAACAGAGGGGCTTTTTTTATTAATTGCAGATTTGAAATTTCATATTACAGATTGGGTTGTTGTCATTGCTGTTGATGTTAGACATTAGGTAGATTCTTGAAATCCATTATTGTCCTAATATCTGTTACCGAAAAAAGTAGTTCATGTATGATGGGCTGATGCTTTGCAAAATGCAAGATCCTTCGGCGGTAGCTTCTGGATGACTCCCCACCGTTGGTATGGGAGTTGCTAAGCTTCAAAAGATCGCCACGTCGGCACCCGCAAGGCCAGAGTGTATGCAACTTGCCTCCTCGCGATGACAGTCTTTGGGTAGATGTTTGAAATCTATCCTTATCTCAATACCTATCTCTGGAAAAGTTGTTTAGGAATGTTAAACAAAAAAGTCCTCCAAAAGCAGATGCTTTAGGAGGACTATAAAATCTAAGTCACAAATTTATTTAGTGCGAGGCATACACGCTGGTTGTGCCATCATTGTGCACCAGCAGTACATCATAGTTGTCGGCTGGGCGACCGGGCATTTCCATGCCGGGAGAGCCGGTAGGCATGCCGGGTACCGCTATACCTATAGCGTCGGGGCGTTCTGAGAGAAGGCGCTCCACATCTTCACGGGGAACGTGGCCTTCCACTACGTAACCATCAATCATGGCGGTGTGGCAAGAGGCCAGCTCACGCGTGATGCCATTCTCATGTTTAACCTGCATCAAAACAGGAGTGGGTTTTTCTTCTACAGTAAAATCACCTTCGGCCATATGATCGCCCCACTTGGTACAGCACTGGCAACCCTGGTTTTTATACATCACCACCTGGGTTTTATCAGAAGCCAAAAGCTGGCTGCTGGAGTTACCGGGCCAAAACAGAAAAGCAGCAACGCCGGCGGTGATCAATAATCCAATAATTAAAATATTCTTGTTCTTCATAATGAAATTGTTAGGGATGAAGTTTGTGGATAAAAAATAACTGAATTCGCCGAGATTTAGTACGGCAACATGCAAAAGCTTGTATTTTATTAATTGCTCCGGCCTTTAGGTCGGTGAAAGTAAAGTCAGTAACTAAAGCTTTGCCCCACTGATGATAAAGGATAACCAGAAACAAAAGCTTTGGCAATCACGGCATCTAAAATATATGGATATAACCCTCGGTTCAATTATTGACCTGTAAGCCATCATTGGCTCGGGTTCTTTTATTTAAAAAATACTTAACCGGAGCTACTTATATCCAGTATCAGATATTAGCAGACCTACATATTAATCTTGTAATTGCCTTTCACGTTCCGCTCAATCTGGCGTTTCACATCTTTTTCTTTGATGGAGTCGCGCTTGTCGTACTGCTTTTTACCTTTGGCTACGCCGATCAATACCTTGGCATTACCGCGCTTAAAGTACAATTTCAGCGGAATAATGGTAAAGCCTTTTTGTTGGATGGCTTTATCGAGCTCGCGGATTTCTCGTTTGTGGAGCAACAACTTGCGTGGCCGACGCGGGTCATGGTTATAATAAGAACCATGTTCGTAAGGTTTGATGTATAGCTCACGCAGCCATGCTTCCCCATTTTGCAGGTAGGCAAACGAATCGGTAAAACTGGCTTTGCCTTGTCGCAGCGATTTCACCTCGGTCCCTTTCAATGCAAGGCCTGCCTCGTAGGTTTCTTCTACATAGTAGTCATGCCGGGCTTTCCGGTTTTGAATGGTAGGTGTCGTCTTTTTATCGCTCATAATATCACAGATTTTTGTGATTTAAGGATTGCTCAGGTTTTGTAATACTAAACCTGGAAGCCTAATTCTTGTAGCTTATCCAAGACCTCTTGTTCCGGCTGTCGGTTTGGGAAAGTGCGGTAAATGGAAAGAATTTGCTCCGTTTCCGCAATAGCTTTTTCGTTATCAGGATTGATTTCCAGCACGGCAATAAACTGTCGCAGTGCCTCATTCGCATTTTCCCGCATTTGCGAAGGGTCTGCATTGTAAATCAGGTAAATACCATATTGCAGGTGTACTTCCTCTTTTTGTGCGGTCACCTCTTCAGAGGCCGGTTGATCTTCCAGCAGTTCTAGGGCTTCTTCAAATTTCTGTTCGGCAATCAGGCTGTCCACCTGTTGTTCCAGGTTTTGGGTAGATTCGGAGCAGGCGGTAATGAGCCCGAGAGCCATCACCCCAAGAAAAAATAATCGTAGATGTTTCATTAATTGATATAAATTGGGTTTGGACTAATACAGAGAATAAAGATAAGCATACTCAGCCAGCCTATCACGCGCCGCGTGGGAGATAATTTTTCCTCGTAATCTACCGGCGGGTGTTCTACTTTAACCACGAATGCAATAAAAAAGCACCAGAATAGCCATACAAGGGAGTTTTGACTGGTGGCAGCGTCAGCAAAGAAGGCAGTATAGCCTGCGGTGAATGCGAGTGAAGTTACTACCATGGCGTTGACCCATCCGTCGTTTGTGCGGAAAGCTTTGCGCATGAGAAGATACAAGGCACCTCCCCAAACCAGCCATTCCACATATGGCAGGTTAATATAGCCCGAGATGAAATCCCCCAAAAAGGGAACCGCACTCGTACCCGCCAGACCCGTGATACCGGCAAAGAATATTTTTGCTACCATGCTGTGCTTGCGGTATCCAATCAGCGAATAGAGAATGTGGCCGCCGTCCAGTTGTCCTACCGGCATCAGGTTTAATGCGGTGAAAAAGAGGCCCAGCCATCCTGCTAATAAAAAGGGGTAGTGGTACATCTCCCACATCGGCGGGACATTATCAAAAAAGGAAGCAATTCCGCTGTAGAGTAAGGTATTGCCGAAGGTAAGAACGCCCATTTCGGTCCGGTCGGTGATGTGTTCCGGGTATGTGCCATTTTGCGCTACGTATTCCTTCAACTCCTCATGGCCCGCAAAGTTCATCACATAATCGGGCTCAGGGAGGGTGGCAAAGCCGATCAGTAACACAACGAGGGCCACAATGAATCCGCCGACCGGGCCTGCTGCGCCTACATCAAACAATTGATACATCCGACGAATCCGCTCCTTAATACGAATAACGGCGCCCATGGTGCCAATGGCAAAAGGGATCGGGATGTAGTAGGGCAAGGTGGTTTTGATGTTATGCTTTACCGCGGCTAGATAGTGACCAAATTCATGCACGGTAAGAAAACACAGAAACAAAACGGCAAACAGCAATCCCCGTAAGGTGTCAGGCCAGCTTGGCAAAGCGAAAGGAAAACCACTGGGAGCAAAACCTACATAATTGGCACCGGCCATGGTTACGCAGAAAAAGGTGAGCAGAAAAAGCCCAAGGTGTTTTAAAATGGTCCGGGTATCCAGCTTGTTGGTTGGCTCCTCGTGAGAGTCAAGTACTTCAAAGTCTGTCGTAATTTCCTCTTGATGGGTGTCAGTGCTCAATCGTCTTGGTTTATGGGGTTAGGTTAATGTAGTGGTTTTCGGGAAATGGGCAGTGTCATGCAACGTGCCCCTCCGCGTCCCCGGCACAATTCGTGTCCCTGGAAACTGATGGCAATCTTTTGTCCATTGGAAGGGGAAAATTCTTTGTTGCCGTATTCTTCAACAAACTCAAATTGGGTCATCAAATCATATCCGTGATCTACCAGCGTATTAAAAGTGTTGGTATTACGTTCGTAGCCTACAATTATTCCGGGGGCCAAAGCAAAAACGTTCGCGCCGTCGGTCCATTGTTCGCGGAATTGGTTGGTTCGGTCTTCTCCTCCACACTTTATAAAGTTGAAGCTCTCACCGGTGCTTTCTTCCAGCGCCTGTTGCAATGAGATCCGCATTTCGGTTTTGATAGAGTCGCCGTCTTTAAACAAAGCCACTACATTGTTTTTTTGTTCCATGATGGCAGGCGGGAAGGCAATACATTCATTACGGTCGGCAAAAGTAAAAATGGTATCCAGGTGCATGGACGAACGTTGTTTGGGGATGTCAACCGCCAGCACGGTTTCCACACCGCTTTTCAATAAGCCTTCGGTCCCTTTCATCAATCCGCTAAAAGAGGTGCGCTCACTCATCCCGATAAGCACCAGTTTCTTATTTACCACCAGCACGTCGCCGCCCTCAATGGATTGATGGCCGGAGATGCGAATAGCGTTATCACGAACGGAATCAAAAAGCGGATGAAACTGCACAAGGGTTTCCATGAGCAGTGATTCCCGGAGACGCGCTTTCTTTGCCGCCCTGGAAATGAGAATGCCACTGTCTACGACGGCAGCCAGGTCGCGGGTAAAAAGCAGGTTTGGGGAAGGATGCAGGGTAAACCCTTTGGAGTTTTTTAAATACCCTTGCGTGATAAACACCAAGAGTTCTTTGGGATCCAATTTCAGTAATTCAGGCTCAACCAACTGGAGGTTAGCTTCGGGAAATTCTTTCACCATTTGCTCAATGAAATAGGCCCGGGCATCTTCTTTTTGCAATACTTCTTCAAAAATATCCAGGATTTCGATCACTTTTCCATCAGCGGGCATGGCAGTCTTAAATACGTCCAGCATGTCAAGGTGCTCGCCGCGGGCGTCATCTTCAAAAATAATATCATCGAAAAGCAGCTCATCTTTGAGCTCGGGGTTTACCAGAGACACTTCATGCCCCGGTGTATGCACAATCACCCCTTGCAGGTGACCGATTTCAGAAGAAACATTGATTTCCATAGTACGCGCTTAGTAATTATTGATGAAAGCTGTGAAATATACAGGTTAACAGCCGGATATATAAGCGCCAACCCGGATTATTCCCCAAGAAAATTCCGGGAAAGAAATCGGGGGTAATTGGTTGAGTGAATCAATATCTTTAGCCTCAATAAAAAGAGACCATATTTATGACAACAAAATCAGAAATAGAGTCCTTGCTTTTTTTGATGGACGACCCGGATCCCTTTGTGCAGGAAAGCGTGGAGAACCGGCTACACCAATTAGGAGAAAAAGCAGTACCTATACTGGACCAGTATCGTGCCGAGACGAGTAATAAGAACGAAAGAAAGAGAGTGAATGAGGTTATCCACAAGCTGACCTTTGATGCGCTGGAGTCTGATTTCATTGAGGTGATGGAAGGCGGATTGAAAACCCGAAAATCACTGGAAACAGCTATTTTGACGCTTTCCCGATTCGGCAATCCAACTTTGCGAATTTCTGATTACCAGCACAAGCTGGATCATTTTGCACAAGTGGTGGAGCCCCAGATTAAGTACAAGCTGGATGAGCGAAAGAAAATGAAGAAGTTTCTCGCCTTCATTTTTGAAGACCTGAATTTCCGTGGGGATGCTTCCAACTATCACGCCCCGGAAAACTGTTACTTGAGCAACGTGATTGACCGCCGCAAAGGCCTGCCCATCTCACTTAGCCTGGTGGTGATGTTTATCGCCCGCCGCCTGGAGCTGCCGTTTTTTGGGATCAACATGCCTATTCATTTTATGCTAAATTTTGTGGGTGATAAAGAAGAGCTACTCATTGACCCGTACGACAACGGGGAAGTAGTCACCTACGATCAGTGCTATTTCTTTCTGAAGAAAAACAACATAGAGCCGCGTCCCGAGCATTTCCGCATTGCAACCAACCTGGATATCGTACTCCGCTGCCTGCGCAATCTCATTCACAGTTACGAGCGCCTTGAGGAGCCCGGACGCATGGAAAGTCTTAAAAACCTGCTCAACATTGCAGAAATGTATCAGGATTAATCACGGCCTGCAGAGCGGTCCAATGAAATTACAAGCCGGTATCGTTCCGCAGGCTCGATGGGCAAAAATCAGCATACAGCAAATAATCCGCGATCTCCTCTGAAAGCAACCTTCAACATTCCTATCTTTGCGGTGCTTTGGAACACATGAAAAACATACCCGATTCACATCAAACCGTATTTTCCATTATTAGCGACGCGGCAGCCGCGCTCGGTACGCCCGCCTATGTAGTAGGTGGCTATGTGCGCGATTACTACCTCGATCGACTCAAGGAAGATAGTATTGACATCGATTTTGTAACCGTAGGCTCCGGCATCGAATTAGCCAAAGAGGTAGCCCGGCGCATTGATGGATCAAGCCTGGCCGTGTACAAACAGTTTGGAACCGCCCAGGTAAAAGCCGGCGACCTGGAACTGGAATTTGTTGGCGCCCGCAAAGAAAGCTATCGTAAAAATTCCCGCAAGCCTATCGTGGAAGACGGCACACTGGAAGATGATCAGCTGCGGCGTGATCTCACTATTAACGCTTTGTCGTGGTCGCTGAATAAAGAAGACTACGGTGCGCTGAATGATCCTTTTGAAGGAATGAAGGATCTGGAAAACGAAAATATCAAAACGCCCATCGATCCACATCAAACCTTTGATGATGATCCACTGCGGATGATGCGGGCGATCCGTTTTGCTTCCCAGCTGAATTTCAGGATTGAAGAGCAAACCTTTCAGGCCATTACCGACATGGCTGAGCGTATCAATATTATCTCTAAAGAGCGTATTATTGAGGAGCTCAATAAAATAATATTGAGTGATAATCCTTCGTTGGGTTTCACCATGTTGTTTAAAACGGGATTGCTCAAAGAGTTCTTCCCCGAAATGAGCGCCCTGCATGGGGTGAAAGAACGCAACGGTGTGCGCCATAAAGATAATTTCTGGCATACACTGAAGGTGCTGGATAATGTGATAGAACTGGGCGCCGATTTGTGGCTGCGCTGGGCGGCTATTATGCACGATATCGCCAAACCTCCAACCCAAAGATTTCATAAAGAAGCCGGATGGACTTTTCACGGTCACGATGCCCTGGGCGCCAAATGGACCAAGAAGATCTTTCGTCGGCTGGGTTTGCCGCTGGATGAGCGCATGCGATACGTGCAAAAACTGGTGCGGCTGCATCTTCGGCCTATCGCGCTGGTATCGGATGAGGTTTCCGACTCTGCCATCCGCCGTCTTATTTTTGAGGCCGGGGATGATATTGACGACCTCATGAAACTCTGCCGAGCCGATGTGACTACCAAAAACGACTATAAGCAAGAGCGCTACCAAAAGAATTTTGATTATGTAGAGCGGCGTATTCAGGAAGTGGAAGAGAAAGACCGCATTCGCAACTGGAAGAATCCGCTATCCGGTGAGGATATTATGGAGGCGCTCAATATCAAGCCAAGTCGCACGGTGGGAGATGTAAAAGATGCAGTGAAAGAGGCGATACTGAACGGAGATATCCCCAATAACCATGAGGCCGCTTTTAATTATATGATGGAACACAAAGAGGAGTTTTTAGACAATGGCTGAACTGTGGATTTCGAATTCGTATGCAAAGATTAACCTGGGACTTAATGTCATTGAGCGTTTGGATGATGGCTACCATGCCATCGAAACCGGCTTTTGTTTTATTGAATGGAATGACCGTTTTGAAGTAAAGCCCTCGGGCCGCATGGATCTGGAGATGTCGGATGAAAAAATTCCGGTGGACGATCGCAACCTGATTGTTCAAGCCGTGAAGTTATTGCAGAAAGAAGCCGGACTAAAAGACGAGTTTCACATCAAAGTAGAAAAGAATATACCGACCAGTGCCGGTTTAGGTGGGGGCAGTAGCAATGCGGCCACTATCCTGCGTATGATGAACAAAATTGCCAACCTGGGGCTTTCGCAGGAGGACCTGATAAAGCTGGGAGGACGCATTGGTGCTGATGTGCCCTTCTTTTTAAAGGGTGAACCGGGCTTGGGTACCGGGCGCGGCGATGACATCGAGCCGCTGGATATTCAACCTGATTCGTGGATTGTAACGGTATACCCAAACATTGAAAGCAGTACGGCAGAAGCCTATCAGTTTTGTGAGCCTGCTGAGCCGGAGTTTTCGCTCAAAAATGTTTTGGTAGATGAAGAGCCCGATGAGTGGCGCTATCTGCTAATGAACGACCTGGAGAAATCGGTATTTCCACGCCTGCATTTGGTGGGCAATGTGAAAGATCAGATGTACGAGTTTGGGGCCGAGTACGCCAGTATGAGTGGAAGCGGTTCCAGCGTTTTCGGCGTTTTTGAACAGGATTTTGTTGCAATTAACGCGTATGAGTCGTTTCATAAACTTGGTTTCCCGGCTAACTTAACACGGCCGGGCTTTAAACCTGATCAAGGAATTTATTTAAAGGAGGGGTAATAA
The DNA here is from genome assembly GCF_900182705.1 of Gracilimonas mengyeensis. GTDB lineage: Bacteria > Bacteroidota > Rhodothermia > Balneolales > Balneolaceae > Gracilimonas > Gracilimonas mengyeensis. The sequence continues at coordinate 178,017 of NZ_FXTP01000003.1, read as the reverse complement.
GGTGTTATAGTAATATGGTGGTTTTATAAAAATTATACCTTTAATTCTGTAGATAATTTTAGCAAGTCGATTAATAAGGGCACCATCACCATATTACTATAACACCTTATTACCCTCATCACACAACAAAGAGATTTATGAGTAAGAAAAAGAATAATGGAGTTAACATCCGTTCCGGGATGGATAAAGATTCACTCCGAGAAGATATTAAACTGCACCTGCGCCATACGTTGGCGAAAGATGAATATTCCACCACCAACTGGGACCGGTATAAAAGTGTAGCGCTTACCGTCATGGATCGCTTGAACGACCGGATGTTAAACACCCAGCAACATTTCTATAAATCGGATGCCAAGCGCGTGTATTATCTGTCGATGGAGTACCTGATTGGCCGCCTGTTGGATAATATGCTGGTAAACCTTGATGTGCGTGATATTGTAGCTGAAGCCTTGGATGAGGTAGGTCTGGACTATGAAGATATTCGCGAGCATGAATGGGATGCCGGTTTGGGTAACGGAGGCTTGGGCCGCTTAGCTGCCTGCTTCCTGGATTCCATGGCAACGCTGGGTATTCCTGCCATCGGACATGGTATCCGGTATGACTATGGTATCTTCTACCAGAAAATTCAGAATGGCTACCAGGTTGAGCGCCCTGACTTGTGGCTCAAGTATGGAAACCCATGGGACATTGTACGCCCTAAAGTGCAGTACCCGGTAGAGTTTTATGGTAACCAGGGTACGGTAAATTCCAGCAATGGAAATGTGCACTACAAATGGGAGAACACCCACCGTGTAAAAGCTGTTGCTTATGATACTCCAATTCCCGGTTACGACAATGGCATTGTGAACTACCTGCGTTTGTGGAAAGCTGAATCATCGGCTGCTATTGACCTGAAGAGTTTCAACCAGGGGCAATACATTGATGCGGTTCGGGATAACCAGCTGGAAGAAAATATTTCGCGCGTGCTGTATCCTAACGACAAAGTATTTGTTGGGCAGGAATTACGCCTGAAGCAGGAGTATTTCCTGGTATCGGCTTCGCTGCAGGATATTATTCGCCGGTTCAAGAAGATGTCTTCCGACTTTACCAAGCTGCCCGAAAAAGTTTCTATTCAATGCAACGATACGCATCCAAACCTGGCTATTCCGGAATTGATGCGTTACCTGCTGGACGAAGAGCATATGGACTGGGACAAAGCATGGGATATCACCAAAAATACCATGGCTTATACCAACCACACGCTGATGCCTGAGGCTTTGGAAAAATGGCCGGTATCGCTGATGCGTAACCTGTTGCCACGACACCTGCATATCATTTACGAAATTAACCGACGCTTCCTGAACGATGTGAAGATTAAACTGGGTGATGATAAGAATCGCCTGAGCCGCATGAGTATTGTTGGGGAAGGCGAAAACCCCGTAGTGCATATGGCACATCTGGGTATTGTTGGTTCCCGAAAAGTGAATGGGGTTGCGGCACTACACTCCCGTTTGTTGAAGGAATCTATGTTTAAGGACTTCAATGAGATGTACCCGGACAAGTTTACCAATAAAACCAACGGTATTACCCCGCGGCGCTGGCTGAAGCAATGTAATCCCAAGTTTTCTGAGCTGATTACAAAGCATATTGGTGATGACTGGATTACCAAGCTGGATGAATTGAAGGGGCTCAACAAGCTGGCGGACGATAAGGAATTCCAAAAAGCCTTTGCCGATATCAAGGTGGAGAACAAAAAACGTCTGGCCGATTACATCAAAGAAAACAACAATCTGGATGTAGACCCCAATTCCATGTTTGATATCCAGATTAAACGTATTCACGAGTATAAACGTCAACTGATGGCGGCACTGCATGTGATTACCCTGTATAACCGACTGAAGGAAAATCCGGATCTGGACATCGCACCACGTACGGTGATTTTTGCCGGAAAAGCGGCACCGGGTTACACCATGGCCAAGCTTCACATCAAACTAATAAACAGCATTGGGGAAGTAGTAAATAACGACCCGGATGTAAGCGACAAGCTCAAGTGCGTATTCCTGCAAAATTACAGTGTGTCACTGGCGGAGAAAATGATTCCGGCAGCCAACCTGTCTGAGCAGATATCTACGGCCGGTATGGAAGCTTCCGGAACTGGAAACATGAAGTTTGCCCTGAACGGCGCGCTCACGATCGGTACGCTGGATGGAGCCAATGTTGAAATCAAAGAAGAAGTTGGCGATGACAACATTTTCATCTTTGGGCTTGAAGTAGAAGACGTGGAGCAAATGCGCCGCGAAGGTTACAACCCATGGAATTATTACAACGGAAACGAGGAGCTGAAGAAAGCGCTGGATCAAATCCGGGACGGACACTTTAGCCCCGAGAACAAAGAGCTATTTCATCCAATCATCAATGCGCTGCTACATGAAGGCGACTACTTTATGGTACTGGCCGATTACGAGGCGTATGTGAAAAGGCAGGAAGAAGTTTCCGAGTTGTTCAAAGATCAGGATGAATGGAACCGGAAGGCTATTCTCAACGCAGCCAATATTGGCAAGTTTTCCAGTGACAGAACCATCCGGGATTACAATGATGAGATCTGGCAAGCTCCCGAAATTGGTGAGCTTAAACCTGAATAGTTACTGTTAAAACAAGATTAAAAAGCACCATGTTGGGCAGAAGTTAATTTTTTTGCCACGAGATGGTGCTTTTTTTACTTTTGGGCCATGCAACAAATACCCTTAGATCCAACAGCTCAAGTTGATTCACTGAAACCCGATAGTGCGGATGCTATCATTTCAGCTGACTCAGCTATGAAAATTCCTGATCCCACGGACTATTCCATTACGGAAACGTTTCAGTATATCTGGGATTTATTACAGGTTCAGTTATTCAGCATCCAAAACACGCCGGTCACCTTTCTGAAGCTGATCATTTTTGTGATGCTGCTGATAGGTTTCTCCTTGTTTGCCTCTTTTATTAAGAGGTTGCTGCATAAGCGTGTGTTGCCCCGTTTTGTTAGAGACAGCGGGTTGCAGTATACCCTGGCCCGTATTTCGCAATACATTGTTACGGTGATTGGAATTTTCTTTGCCTTCCAGTTTTTAGGGATCGACATGACGGGCCTTGCGGTGATTTTTGGTTTCCTATCGGTTGGTATTGGTTTTGGTCTCCAAAACATTACCTCCAATTTTATTTCAGGTTTGATTGTGTTGTTTGAGCGACCCATTAGTGTGGGGGATCGCGTTTCGGTGAATGATATTGAAGGCGATATTCAAGAGATAAACATCCGCTCTACCAAGGTAAAGACCCTGGATAATATTTCCATTATCGTACCTAATTCCGAGTTTGTTTCGAAGGATGTGATCAACTTTTCTCACGGGGATTCTACCTACCGGCTTTCCATTGATGTGGGGGTGAGCTATTCCTCTAATCTGGATACGGTTTTAAAAGCATTGAATGAAGTTGCGGAAGAAAGCGACAGTGTTCTGCGGACCATCGAGCACGAAGTACAGCTCCGTAGTTTTGGGGATTCGTCATGGGATATGAAGCTGTTGGTTTGGATTGCGGACGTAAAAAATCGATACAGGGTGCAAAATGAACTCAATCAAGCCATCGTGCGCAAGTTTGCCGAGTACGATATCGAAATTCCATTCCCGCAAAGAGATTTGCATGTGCGTTCCGGACTTACCCCAGTGGCAAGCGGAGAAGAAAAGAAAGAGGATAAGCAGTCATCGAAGAAAGAAGAAAAAGCCAAAGACGAGAAATCATCCCAAAAGAAAAAAAGCGAAAGCAAAGAAGAAGTTTCGGAGAGTAACGAGGCCAAAGTGGAGAAAAAGGATGATGGTGAGGATGAAAAATCATCTCAAACACGACCTGATAAAGATGATGAGGATTCTAAGAAATAGCTTCCTGCTATTCTTAATTGGGATTGTTTAGACTGAATTCCTTTGTCTCAACGAAGAGCGATTGGAGCGAGTAGAAAAGGGCATAATGCAATATTGGGGTCATCCCTGCGCAGGCAGAGATCTTATTATTGCCATAAAGTCAATTGGTTGATGACAAAAGGATAATTAGATTCCGGGCCTCCGCCGCGGAGCGGTTGGAGCGTGTAGAAGTTTTGATTCACGTTCTTTTGCTTTGGTGCTACTGGTCGGACAAATCTGTCCGACCTACGTTTTTTAGTTCCAACGCAGAGCGTGTGGAACGAGGGTGAATTGATTGCTTGTAAGAAGGATAAATTTATCCGACACACAAGAATCGGGTAAAGCAAAGCAGCTATTCAGATAGCAAACAATCTGCAATTTTCAATTTGCAATCTGTAATTTTCGCACACCGCACACCGCACACCGCAACTTTAGCCCTGCCGCAAGCGTCCGCTTGTGGCAAAGATTACGGCTTCAACTCCCGTTCAAAAAACTCATAGATTCGCCGGTACTCATCATACCAGGCATCTTCGTCGCGAAAGCTGTGGCGCTCGGTCGGATAGATCATCAGCTCAAAGTCTTCGTTACCCGACTGTACCAGCTTTTCGATGTATTGAGCCACATCCTGGAAACCCACGTTGTCATCAATCAAACCATGCAATAACAATACGGGTCGCTCCAGCGAATCAGCATAAGTAATGGGTGAACTTCTGGCATAATTCACAGAATCTCTTTCGGGTGTGCCCAAGCGTGGCAGGGTGTACCAGGGGTTGGTGTAGTAATAGTTTTCCCAATTGGTGACGGAGCGCAGAGCCGCAGCCGCATCAAAACGCTCGGGAGAAACGCTAACGGCATAAAGAGCCATAAATCCTCCATAGCTACCACCATAGATACCTACACGTGATGTATCAGCCTTAGGGAAGTTATCCGTAAGAAAAGCGAGACCGTCTTCAATATCCTGGGTTTCGTATTTGCCCATCCAGCCGGTTACGTCTTCCCGAAATTTGCGTCCGTATCCGGTGCTGTGGCGGTAATCCACTTCAATCACGTAATAGCCCTGCAGCGTTAAATACTGATGAAACAGGTATTCGCGCCAGTAGCTGTTACTCCAGCCTTTGTACACATTTTGCAGCGAACCGGCGCCATGCACAAACACCACTACGGGATTACCGGCCGGATTGCGGCGGGCCGGGCGCAATACCGACATAGAAAGGCGAGTTTTGCCATCCCGGGAATTGAAGCGAACAAATTCTTCTTGCTGCCAGTTGTACTCGAAAAAGCTCTCAGGGACAGAATTAGTCAGTTTAGTTTCTCTTTTGGGGATTTTGGTATCTACCAGATGCAGATCAAAGGGCTCATTAAAAAAGGTTTTCTCATATACTACGTAACGGCGGTCGTGGCTCAGTTCAAAGTCGCGACGGTATCCTTCTTCAGTAGTAAGTTTAACAGGCATGTTGGTGATGATATCCAGGCGGGAAAGCTGAATTTCGCCACGGTCCATCTCACTGGTTGCCATCACAATCGTACGTTCGTCAATCCATCTTGCCCATGGGATGTCGTATTCACCAAAGGTATGCTGCTCAAAACCGGTACCATCCGGATTAATGGTGTAGAGATGGTTCCAACCGTCCTTTTCGCTCTGGAACATCAGCCGGTCGGTAGCAGGTGCAAACTCCATATTAGTGCCATACATCCAGCCTTCGGTTTGATCTTCAAACAAAGTTTTTGAGCTGTAATCCTCCACTTTATATACAATGATTTGGCGGTTCTTCATCGGCGGGTCTACATAGTCGAGGGCTACATGCTTACCGGAAGCACTTGCATCAATGTCTACATAACCCTTCCGATTGAAAATGACTTTTATCTCGCCGGAATCAACCGGAGCAATAGATACGATTTGAGTAGGTATACCCCGGCGATCGCCTCCGGGCTTCACATAGGTATCAGCATATTCAGGGAAGTAGTATTCTCGGTAATCGGACTCATCCCGCTGGATAAGAACCAGTTTGTCTCCGGCCCAGGTTTCAACATCGTAATTGGGGGCGTCTTCCTTTTTTCGGGTTATTTGTTTGATGAAAGCCTGGTTCACCCCAGAAACCCAGATATCTCCACCTTTCACAAAAGCGAACCTGGAACCGTCCGCATTCCAAACCGGGCTATAATCGGGATCTTTGGTGGCAACGATTATACGTTTATTCTCAAAGTCGGTATTGGCTAAAACCAGGTCCCCTTTCTCGGTGTACAGCACATGCTTGCCATCCGGCGAAAGCTCGTAATTCCGGATAATATCATCCGGCGCCTCCTGCTGGTTTTTACCCGTGAGTCCAACCTGGAATAAATCGGTATCAGAAGTAGCAGAATCACTCCATTGAAAATACACGGTTCTGCCATCGGGGGAGAAGTGAGAAAAGGAGGGGCGTGTGCCGGGGATGAAAGGCTCATGGAAAATGTCTTTCATTGTTAGCGCCTCAGGAAACTGTTGCGCCTGAACATTGATCCCTGCAAATACAATAAAGACAAGTAATGCGAATAGTTTTTTCATGTATGTATGCTGATAATTAACCTGATAAAAGAGTGCCTTTGAGGATAAAAACTTTAGGGGATAAAAATTGCAAAAAATGGTAGGGGGGATTGGACTATGATATCTGTGATTTTTCTGAGGTGCTGTGATTAATCATTAGCTTCCTAAACGTTAAAGAATTTGGAACTCATAATTATCCATCGCCTCATATCTTCTGTCTCGGAGCCGGCTAAAGAGGGGCACTGTTCGGGCCTGTTTTATTCTGCAAAAAAAGCCCATTACAATTTTATAGTTTGTTGATGAAATACGTGTATTAAATTATATTACACGTGTAATAAAAATTCTTCTCATGAAAAAGAAACTTACCCTTACCATAGATAAACAGGTCACAGAAAGAGCCAAGCGGTTAGCAAAAAGCGAAGGTACGAGTGTATCAGAAATGGTAGAGAACTATCTCGCTGAGAAAACAAAAGAAGCCGGGGACTGGGAGCCCAGGAAAAATTCATGGACTAGTAAATTGCTGGGCAGTGTAGTGATGGAAGAAAAAGATCAGGAAGAGGACTACAAAACCATTAAGCAAAGGGAGATACTCAAAAAGCATGGCGCCTAAGCTGTTGTTGGATGTAAATGTTTGCCTGGATGTTTTATTAGACCGAAAACCTTTTGTATCGCATTCGGGCAAAATTTTTGAGTTGGGTGAAGAGGGAAAGGTAGCGTTGTTTATCTCTGGTTTATCTTTTGATACACTATTTTATGTGATGCGTCCACAAATGGGCGCTAAAAAATCTACAGATCTGTTAAAGTTAATGCTTAAGCATATAGCGGTAGCTCCGGTAAACCAATCTGTTGTATCAAAGGCTTTGAATGCCAATTGGAAAGATCTTGAAGATGCACTGCAGTACTATGCAGCTCTTGAGCAAGGTTGTGATTTTCTTATTTCCCGAAACCATACAGATTTTAAAACAAGGGAGTTGGATAAAATCAAAGTGCTTCCTCCAATCCAATTCCTTGAAGAGTCTTTTAACCAGAAATAATGTGATAGCTAATAATTAATCACAGCACCTCAGAAAAATCATATTCATCAGAGTTACTCTTTTCGCAAAATTAGATAAATCCCCGTCACCATTTAACATTTTGCACTGCGTGATACTTTGTATTTTCAATGCGAACAAAATGCTAAAGCAATTAAAGTATCATGAGATCAAAAGTTTTAATTATTGAAGGAATGGGATGTGCCAACTGCGTGGATGCGGTGGATAGTGCGCTGCGAGGAGTTAAAGGCGTCCGAGCCGTAAAAGTGGATTTGGACAAAGGCATCGCAGAAGTAGGCTATAACGAAGATGAAGTGGAGAAAGGTTCTTTTCGGCAAGCCATCGAGGGAGCCGGTTATTCCATGAGCGGTGTAAAAGGATAGTTTCTTGTCAAGGACTAAAGAGCGTGTTGGTTTCAAGAACTGACAGGCTTATCACAGGTACCCAATATTTCCCAATTAGTAAGACTCAGAAGAGTCAGGATCAAACATGAGTAAGGCAACTCTTCAAATAGATGGCATGCATTGTGCCGGTTGTGTCAATGCAGTGGACAAACAGTTAGAATCTCTGCAGGGTGTGAAGTCGGCACAGGTAAACCTGGCTACGGAATCGGCTGTGGTAGAATACGAGGGCGACCTGACCATGGATGATTTTGCCGAAGCTATTGCCAAAGGTGGATTCACTTTGGTGCGGAATGATTCTGAAACCGTATCCCGTGCCGAGCAAACTGAAGAACGTGAGCAGCGGAAATACGATACCGCCCGTCGTAATATGATTTGGTCCTGGGTGCCAGTGGTTATTATGGTGATGTGGATGCTGCCGATGTGGCTCACGGGCTATATGTTTTTAGGTCCGGTAGTGATGGAAATTGCGATGATCACCTTGTCTGGCTTTGCCATTATTGTACCGGGTTGGGAAACGGTGAAAAGTGCCTGGAGATCAACCCGCAACCTAAGTCCCAATATGGATGTGCTGATTGCCATGGGCTCTCTGGCCTCACTTTCTACGGGTTTTGTTGCCTTGCTTCACCACCTCCGCTTGGCTCCGGATTTCCATAGTTTCGCTATGATTGGGGGTATGATTATGGCCTTCCATCTCACCGGCCGTTTTATTGAAACCAAAGCTAAAGGTAGCGCCTCCCAGGCTATTCGTAAACTGCTGACGCTGGGCGCCAAAGAAGCCTCAGTGATTCGTGATGGACAGGAAATCAAGATTCCCGTGAATGAATTGAAAAAAGGGGATGTGATGATGGTGCGTCCGGGCGAAAAAATACCGACCGACGGAGAAATTATTGAAGGCCAAAGCAGTCTGGACGAATCGCTGGCCACAGGCGAATCGATGCCGGTAGAAAAATCGGAGGGCGATGAAGTAATTGGTGCTACGCTCAACATCAACAGCGTACTAAAAGTAAAGGCGACCAAAATAGGCAGCGAGACGTTTCTGAACCAGGTGATTCGTATGGTGGAAGAAGCCCAAGGTTCTAAAATTCCCATCCAGGATTTTGCCGATCGGGTGACTCGTGTTTTTGTACCGGCCGTACTGGCGCTGGCGTTACTTACGCTCACAGCTTGGCTCGTCTTTCCCGGCTTTTTTGGAGGATTAGTGGAATGGGCCGCATCCTTTATTCCCTGGGTGAATCCTGAACTGGGTCCGGTGGCTCTGGCTTTTTATGCGATGATTGCCGTGCTGGTGATTGCATGTCCCTGTGCACTGGGCCTGGCCACGCCAACAGCTTTGATGGTAGGTTCCGGCCTGGGCGCTGAAAACGGCATCCTCATCCGCAAAGGAGAAGCCATACAGGTTATGAAAGATGTTGACGCTATTGTGCTGGATAAAACCGGGACCATCACCAAAGGGAAACCGGAAGTAACCGACGTACTTACTTTTGGGGATATGGATGAAACACGCTTACTCGAATTGGCCGCCACGGTAGAGAATAATTCCGAGCACCCGCTGGCCCGTGCAGTGGTAGAAGCGGCAAGACAACGTGGAGTAGAGCCAGGCAAAAGTACTGGTTTTGAAAATGTTACCGGCAAAGGTGTTAAAGCCATTTTAAGCGATGGTGCTGTAGGTGTGGGAACTGCTTCGCTGATGGAGGAGCTTGGGGTAGAGATTGCAGCCGAGCCATCAACCCAAAAAGAACAACTGGAAGAGCAAGCGAAAACGGCTGTTTATGTGAGTTATGCGGGGAATTTGATTGGTTTGATAGGTATTGCCGACGAGGTGAAAGAAGACAGCAAGCAGGCAATTAGTGAGCTCAAAAAGTTAGGCCTGAAAACAATTATGCTGACTGGTGACAATGAAAAGACCGGCAAGGCCATCGCTCAGAAAGTCGGGATTGATGAAGTGATTGCAGGTGTGTTGCCTGATCAGAAATCCGAGGAGATACGGAAACTGCAGGAATCCGGTCATATGGTAGCGATGGTGGGTGATGGCATCAACGATGCTCCGGCCCTCACCCGCGCGGATGTGGGTATCGCTATTGGCACCGGCACCGATGTAGCCATTGAGTCCGGCGATATTGTACTTGTTAAAGGTGACCTGCCGGGCGTACTGCGTGCTATAAAACTGAGCAACGCCACCTTCAAAAAAATCAAACAAAATCTGTTCTGGGCCTTCTTCTACAACCTGGTGATGATTCCGCTGGCCATCATAGGTTTGCTTCACCCACTACTGGCCGAAGCAGCCATGGCTTTCAGCTCAATTAATGTGGTATTTAACTCGCGCAGGTTGGGGAAGACGGATTTGAAGTAGGGTTGAATGAAAAAATATGTATAAATTTTAATGCTAAGAAGTTGAAATTTCACCACTAAACACGTTAATTGGTGACGAATTAACGGGTTATGTATGGAGAAATTAAAAAATACGCTGGTACAAGCTTTAGAAGGAGATGAAAGAGCGACAGTAAGATTGTGTAACCATTGCCGAAGAGTGGCAGTGGCATATTTACGGACAAAGGTTAAACATGATGATTTTTTGTTGCAGCACCTCTACAGTTCAGTAGATGATCTTGCCTTAGACTGCATTGCCGATTTATTTGGGAGAAAAGGTAATTCTTTATTTCAGATAGAGGAGTATATGGATAGGGCAGAATGTAGCGTCATGACGGAGCCAGAAGTTGTTTCAAAAATTAGGCGCCTGATTTTCAGCAAAGTTAATGAGGGACTTTTTAAGAATTACCGCAGTTTTGATCCGTCTCTTTCAAAGATTATAAGGAACCTAAAACGAACACTCGAAGAGGGAAAAGTGGAAGGGGGCGTGTATGATTCGAATACCGGAGAGATTGAATTTGTTGATTTTATTAGAATACAAAAACCGAATATTACCGATGAAATATTGGAAATTCGTTTATCTGGGCGACTCTCTGAAATATCAAATAGTGTTGAAGCCGTGTATCAATTAAAAAGTATCCTGGAATTCGAGGTTGGGTATTCTGCAAAGCTTTCACTGGTAAATTTTGCAATTGTCCTGCGCAAATCATTTGCTCGCCGATTAAACATCAAAGAAGATATTGTTTATCAAAAATCTGATTTACGCGCTGATGAAATCAACGAGTTTATCGAACAAAGTATCATTGAATTGAAACCGCAATTATTTTCCACCTATGTTGATTCTGATAAACTACATCCCATACATTTTGAAAAGTATTTACAGGCTGTAAAGGACATATTAGAATCAGACTTTGTAAAAAAATCACCTAAAGAGGGCTATTTTGAACATTTTGAATTTTATTTTCCCGAAGTTTCTTATGGAAGGTATCGAGAAGAACATCGCACGCGGTTGGAATATCTTGTACGGAAAGTCAGAGAATTCCTAGTCAGTGAATTAAAAAGGGAAGAATATTTCAGCAGGTTTAGAAGATGGTAACGAACTACAAATAAGGACAGAATAAGGCAATAAATTAATAGTAATTTCAAGAAAGTAGTTTGAGAAAAGTTAGTGAATATAAGATAGAACAGTATCTGAGGTATCCGCAGACCTTGAGTGATGAAGAACGCACATTCATATCCGAGGAAATTAAGAATTCAGCAGAAGCGTCTAAGATATATCGGTTTTTAAAAGAATATTACGAAGAGTTAGATGCTATTAAGTCAGAAAAAGAATCGGTTATACCACTTGAGTTCAAGAGACAGAAACAAAACCCTGGAGTTGGTAGTCCGGTAGTTTTGGCTGCAATGAGTGAAAATTCAGAAAAGGCTTCACTAGTCACTAAGGCAACCTTGGTTTCAGAGAGACCAAAAACAGTGGTTAGGGTGCTTGAAAATAAAATGGATGATACGCTGCAGTTTCATGTTCATGGAGAAGAGCCGGGTACTACCGAGCGGGTGATTGTCTCTTTCCAAAACCCCAAACTGGATTTGGTTACCGATGAGGAAGGAAAGTTAAAGCAAGTTCGTGAACTTTCAGATATTCAATGGGAAGAGGTTTCTGCAGTGCTTCGGATACCGGTTTTTAGGTTTAACATGAATAAAGTAAATCATGGTAAGCTGTATTCATTAAGAGATGTGGGAGGCTCGGAGGTAAAGATAAATCAAACCAAAGAAGAGGTTACTTTTGTTGTTAAAGATCAGGAAAGTAGCTTATCCCGGATTCTAATGGTTAATAAGAAATCTGACGAGGTGATTTTAAATCGTATAGATCCCGAAGGTACCTCATTTAGTTTTAGAGGTAGGATGGAGGCTATATTTTACTTTTATAAATAGGGATATAATTACACAATAAAAGCACATTTCGGGGTGATTTGTGCAGTTTACAACAGAATTGTGTTGTAAAATAATAGGTTCAAAAGGGTTTTAGCAGATGGGTATAGATCCACTTAAAATTGAGGATTTTTTTAATGAGACTTTGGCAGGTTTAAAGGTTTCAACTTCAGAACGAAGTCAGCTTTATCTTATCCAAAAGTTTCTTAAAAGGCTAAATGGAAGAAATCGGGAATACGAGTCATATCTTATACAGGTATTGGACTATTTGCCCTCTATGGAGTATCCATTACTTTTTACAGGGATGCATCCTAAATATTTACAATTGTTATTGGATGATTTAGAAAAAGCTATTGATCACATACCAGAGCTAAAGCAGGATGAGGAATTTCTAAAGAAGTTAGATTGGCTCAGGGAAGGCTTAAACTTGTTGTTTAATTGGCTTGGGGAAGATAAAACCGGTACAAAAGTAGCAGCGCTTTACAAGTTTGATAATGAAATAGGGGGGCGTAAAAAGGATTTCGGGCAGGGGGAAGTGTTGGTTCCGGTAGTTGAGGCATATCAACAGGGCTCACAGAAAGGAAGGTTGCGTACTCTAAAAGTAGAGTTGATGGGGGAATCATCATCTAAAAACCATCAAATAAAACCAGTTTTTGGAGTGATTGGTGCCGATGCCGGTACGATCGGATACAATTCTGTGAAGGCTGCAGATAATCTGCTAAAAGAAAATATACAAAGCAGCAAACGCTGGAGTGCCACTGCCGCCTTTGAACTCAGCCATGCATGGCATGCAGGTCATTCAGCGAATTTGGCTTTAGCGGGGCTTTTCTATTGCGAAGTACTGAAAAAAGAAAGCAAGCGTGAATACTTTCAACTTAATCCGGCTATCGCGGTAACCGGAGACATAGAGGAAAAAGGAAAAGTTAAAGCAGTTGCTGCTTCTACTATAAAACAAAAAGTTGAGGCAGCTTTTTTTTCCTGGGCACAGGTGCTGGTGGTTCCGGTTGAGCAATTGGAACAGGCAAGTAGTCATGTGGATGAGCTCAGAAAGGAATACCCTAACAGGCATTTAGCAGTTAAAGGAATTGGAGAGTTAAGAGAGCTATTTTTTGATCGAAGGCTGACACTTTATAAGAAGACTCCCTTGGTAGAGTATGTAACAAAAAAGGCATACGCAAAGCGCAAAAGCACAGTAGTAATTGGCGTATTTTTAATTTTATTATTGATTATAGCCAAGCTTGTGTATGGGCCAATTGACAAAAACCCGGTTTCAGTTGAATATGGAGGAGATCAATATATTTTTCAAAATAAGAGTGGATCAGAAATAGCTCTTATAACGGCCAAATATGAGGAGGATATTGAAGTAAGTGAGAGATTAGATGAACCCGTTTTTGAGTTTTACGATATAACCGGAGATGGTATAAATGAAGTTATATATGCGGAAGGTTTAAGTAGGCAAGCTCCAGCAAACAGTATATTAAAAGTAAGAGATGTAAACTCGAATGAACTTATATGGGAGAGTAATTTTGCATTTGATGTTGAATTTCCTCGCCAACAAGGGATGGATGAAATGTTTTTTTACGTGAGTGAAACTGCAATAGCTATAGATAAAAATAATACACCTGTATTAGTAGTCAGGGGCGATGCATCACTTCATTTTCCAGGTATTGTGGCCAAATATGATCTGTCGAATGGAAAATTGTTAGGATACTATCTGCACAGTGGAAACATCAATGATATGGAAATTATGGATCTTGATGATGATAGCACGGACGAGATTTTTATCACAGGAGTAAATAATGCCTTTTGGTCGGCATACCTAGCTGTTTTAGACATTGAGAATGTCTTAGGGCATTCTCCAGTTCAAGGGGATTATATCCCCAAAAATATAAAATCTGCTAAGGAATATGCTTATATATTGATGCCCAGAACTAGTGTTGGCGAGGCCTTCAGCGATGTATATAAATTCAATGTTGGTAGGGTAATAAGAAAGAAAAAGGATCTTTTTTGGGTAGAGGTGTTTGATACTCCTCCTCATGAGTTCATGGGCGTGGAAAACCAAGGATTTATAGTGTACACATTTAATCATGATTTGTCCGTACAAAGTATTGTGAGTAGTGATGACTACGATGTAGTAGCACGAAATTTATATAATGAAGGCCACATCTCTTTTATCCCAGATTATGGTTATTTCGAGGCCTTTAAGGATTCTCTTCTTTTCTGGAATGGAGAAGAGTTTGTCATGGGTGATAACTTTTCTAAACAGTAGGAGACATTCTTAAAACAGGGTGTGGGAGTCAGTTGGAGGTACTGATATTGTTCTTATCTGGATGGGCTGTAACTTAAATAGTTTTTAAAAAAGGCACTTTACTAAATGTGGTAAAGCGTACAGAAAATATCACCATGTGGATTAGAAGAGTCTAAGATTAAAAAAAATTCTGCTACGCGAGGGAGGTGTAAGGAGAATAGATCAAAGTGATGCAAGATATTCTTAACAAAAGTATGTAACGAACTTTACAGGATCAGCCACTCACACAACTCATAACAAGAGATGATATACAGACAGCATGTTACCAGATCCAATTCGGGTAGAAGAACTTTATGAGCGCATACACCATGAACTACTGCAATCGTTTTCAGAATGGGATCAGTTATACTTAATCCTGGAATTTGTTAACAGCGTTCGGGGCCACTATTCCAGTTTTGATTCTTATCTGATTCAGCTTTTTCACGAATTTCCATGGATGAAATCACCATTATTATTCACTGGAATGCACCCGGATGAATTTGAAGTACAGATTAAAAAGATTGAGCAGGTAGTTGAAAAGGTGCAAGAGCTGAAACAGGATGAGTTACTTGCACAAAAAATAGATTATTTACGGCAGGGACTTCATTACCTGAATGAATGGCTCGGAGTAGAACGATTTACAGATGATAATGCCTTGGTTCTGAAAGAAAAATCAGGTAGACAAACTCAGTCGGAAGAGGGAAAGGTTTTTATTCCAGTGGTAAGAGGCGGTGGAGCTAAGAATACTCGGGGGCGTTTGAGAAAACTTGAAGTACAATTAGTAGGGGAAGCTCGGAGGTCAAAATATGAGATAAAACCCTTATTTGGAGTGATTGGTGCAGATGCAGGAAAAATAGGTCAAAGAGCAGCAAAGGCTGCAGGCAAACTTTTTCAGGAAAACGGTGTGAGAACCAAATATTGGAGTTCCACAGCTTCTTTTGAGCTAAACCACGCCTGGCATGCAGGTCATTCAGCTAATTTAGCACTGTCCGGACTATTTTATTGTGAAATGCTTCAAGGGGAGAATAGCCGAGAATATTTTAAGCTTAACCCAAGTATGGCAGTTACGGGTGATATAGATGAAGATGGAAAGGTATTGCCAGTTGAGGAAAAGGGACTAAGAGAAAAAGTACATGCTGCTTTTTTCTCTTGGGTGCAGGTGATGGTGGTACCTATGGACCAATTAGAGCAGGTTACTGAATATGTGCAGCTACTCAATAAAAGGTTTCCAAACAGACATTTAATTCTAAAAGGAGTAGGACACCTCAGGGAACTGTTTTATGACCGTCGAATTTCTTTGCACGTCCAAAGGTCCTTGATCAGTTTGACAGCAAAGCAGGTTTGGAAAAAGAAAGTAAATGCAGTGTTTGGGCTAATAATAGCCATATTGATCGGTATCATAGCGTGGTTACAATTTGGTCCTGTAGATCAAAACCCAGTGAGTATAGAATATTCTGGAGAATACCTGGTGCTTAAAAATCAGTATGATATCACGGTAGACCGTATAGAGCTTGGAGAGGTAGCTGTAGAAAAAATGGTAGAAAAGCATGGAGAAAACCCCCGGGGCTTGCTTTACGATATGAATGGTGACGGTGTCAATGAATTGATTTGGTCAAAATCTATGGAGAATTATAATCGGGAAAATACTTTTATACAAGCATGGTCAGTCAGTGGAGATTCGATAATTTGGCAGCAACCTGTCAAAATGGAATATGGTTTTCCCCGTCAGTATTTAGCTAATGAGGGTTCACTGAATATCACTGAGATGGCAGTAGTAGAAGTTGATGGCATTTCAAAATTAATCGTGACTGCGAATGTGGGGAATTTTTTCCCGGCATCTGTGAGACGGCTTAATTTAATCACCGGAGCTAAAGAACAAGAGTACATGCATGCTGGTCAAATTAGCGATATGGCCGTACTTGATCTGGATAAAGATGGTCAAGAAGATTTGGTGTTTACCGGGGTTAATAATGCATTTTGGCTGGCCACGGTGTTTGTATTAGATCCTGCTGACTTACAAGGCCATTCACCGTTACAGGGTGATTATGTAGTAGAAGGAATGGGAAGAGCCAATGAGGATAAATACTTGTTTATCCCTAAAACAATAGTAGGCAAATACTATAGTTTTGTAGAGAAATTTAACTTTGGCTGGCAGGTCTATATTGACAAAAGTAGAGAACTGTTTTGGGTTAAAGTAAGGGAGGTGAGCCGTGAAATAGAAAATTATGGCAAGCAGGAAGCTTCCGTATATATCTATTTCAATTATAATCTTGAGCCGGTCAGTTTCATAACCAGCAATCACTACGACATTATCGCTCGGGAACTTTACCAAAAAGGTGATGTCCCTTTTATCCCGGATTACGAGTACTGGGAGGCATTTAAAGATTCAGTGATATACTGGGATGGAAGCATGATTGTACAAGAAGAGATTTCTAAGTAAAAAATAACAGGGACTTAAAAAGTAAAATTAAGCAGTTTATTATTATGAAAGAGAAACATAGATGCGAATTTTGTGAAGCTGTAGAGGGAAAACCACGTCCGCTTGGAAGGTTTATAGTAGAGTTAGAAAAAGTGAAAACCCAAAAAGGGAAAGAGATCTATGTCTGCCAAAGTTGTGTGGTGCATAACCGGGATAAATTGGATTTGCCTGGGAAAGGGGATGAAAAAGGGATTTTAAAAATAATGAAAAGATGTAAACGAGTATTTACAGGTTAGAAAATAAAAAGCCGTTTTTTTCTGCGAGGTAGATTTGTGGGGATGATGATTTACAAACAGTAATACAATACTGTTCATGTTAACACAATCATAAAGCCATGATTTTAATATCATCTATTAGAATTCAAATACTTCTAATCCTTGTTTCTATATTATTTATTGTTTCAAATGTAGAAGCTCAATCCACTCAAGAGTATGTGCCGGGAGAGATGATTGTGAAATATAAATCTGATATTCCAGATTCCGCAAGAGAAGTCATGAAGCAGAATCACCAAATTGTGTCTTACAAAAAATTCAAGCTTATTGAAGCTGAATTATGGAGGGTTAGTAAGGGGATAGTACCTCAAGCATTGAACGTATTGAACAATAATCCCAATATAGAGTATGCTGAACCAAATTATATTTTAAGAGCTATTGAAGCGGTTCCTGGTGCTACTTCGGTAACTCCAAATGATCCATCGTTTAATAATCTTTGGGGGCTTAATAATGATGGGCAAACAGAAGGCACGGCAGATGCTGACATAGATGCTCCGGAAGCGTGGGATATTACTACCGGGAGTGATCAAATAATTATAGGGGTGATTGATTCCGGTGTAGACTATACCCATGAAGACTTATCCGAAAATATGTGGGTAAATGAGGCGGAAATTCCAGGAAATGGTATTGATGACGATGGCAACGGATATATTGATGACGTATATGGGTATGATTTTTGGAATGATGATGGGGATCCATACGATGTAGCTGATGGAGATGCGCATGGTACCCATGTGGCGGGTACAATCGCAGCTGTTGGAGATAATGGAATAGGGGTGACAGGTGTAAACTGGGAAGCCAAAATAATGGCGCTAAAATTTTTAGGACCCGATGGGGGAAATACCTCTGATGCAATATCGGCTTTAGAATATGCTATTATGATGGGAGCCCATATAACCAGCAACAGCTGGGGCGGCGGCGGTTATTCCCAAGCTTTGAGTGATGCTATTGAAGCCGCTGGCGATGCCGGCCAGCTATTTATAGCGGCGGCCGGAAATGGAGGCGCCGATAATATTGGAGATGACAATGACCTAATGCCGCACTATCCATCCAGCTATGACCTTGATAATGTAATAGCTGTTGCATCCACAACAGACGATGATGCTTTATCTGGTTTTTCAAATTACGGGGCCATTTCTGTTGACTTAGCTGCACCTGGTTCATCCATTTTGAGTACAACCCCGGGAGATACTTATTCTTATTTTAGTGGTACGTCGATGGCTACTCCTCATGTTACAGGAGTGGCGGCTCTTATTCTTTCTCAGGATCCTGAACTCTCCAACAATCTAGTTTCTTATGAAACGGTCCGTGATAAAATATTTAATTCCGTAGAACTACTACCGGCTCTTGAGGGTAAAACTACGACTGGCGGCCGGCTAAATGCATTTCAGGCGGTAGGTGTAGCAGATACGGTCAAGCCTGGAACTATAACAGATCTTTCAATATCAGATGTTGCTTCCACCTCAGTGCTATTAAAATGGTCTGCTACGGGAGACGATGGGACAGTTGGGTCCGCTAATAGATATGATATTCGGCATTCAACTCAGCCAATATCAGAAGTCAATTTTTCAGAAGCTACTGAAGTAAACCAAGACTTGATTTCATCTGAATTTGGGGAACCTGAGGTGTTAAAGGTTTCTGGCCTTGAATATAACACAACGTATCACTTTGCAATAAAAGCGTATGATGAATGGGAAAACGAATCAGAGGTCTCAAATGTACCGAGCACCACTACTTTAGGAATACCTACATTATCTTTAAGTGCTGATATAATTTCAGTGGAACTATTATCAGGGCAGACGTCAGTTGAATCACTTAATTTTGCAAATTCGGGTGATGGAGTACTTGAGTTTAGCTTTCCCGCAATAGGTGCTTTACAGTTATTAAATCAGCCTAATCTTCAGAAAAATGATATATCTAATAACTTCAATTATCAAATACCTGCGAAAGGAGAAAATGATACGAGAAAAGGCAATCCTGTCGTTTTAGGGGGGGGAGGCCCAGACCTGTTTGGTTATCGATGGATTGATAGTGATGAAATCGGAGGCCCGGTTTTTAATTGGGTAGATATTTCAGAGACCGGTACATCCGTGAACTTAGGTGATGATGATTATATTAAAATAACCTTGCCATTTGAGTTTCCTTTTTATGGTGTTTCTTATAGTGAAGCATATCTTACTTCAAATGGCTTGCTAAGTTTTGATGACCAATTATTGTACGTGCTTGCGAATACTCCAATTCCTGATTCGAGTGGACCAAATAATTTAATAGCAATGTTTTGGGATGATCTTAACCCATCCGAAGGTGGAGAAATCTTTTATGAGTACCATAATGAGTCAGGACAGTTCATCATACAATTTAATGAGATTACGCATTATAGCTACGACAATGATGAATTCTCTTACACTTTCCAGGCATTGCTTTCAAGTAACGGTACAATAAAGCTTCAATTCCAATCAATGTCAGACCCAACTAACACCTCTACCATTGGTTTAGAAAATACAGATGGTACTGATGGGTTGCAGGTAGTTTTTAATAGTGAATATGTTCATGATGAATTGGCTATTAGCTTTTCCAAAGCACCACAATTTATTACAGATATCAATCCTGTAGAGGCAAGTCTGGCTGCTGGGGATAATACTGATGTTGATTTTACCTTCGATGTAAATGGCTTGGAAACAGGAGAGTATACTTCGGTTCTGGATTTAGCATCCAATGATCCAAATAAACTTTTGACCACAATAGAAGCTACAGTTGATGTGACGGGAATTCAGGATATTGCAGTATCTGATTCCTACTTAGATTTTGGCGAGGTATTTGTTGACGAAACCGGTTCTCAAATTTTAACCGTTTACAATGAAGGCACCCATTTACTCTCTGTCACTGATATTATCTTGGACGTAGCAGAGTTTTCTATTGATACAACTTCTTTTGATCTAAGCCCAGGTGATTCTGTGGATGTAGAGGTAATATATTATCCTGAATCAGAAGGAACTCGTGAAGGGACTTTAACAATTAATAGCGACGATCCCGATGAAAGTGAAGTAGAAATATCTTTAGTAGCATCTTCTATTCTTCCTCCTATTGCTGTGGTTACTCCGGAAGCCTTTAATGTTGAAATGGTTTCCAGCCAAACAAAAATCGAAAACTTACATATTAGTAATGTTACAGGAGGTAGTGACCTTAACTTCAACGTTCAGGTTCGAGATAAAAGCTTTGATGAATTTACGACCAAAGTTAAAGAGCTCACAAAGAATGGGCCGCTGCTTCAATCTTTTTCCAACAGTGAATATCACCATTCTTTTGGTAAGGCTCCCCAGTCAAGAATGACAAAAAAAAGAGCAAAGTCTATAGATTTTAAAGAATTAGGGGTTTTGGCCTATGGTGCAGAGTCGCTTTCAGGACAAATTGTTTCATTTGATTTAGGGGAAGCCGAAATTCTTACTCCAATTGGTGGTTTTCCAAATGAGAATTTTCCAGGAGGTGGTACATTAGACGGCTCGGATCCAACTATTGCTTACCATGTAGAAGGAGATGAGTTATATAAAACCGATCTGGAAACCGGTGCGATTACATATCTTGGAAGCCTGGATGTGCCAGAAGGGTTAAGTGGCATGACCTATGACCCATTCAACGAATTGTATTATGGGATATCCACCGATATAGAATTCTCCTACCTATATATCATTGATATTTATAACGCCACTTCAACATTGATAGGTGAAGTGGCTGACGTAGCGGGAGCTATTGCGTTGTCGGTAGCGGGAGATGGTAACCTGTATACCTATGATATAGTAACAGATCAATTGTTTGTGATTGATAAAGAGACTGCCGAAGCCAGTGCGGTTGGTCCGATAGGTTTTGATGCAAATTTCGGGCAGGGCATGAGTTATGATGCCGCTACAGATATCATGTATATGGCAGCTTTTAATATTGATTCCGGTCAACCGGAGTTACGAGCTGTTAATCTTGAGACAGGAAATACGACTTTATTAGGAGTATTAGGAGGAGAAGAACCAGGGGAATTGGTTCAGATTTCTTGGTTGGGTACCGTAACAAGTAGTGTGCCGGAGTTTGTACATATAGAGCCAACAAGTGGGGTGATACCTGCCGGAGATGAACAAGATCTGGAGGTGTTTTTTGGACCTGAAAACATTGATCTCGATCCGGGAGTATATAGAGGTGAAATTCAAATAAGTACGAACGATCCGGTAAACAGTGAATTCATTGTAGATATCGAGTTAGCTATTCGAGATGGAGGAGATATAACTATCCGCGACCTCAATACATACAATCAGCTTAATTCTGTTAATGACATACCAAACCATCCCCTGGCGGGTGAAGAAGTAATCTTTACAGCCGTCATCGTTTCTCATCCCAAAAACTCCGGGCTGGCCGGTTATAATCCGGATACCGATATGATCAATCGGCTGCACACTTTTGTAGTAGATACTTCTGCCAACACCATGGGGAAAGACGGCATGTATATGCAAGTGGTTTCTGACGGCGAGGTGATGGAACAGATTGAAGATTTCAGACGGGGGGATATTGTAACCATTACGGGAATCCACAATTTTTTCAATAATGAAGTTCAGTTAGTCCCTACCAATGTGGAGTTTGTTGGAAGTATATCTGATGGAATGGAAGAATATGCAGATCTACTGGAGCCAACTGTCATTACTACCGATGAATTGAACCAGATGACCGGAGACGGCCAACAAATCAACCTTGATAACTATACCAAGTATGTAAACCGATACGTAAAAGTGGAGTCGGCTACGGTTGAGGATAGTAAGCCATCTTCAACCGGTACGCCCTGGTTCTATTTTCAGAATAGTGATGGACAAGTATATTTCCGTTCCACTTCCCTTCGATACGAAAATAAATGGGATCAATATCGAACAGGGTATAACCTGAGACGGGAAGAAGATGGGGTTTTCGATGCGCCGATTGCAGGTTCCGAGATCAATATAAGCGGATTTGTAGAACTCTATCACGCGAATACAGATCAAGGCGGCATCAAAGTAAATACAACGGATGGATTATTTTCCATTGCACCCTGGGATGATGGCGTGTTATGGACAGAGCAGGATGGTAGTTTAGTCAGAACGACTCCCCAGGATTGGCCCGATGATCTGGAAATACTTTCAGAGCCGGGTACCCCGCCGGTAAAAGAATACCAGGAAGTCACAGTACGAGAACTGAATACATATGATCAGTTGAATTCGGTTAATGATATCCCCAATCACCCCAAAGTTGGGGAAGATGTAACTTTTACCGCGGTTATTCTTTCCGAGCCGAAGAACTCGGGATATGCAGGATATAACCCGGCTTTAACTGTTGATATTAATCGGTTACACACTTTTGTGGTGGATACTTCTGCAAACACTTCGGGTAAGGATGGCATGTATATGCATGTGGTTTCTTATTTCGATGTATTAACGCAAATAGAGCAGTTCACTTGGGGGGATGTTGTTAGGATTAAGGGAAGGCTGGCTTATTATCTGAACGAGGTACAGTTTGAGCCGGACAGTGTCATTTTTAGAGGAGATGTATTTAACCATTTTCCTGAATACCAGCATCTCCTCGAACCTACAATCATTTCAGCCGATGCATTAATAGAGCCCTCGGGCAGTGGCTTTAAAACAAATCTGGAAAACTACACAAAGTATGTAAATAGATATGTTCACATTGAACAGACAACAGTAGAAGAAAATGGGAGCCTGAATAATGATGGAAACCGGCCCTGGTTTTATGTAAATGACGGGGGGGTTAAACTCTACACAAAAGATATGTCGCTTAGGTACAGGAATGATAGAAATACATATCGCCAGGGATATAATTTTCGAAGAGTAGAAGATGGGGCGTATGTGCCCCCGGAAGCCGGGGAAACGGTGAATCTTAGAGGATTTGTAACCTTTGTAGAAAGTCAATTTGACCCAGCCGGGTTAAATGCAGACGAATCTGAGTTATTTACGATTACGCCCTGGGATGATGGGGTTCTTTGGCAAGAGCAAGGGGGCGAGATGATACGAACGACTCCCGATGGCTGGCCAGATGACTTAAACATTGTTGATGACGAAGAATTGAATGATGATTTTACCCTGGTTCTCACCGTCTCCGATGATGTGGACCACACGACCACGCTCACCATTGGAACTGCCCCCGATGCTACCACCGGTTACGATGCGGCTTACGACCAATATGCCCCGCCGGCCCCGCCCACTGGTGCTTTTGATGCACGCATCCGTTTTGGCGATGAAGATTACCTGCGTTTTTACCAACCTACCACATCCACTTCCACCGAGTGGCCGGTGCGACTGCGCGGAGCCTCGGGCACGACCAGTTTGAGTATTTCCTGGGATCCATCGGCCCTTCCCGAAGAAGGCGTGGTTACGTTAAGTTCTCCCAGTGCAGGCATTAACCGATTAAATATGGCTGAGTATTCCCATGTGAATATATCCGAAGATGAACTGACAGATATCGTCATTACTCATAGCTTATTTGAAGAATACGAGGTCAGTTATGCAGAGGGCTGGAACCTGGTTGGCCTCGCTTTAGAAGAGGATCACGAACACTTTAGTGAACTATTCAGTGATGCTATTTCTGGCACTCTGTTTGGGTTTGATGGCACCTATTACGTCAGCGATACATTGGGCATGGGTGAGGGCTACTGGCTGCGATTTAGCCAATCCGAAGAGGTGAGCTATACCGGTACAACGGTAGATAAAGTTGATCGTACTTTGCAAGAAGGATGGAACTTGATATCTGGTCATGCTGGTTGTATCCCGTCCTGCCAGTTAGAGGATTCTGAAGGGATTGTAATTCCGGGAACGATGTTTGGTTTTAACGGGGTATATCAATCGGCCGACGGGCTGAATGGTGGGCATGGCTATTGGCTGCGCACCAGCGATGCCGGCACAGTGAGTATTGAGCCCGCACCATTGGCCAAAAGTAAAGAGCCAAGCCTGCAACAAGTCTTGTCAGGCAGCTACCATCAGGTTCAGGTGCATAGCGGAGACCAACAGGGTATGACCTTGTACTTTGGTGAGACCGGTGCTGAAATGGAAAAAGCGATAGATAACCAGCAAGTTATACTTCCTCCTCTTCCGCCTAAAGGTGCTTTTGATGCTCGTTTGAATAGTGACCGTTGGTGGCTGGCACGGGACAGTATTACCATCAAGGTACAGCAGGCAGAAGTTCCTGTCACTTTCACTTTGGGTTTTTCGGATCAGACCAGCAAGGAAGTATTTAAGCTTACCGAATACGGAGGGCAGGCTCCTCCCCGTGAAACGGTATTGGAAGGTGGGCGGAAGCTACAATTGCAAAGTTCTACCACTCGGGTAATAGTCCAGGCGCTTACAGAACTGGAACTATTAGGTACCCCTGAGGAGTACCAACTCTTGCAAAACTATCCCAACCCCTTTAACCCAGAGACGACCATCCGTTATGCCCTGCCGGAAAAATCAGAAGTGCGGGTAGAAATCTTTAACGTAATGGGTCAGCTGGTGCAAACACTGGTGAACGAAGAGCAGTCCGCCGGGTTCCATGAAGTACGCTTTGATGCCTCGATGCTATCCAGCGGTATGTACCTGTACCGAATCAAGGCGGAGGACTTCGTGCAAACCAAGCGTATGGTATTGTTGAAATAGAGAAATCAAAATTAGGGGCAGGGATGGGATAGAAGCCGAACAAAAAAGTTCGGCTTTTTTTCTGCAGTGGTGGAAGTAGGTAAGGAGCCATAAATACACAAATTCCAATTACAGGGTATATTCATGGCTAATCCACTATCCATTAAAAAAAAGCAGGTACAAAATAAAAGCGTAACAATTATTAGGGCATTAGCACTTTTGCTGGTTTTTGCGGGGATGTTTACAGTACCAGCTTTGGCACAGGATAAAGCAAGGAAAACAGAAAAAGTTGGTTTAGAAGAGGTCCAGCTTGAATTGGAGAAAACAGTTATAAAGGCTATGGAAGCAAATGCAGCATCGTATTATAAAGATGGTGTCATTGATACAGCCGCATATAGAGCGTTGTTCAAAAAAAGCCTTAGGAAACTCTTTAAAACCCGGAATGATCGGGTAGAAGATTATGGGCGCCTGCAGCAGGAAGAACAACAAATACTGCAGCAGGCAGAATATTTGTTCAGGGAAAAAAGTCTGCTAAAAAAGAAAAAACAGATATCACCACAACCTCCATTGGGGCGGAAGGAAAAGGCAACTCAGCCTGCATATGAGCAAGAAAAGTTAGAGGGAAATGGAAATACCCCTGAATACCGGAACATGCAGGAGGATGAAAAAGAAAGGTATGAAGAGAAGATAAAGGAGAAAGAACAGGAAATACTGGAAAAGATCAGGGCAACTTTTGAGACCGAGAAAGTAGAAAATGGACAAATTCGGGAAAAGGTCAAAAAGCTTAAGGAGGAGTACGAAAGGCAACAGCTAAAAGTAAGCTCAGAATCAGATGATGAAAGACGGTATATGCAGCAAGCCGGCCAGCGTGATAAAGAAAGGCATGAGCAGGAAAGAAAGGAAAGAGAAGAAGAGATTTTAAAAAATATTCGAGCAACCTTTCAGACGGAAAAACCAAAGGTGAAATTTGAAGGCATTGATATACAACAGTTCCAGAATAGAAATGCAGAAATTCCAAGGGGACAATTAATACAAAATGGAAACCGACTTTCATATCAAAACGGACAAGAAAATCCGGTACATCCTGGATTAGATACAGAAAGAGAGTATTTGCAGGAAGAGCGAAAGGCAGAAGAAGGTTACGGAAATAGAGCATGGTCCGAAAAAAGGAAAAAATCCGATGAAGAAGTAAGAGCGATGAATATGGATCAGGCGGCGGGGATGGAAGTGCAAGCCAATGAAACCGATTCCCTGGCTTTGGTTGCTTTATATAATGCTACAAATGGGGATAACTGGGACAACAATGAGAATTGGCTGGATGGGCCTTTGAATACCTGGTATGGAGTTGATCTGAATGAAGAAGGGAGAGTAATAAGCATATATCTTTGGAGTAATAATTTAAGCGGGGAGTTACCACAGGAAATAGCTAATCTAAGCGAGTTAATACAATTAACTCTGCCATATAATGAGCTCACAGGTACCATTCCGGAAGGCCTTTCCAACTTGCCATTGAGATATATTCAACTAAGTGGAAACCAGTTAGATCGGCAAGTACTGTCTGTAGTGAGTAACATTTCAACTTTGGAAGGATTATACCTCCGGGATAATGATTTTGGTGGAAGTATCCCTGAAGGGGTAGGCTCTCTTTCCAATCTTGTAGAATTAGATCTTCTTGGGAATGAATTAGAAGGAGGAACACCTCCCGGATTTGGTAGTCTTTCATTAAGTTACCTGAGACTTGATGATAATAACTTGGATCGACAAGTATTAATCGATATAAGTAGCATTTCAAGTTTAGTGATATTATATGCAGGAGAGAATAATTTTGGCGGTACGATACCTTCAGAGCTATCAAACTTAATAAACTTGGTAGTTTTAGACCTATCAGGAAATCAGTTTGATGGAAGTATTCCTTCTGGTTTTAGCAACCTATCATTAACCTATTTGAATCTTTCCAACAACCAATTAGACCGACAGGTGATGACCGATGTAAGCGCGATAGAGACTCTCGAATCGTTATATATCGGAGGCAATTCTTTTGGTGGTACGATATCCGTAGATTTAGCGAATATACCAAATTTGCGCCGTTTAGATCTGGCGTATAATCAGTTTGAAGGAACTATTCCGCCAGGTTTCGAAAACTTGCCATTAGATTATCTACGCCTAAATTCGAACAACTTAGATGAGCAGGTATTGGTTGATGTAAGTACAATAGAGAGCCTTGAGACATTATATCTTACCAATAATAATCTCTCTGGTACAGTACCTGTAGAACTCGCTAATCTAACTAACTTAGAAAGATTAAATCTGTCTGATAATCCACTAAACGGCGCAATACCCGATGAGTTTACAACCCTTTCTAATCTAAGGTATTTATATCTGTACGATACAGATTTGGACTATTTACCGGATTTAACTGCATTAACTAATTTATGGACGTTGGATCTATGGCAATCAAAATTCACTTTTGATGATTTGGTACCCAACAAAGACGTCGCCAATAATTTCTGGTACAATCCCCAAAAGCCTTTTGGCAACCCGCAACTACTGGAGCCAGAACTTGGGGAAACCATCACCTTTGGGGTAGATCTGGATTACGATGGCAATCAATATCAGTGGTACAAAGATGGAGTACTACTGGAAGGAGAAACAACTACGGAAATAAGCATTTCTCATATTACCGAAAGTGATTATGGGATCTATGTAGCCGAAGTGACCAACCCTGCTCTCCCGGATTTAACGCTGGCGAGTGAGCCCATAGCCGTGGTGCCCGCAGGTTATGAAGAAGCCGTAGAAGCTGATTCGCTGGCCCTGGTAGCGTTGTATAATGCTACGGGCGGTCCCAACTGGAACACCAACAACAACTGGCTGGACGGACCACTAAGTACTTGGGAAGGAGTAACCACCAATGCCTTTGGCCGGGTGGTGGAGTTAAGCCTGCGATATAATTGGGAAACTATGAACGGTCAGCTCCCCTCAGAGATCGGAGATTTAGATGCCTTACGAATATTAAACCTCTATGGTAATAATTTTAGTGGTTCTATACCGGAAGAAATTGGTCAGCTTACCAAACTGCGCTATTTAAGTCTTGGGAATAATGAGTTTTCGGGTAGTATTCCTGAAGAGTTAGCTGATTTAACACAACTGGAGAGTTTAAACCTGTCCAACAATGATTTAGAAGGTGCTCTTGCAGAGAGCTTCTCTAATCTTCCATTGACGTATTTAAACCTTAGCAGGAACCAATTGAACCGAGAGATATTAGCTGATGTAAGTACTATTTCTAGCTTAGTAGATTTATATATAGGAGATAATAACTTTGGAGGGACGATCCCTTCAGAACTGACCAATCTTACAAATCTTAGAGGTTTAGGCCTTTATGGGAATCAGTTGACAGGGAGCCTTCCAGTTGGTTTTAGCAATTTATCATTAACCTATTTAAATCTTTCCAACAACCAATTAAATCAACAAATACTAACAGATGTGAGTAATATAGAGAGTCTTGAGAGGCTATATCTGTGGAGTAATAATTTACCGGGTAATGTGCCGGTGGAACTGTCTAACTTAACGAACCTGGAAAGGTTAGATTTATCAAACAACCCACTAAACGGTGCAATTCCAGATGAATTTACAAATCTCCCTAATCTAAGATATTTATACCTACTTGACACTGACTTGGACTATTTACCGGATTTAAGTGCATTAACTAATTTATGGACGTTGGATCTATGGCAATCAAAATTCACTTTTGATGATTTAGTACCCAATAAAGACGTTGCTGATAATTTCTACTACAATCCTCAAAAACCTTTTGGAAGCCCGCAACTTTTGGAACCGGAACTTGGAGAAAGCATCATGTTTGGTATTGATTTGGATTACGAAGGCAATCAATACCAATGGTACAAAGATGGGGTACTGCTGGAAGGAGAAACAGCTACGGAAATAAGTATTTCTCATATTACCGAAAGTGATTATGGGATCTATGTAGCCGAAGTGACCAACGCTTCTCTCCCGGATTTAACGTTGGCGAGTGAGCCGATAGCCGTTGTACCCGAAGGATATGAAGAGGAGGTAGAAGCTGATTCGCTGGCCTTGGTTGCAATGTATAATGCCACAGGTGGCCCTAACTGGAATAACAACAATAATTGGCTGGACGGCCCCCTAAGTACGTGGGAAGGCGTAACCACCAATGCCTTTGGCCGGGTGGTGGAGTTAAGTTTGCAGTATAATTACTTGAGCGGTCAGATCCCATCAGAGATCGGAGATTTAGATGTTTTACGAATATTAAATCTGTATGGTAACAACTTAAGTGGTTCGATACCGGTAGAAATTGGTCAAATTAAGAGACTGATTTATATAAGTTTGGGTGGCAATGAGTTTTCGGATAGTATCCCTGAAGAGTTAGTCTATTTAACACATTTGGAGAGTTTAAACCTGTCATACAATGATTTAGAAGGAACGCTTGCAGAGGGTTTCTCTAATCTTCCGTTGACGTATTTAAATCTTAGCAGTAATCAGTTAGATAGACAGGTATTAGATGTGGTACATGATATTACAAGCCTTGAAAGCTTGTATCTTGGGTATAATAATTTTGGGGGCACGATACCTTCAGGGCTGGAAAATCTAACCAACTTGGTGGAGTTAGATCTATCTGGAAATCAGTTTGAAGGAAGTATTTCTTCAGGTTTTTCCAATCTTCCGCTAACGTATTTATATCTAAGTAGCAACCAGTTGGATCCACAGGTAATGACCGATGTGAGTACCATATCCAGCTTGATAGGTTTAGATCTTAGTTCTAATGGTTTTCAAGGAGAGATACCTTCTGCATTAGCTAATCTATCCAATTTGCGCAGTTTAGAGTTGGATTATAATCAGTTTGAGGGAACCATTCCCTCCGGTTTTGAAAACCTGCTTGTGGAGTATCTGCGTTTAAATGGTAATCAGTTAGATCCACAGGTATTGATTGACGTAAGCAATATGGAGAGCTTAGTATCTTTATATCTGAATGACAATGATTTCGGAGGTGACATACCACCAGAACTCGGTAATTTAAACGACCTGGAGGATTTATATCTGGAAAGGAATGAGTTTGAAGGGGAAATTCCTGCTGAATTAGGAAATTTGTCGAATCTTAATTATTTAAATCTAAGTTACAACGAGTTGATTGGAGAAGTTCCAGAAGAATTCAATAATCTTGCCGAGATTAATGGTTTATATCTATACCAAACAAATTTAGATTCATTGCCTGACTTAAGTGCTTTGTCAAATTTATGGACATTGGATGTATGGCAAGCAAAATTTACTTTTGATGATTTGGTGCCCAACAAAGACGTCCCCAATAATTTCTATTACAATTCTCAAAAGCCTTTTGGCAACCCGCAACTACTGGAGCCAGAACTTGGGGAAACCCTTACCCTTAGCATTGATCTGGACTACGAAGGCAATCAATATCAATGGTACAAGAATGGGGTGCTTCTGGAAGGAGCAACAGATACGGAAATCACTATCTCTCATGTTACTGAAAGTGATTACGGCACTTATATAGCCGAAGTGACTAACCCTGCCCTCCCGGATTTAATACTGGAGAGCGAGCCTATTTCACTGTTACAGGACGGAGCAGTAGAAGCTGATTCATTAGCGCTCGTTGCGTTATACAATGCTACCGAAGGCCCAAACTGGAATACCAATACAAATTGGCTGGAAGGTCCGCTTGATACTTGGGAAGGCGTAACTGTAGGTTTTAGTGGACGGGTGGTAGAGTTAAATTTAAGATACAATAACTTGAGTGGTGAACTTCCCGAAGCCATAGAGGACTTAACAGCCCTTCAAGTATTAGATCTATATGGTAATAATCTAAATGGTCCTATACCGGCAGAAATCGGGCAGCTTACAAGTCTGAATTATTTGAGTCTGGGAAATAATGATTTTAAGGATAGCATTCCTGAAGAAATAGGTGATTTAGTAAGTCTTACTTACTTGACCTTACGTAGCAATGAACTCACCGGAACCATCCCAGAAGAGTTATCCAATTTAACACAGTTGGAAAGTTTAAACCTATCCAATAATGATTTAGAAGGTACGCTTACGGAGAGTTTCTCTAATCTGCCATTGACATACTTAAATCTTAGCAGTAACCAACTGGATAGACAAGTATTCGATGTAGTACAAGATATGGTAGGCCTTGAAAGAGTATATCTTTCCTATAATAATTTTGGAGGCACGATACCTCCAGGGCTGGCCAATCTTGCGAATCTAAGAACGTTAAATCTTTCTGGAAATCAATTTGAAGGCAGTATTCCTTCTGCATTTTCCAGTCTTTCGATAGATTATTTATACTTGAGTAGCAATGAGTTGGATCCACAGGTAATGACCGATGTTAGTGCTATATCCAGCTTGAGAGGTTTAGATCTTGGTTGGAATGGGTTTCAAGGAGAGATACCTTCAGCATTAGCCAATCTGCCTAATTTGCGCAGTTTAGAGTTGGATTATAACCAGTTTGAAGGGACGATGCCTGCAAGTTTTGAAAACCTGCCCCTGGAGCAACTTCGTCTGAATGACAACCAGTTAGACCCGCAGGTACTTGTTGATGTAAGTAATGTGCAAAGCTTGGAGTCCTTATATCTGGATGACAATGATTTCGGGGGTACTATACCATCAGGACTGGGGAATTTAACTAACTTGAGGGAGTTAGATCTGGATGGGAATGAATTTGTAGGCGAAATTCCTGCAACGATAGGAAATTTGACAAACCTATGGATGTTAGATCTAAGTGATAATTTGATAAAAGGAGCAGTCCCGTCAGAATTTACCAATCTTACCCGGCTAAGTGATTTATATCTATACCGAACAAATTTAGATTCGCTACCTGATTTAAGTAGTTTATCTAATTTATGGGGTCTGGAGGTATGGGATGCTAAGTTTACTTTTGACGATTTAGTGCCGAATAAAGATGTAGCAAATTATTTTTGGTATAACCCTCAAAAACCCTTTGGAGAACGGGATACGCTTGCTGCACCTGAAGGCTCTTCTATAACTTTTGGGATAAACCTGGATTATGAAGGGAATGAGTATCAATGGTATAAAGACGGAACCGTATTGAATGGAGAAACCTCTAAGCAAATAACCATCACTTCTGTTTCTGAATCTGATTATGGAACATATACTGCGCTAGTAACCAATCCTGCTCTTGCAGATTTAACCCTGCAAAGTGAGCCCATCATTCTTGAGGAAGGGGAAGGGCTGCCCAATAATGCGGACTATTCGATCATGCTATCTGTTTCCGATGATGTGGACCATACCACTACGCTCACCATCGGTACCGCTCCCGATGCTACCACCGGTTACGATGCGGCTTACGACCAATATGCACCTCCGGCCCCTCCCACGGGTGCTTTTGATGCACGCATCCGTTTTGGCGATGAAGATTACCTGCGTTTTTACCAACCTACCACATCCACTTCCACCGAGTGGCCGGTGCGACTGCGCGGAGCCTCGGGCACGACCAGTTTGAGTATTTCGTGGGATCCAGCGGCCCTTCCGCAAGAAGGCGTGGTTGTGCTAAATTCGCCCAGTGCAGGCATTAACCAATTAAATATGGCTGAGTATTCCCATGTGAATATATCCGAAGATGAACTGACAGATATCGTCATTA
Organism: Gracilimonas mengyeensis; assembly: GCF_900182705.1. Taxonomy (GTDB): domain Bacteria; phylum Bacteroidota; class Rhodothermia; order Balneolales; family Balneolaceae; genus Gracilimonas; species Gracilimonas mengyeensis. The sequence goes on along the minus strand of NZ_FXTP01000003.1, from coordinate 145,540 downwards.
CTCATAGCTTATTTGAAGAATACGAGGTCAGTTATGCAGAGGGCTGGAACCTGGTTGGCCTCGCTTTAGAAGAGGATCACGAACACTTTAGTGAACTATTCAGTGATGCTATTTCTGGCACTCTGTTTGGGTTTGATGGCACCTATTACGTCAGCGATACATTGGGCATGGGTGAGGGCTACTGGCTGCGATTTAGCCAATCCGAAGAGGTGAGCTATACCGGTACAACGGTAGATAAAGTTGATCGTACTTTGCAAGAAGGATGGAACTTGATATCTGGTCATGCTGGTTGTATCCCGTCCTGCCAGTTAGAGGATTCTGAAGGGATTGTAATTCCGGGAACGATGTTTGGTTTTAACGGGGTATATCAATCGGCCGACGGGCTGAATGGTGGGCATGGCTATTGGCTGCGCACCAGCGATGCCGGCACAGTGAGTATTGAGCCCGCACCATTGGCCAAAAGTAAAGAGCCAAGCCTGCAACAAGTCTTGTCAGGCAGCTACCATCAGGTTCAGGTGCATAGCGGAGACCAACAGGGTATGACCTTGTACTTTGGTGAGACCGGTGCTGAAATGGAAAAAGCGATAGATAACCAGCAAGTTATACTTCCTCCTCTTCCGCCTAAAGGTGCTTTTGATGCTCGTTTGAATAGTGACCGTTGGTGGCTGGCACGGGACAGTATTACCATCAAGGTACAGCAGGCAGAAGTTCCTGTCACTTTCACTTTGGGTTTTTCGGATCAGACCAGCAAGGAAGTATTTAAGCTTACCGAATACGGAGGGCAGGCTCCTCCCCGTGAAACGGTATTGGAAGGTGGGCGGAAGCTACAATTGCAAAGTTCTACCACTCGGGTAATAGTCCAGGCGCTTACAGAACTGGAACTATTAGGTACCCCTGAGGAGTACCAACTCTTGCAAAACTATCCCAACCCCTTTAACCCAGAGACGACCATCCGTTATGCCCTGCCGGAAAAATCAGAAGTGCGGGTAGAAATCTTTAACGTAATGGGTCAGCTGGTGCAAACACTGGTGAACGAAGAGCAGTCCGCCGGGTTCCATGAAGTACGCTTTGATGCCTCGATGCTATCCAGCGGTATGTACCTGTACCGAATCAAGGCGGAGGACTTCGTGCAAACCAAGCGTATGGTATTGTTGAAATAGGAGATTTAAAATTAGGGGAATGATGGGATGAAAGCCGGACTTTAAAAAAGTTCGGCTTTTTTTCTGCAGGTGCTTGAATAGGAAAGGAGTAAGAAATACAAACTTCTAATTCAGGGTATATATGTTAAAAAAGATTCTATTTGTTTCGCTCATTTTATCATTTGTAACTACCACGGGTAATGTACTGGCCCAGCAATTTTCGGTGCCATTTACGGTATCAGATGGTACCAATAGCAAGGCATTAACAGTAGGGATACATCCGGATGGAAGTAGTTCATTTGTGGATGGCTTAGACCAATATGCTCCTCCAGCTCCACCTTCCGGGGCTTTTGATAGCCGTCTTTCAGTAGGAGGCGATGATTATTTCACTAAATACCGAGCCAATGACATTTCGGAAAAAGAATTTGAGTTTAGTTATGCACCAGCAAGTGATGAGGGGCCGATAACTATTACATGGGATCATTCAGTACTGGATGATTATGGTACATTTACGGTGAAAGATAGGTTTGGAGGGAGTATAGTTAGTAAGGATTTAGCCTCTTTTAATGGAGAGTTTACGCCTTCGGAAGAAAATGGGGTGTTGTCAGAGGGCTTTGTGTTGGTAGTATTGCCCAATGAAGTAGAGGAAGAGCCTGGGATAAGTTTAAGCTCAACAAGTATTAATTTTGGTGATATCAGTATTAACAGTACAGAAGAAAATGAAGTGATTATTGAAAATATTGGTACTGCCACCTTATCGGTTGAGGGAGCTATTGCTGGTACGAATAACGATAAGTTTAGTATTACTGATGGAAGTTCTATGCAAATTTCCGCAGGCGGAAAAGATACAGTTAGAGTTGAATATACACCTGATGCTGAAGGCACACATACAGCTGAACTTCAGCTTACCCATGATGGAACAAATGAGGATTCACCTCTTAATATAACTCTGGAAGGAACAGGAGTTAATGATGCACCGGTATTCGAAAGTGAACTCGGTGATATTGGGATAGATGAAGGAGAAGAATTATTGTTTACCTATACTGCTTCAGATGCAAACGATGATGATCTTAGTTTTTCAATTATTGAGGGCCCAGACGATGCGAGTATCGGAACTTCTACTGGTGATTTCTCATATACGCCTGGATATCAAGATGCAGGAACTAAAATCATTAAAGTTGAAGTAAGTGATGGAACAGCTTCCGATACGAGCTTTTCAACAATTACCATTAATAATGTAAATGTAGCCCCTGAATTTACTTCGGTATTACCAGATACATCTATTAGCGAAAATGAAGAGTTGTTATATACATATGAAGCAACTGATTTAGATGGGGATGATTTAACTTATTCAATAACTGATGGACCTGAAGATGCTACCATTGATTCGCAGACCGGTCTTCTCTCTTACACACCAGGAAATAATGAGGCAGGGAATGTAGATATTACTGTAGAAGTATCCGACGCCACATTAACTGCCAATACAACGGCAACCATTACGATAACTGAAGTTAACATAGCGCCCTCTTTTAGTGAAGTAATGTCCGATACCACTATTGATGAAAATGAAGAACTAACCTTCACCTACACGGCTACCGATGAAGACGGCGACGATCTCACCTTTTCCATTACGGAAGGACCGGAAGGCGCTGCTATTGACGCCAATACCGGGGAATTCTCATATACGCCTGGTTATGACGAGGCGGGAACTGAGGATATTACGGTGCAAGTAAGCGATGGCACCGACGCTGTAACTACTTCCACTACAATCACCATCAACAACGTAAACCGTGCCCCTGAATTTACCAAAGCCTTACCGGATACGACGATTGATGAAAATGAAGAGCTTATCTATAGCTATGTGGCCACAGATCCTGATGGAGATGATCTAAGCTATTCCATCGTGGAAGCGCCTGAAAGTGCTTCATTGGATGAGGCCACCGGTGAGCTTTCATTTACACCGGGATATGAGGATGCCGGTACAGCAACGATCTCTATAAAAGTAAGTGATGACACCGATGAGGTCTCCACCGAAGCTACTTTAACTATTAATGATGTAAATGCGCCACCGGAGTTTAGCAAAGCACTACCGGATACCACCATCGACGAAAACGAGGAGCTGAACTATACCTTTGAGGCAAGTGATATTGATAGCCAACATCTTTTATTTACTTTGTCTGAAGGTCCGGAAGGTGCTGCAATTGATGGGCAAACTGGCACATTTTCCTACACTCCCGGTTTTGATGAGGCCGGCACGGTCGATATTACGGTAGAAGTAAGTGATGAAGATAATTCAGTCTCATCGACCGCTACTGTTACCATTAATAATGTAAATCGTCCACCGGTATTTTCAGAGGCACTTCCCGATACCACCATTGATGAGAATGAAGAATTAACCTTTACATATGAAGCCAGTGATCCGGATGGGGATGAGTTGTCTTTTTCTATTACTGAGGGACCGGAGGAAGCAGTTATTGACGCCAGTACCGGTGATCTTTCATACACCCCCGATTTTGAAGCAGCCGGCTCCTTTGATTTAGTTGTTGAAATAAGTGACGGAACGACTACTACGTCTGATACTTCCAGCGTTACGGTTAATGATGTGAATCGTGCGCCTGAATTTGCTATAACCATGCCAGATACATCCATCGGTGCTACTCAAACATTGAGTTTTACCTACTCAGCTACAGATGCTGATGAAGATGAGGTGGTTTATTCACTGGAAAGTGGCCCCGCCGGTGCCACTATAGATGCTTTAACTGGCGAGCTGGAATGGACTGCTGGAGCTGAGGCTTCCGGCGATTATACATTTATTGTAGGGGCGAGTGACGGCCGGGTTCAACATCCCGTCACAGACACTGCCGTAGTCAGCATTAATTTTCCTCCGGAATTTACAGAAGTTTTACCTGATACGTCCATGGCGGAGGGCCAGAATCTAAGCTTTACTTACGCGGCTACCGATGTAGATGAGGATGAAATAGCCTTTTCCATACTACAGGCCCCAAATGGTGCATTTATAAATGAGCAATCTGGAGTATTCACATACACAGCAGGCTATTATATGGCAGGAAGTCATGAGCTTCATATTATGGTGAGCGACGGATTATTATCGGATACCACTATTTCCACACTTACCATAACAAATGTGAATCAGGAACCGGAATTTACTTCGGTGTTATCTGATACCACGATAGGGGAAGGGCAGACATTAACGTTCACCTATAATGCGTCGGACGGGGATGGCGATGATCTTACCTATACCCTGGAAGAAGCCCCGGACGGCGCTACCCTGAATGAAGAAACCGGCGAGCTGGAATGGAGTACCGAAATTGGTTCGGTCGGAGAATATACCGTTAGTGTAGGGGTTACGGATGGACGAGGTGGTACAGAAACTACTACTGCAACAGTGTCTGTACTTGAAGTGAGTCAGCCCCCTCAGTTTACGGAAGTACTGCCCGATACGGCCATAGATGAAAATAGTGAACTAACCTTTATCTATGTTGCAGACGATCCCGATGGAGATAGTTTGACCTTTTCATTTATTGAGCGTCCCCAAGGAGCCTCCATCGACTCGGAAACGGGAGTACTTACTTACACACCTGATTTTGAAGCTGCCGGAACCTATACCCTGAGAGCCCGCGTAACCGACGGAACCCAAGCAGATACAACCACGGCTACTATTGCGGTTAATAATGTGAATCGCCCTCCGGCATTTTCAACGGTGTTGCAAGATGGATCGATCAATAGCGGGCAAACGCTGAACTTCACATACGAAGCAGAAGACCCGGATGGGGATGATCTTGCTTTTAGCCTGGCAGAAGGTCCTGATGGAGCAAGTATTGATGAAGAAACAGGAGCTCTTAGTTGGGCAGTTAGTGAGGACGTTTCCGGAGAGTATATGATTGAGGTTCAGGTCTCTGATGGTAATCTATCGGCATCAACATCAGCTACCTTAACGGTGGTGGAAATAGAAAATGTCATCCCGACCTTTACCGCGGTACTACCCGACACCACTATAGAAGAAGGTACGTTACTGGAATTTACCTACCAGGCAGAAGACCCGGATGGGGATGATCTTGCGTTTAGTCTGGAAGAAGGACCGTCAGATGCTTCTTTAGACAGTGAGACCGGTATACTTACCTGGGAAGGGGATATTGGAGAATATACATTTCAAGTTGAGGTTTCTGATGGTGAAGGTGCTGCTTCTACCTCTGCCACCGTAACTGTGAGTGTTAGCAATGAACCACCGTCATTTACTGCTGTTCTTCCAGATACCATCATCGCCGAAAATGAAACCTTAGAATTTACTTTTTTGGCAGAAGATCCTGATGGTGATGAACTTACGTTTAGTCTAACAGAAGGACCGGATGCAGCATCTATAAACGGAGAAACCGGTGAACTTTCTTATGAAGCAGATTTCGAATCCGCAGGGGAGTATGCCATCACAGTTGAAGTTTCTGACGGAGAATTAAGCGATTCCTACTCAGCTACACTGACTGTAGAAAATGTAAACCGCTTACCTGAATTTATCACGATTCTTCCCGACACCACCGCCAACGAAGGAGAACTCTTCGAGTTTGTCTTTGAAGCGGAAGATGCGGACGGTGATGAGCTTGTATTTACAATGTTGGATGGTCCGGAAGGTGCCTCATTAAACGCTGAGACAGGGGCCTTTTCTTGGGAGATACTCGATGGCGAAGACGGGGAACATACCATCGATGTGGAAATTTCTGATGGACTTGATGAGGTGACTTCTTCATCGACCATTACTGTGAACAACAGTGTAGGTTTAGAGCAAGAGGGATTACCAGAAACATTTGTGCTAAACCAGAATTATCCTAACCCATTTAATCCAACTACTCAGATCTCGTATGGACTTCCTGAAGCGAGCAAAGTTACACTTGAAGTGTTTAATACATTGGGGCAAAAAGTGTCGACTCTAATAAATCAACAAAAAGCGGCAGGACGATATACGGTTACATTTGATGCTAGAAACCTAACTAGTGGTATTTATATCTTTCAGATAAGGGCCGGTAATTACACTCAGACTAAAAAAATGATGCTAATAAAATAATTTTCTGCAACACTTAGTCTTGGCAAGGACTAACAAATAAAGTTGTAAATATTAGGTTTTATTGATTTAAGTAGTAGCATTATTATAAAATGGCTAACAGTGTACAATAGGATAAATACCTGATTGTACTTCCTTCCTAAAAGCCGGGCTTTAGTAGGTCCGGCTTTTTTATATAAAACTCCTAAATGGTTTGTAATTCATTTGAAAAAGGCATTGTATAAGAGCTGATTTCTTATTTTTCCTCATGTCTCGATTGGGAAATGGATGTCCTTAATTTCAAATTACAATAGGCGCAGATTAGAATTGGGTAGTCGCCCTTTGTTATCATTTCTGTTATTAAGGTTTTTGCGACTTGGGCATCGTACCGGGAAAGTTTCTGTTCATTACTTCCATCATGGCAGGACGATTGCTGTACCGCTGCCGGAAGCCTTTAATAATTTGATGAACCTTTTCCGTTCCACCCTCAATCTGTGTCATTTTTTTGAGGTAGTTTGCAATGTCATTATAAATATTACGACCGGTTTGGGTGGCGTAGTTGGTAATGGCCTCTTCATAAATATCCAATAACTCATTCGGGTACTCCTTTATTAAAAGTGAAGCATAGCTATCTATAAACGAAAGCTGTACAGGCGGCTGCTGTAGTACTTTTAGCAATTGGTCCAAATGTTTTTCCTCTGCGTAAATATTTGCAAGAATCCCTGATGAACCTTGTATCCACTGGCGGTTTTTGTTTTTTATGGCAGAAATCAGTTCTTCACATTTATCAGGCCATTCATTTTGGGAATAAGTGGCTTTCAATTCCCTGTAATAGCCCATGGCATAATAATGCTCGAAAAAAAGTTTTTCGGCCCACCGGCGAACTTCAGGAGTATCCTCCTCAATTTTTGAAATCTCCAGTAATTTTTGCTGCCAGTTGGTAACAATGCCCGGGTGATTTTTCTCTTTGGCAGCTTCAACCCCTTCATGACACAGGGTTTTAGCAAGCTTGAACTCTTTTTGTGCTATGGCCCTATCAACCAACATTTTCCTAAGATCCGGGTAGTTTTTATGTGATTTGATCAACTTAATGGCCTCATCTTCCCTGCGGCTATTCAACAGGTACTCAACTTTTGTTTTTATGAGCTGAGTGATCCCGTAATCAGAATATGATTCTTTTTGCTCAATCTTAACTTGCCGGTCAATCAGCTCAAAGAATTGCTCTTCCTGTTCTTCAGTAGTGATGAGTTCCGGGAGATAGTGCAGAAAGTGACTCTCAAAGCCAAAGCCATGATATTTTTGTTTAGGGAATTCTTCCGTGCAATAGGTAAACAGTTCATCCTTTAACATTGGCGGAGCCTGCTGCACGATAGCCCCAAGTGTTTCAAAAGCATAATAGAGAAGGTCTCCGGCTGAGCCATCCGAGTCATCCATGTTATTAAGAAAAACCGGGATTTCTTCAATAAGTGCTTTACAGATGGCCAGACTTTCCTTTATGTTTTCACCAGCCAGTAAATCGTTGGCCTTTTCAGCAAGTTTATATAACGGTGAAGTTAGAGAAGCAGCCGAATAATAGTCGATAAATTCGTAAGGACCCTGAGCCGCTTTATAAATATTCCGGACAATGGTTTTGTATTTTTGCTGCTGATCTTCATCCAGATATTCAACAAAATGGGCCATAAACGCATTTTTGATTCCTGCATCGCGGCCAAACTGCGCAATAATAAATTCCTGCAGTTCTTCTTTGGATGTTTTCTTGAAGATTTCCTGCACCCGGTTTTTCTTAGCTGATTTCTTCTTGTTTTTGGGGAATGTTTTTGCATCATTCATCCTTTCCTCAATAGCATAAAATAGTGCTACCACATGCTTGCAAATCGGGCTGTGATCATATGGACAATTGCACTCCCATCCCTTTATTTTTGTTTTGTGCGTGTTTACTTCTACGGTATATATCTCAGAGCCATGCACCTTGGCCAACCACATGCCGGGCGCGACTTTTTCCAGACCGTCCACCGCATTCTGTACAAAATAATCATATCCACTATCCAGGATGGTGGAGCTGATATTGCGTTCAAAATCTTTAAGGTTCATGCAGGTAAATTTTTTTTGGATAAGGACTAAGTTAATTTCATATACCGAAGTTGAGAAACAGAAAAGTGCAAAGTTTTTGGTTTTCAACAAAACAGATATTTACTACACCATGTTTTTGAGGAATTGAAATCAAAATGGGCAAGGCACAGTTTTTTAGCATATGATAGATATGTCAAGCTGTTCATAAAACTGTGAGGTTTTGGCAGGTCACCAAGATTAAGATTCGTTGGAATCGACAGAAAATAGCCCCGGATGTTAATCCGGGATGGAAAATAGAAATCGAGACCAGGTCACATAGTGACGGCACATGCATGTTGGAAAAAATAGCAGGAAGAGTAAACGCCTTGGTGTGCAATCCCTAACGGTATTATCTTAAGGGCGGATTTTTCTGTCCTAACTGACGTTAGGCCCTACTTTCTATCGTCAGGTTGTGACAATTTTTGGAAAATTTCAATAGGATTTAATCTTCATAAAACTTTCGCTTGTCCTTGGCATAATCAATCAAAATTTCTGCCGACTTAAACCGCGGTCCAAATTCACCCTCAAACTTCTCCAATCGATCAACCACCTTCTGCACTCCAGTTTGATCGATATACCGAAAAGGTCCGCCCAGGAAAGGAGGGAATCCCAAGCCAAGGATAGCGCCCAGATCACCATCATTTGGTGATTTAAGGATATCTTCCTGCAGGCACCAGGCGGCTTCGTTGATCATAGTGAGGGCCATGCGTTGTTGGGCCGTTTCTTTATCAGAGTTGGTGCGATTGGAGCCACCGAAATGTTTATAGATGTCAGTGTTTACCTCTTTGTCTTTATCGTCAAAGTATCGATAGAGCCCTTTCTTATTCTTGCGACCTTTGTAGCCGGCATCCAGAAGTTCCTGGGCGCGGTTATTGGTGTCGATGCCACGTTCGGCAAACATGGGCGACATCGTTTCGGCTACATGGGCGCCTACGTCGATGCCTACCTCGTCAAACAGTGCCATGGGGCCGACGGGGAAGCCGAAGTCTTTCATGATTTTGTCAAGGAATTCAATAGAGGCACCTTCTTCCAGCAGTTTTAATGCTTCATTCATGTACGGGGCCAGAATGCGTGTGGTGTAGAAACCTGGACCGTCACCGACTACAATCACGTTTTTGCCCTGGTTCACCCCAACCTGACAAGCGGTTTGAATCACCCAGTCCGCTGTTTGTTCGGTAGCGATGATTTCCAGCAGAGGCATCTTTTGGACGGGAGAGAAGTAGTGCATCCCAATAACATTTTCGGGACGGTTAGCCGCCTCGGCAATTTTTGAGATGGGCAGCGAGGAGGTATTGGAGGCAAAGATACAATTATCGCGGGTTTTCGCTTCCACTTCCTGTATGATGTTGCGCTTTAAATCCAGATCTTCAAAAACGGCCTCAATCACGAGTTCTACATCGTCAAAGCCTTCGTACGAATCGGTGCCGGTGACTTTGGCAGCCGTCTTATCCCGTTCAAACTCACTGATGATGCGTTTGTCTACCTTTTCATTCAGGGCTTTCCAGATTTCCTTTTCACCCTTGGCAGCACTTTCCATATCCTGATCTTTCAGTAACACACGATAACCGCCTTTGTTTATGCTGACATCGGCGATGCCGGATCCCATCAACCCGGCGCCCAGCACCCCGATCTTGTTCACCGGTTTCACCAAATCCGGCTTGGGGACTTTCTTGGAAGCATTCATCCCGAAAAACAAATTCACCAAATTGCGGGATTCCTGCGTGGCTCCCAGCTCACCAAAGAGTACGGTTTCGTTTTCGAGGCCTTTCTCCAGACCATGTTTGTAGCCGTATTCCACCGCATCGATAATTTTGGGCGGAGCCGGATAGTTGCCCCGCGTTCTTCCGGCTGTCTTTTTGCGTGCCTGTGAGAATATGATTTTTCGTCCCAGCGGATTCCCCTCCAAAAGCTTCTCGAAGAAGGAGCGTTTAACTTTATGGGAGGCACCGTTTTCAGTAATTTTATGCACGGCCTTGATAGCGGCGGTTTCCAGAGCGTCCTTGTGAACTACTTCATCCACCAGGCCCGTATTGCGCGCCTGACGCACATAGATGTTTTTACCCGTCAGCATATAAGTGAGGGCTTTTTGGATGCCGATGCGCCGTGGAAGCCTCTGCGTTCCGCCCGTTCCCGGCAACAGTCCCAGCTTCACTTCCGGCAGGGAAAACACCGTGTCAGAACTATCCGAGCACACCCGGTAATGGCAAGCCAGCGAGAGTTCCAGCCCGCCCCCCATGCAGCTGCCATGAACGGCCACCGCAATGGGTTTTTCGAAATCTGCAATGCGATTTAAAATCTGATGACCCGTTTTGCTGAGCTGCTCTATCTCCTCGGCGGTATCCCGCTCCTGAAACATGTCGATATCAGCCCCGGCAATGAAGTTGTTTTCTTTCCCCGAGATCAGAATCGCGCCTTTAAGGGAATCATCACTCTCCAGCGTATCCAGAAATTCAGAGAACTCCTCAATCAGGATTTCATTCAGTTTGTTCACTTTTTCATCCGGCATATCCAGGGTAACAACGGCAACGGAGTCTTTTGGGGTGATGTTGAGGTAGCTCATGTTCTGAAATTTTAAATGTTGAATTCTGAATGTTGAAATAGGCTTAGTGCAATACTTGGAGCCCGTTATTTCGACCTCATCTAAATCCTCTCCTTGGTAAGTAGGGGACTTGTCGTGGCGTGTAATCATTGATTAAGATGTTTATCAACGCGTCCCCCTCCTTTTCAAGGAGGAGACAGAGGAGGTCAAAAAGTTGGATTCGAAATTGTTGGTGATTTAAGGATTGATGTGTCTAACATGTGCGTGAATATTGTTTTTAAAATTGTTCATGACTCAAGGTCTTAAACTTCGACCTCACCCAACCCTCTCCTTCATAAGGAGAGGGCTTTTCGGAGCATCTAAAAGTTCATAGGCTTATTCATAATTAAAAAGCATATCAAAAGAGTCTTTCTCCTTTTGAAAGAGAAAAAAAAGAGGTCGGGGTGTTGGGCTTTGGCACAATTCATATCATTTACTTTTTAGTCTGCTTTGAACTACTTTTTCCAATAGACGAATTACAGCGTCGAGATCTTCGAACACTTCTTCATTTTTAATGCGAATAACGTCAATCTGATTTCTTTTCAAAAAAACATCTTTATTAACGTCCTTTTCTGCGGTTTCTTTATTGAGGTGAATTTTCCCATCCACTTCAATTGCCAAGTCTGCTTTTGGTACATAGAAATCGAGCACATAAGGTCCGATTCCATATTGTCTTTTCACCCGAACATCACAAAGCTGTTTGTTGCGAAGCCGATCCCAAAGTAATCGCTCGGCATCGGTCATATTCTGACGAAGCTGTCGTCTGAGCTCTTTGGTATGTCGGGGGTTCTTGAGGCTCATGGTTATTTATAATTTATAGGTCTAATGTTTTATAAGCGTCCTCCTCCTTATGAAGGAGGAGCCAGAGGAGGTCAAAAAGTTGGTTTCGGTTTTGTTGGTGACTTAATGTTTGTGGTGATTACAACGTGTTCGAAAATGAGGTTTTAAATATTGCCAAGCTTCAAGCCCAAAACTTTTACCTCACTAAATCCTCTCCTTGGTAAGGAGAGGACTTGTCCGGAGCATCATAGGCTTATTCATAATTAAAAGGTATATCAACAAGTCTTTCTCATTATGAAGGAGAAAACAAAAGAGGTCAAAAAGTAACTAAGAATGAAAAATCCTAAATCTTCAATCTTTAATCACTTCCCATACCGCTCCAACACCATGGCATGGCCTTGCCCGCCGGCAGCGCAGGCAGAAACCAAGGCAAACTTCCCGTCTTCTTTGATCAGCCGGTTGGCGGCGGTGGTTACCAGGCGGACGCCCGTTGCTCCAAAGGGATGCCCCAGCGACAAAGATCCGCCCCAGGTATTCAGTTTCTCCATAGGAATTTCGCCGACTTTTTGATCCCGCTTCAATGATTCTTTGGCAAACTTGTCGGAGTTGAGGGCAGTGAGTACGGAAAGTACCTGTCCGGCAAAGGCCTCGTGGAGTTCAAATACATCAATGTCTTGCAGGCTGAGGTTCATGGCAGCCAGGATTTTGGGGATGGCATAGGCCGGTCCCAGCAGTAGTTCCTCTCCGGGATCTTGAGACACAAAATTATACTGCCGCACACGCGCTTTGGGTTTGATGCCCAGTTCCAGTGCCGTCTCTTCTTCCATGATGAAGCTGGCTGAGGCGCCATCGGTTAGAAAGGAAGAATTGCCGGCAGTAACCGTTCCGTGTGGTTTGATGAAAGCAGGACGAAGCTTGGCAAGCTTTTCCAAAGATGTGTCCTCCCGGAAGCCATTATCGTGGGGAACTACTTCAAATTTTGGAGGTATTTTAGCGGGGATCAGCTCTTGGTCCAGCCAACCTTTGTTGGTTGCTTTGGCAGCCAGCTGATGCGAGCGCAGGGCGTATTCATCCTGATCTTCACGGCTCACTCCAAAGCGGGCAGCCATGCGGTCGGCACTTTCGCCCATCACCTCGCCGGTAGAGAATTCAGCGATAGCAGGCAGTTCGGGCAGGAGATCCTTGAATCCCAGCCCTTTGAAAAACTTGAGGAAATCGGTGGGCTTTTTGTATTTGCGGGCCTCCAGTACTTTTTGCCGGAATTTCTTTTTGAACCGCACCGGGATATCCGACATGGTTTCAGTTCCTCCGGCCAGTACAATTTTAGCCTGACCGGTACGAATTAAATCCACGCCGCTGGCAAAGGCCTGGTTGGAGGAAATGCACGCCATAGTGGTGGTGAAGGCGGGGACGGAATCGGGGATGCCGGCGCCCAGCGCACTTTCGCGGGCCACGTTGCTGGTTTTAACTTCCTGTATCACGGTGCCCATAATCACCCGGTCGATGGCGGAAGGCTCTACGGGGTTGCGCGCCAGTAAACCTTCAATGGCCATGCGGCCGAGGTCGTAAGCCATCAGGTCGTTATAGTTGGTTCCCGATCGCTGAAAAGGAATGCGGCAGCCATCTACCAGCACGGCATTATAAAAAGGGCGATTTTGATCACTCATAGCATATTTGATTTATTGGAAGCGGTTTTATATCCGCCCATAAGTTAACAGTGTTAACCAATAAATCAAGAATGGATGAAATTTTTCTTTGTGAGAGTTAGAATTGTTCTTATATTTGTCGCCCTTCGAGCAAGTCGGGCGATTAGCTCAGTTGGTTTAGAGCACCTCGTTTACACCGAGGGGGTCGGGGGTTCGAGTCCCTCATCGCCCACCAAAAGCCGGTTGAATCATATGATTCAACCGGCTTTTTTTGTTTTGGGGATTTCTGTAAAACAACTCGCTCTTCGTCCGACCGCTTCGGGAAATAGCAGCCAGTGGAAATGAGTTTCGGCGGTCTGACGATTGAAAAAGGGAAGGTACTTGCTACACATGGTAGTTCAGTTAATACCCATGGTTGTGGCTGGATTTCCGTATCACTAAATTTTAAGCTGGTTGAGCTTTTTGGCGTTGAATAGTGATCCAGCTACATCTACATCATTCGTTCTTTGTAAAACTAAAATGATCAACATTGCTATTGGTAAACCTCTCTCCTCGCACCGAATCTACTTCCACATCAATTAAGGATACGCTTTGGACAGGTTGCTCCGCGTTACCTTTTATCTGGGAGATATAATCTACCGATCCGGTCCTGATATTCTCAAGATGAACATTACGGATTGGGGTCAGGCGGCGTTCGTAGGTAGGCACCAAGTCACGCCATTGGTAGAGAACATCGGTTTCAATACCTAACACGCCATAGCGCAGTTCACCGGCCGTAATGTTCCGCATGTGAATGTTATCAACATACCCACCGCGGCGTTCATTTGTTTTGATAAAAAGCAGGTGCATCACATCATCAATTTCTTTATCCAACTGACAATTTTCGATCAAGACGTTCTCTACACCTCCGGAAAGCTCGCTGCCAATTGCCAGAAGCTGATGACCATTTCGGATCAAGGAATTGCGCACGACGATGTTTTTTGAGGGGGTATTCAGGCGCCAGGCGTCCTGGTTGCGCCCGGATTTAATGGCAATGGCGTCATCGCCCTGATCGAAGGTAGAGTTTTCGACCAGTACGTTCTGGCTCATTTCGATATCCACGCCATCGTTATTATGGCCGTGAGCCTGAACATTAACCCCACGGATGACCACATTCTTCGACAGGTAAGGATGGATGACCCAAAACGGACTGCTTGAAATTGAGACATCGGTCATAAGAACATTCTCACACCGGTTGAACTGGATAAACTGAGGCCGCAAGTGTGCTTGGTTACCCACCATCTGGCGCTCTTCCACGGGTACCCCCTTTGCGGCCATGTGGTATAGCCGGGCCAGGGCCGCCATATGCGGCTCAGGGCGATCATACCAATCACGCCACACATCCAGCCGGGCATGGAGCTTGCCTTTGCCGGTGATCGCAACGTTGTGGCACTCAAAAGCGTAGATCAGGGGCGAATAGTTGTAAGCTTCCATGCCTTCCCACGTGGTATGGACCGGTGGCAGATAATCCTGGGGGTCCTCAGAAAAGTTGAGAACGGCGTGCTCTTCTACATGGAGATTGACGTTGCTCTTTAGATGAATTTTGCCAGTCAGCCATTCGCCCGCAGGGATTACGACGATACCGCCGCCTGCTGCATGAGCCTGAGCGATTGCTTCATCGATAGCCCGTGTGGTCGATTCCTTATCGCCGGGCTGCGCGCCGAAATCGGTGATCGGAAGCCTTGGCGCAGCGGAGAAATCCGGGATAGTGATTGGTGGCATCTCAAAGGGCGCATCTACTATCACACTGTCCATCCCAATATTGCTGTTATTTTCCTGCTGAGCCAGTGCAGTGCCAGTCATCAGGAATATCCCGAACAGCAAGATCAATTGTCGTTTTTGGGTCAGAATCATCATAGTTATCAGTTAAACTGCGATTAGGTTAATTCTTATTCTACTACTACCACTTGAGTCCATGTTTGAGGTATGTACATAAAAATACCCAAAACATTGCTACCTGCAATATTACTGGGCGGATTAGATGGAATTGTTCCGCCAATGGGGCCTTCTCCCGAAATTTGAGAAAGGGTGTAGGAATAGGTGTAGGCAGGGGTGCTTATACAACGCATTTCTACTTTAACGGTATCGCCCAGACTAATTTCAGTATCTGGACTAAAAATAGAGCGTTTATTAACCTGCCCATTATCAATGTTGTCATTCTCTACGAAGTTGGAGACAACAGATGCATCTTTTGTGTTAATGATTTTTTGGAAAAACGCCGCTCTTCGTCCGACCGTTTCAGGAAAAAGCAGCCAGGGGAAATGAGTTTCGGCGGTCTGATGATTGAAGAGGGGGCGGTGCTTGCTATACAATTAGTAATTTGGCTAATACCTATTGCTATACTTGGATTTCCGCACCCATAAACAGAAAGCAGGAGCTTCCGGGAGGGCGTTACGAAGGTGGGCCTTCGTAACAAGAATGAAAGAAACATCACATTTGTTAGTCCACAAAATGTAATGGTTGACTTTGCCGGTTTAAGATAGTAGAGTATCATCAAAACAGGGTGTCGTAATATGTGTGTTTATTCAGGGGGGGATTTAAACACAGGTGAATGGAACTTAGTACAGTAAAAATAAATTGTTAATTTAACTTTGAAAGGGTTTTATCCTATATTTTGCTATAAAAACAAGCAAAGCTCCTTTTTTTCTCTTTGCTACTAATATTCTTTGGAAAAAAGAAACGTATGAAATCAACAGTTAAGCGACGTGACAAGATAATACAAGTGCTGAATGAGTCGGGCTCTGTGACGGTGGATGAGTTAAGTGAGCTTTTTGATGTATCTTCGGTAACCATAAGAAATGATCTCGATTTTTTTGAAAAGAAAGGATTGATTCATCGTACCTATGGCGGGGCGCTTTTACGCAATAGCGTATATAAAGACCCATCCCTGGAAGAGAAAGAAAAGATTAATGCCAATGAAAAAAGAAGAATTGGCAAGTACGCAGCTGGACTCATAAAAGATGGAGATGCCATTATTTTAGATTCGGGTACTACCACCAAAGAAATTGCCATCCGCCTGAAGGATAAAAAGAACATTACGGTAATGACCAATGCGATTTATATCGCCGTGGAGCTTGCAGGTTTATCAGATGTAGAGGTGATGTTAACCGGAGGCGTGCTGCGCGATAAATCGTATTCTATTGTAGGCCCTGAAGCGGAAAATACACTGAGAAACTATTACTTCGACAAGCTGTTTATTGGGGTGGATGGATTAGATTTTGACTATGGTCTGACGACCTCCAATCCCCTGGAGGCACAACTAAACCGAATTATGGTGGAGCGGGCCAGCGAAGTGATTGCTGTTACGGATTCTTCAAAATTTGGAAGACACAGTTTTTCCTACATAGGAGATGTCGATTTAATTAGTACGATTATTACCGACAAAGGAATCAGTAAAGAAATAGAAGGGAAGTTTAACAAGATTGGGATAGAGGTTATTAAAGTATAACATCCGGATAAGAAAAAACCTGCAGCTTAGTGAGTTTAGTAACTAAACTGCAGGCATGGGGTGACCGTCAACAAAGACTAACTGTTTATGATATCCAGTTTGCCTTCAATCAGCTTTTTAACCTCATTAATGGCGGAAGGAAATACTTTTCGAAGATCTATTTCATCGGTGGTTTTTAGGTCTTCTTTTAAGGTTTGCATGAAGGTGTTCTTTACCTCGGTAGCAACATTTATTTTGCGAATGCCCCGTTCAATACCGCCTTTTAGCTGATCAGCGGGAATACCTGAGCCACCGTGCAGCACCAGGGCAGCCGGGGTGACTTCGTGAATGGCTGCAAGCAGCTCCAGATCCAGTTTTGGCTCCTCTTTGTAAAAGCCATGGGCAGAACCGATGGCAACCGCAAGGGCATTTACCCCGGTTTCGTTAACAAATGCACGAGCTTCATCGGGCTGAGTAAATTGAACTTTATCATAGTTTTGTCCCAGTTTAGCCACGTAGCCTAATTCTGCTTCTACATTAGCGCCATAGGGTTCTGCAAGGCTTACCACTTTCTGGGATAATTCAATATTCCTTTCGTAAGGCTCTTCGCTGGCATCAATCATAACGGAATCAAAGCCTGCATCCAGACATCTTTTGATAAGTTCAATGTCGTTTGCATGATCCAGGTGGAGCCAGGCTTCCACCCCAAACTGTTCTCGGGCATATTTGGCTAATCCAACGGTTACTGGCAATCCCATATAATTAATGGAGGAGCTGGTGGCTTGGAGGATAATCGAAGAGTTTCGCTCTTTGGTTGCTTGCAAAGTACCTGCCAGGGTTTCAAAGTTGTAGAAATTGACGGCTAAAAGAGCTTTGCCTTCATCTTCGAGCTGTTTATACTTTTCTTTAAGTGGTTTCATTTATTTGAGAAATAGGTTGGGTATTAAAAAAAGATGCTTCGCATGACTTCGATATTTTCAAAGTGGGATATGCTACAAATGAGGGTCTTATTCATAGATGGTTACTCCTTTTACGACCCTTGAAATAGCTCCGTTTTTGGAAGGGTTATCCGGATCAAGAGCTAATGCTTCAGATTTATAGAAACCCAGCATTTGAGCAACCAGCACATAGGGGATGGGCAGAAAATGTTCCGGGCAAGAAGAGGATTCCGGTAAGTGAATGAAAGTATCTACCAGCTTTTTGTCCCTGATCTTATTTCCAATAGCTATATGGTGAAGTCCGAGTTTTTGATCGGCTATTTGTTCAATCAAGTCAAACTGATACCTGGAGACGTGTTCATTGTTACTCAGCAGGTAAACAATCAAAGAGTGTTCGTCTACCACGGCTTTTGGACCATGCCGGAAGCCTAAAAAGGAATCAAATTTTCCAATGCAGATGCCGTCTGATAATTCCTGCACTTTCAGGTGAGATTCTCTGGCGCACCCCAAATTGGGACCATCTCCGAGAAATATGACCCTGGTAAAGTCTTTATTTGCGATGTACTGGAGTTCGTCTTTGTAGTTGTCTATCACTTCATTGCCAAGCGCAACTAAAGTATCTACAGAAGCTTGGTGCTCTTGAATATTGGGCAGATCCGCAATTAGGGTCGTAGCCAGAACCATGCTGGAAAAACTGCCGGTCATGGCCAGCCCTTTGTCTTCAGCTTCAGGGGGTAAAGTAAAGATGCAAGAATTTGAAGGGTCGGCTTTTTGAGAAAGCTTGCCGCTGGGATTACAGGTTATGATAAGGTGGCTAACTTTTTTGCAATGTTCGTTTGCAAGATTCAGGGCGGCTACACTTTCCGGGCTATTGCCGGATCGGCCAAAAGAAATCAGCAGTAATGGGGTTTCGGTGTCTAAAAGATCTTCGTAATGGGTTACAAGATCGGTAGTTGGGATTGCCTGTGTTCGATGAAATCCTGCCTTCAGGAATGCATAACGGGTAATCTCTCCGATATAAGCCGATGTTCCAGCCCCGGTAAGAATAATATTAATTTCGTTTCCGGGGTGGATGTTTTGTGCATCAAAAAAGTCTTTAATCTCGCTGCTTTTCTTCAGCAACTGTGTATATGTTTTCTGCCAGAGTTCTGGCTGCCCTAAAATCTCTTTGCACGTAAAAGTGTCGTCACAAGAGCTATTTTTATTAGATGTAAGCTGCATTATATTTTGATAAATGGTTAGATAGTCTTAGAGGTAATTTTTATTAATTCCGTCTTCACTCCTTTTTTTATTTAACTACTTCTCCAGTACCGGTTTGTCTTCTTCTTGGGTTAGATCTTCTTCATAGGTCAATAGCAACACCGCAGCCACGGCTAACACCATGCCTGAAATGATAACAGGGTGAGGGATGACCGCGTAAATGGTTAGCGATAGTACAATAGTTATTACGGGGGCCAGAGCGTTGGTCA
The DNA here is from genome assembly GCF_900182705.1 of Gracilimonas mengyeensis. Taxonomy (GTDB): domain Bacteria; phylum Bacteroidota; class Rhodothermia; order Balneolales; family Balneolaceae; genus Gracilimonas; species Gracilimonas mengyeensis. The sequence continues at coordinate 126,365 of NZ_FXTP01000003.1, read as the reverse complement.
TGGGCGAAACAATGATGGCTTTGCCATATCGAAAGGCAAAAACAAGGGCCAGGGCACCTATAGAATTGAGGATTTGAATGAGGGCGGCTAAATAAGGCCCGTCCCATCCCCAGTTTATATCCTGCGAAAAATCGGTCATAAATAAAGCGAAGGGAATCAATACAATAGCCGTTGCCATCATATAAAAGAAAATGCTTTCGGCTTGCATGCTTTCATTAGCAAACTTCAGGACGTATGCCTGGAAACCCCAGGCCAGAAATACAACCAGGGCCAGTGCCAGCCATAGTAAATTCATTTCTCCATTAGCAGAAGGCTCTTGATAAGAAAGCAAGGGAATAGCAATTAACGCCATTGCGATGCCGAGCCAGCCCAACTTGCCGGTCTTTTCTTTAAGAAAGAGGGTGGATAGTATTATGGTTACTACGGGAGATAATGAAATAATAGGAAACACAAGATATGCGGGTCCAAGACGAAGCGTTTCAAAAAGAACAAGTTGTCCGCCGGCGCCGGTAAAACCAGCAAGAGAGCCCAGTAAAATTGCTTTTTTAGAATGCTCAAGCTTCCAGTTGATATTTCGTAACGCCACCAGGGCAGGGGGGATCATGGTTAAAGCCCAAACACAATAGCCGAGGGTGGCCGGGAAGCCTGCTTTTTCTGGAATTTCGATAAGAGCTCCCCATACTCCCCAAAAGAGAGTGGTTACGATGGCATATAAAAGCCAGTTTTTTGATTGATTGATTTTCATAAATAATTGATTCGGGTAAATGGAATTAACTACAGGTAATTCTAAAAAATAAGGAAACGAAAGGCAAAGAATTATTTTAAATAAGTGAATGTTTTTTTCTCTCTCAAGGCTTTTGTATTAATAATGTCCGTTTTAAGGCTATTTAACGGCATTATTTTTTATAAAATTTTTGTTTTGAATTTATTTTAAAATTCCATTACTTGGAAAGTAGTAAGAAACTGAAACCAAAAAGTGATTTAGTAATAACGAAACAAAGTTGTAAGCGCTTGCTAATGCTTATTCTTTGAAAAATCGTGTAAAAATCGCTTTTAACTCTAAATAATAAGGCAAGTCGATATGCGAATATTAGGCAATTTACTGTTTATCCTATTGGTATGGGGTATGGCTGTTGATGCACATGGACAGGACAGTGAAAATAGTGAAATTACCGTTACGGGAAGGGTGACTGATAGTGAATCAGGGGAAACCTTGCCTGGGGTAAACATCGTCATAAAAGGGACATTAAATGGAACTACAACAAATCTTGACGGGGAATTTACCCTCAGGGTGCCAGGTTCAAATACAATTCTTGTTTTTTCTTACGTAGGTTTCGAAACACAAGAAATTACGGTAGGATCACAAGAATATTTAGACGTTAAACTGGTTGAGCGTATCGGCAGCCTGTCTGAAGTTGTGGTGGTTGGGTATGGAACCCAAAGACGTATGGAAGTGACTTCTTCTATATCCTCCGTTCCGGCAACTGAAATAGCCCAGCAAACCACAACAAATTTAAACCAGGCGCTGCAAGGTCGGGTGGCTGGTGTAAATATTACGCAGAATAGTGGTGCTCCCGGCGCGGGTATTTCGGTAGATGTTCGAGGTATTGGTACCATTGGGAATAGTAGTCCATTATATGTTATAGATGGGATCCCTGGCGGGGATATCAACTCCATCAACCCGCAGAATATCAAATCGATAGAAATTCTTAAGGATGCTTCAGCTGCCGCTATTTATGGGGCCAATGGAGCCAACGGTGTAGTGCTTGTAACTACCAAAGGCGGTACGATTGGGGAAGCTCAAATTGATTTTGACATGACTCGTGGTATCCAGCAGCTGTCTAATAAGATGGACATGTTGAATGCCGAGCAATATGCCCGCATGCAGAATGAGGCCCGCGCAGCCTCCGGTTTGGAAACGTATTGGGATAACCCTTCTTCATTAGGAAAAGGAACCGACTGGCAGGATGAATTATCACAAAATGCGGTGATGCAAAAGTATAACCTGTCGGTATCAGGTGGAACTGAGGACTTGCAATATTTCGTATCGGGTGGATATTACGACCAGGAAGGAGTGTTGGTGGGCAGTGGTTTTGAACGCGGCTCAATACAAGCTAACGCTGATTATAAGATCAACGATTACTTCAAAATTGGTAACCGTCTTTCTTTGGCCCGAACCAATCAGGCTTCTATCCCTGAAGATTATCCATTTGCCACGGATAACCGCATTGTTGGTGCATTGGAAATGTCTCCTACCGTACCCGTATTTCGGGATGGACAATACGCAGGCCCGCTGGGCGATTTTGAAGGCAGTAGCCAGGGCCCCAACCCGGTTGGTTTAGCTGTGATTAACGATGTAGAAAACAAGGTTTCAAATGTAGTGAACCGTGCCTATATCGAAATTACCCCCATCGAAAACCTGATTATTAAATCTGAACTGGGTGTTGATTATACAGACGGCAATTATTTTGAATTCAATCCTACCTACCGATGGGGAATTACTTCCAGCTCCATTGCTCAGCTTTACAGAGGTAGCAGCAACAGTTTTGGCTGGACAAGCCAAACCACGGCAAGATACCAAGATACATTTAAGCAGTATCATGATGTAAACTTCCTGGCTGGTTTCTCGGTAAGTGAATCCAGGTATGAGTCTATTGATGCTTCGGCCCAGGGCTTTATCAGTGAAAAAGTAAGAGTGCTGAGTGCTGCCGATCAAATCAACAGCTTGTCTGAATTTGTGGAAGAAGAAGCGATGATTGGTTACTTCGGCCGTATCAACTATGCGTTTGACAGTAAGTACCTGTTTACGGGTAATGTTCGGGTTGATGGTTCTTCCAAGTTTGGCGAAGGAAATCGTTATGGGGTGTTCCCTTCCTTCTCTGTGGGTTGGAGATTATCTGAAGAGCAGTTCTTGTCTGATATAAATGCTCTTGATGATTTGAAATTGCGGGTAAGCTGGGGTAAGTCAGGTAACTCGCAAATTGGTAATTACAATTATGCCACCCGCCTGAACCTTTCACAATACTATGTATTTGGAAGTGGTCAGGAGATAGTGCCCGGTGTAGCACCAAACAGTGTACCTAATAAGGATGTAAAGTGGGAAACTACCACACAAACCAATATTGGGGTGGATTTAGCGCTGTTCCAGGATAAAATCAACTTTACAGCAGATTACTTCATTAAGAATACCACCGATATGCTGGTACCGGTGCCTATTCCAAGCAGTTCCGGTATCACGGAAGCCCCCTATCAAAATGCAGGTGAGATAGAGAATAAAGGGCTTGAGATCGCGATGTTCTATCAAAATTCGGTAGGAGATTTTTACTATAAGATTGGCGGAAACTTCTCGGCCATCAGTAATGAAGTACTGGATCTTGGCGGCGGACTTCCTGTTCCATCTCCAATTCTATATCGCGAATCCGTGCGCCTAACCCGAACTGAAAAAGGTCGTTCCGTTGGTGAGTTCTATGGCTATAAAACAGATGGCATTTTCCAAAATCAAAGTGAAGTAGACAGTCATGCGGATCAGCCTGGTGCTGCACCCGGAGACATCCGGTTTGTGGATGTGAATGGAGACGGCGTGATCAACGATAGCGATCGTACCTATATCGGCAGCCCTATTCCTGATTTCCAATATGGTATTAATGCCAATTTCTCCTATAAAAACTTCGACCTGAACATGCTGTTCAGCGGCGTGCAGGGCAACAAGTTGATGAATACCATGGGATATCGACTGCTTAACGGTTCGCATATCGGTAATAAGATGGCAGGCGTATTAGACCGTTGGACCGGCCCGGGCACAAGCAATGAAATGCCCCGCTTAACATGGAATGACCCCAACGATAATGCCCGTATTTCAGACCGGTATGTTGAGGATGGCTCTTACTTCCGTCTCAAAAATATCCTCCTGGCATACAATCTGTCAGAAAGTATGCTGGAAAAAATTGGTGCACGCAGTGCTCGGATTTTTGTAAGTGCCCGAAACCTCTTCACCATAACGGACTATAGCGGCTTCGATCCTGAGTTGGGTAAGGTTGATAATAACAACCTAAACTATGGAATTGATATGGGTAACTACCCGGTTCCACGCTCCTTTAATATAGGCGTAAGCTTAGGTCTTTAATTCATATTCGTTCTTTAAAATCAAAAATTTACTGTTATGAAATTAATTAAAAGTTTATTGATAGTTCTTTTAGTCGTCTCCTGGGGATGCGATGACCAAATACTGAACAAACAATCCCCCAATGAGGTTACTGCTGCAAGTTTCTACAAAACCGAAGAAGACGCAGTAGCTGCGATCAATGCAGTGTACGACCCCCTGCAATACCGGGGATTGTTCACCAATAGTTACTGGTCGATTGGAGATATCACTTCAGACGATGCCGATAAAGGTGACGGTGGTAAATCGGATGGGCCCGCCTGGTGGGAGTTTGACTTGTTTGATATCAAATCGACCAATTCTCTGCTAACAGAGAGCTGGGCAGACAGTTATACCGGTATTTACAGAGCAAATATTGCCCTGGAGCGTATCCCGGATATTGAGATGGATAACAACCTGAAGCAACGCCTGATGGGAGAAGCTAAATTTCTCCGGGGATTCTATTACTTCTGGCTGGTACGCTTATTTGGTGATGTTCCGTTAATTACCGAGCCTCAAAGTTTGGGAGATTTGAAAGTAAGCCGGACCCCTAAAGAAGAAGTGTACGCTTTCCTGATTAAAGATTTGAGTGAGGCGGCCGAGGTTTTACCTGAAACATATTCAGGTTCAGACCTTGGACGTATTACCAAAGGCGCTGCTAACGGCATGCTTGCCAAAGTGTATATGTGGCGAAAAGATTGGCAGAAGGCCGCTGATCACTCTAAAAAAGTAATAGACTCCGGCGTATATGAACTGCTGGAAAATTATGGAGATAACTTTGAGCAAGAGTTTGAAAACAGCAAAGAATCGGTGTTCGAGATTCAGTACGTAGAAGGCGGCCCCAACGGTCCATGGGGTAATACCGCTGATGGCAATATCATCCACATTAGTACGGCTCCCCGAAACTCCGGAATGCCAGGTTTGGAAGGCTGGGGCTTCAATATGCCTACACAGGATTTGGTTGATGCATTTGAAGAAGGCGATCCACGATTAGAAGCTACCGTATTAATGGAAGGTTCAACGATTGGTGGGAAGGAATATAACCCGGAATGGTCCTCTACGGGTTACAACTCCCGAAAATATCTCATCAAAACCGAAGGATTTATTGGCTGGGGAGAAGATTCTCCGGTAAACGTACGGGTAATGCGATATTCTGAAGTTCTGTTGATGTATGCGGAAGCCTTAAATGAATTGGGCGAAACCGCTCAGGCTTATCCGTATGTAAACCAGGTTAGAGCAAGGGCTGGCCTGGATGATCTGGCGGCCGGTATGGGTCAGTCAGCGTTTCGTGAAGCGGTATATCATGAACGACGCGTGGAGCTGGCGCAAGAAGGCCACAGATGGTGGGACCTCGTTAGAACGGGAAGAGCGTTAGATGTTATGAGAGCTCAAGGCAGAGACAACATTCAGGAACATCATTTGCTCTTCCCTATTCCGCAGTCAGAGATAGATGTAAATCCGGAATTAACCCAAAATCCCGGATATTAACATCAGCATAGTAGTAGCGTACCTCTGAACATTTACCTGCCCGGGTTTGACTTAATCCGGGTAGGATTTTTAAAAAAATATATATGTCACAAAAAGAATTTGATGTTTTAGTAGTTGGGGAGCTTAACGTTGACTTGATTCTCAACGGTATTGACGGGTTCCCTGAAATGGGCAAAGAAAAACTGGCGGATGACCTTACGCTTACTCTGGGTAGTTCCTCCGCTATTTTCGCAAGTAATTTAAGCAGCCTGGGAGCCAATGTAGGTTTTATTGGTAAAATCGGAGACGATTTGTTTGGTCATAAAGTGCTTGCAGAACTTCAGAAAAAGAATGTAAGCACCGATCTCATCATTAAGGATAAATCATTGGCAACGGGCGTAACCGTAGCACTAAACTACGATGAAGACCGGGCCATGGTGACCCACCAGGGCGCAATGACGGAGTTGGGAATTGACGATATAACCGATGAGCAGCTCGCTAAAGCCCGTCATTTACATTTCTCCTCCTATTTTCTGCAGCCGAAAATTGCCAAGGACATTTCCACCCTGATGAAGCGGGCCAAAGCCTTAGGGCTAACCACTTCCATTGATCCCCAATGGGACCCGGAAGAGAAGTGGGATATGAACCTTGACCAGGTTTTACCGCATGTTGATGTGTTTCTTCCCAACCAGGCAGAGCTGGTAAACCTGACCGGCGACAAAGACTGGGAAGTTTCGATTCGCAAGCTTCAGCAAAAAGGCAACCATGTGATTGTGAAACTGGGGTCTAAAGGCTCAGCATATATGCATGAGGGAGAAATTCGGCAAGAGCCCTCTTTTTACAATGATGAAGTTGTAGATGCCATTGGGGCTGGGGATAGCTTCAATACCGGTTTTATACGAAAATTCATAGACGGGGCATCTATAAAAGAATGCTGCAGATTTGGAAATTTAACCGGAGCCCTGTCAACCACTAACTCGGGCGGAACCAATGCCTTCACCGATTTAAAAGCCCTGGAATCCATCGCCAAAGAAAAATTTGATCTTGAAATTAACCTCACCTCACTATGATTAGAACTGTCATTTTTACCTGTGTCTTGGCCTTGATGGGAAGTACCCTGATGGCCCAGGATGTAGAAGAAGAAATTCTTCTTAAAAACTATCGCCCGGTATCCATTTATAAGCTGCCGGAATACAAGGCCGATAAAGCCAAATTTACGGCCATTGATATGCACTCCCACAACTATCCGCAGACCGAGGAAGGCATCGCAGAATGGGTGGAAACAATGAAGGCAAACAACATTCGGAAAACGATTTTGCTCACCTATGCCACCGGTGCCGAATATGATTCGCTTCATGCACTTTACTCTTCCTATGGCGACTATTTTGAAGTATGGTGTGGTATTGATTACACCGGTTACGAAGAACCCGGTTTCGCCGAAAAAGCCGTTAAAGAACTGGAGCGCCTGCATGAAGTAGGGGCTACCGGTATAGGGGAATTGGGAGACAAAGGCAGCGGGCTTTTCTATTCTCACCCCACAAAAGCATTTGGAATGCATATTGACGATGAACGCTTGGACCCGGTTTTAAAAAGAGCCGGTGAACTGAATATGCCGGTCAATATCCATGTGGCAGAGCCCTATTGGTTTTATATGGACATGGATTCTACCAACGATGGCATGATGAATGCACTGAACTGGAGGCTGGATAATAAAGAGGACATTTTGGGCCATGGAGCCATGCTGAAAACGCTGGAGAATGCGGTAGCCAAGCATCCCAATACCACCTTTGTGGCCGCCCACCTTGGTAACAGTTCGTATGACCTGGCTATTATGGATCGTATGCTGGAAAAATATCCCAACCTGTATGCGGATGTATCGGCACGATATGCCGAGTTATCTCAAATTCCAAGGCATGTGCAAAAGTTCATCACCAAACACCAGGATAAAATTGTGTACGGCACCGATATGGGTACGGCCGAAGGAATGTATAATACCACCTTTCGCGTGCTGCAAACCATGGACGAGCATTTCTATGAGCATGATAGCTTTGGATATCACTGGAGCCTGAACGGCTTCGATCTTAGTGATGAAGTACTCCGCAAAGTTTACCAAACAAATCCAGAAAAAATTCTCAACGCAAAATAACTCTAAGAATATGAAATTCCGCCTCATCGCTATACTGTCAATAGGAGTATTACTCTCCATTACAGCGTGTACAACTTCCAAAGAACCAACGATTCAGAGTGGCGACCTTACGCTTACTTTTGATGATCAGCTGCATACCAACGTTGACTTTTCTGAAGCCGAAGAAGATTTAATAGACGGCTTCCAACCTTCAGAGGTTCTAAAAGTAAACGGGCAAACGCTAAGTGATTTCTCTTTAACCGGGTTCAACAGTGAGTCGGTTCGGGACAGAATTGGCAAGGGTAGACAGTTGACCGTAACCGGCAAGTTAGAGCAGGAGGGGCAGCAAATCACCAAAACAGTTACGGCTACAGCGTATGATAATTTGCCCAACCTGATTGTAACAAAAGTTGAGTATAAGAATGACGGGCAGAATGGGCTTGAAATTAACGGTTGGGACAATAATAAATATACACTTAGTGCCCTCGCTGATAACGATGAGATGGAAAACTTCTGGTCCTTTCAAAGTGGTACGTATCCGTCTCGCCAGGATTGGGTTTTGCCGATAGGTGATAACTTTTACCAGAAGAATTACCAAGGCATGAACTCCTCTGACTACGGTGGAGGAACGCCTTTGGCCGATGTGTGGCGCCCCGATGCTGGTCTGGCGGTAGGCCATAGCGAACTTAAACCACATTTAGTATCGCTGCCGGTAAATTCGGAAGGCATGCAAAGTAAAGTGCAGATTGCTGTTCAGTTTGATGCAGACAGTATCTCACAAAAGAAGTTCAACCGGGTTTTATCTCCGGGAGATAGCTTTTCTACGCTCGAAACATTTGTGACCGCTCACAAAGGTGACTTCTATGCCTCCATGAAAAATTACAGGAAGCTGCTGCAGGCCAAGGGCGTTCAGTTTCCGGATGCACCGGAGACAGCCTACGAGCCCATTTGGTGTGCATGGGGATATGAGCGGAATTTCACTATTGAACAAGTTGTGAATACGCTTCCCAAAGTGAAAGAGCTTGGTTTTGACTGGGCCGTATTGGATGATGGCTGGCAAATAGCCGAAGGAGATTGGCGTACCAATGACAAGTTCAATGAAACAACCATGAAAGAGTTTGTGGATCATGTGCACGATTACGGCCTGAAAGCCAAGTTATGGTGGGCGCCACTGGCTGCCGATCCCGGCTCAAGAGTACATGAAGAAGAAACAGAGATGCTGTTGGTCAACAAAAAAGGCGAATACCAGGATATTACCTGGTGGGACAGCCATTATCTGAATCCGGCACTCAGTTCAACCAAAGAATATCACAAAGAGCTGGTTAGAATATTTATGGAAGAATGGGGCTATGACGGATTGAAAATTGATGGGCAGCACTTAAATCAAGTTCCTCCGGATTACGGACATGAAGACCGCCAGGATTATCCGGAAAAATCAGTGGAAGAACTTCCTGTACTGTACAAGGAGATCTACGATACCGCATTGGATATCAAACCGGATGCCGTTGTTGAAATCTGTCCGTGTGGAGCCTCCATTTCTTCGTTCATCACTCCATTCATGAATCAGTCGGTATCGTCCGATCCCCTGAATTCCTGGCAAATTCGCCTGAAGGGTAAAACCTACAAAGCCCTGATGGGAGAAGATGCGGCATATTATGGTGATCACGTGGAGCTCAGTGATGGCCAAAGTGATTTTGCTTCAAGCGTTGGTATTGGCGGGGTGATAGGAACCAAGTTTACCTGGCCGGAGTCTTCGGCACCCGACAGTGAGTTCCTGTTAACAGAAGAAAGAGAAGAGCTGGTAGCCAAATGGATGGATATTTATAAAGAGTACATGCTGCCCAAAGGCGAGTATTTGGGCGAACTCTATGATATCGGCTTTGACTTCCCGGAAGCCCATGCCATTGAGAAAGACGGGAGCATCTTCTACGCTTTTTATGCTGATTCATATGATGGACAAGTTGAATTGAGGGGATTAACTGACGGCCAGGAATATACCCTCACCAACTATGAAACCGGTGAAGAGCTGGGCTCGGTATCCGGGGATGAAGCCAGTATTGAGACGTCATTCCAGGATCACGTAATGATTAAAGCGAGCCCGAAGTAGACAAGTTTCGGCACTACTATCTAAACCTAATTAATTGGCGTACCAGTAATCTAAACAATGATGAACAGGAAAAGCTTTATCAAAAAAAGTTCCTTGTTGGGGCTTGGGCTCACAGCTGCTCCTTTCAAGATGAAGGGGCGGCAGCCCTATATTCCGGTTCAAAAAAGTGCTGGTACGCCCAAAAAAGTAATTGTAGCCGGGGCAGGTATCGCAGGGTTGTGTTGTGCTTATGAGCTTGTACGCTCAGGCCATGAAGTTGTAGTGCTGGAGGCTGCCGGCCGGTATGGGGGCACGGTTATGTCGGTTCACGATGGGTTGTCAGACGGGCTTTATGCTGATTATGGAGCCGAAAACTTTACCAAGCCCGGCTACAAGAACTATTGGAAATACATCGAGGAATTTGACATTCCCGTGCTCCCATATTTTCATCGCGAAAACAGGCTGACACTCTCGGGCAATGATTGGTTAACAAAAAAAGAGAGCAGGTACCACCTGGAACGAGAGATAAAAAACATGGGAGGTCTGAATGCCAGGGAGGCACGGGCCGTAGCAGAACACCCTGAGTTGGATGTATATGTGAGCCTCGAAAAGTTGTATTTAGAGCCTTACCTGGATCGTTTCACCGACGAATATCAACCATTTGGGGTGGGATATGATCATTTAGACACCGTGCCAATTTCCGAGATATATAAGAAGGAAGAGGCTTCCAAAGCGGCCCTTCAGATACTGGGAGGAAATGGTACTTCTGCACTATACAAGCTGTGGCAAACCTACATCATTCAAAAAAGAGGGTATTGGTCAAACTTTGATCTTTATCGCATAAAAGGTGGGAATGATGTGCTGGTTAAAGAGTTTGCCAAACGCCTTGGCACGAGGGTGCAGCTTGGGTGTAAGGTTTTGGAAATAGAACATGGTCAAAGTGGCGTTACCGTTTTATATCGGGAGTTTGGTGAGGATAAAAAAATGTCGGCCGACTATCTCGCCAATTGCCTCCCCGTTCCGGCTTTAAGAAATGTAATCGTGACCCCGGAGTTACCGCCGGAAAAGAAATTCATTTTTGAGAATGTTGCTTATGAGCAGAAATCCAGAATTGTATTTCAATCCCGTTCAGAGTTTTGGAAGAAAGATGACATCAGCATAAACCTGACGTTTAACAATCCCTTTTTGCGAACCATTTGGCAAGTGGCTGATGAGGTGGATACGCCCAGGGCTGCCCTGATGGCAAAGGCGCCTGCCGGGGTAAATCCGTTACGGGTTCTGGATACTTTCAAGGAATTGTACCCCGGTAACAGCAAGCATATTGATATCGAGCAGGTGCTCATCAAAGACTGGTCGGTGGATACCTTTGCCCCGGGGTGTGAAAGGATGGGCATTCCCATGGGAGAGCTGTCAAAATACTGGCCGCACCTGATGGAGCCGTACGGCAGAATCCATTTTGCCGGAGGATATGCCGACAACCGGAGTTGGGGAATGGAAGCGGCCACCAATTCTGCCAACCGGGTAGCCAAGGCCATTGATCAGGCATAAAGGGAGCGGAGGGAAAACATGAAAAGCTTGATACTTACGCTCATCACAACTTTAGCAATATTGTTTAGCTCGCAGCAGGGTGAATACTTGCTTAAAGAGCTCAATAGCTCCCGTTTTGATGCTGCTGAAGAAAACACAGGGCCTGAAGTGGAACTCACGCTTTCTGCAAAAGATCAGCATGCTTCATGGGGCCAGCAAATACGCTACTCCATAGAAGTGAACGATGCCACAGACGGCAGTTCAAGATACGGGGAGATAGAAACAACCAGGGTGCTGTTGAATCTTCGCTACGTGCCAGAAGTGTTAACTCCCGGTGCCATACCTGTTGGAGTAAGGCTTGCCAATAAATTTCCCAAAGGTGCAGCGCTGATAGCCCAAAGTACGTGTTTTGGCTGCCATGCCGATAAAAAGAGCATGGTGGGGCCCTCATTTGCCGATATAGCGAATGCTCATGAAAAACAGGAGAGAAGCAAGGAAGAATTGATAAGCAGTATCAGTGAAGGCTCATCCGGAACGTGGGGTGAGGTGCAAATGCCGCCTACGCCCGATTACACTGAAGAGGAAATTACAGAGATCGTAGAATATATCCTGGAGCAGGGAGCATGTAATTACTGCTGGGTGTACCCAGGGGTAGAGGGAGTTTTTGAGATTATCAATCAGCCTGAGAAGGCTGCAAAGCCAGGGGCTTATGTGGTAACGGCCAGTTATACCTCATCGGAAGGAATACGCGGTTCTGATACGGTTCTGCTGAAGATAGAATGAAGCAAAGGAGCAACGATCTAAACGAGTGGAAATATGGATAGGAAGAAGTTTTTACAGTCAGTAGGTATTTCAGGAATGGCCACCATGGCAGGGTTCAAATTGAAAGGCCAAAGCCAACAAGGACCTACCTGTGGTCCTGAGATTGATAACCGCTTGCACCAAGGGCCGTTTCCCGTAGAAGAGGTGCCTGGATGGGGCGTAGTCATGACTACTTCTCCCTCCCCAAAAATCCTTAAAAATTTTGGGATGGGGCTGGTCACTTACGTGATTGATGAAGCAGGTCCGCCGGCCGTAAAAGGGGAATCAGAGAGGACATCCATTGAGAAGCTGGCGAAAATCCCTATGGGCCAAAAGCTGTATCTGCGATTAAACTGGAAAGACTTGCAGCAAAAGCCGGGAAAATTAAATTCCTCCAAGGCTTGGGATACGGCTTTTGAAATGGCCGAAAAGTATGACAAGCAGATTGCCTTCCGGGTGATGCTGAGCAACCCGGAAATTCCGGGATTGGCTATGCCCGATTTTGTGGCTGAAAAGGTGCCATTAGTCAAGCTGGGTACCACCAAAGAGATTGGTCTGGATGGAAAAGTGCATTATGAGCCCCGTTATGATCATCCCGAATTTCAAAAAGCGTTTCAGGAATTCGATAGCCTGTTGGCGGAAAAATATAACGGACATCCCCGCATCGAATACATGGATACCTATATGTACGGTTTCTGGGGAGAAGGACACACCTGGCCTTTTGAGGGTCATCCGTTTCCTGACTCCGTAGTGGCTGAACAAACGTTTCTGAAGATGTTTGAGCATCAGCAAAAAAACTGGAAGAACGTCCCTCTGACAACCAACACCCAGCCAGACTTTAGTAGGGTTGGAAATGATGCCTTGCTGGAAGAATCCCTGAGAACGCACAACTGGCTGCGGACCGATACTATATTTATCGAAAACCAGCAGATAGCGCACTTAAGCAACCGGGCTCCCTGGATTGGCGCGGCTATTGAAGTGGGAATGTCGGACGGCACGAAAGAGGGCACACTGGTGTACAATGGCGGCACACATACAGAGAATGAAATTCACCATGTGATGGATGTGGGCCCTAATTACTACTCCCTCTGGAACTGGCAGGCCATAGTGGCAGACAAAGTGATGAGATATTATAGCCAGTATCCGGATGCAATCGATGAAATTGCACGAAAAATAGGGTATCGCGTTCGTCCTTCCTGGATATGGCATTTCAACAAAGAAGGCCACCCGGGGCTAATACTCGGATTGGTGAATGACGGCCTTTCCGGTGTGCCGGGCGCATTAAAACTGATTCTGAAGGATGAGGCTGGTCAGGAGATTGCCAGTGGCTTTGTAGATCCCGGGTATCCTTTCCCTACCGGCGTGCGGCAAGTGAGAATGATGCTGCCAAAAGAAACCGACTGGAAAGGGTTACGCTTGTCGGCGGAGCTTCAGGTAAAAGGAAAATTATACCCGGTGGAGTGGGCTTGTAAAGAAAAGCTCAATTCAGATGGCAGCCTCACTTTAAACGCTACCCCCGGTCTTGGATGATCTTTTAAGGAAACAAAATGAATATCAAAGAAAATAGATTTATGCCTCAAAAATATATGTTAACGTCAGTTCTATATAAAAAACGTCATTGCGAGGTATTCAGCGACCGAAAGGGAGCAAATACCGTGGCAATCTCCCGGATAAAGCCTCTGAGCTTTGTTCGGGAGATCGCTTCGTCGGAAGAAAAAACAGATAGTCCCCAAAAAGGGGCTCCTCGCGATGACCAGCCTGTTTTTGTGTCATTCTTATCTCGAACTCAAGTTAAGTTAAGTACCCTGTTGTGTTTGTTGTTTTTATGGGCGGTGCCGGTATCAGCCCAACAGAAAACAGATAAGGTGGTAATCCCGGTAGAGCAAGATGTGGCTTGGTGGATTGGGGTTGTAAATCATGGTGAAAACTTACCCATCGAAAACGGCTATCATGCAAACCTGGAAAGCAACTACGGGAACCAGGTTCAGCCCCTTCTGCTTTCCAGTGAAGGGGAAGTGATTTGGTCGGAGCAGCCATTTGAAGTAACGATGGTGAATGATACCCTGAAGGTTATATCGACTGAACCATCACTTATCTATACAGATGCCGGCAAGAACCTGAAAGAAGGATACCTGTTTGCTTCGGAAAACTATTTTCCGCCGGCCGGTGAGTTGCCAGACGAGCTTTTGTTTTCGGCGCCTCAGTACAACACCTGGATTGAGTTGATGTACGATCAGAACCAGGAAGATATTTTGGAGTACGCCCGCAAAATCGTAGATAATGGATTTCCTCCCGGCGTGCTTATGATTGATGACAACTGGCAGGAAGATTACGGGAAGTGGGACTTCCACCCCGGCCGGTTTTCAAATCCAAAAGCCATGGTGGATTCCCTCCACGCCATGGGGTTCAAAGTGATGCTTTGGATGGCCCCCATGATAAGTCCCGATAGCGATGTCTACAGGCTGTTGCGGGATGAGAAAATGCTGCTCCAAAACGAAAGCGGAGATGCGGCAGTGATTCGGTGGTGGAATGGAGCCAGCGGTCTGCTGGATTTAGCCAATCCTGAAACGCAAGGCTGGTTTAAGGAACAGTTAGACTACCTGCAGGAAACGTACCATGTGGATGGATTTAAGTTTGATGCGGGCGATTATCATCATTACGAAAATACGTATTCGGTAACAGGGGAAGTTTCTCGCCAGGAGCATAGCAAGCTGTATGGCAAAGTCGGGCTGGATTATCCCTTAAACGAGTATCGTGCCATGTGGAAAATGGGCGGCCAGCCTCTGGTAAACCGGTTGAGAGACAAGGCACATAGCTGGGAAGACTTGCGAAAGCTGGTTCCGGATATCCTGCTCCAGGGTATCATCGGGTATAACTTTACCTGCCCCGATATGATCGGTGGTGGAGAATTCACCTCCTTTTTGCCCGGCAGAGATATCGATCAGGAGCTCATCGTGCGTTCGGCTCAATCGCATGCCCTCATGCCCATGATGCAGTTTTCCGTAGCCCCGTGGCGCATTTTGGATGAAACGCATTTGGAAGCTGTAAAGGAAGCGGTAGCACTACGAAACAAATATACACCGCTCATTATGACGCTGGCTCGTGAGTCGGCGCATTCGGGAGAGCCCATCGTTCGTCCTATGGAATACGTTTTCCCACACCAGGGATTTAAGGAGATAAAGGATCAATTTTTCCTGGGGGATGATCTGCTTGTGGCTCCGGTACTTGAAAAAGGAGTGGATACACGCAGGGTAGTACTCCCTGAAGGCAGGTGGGAAGATAGCAATGGCAAAGTGTATGAGGGAGATCAGGTGGTAGAAGTTAGTGTAGGATTGGAGAGTCTGCCGCATTTCGTGCGAAAGTGATCGTCTCATAGAATCAAACAGACTATTTAGAAAAATAAGGATCATCATAACGTAGTAATATTCATGAAAAATTATCTTTTAGATATTGTAAAGGCGCAGGATAAAGGAGCCTCCAAAGGAGTGTATTCTGTGTGCTCTTCCAATAAATATGTATTAGTGGCATCCATGCTGCAGGCAAAGGAAGATGAGAGCTTTTTGCTGATAGAGCCCACCGCCAACCAGGTGAATCAGTTTGGCGGCTATACCGGGATGAAGCCCAAGGATTTTGTAGACTTCATACAGGATTTAGCCGACCAGGTGCAATTTCCTGTGGATAGGATAGTATTGGGAGGCGATCATTTAGGACCCAATCCATGGAAAAATGAAACCGCCGAGGAGGCGATGGAGAAATCCCGGGAATTGGTTAAAGTTTATGTGCAAGCCGGTTTCACCAAAATTCACCTGGATACCAGTATTCCCTGTGCCGACGATGATGTACTGCCTGGTGCGCCTTTAAATGATTATATAGTAGCGGAGCGGTCGGCAAGTTTATGCCAGGTAGCCGAAGAAACGTACCTGAAGGCAAAAAATGAGGTGGCAAAGCCGGTATATGTCATTGGTACAGAAGTGCCCATACCCGGTGGAGCAGAAGGCGAATTGGAAGATATTGAAGTAACCAGTGTTTCTGCTGCCCAAAAAACCCTGGAGGTAACAAAAGAGGTTTTTTATAAACGAGGACTGGGAGATGTTTGGGATCGGGTGATTGCACAAGTGGTACAGCCCGGCGTAGAATTCGGTAATTCGGATGTGGTAGAATATGATCCTTCTAAAAGTGCCGATCTCTCCCAATTCATCAAAAATTATGAAGGGAAAGTGTTTGAAGCCCATTCCACGGATTACCAGCCATTGGATTGTTTGGGTAATCTTGTAAAAGACAGTTTTGCCATCCTGAAAGTGGGTCCCTGGCTCACCTTTGCGTTTCGGGAAGCGGTGTTTGCCTTGTCTATGATTGAGGAAGAGATGGCAGCCAATCAAAAAATACAAAGCCCCTCAAATTTTCGGGAGGTGCTTGATCAGGTGATGCTGGACCATCCGGAAGCCTGGGAAAAACACTACCATGGAGAGGAACCTCAGCTTAAGTTCCTCCGCAAATATAGTTACAGCGATCGTTCGCGCTATTACTGGGAAAATCCAACCGTGAAGGAAGCCTTGGAAACTTTATTCGACAATCTGTCTCAGGCGGAGATTCCGCTTCCGCTTTTAAGCCAGTATTTGACTAATCAGTACCGGGCAGTATTGAATGGTCAGATCAAAAAAGATCCCAAAGAAATTGTGTTGCATAAAATTCGCGAAGTAACCGCATGGTATTCGCATGCCACCCAAGCCACCAATAATGCATAAGAGGGCTCGGTTTTAACATCAAATAGTTTACACCTGTCACATATGTTGGAGTTACCATGAAAGGAAAAATCAGAACAAGTATCGTATTGTTGGTTGTGTTAATGGGAATGGGCACCAGCCTGACGTCCGCCCAGGTAATCTTTCAGCGGCCATTTGGTGTAGCCATCGATGATTTAGGCTGGAATGAAGGTCGATCGCTGGGCGATGAAGGAGGAGGCTGGCGAGCTGGCGTAAGGCGAGATTTTGATGTGAGAGATTACAAACCCATCGTTGAAGTGGGGCAAGAAGCAGGCGTCAGGTTTATGGGGTTGTTCGTGCTTGGTGAGATGGACCGGCTCAATGTGGTAAGTCAAATTCCAACGATCACAAAAGCCGGGTATGACTTCGACAACTCAAGTAACATAGACGCTTCCCAAATTGAGGTGATGGAGTATGTGAAGAACAATGCCGCCTATCTTGAATTTGGCATCCACGGAGTAGGGCACGAGCACTGGATTGACGGGGTGCGCAAACGTGCTGAATGGTACAACCTGGAGGATAATGAACCCTGGCCGGAAGCGGATAGCCGGGCCCACATAGAAGTGTTTAAGCAGATTATGTCGCAATATGGAATGGGCGAAGAAGCTGGGCATTCGTTCCCCGAAAGTTTTGTGCCTTGTGCATATGGATACTACTGGAATCCGGATGGAGCGTATAGCACCGGTAAACTAATGCACGACAATGGCGTGAAATACGTGAATACAGACTTTACCCACATCCAGGAGCTAAATCCCCCGGCGCAGGCTACCGGTGGATTTGATCATGGGGTGCTTGTTATAGACCGCTTAAACTATGGAAACCCCTGGTACGAGCTGGCTTCTTTACCTTCAGTTCCGATAGACAGTTTCCGCACAGATATCATTGAAACCCATTGGCCCAATTGGCTGGCACAGGATGATTTTCTGCAGGAAGAGGTAAATCAACAATGGATTAACTTTTTCAAAAAAGTACAAGAACACCCGGAGTTCTATTTGGCAAAAAATACGGAGCAGTTTAATTCGCAATGGCTCTATAAGCGATACACGGAGATTGAAGAAAAAGAACCCGGTGTAGTACACATTGATAACCGAAACATGCCATCTGTTGCATATGAAAATGACCTGCTGGGAAATTTGGTGCTCTCCGTTAAGTTGAAGGAAGGTGAACATGTACAGAAAGCAGAAGTAAATGGAAAGAGTATTCCGGCGTACTTCGAAGAGTCAGGCTATGGATTTATGTATTTACCTGAGTTAAGACGCGATACATTCACTCTAACCTACCAGCTTGGAGATAATAAGTCAGGTATATTTGTAGAGAATACAGGTACTTATAATGTGTATGATGTGGAGGAATCCAATAAACAGCTTTTGATTGATTTAAAAGTGTATGGAACCCAGACTATAAAGCTTCACATGCCAAATGCTGATCAAAAAAGAGAGATTAATGCTAAAAACAAACAACTGTTAGTAAAAGATGTTTCAGTAAACAAACAGGGGCAAGTCCTTGAGATAACCCTGGAAGGAAAAGATATACAGGGAAGTCGTGATTGGCTGATTATCAAATAAAAATAGTACAGATCAGCATCAGAGAAGTTTTATGGTGCTGATGGAATTCATGTATTATTACAGATGTTTAAGAAGAATTGAGTACGTAATGTTCTTTTTGGAAAGAAAAGACGACCAACATGAGGTTATTTGATGCAATCTAAAAAAGTTAAAAAAGGAGGTTGTGTATTAACGCTTTTATTCCATCTTTTAGGGGGTTGTTACTTTTGAGGGCGAAAAAGCATTATTTTATCGAAATGAATTTAGAAAAGGAGTGTGAAGATTGAGTTCTAATGTAACACTTAAGCAAATTGCAAAGGAATTGGGACTGTCCGCCATGACGGTTTCCCGGGCTATCAATAACAAAGACAATGTGGATGAGAAAACCAGGGAGAGAGTCCTGGCGAAAGCAAAAAGTATGGGCTATACGCCTAATCACCTGGCCAAGAGTTTGGTATCCCAAAAGACTTATACCATTGGCGTGGTAATTCCAGAAATATCCCACTCCTTTTTCCCCGAAGTAGTTCGCGGGATTGAAGAGGTGACGTATGAAAAAAACTATCAGCTAATTCTAACCCATTCTGCGGAGAAGTTTGAGCGGGAGCAATCCGCCATAGAAACTCTGCGCTCCAAACGGGTGGATGGAATTATGATTTCCTGCTCGCAAACCACCAGAAACAACTCTTTTTATAAGAATCTCACAAATATAGGGGTACCCATAGTATTTTTTGACCGGTGTATTGATGGTATCGGTTTGAGTTGCATCACAGTAAATGATAAAACCGGGGCCAAGCAAATTACCCAGCATCTCATTAATCATGGCTACAAAAAAATTGCCCATCTTAGGGGTCCGCAAGGGGTGTCTATCGGAAAAAAACGATTTGAAGGGTTTAAAGAAGCCTTGAGTGAAGCACACCTTGAACTCGATGAAAAGCTTGTGGCTGACACCGGTTTTCAGGAAGAGGGCGGCTATGAAGCCATGAAAAAGATTTTAGAATTGCCCAAAGAGGAATGGCCCGATGCCGTTATGGCCGTAAATGATCCCGCTGCATTTGGGGCTATTGAAGCCATTAAAGAAGCCGGCCTTAGTATTCCTGATGATATCGCTATCGTGGGCTTTTCGGATGACATTCGGGCTGAACTGTTGCCGGTTCCTTTAACCACGGTACAGCAGCCAGCTTACGAAGTGGGAAAAAAGGCTGCTCAAAAACTTATCCGGCTGGTAGAAGACGACGAAGAGAAGCACGAAAATATCGAAGTGCTCACAGAATTAATGATTCGTTCCAGTTGTGGATGTAAGTAAGGTTGGGCAACAGCATTAAAGAAATGACAGAATCTGTGACCGGCAGACCGGGCGTTGGATGCATTTTTGAATACCACTCTTATCACATAAAATACACCGTCTTTGCGAGGAGATTAAGATGCCTAAGGTACATTTGGGTTGCGTAACGACGCGGCAATCTCTCTAAAACTGTTTGGGATCTTCATCAACGAAGCGTTGGGAAAGGAGTTGCCTTGATCAAACCCCTATTGCTCGGGGCCGCGTCGATAAGCAGAAAGCTTGAGTATAAGCAAGTTTTCTCCTCGCGATGACCAGCCTGTTTTTGTGTCATTCTTATCTCAAACTCACATTAATTAAAACTGCAATTTCTAAAGCTTGTTTCGATACTGAGAGGGCGAGACTTCCATCATTTTTTTAAAAAGTCGGGAAAAATAATAGGGGTCGTTAAAACCGAGCTCAAAACTGATTTCTTTGATGCTCATATCGGTAAAGCTCAGGTATCTGCAGGCTTTCTGAATTTTGAGGTGGTTGAAATAATTGATGGGTGAATAGCCCGTAGCCTCCTTGAATAATGAATAAAGATAGGAGGCTGAATAATTAAGGTGATGGGCCAACTCTTCAATGGTGATGGATTGATCGATATGTTCTTGCATGTACTGAATGGCCGAGTCTACTATATCGGTCCCATTATTTTGATGTCTTATTTCCGAATAGAAATCGTGATAGACAAAGGAGGCCAGTAATTGCCACAAAGTTAGGTTCACGTATTCAATAATTTCCGTGCTATAGCCACTTTCAAGTAGGGAAATCAACCCATTAAAATAGTCAATCCGGCGTTCTTCAAAGGGAAGTTTGATTACTTTCGGTAAAGAATCACCCGTTCTTGTTTCTCCTCTTTGGCAGTGTTTTTTGTAGAAACTTTTTGCGGTATTTCCTGAAAAATGGACCCAATAAATACTCCAGGGGTTCTTCTTGTCGGCTCCATAGGCATGTGCGATTTCAGCAGGGATAATAAAATATGAGTGAGGGATCATGTTGTACTGCTGAGAGTTTATCTCAATCCAGCCATTTCCTTCCGTACAATAAATTAAAATATATTCGTCTGTGCCCTCTTCTCGTTTTCTGAAGTGATTTTTGGCATTTGGATAATAGCCAATATCAGTGAGGTACAGGTTATTGAGGAAGGGGTCATTTTCAATAGCTCTTCTGATGTTTTGGGGAATTACGACCATCTGCTGGCCTAAAAATCCTTCCCGTTTTTTATCTGGGTTAATAGTAGAATTATCCATTGCTATAGAACTATTGTCCATTTACTTCTTTTAGAGTGAATTATACGTTCATTATATACTTTGGAAAATCATAGTTTACTATAAACATTCGTTGGAGTATCTGCAATTCAGGGAAGTAAGTAAAGGGCTGGTGATTTGGAGAACCGGTTTTGACTGCGCCAATACTTTCTTTGATATTTTAGGGATTGTCTATGACGGGAATATCTTAAAGTGCCCTCAGCAATGAATCAATATCCGGGAAGTGACTAACCTTCTATTCTTATGAAAACATGTAACTACACTCTTTTTCTCCTGATTTTTGCCCTGTCCTGTAACATAACTGTGGGGCAAGAGAGGCAGACTTATGAAATCGATCTAAGAAATGCAGAACAGGAAATTGTAGAGGGGCATCTGGATTTGGGGGAAAGCAATCCACAGGAAGACAGCATATCCGTTAACAATTACTATTTGGAGTACAATCAACAACCTTTTTATCCCATCGTGGGCGAATTTCACTATTCCCGCTATCCCGAAAAGTATTGGGAAGAATCTATTTTAAAGATGAAAGCCGGTGGTGTCAATGTGATAGCCACCTACGTGTTTTGGAATATGCACGAGCGGGAAGAAGGTGAGTTTGACTGGAAGGGACAGCTTAATCTTCGCCGGTTCATAGAACTGGTGGAAAAACATGATATGAAAGCGATTGTCCGCCTGGGCCCCTTTTGCCATGGCGAGGTTCGCAACGGCGGGATTCCGGATTGGCTGTATGGGCGGCCTTTTGAAATCAGGTCCAACGATCCGGGATATCTCAACTATGTAGAACGATTATATGGCCAGATTGCCCGGCAGATTGAAGGGAAACTTTTTAAGGATGGGGGCCCGATTATTGGCGTACAGCTCGAAAATGAATTTCAGCATTCCGCAGCGAAGTGGTGGCTACATTACCCGGGGAGTCCATTAGAATATACTGCTTCTCATGAGGATTCCGAGGTGATACACGATGGGGTGAGCGTGAGCGACGTGGAGAATGAAAATGCTCAGTACGGTAGCGATCATATGGAAAACCTCAAAACGATCGCCCAAAATGCCGGCATTGATGTACCGCTTTATACCGCCACCGGGTGGGGCAATGCCGCCATCGTAAAAAAAGGAAGTATTCCGGTGACCGCAGCCTACGCCTATCCAACCTGGGCTTCCAAGGGGCTATCTCCCTTTTATCTATACAAGGATATGCACAAGAACCCGGATTATGCTCCGGTAAGTTTTGATCCTGAAATGTATCCATCACTGCCTGCTGAACTGGGAACAGGCATCATGGTTACCTACTCCAGGCGTCCAACCGTGAATCCCAAGAGTGTGGAGCCCATGATGGTACGTACCATTGGCGGCGGATCAAACGGCATTGGATACTATATGTATCATGGCGGCTCCACCCCGGTCTTTGACGGACAATTTTATAATGAGGAAGTGGGTGGGTATAACAAAATATCCTACGATTTCCAGGCTCCTATAGGGGAATTCGGGAAGATGAGATATCACTATCACAGCCTGAAGCTGTTGCATTATTTCCTCGAAAGCTACGGACATCAGCTGGCGCCTATGGAAACGGTATTGCCTGAGACCAATGAACAGATCACTCCCGATGATATTAATACCCTTCGGTACGCCGTGCGATCCGATGGCAATTCCGGCTTTGTGTTCATGCATAACTTCCAGGATGATTTAGAGACGAAGGATCTTGAAGATCTCAGACTCAACCTGCAGACGGAATCAGGTGAGATTACGATACCTTCCACAGGAACCTTTAGCCTTCTGAAAGAAAACAGTGCAATCCTTCCCTTTAATCTGAATCTGGATGGAGTGGAGATCTGGTACGCAACCGTGCAGCCGATGACCATCCTGAACCGTGGCAATCAAAAGCATTTTATCTTTTTCTCAAATGAGGGCATACGTCCAGAATTTGTTTTAGAAAATGCAGATCCATCAGCAGTTGAAGTGGTGAATGCAGTGGTTGAGACCAATGAGGGTTTGGTCAAAGTGTCTGGAGGATCAGGAGAGACATTTTCCTTTCGCATCGATGAAAAAAATTTCTTGGTGGTTCCGAAATCCATGGCGCTGAAAGCATGGAAAAGTGATAAGAACCAAATGATATTTACCGATGCCGGGATTCTGCAAACACAGGATAATTTCGAAATAATAACACAGAATGGCAGTGCCGCGGTAGAATTACATTTTTATCCAAAGCTGGCTAAACCCCCCAGGTTGTCCGGGGCCCAAATTAGTGCCAGGTCTTCTACTGACAGCCACTTTTCAAGCTATCAGGTTACTTTCAAAAAAGTAAAACCACCGTTCCAGGTTGATTCCGTTTCTGAGCAGCGATATATCATTAAGTCTGCGGGCTCCTTTGAAGGCTTGAATGATGTAATCATGAAAGTGAATTATACCGGCGACCGTGCCATGGCTTTCATAGATGGAAAGCTGGTTGGCGACCATTTTTATTACGGAGAACCCTGGGAGGTAGGAATGAGAAAGTTCGGGGAGAACATGCAGGATGAGGATATGCTTCTGCTTTTCCACGCTATGCGCAGCGATGCCGAGTACCTGCAGGATTTTGACGAATCGAAAATCCCTTCATTTTCAGAGGACAATTCTTATCTGCAGATTGACGGTATCGAGTTTATACCCGAGTACAAAGCGCTGATGGTTATTCAGCACAATTAAATTCTGAAGACATTAAAAGAGCAGGAACCGGAAAACGATAATTCTTTCAACAATATGAATGCACCAAACAATCTTTCCGATGATAATAGCTACCCATTGAGGTTTTCCTATCTCATCCTGATTTCTTCGGTAGCTGCTTTGGGCGGATTTTTGTTTGGGTACGACTGGGTGGTTATAGGCGGGGCAAAACCTTTCTATGAAGCCTATTTTAATCTCACTTCCTCTTTTGAAATCGGATGGGCCATGAGCAATGCCCTGGTGGGTTGCTTGATCGGTGCCGCATTATCGGGATATATAACGGATAGGTTCGGACGTAAGAAAATGCTGGTACTCGCCGGACTGTTGTTCACCGTTTCTGCCGTGGGAACATCGCTATCAGAAAGCTTCACCTGTTTTGTGTGGGCCCGGATTCTGGGTGGCGTTGGTATTGGGCTGGCATCCAATGTATCGCCAATGTACATCGCGGAAATAGCCCCCGCCAAACACCGGGGCAGTTTGGTTTCTATCAATCAGCTAACCATTGTAATCGGAATTCTGGCTGCCCAAATCACCAATTGGTTGGTGGCCGATTCCATGCCCGCAGATGTGACCACGGAATACATTCTGAATTCCTGGAATGGTCAATTCGGCTGGCGCTGGATGTTTGGCGCAGAAGCCATCCCTGCCGCACTCTTTTTTGTGTTGGCTTGGTTCATCCCGGAAAGTCCCCGCTGGCTGATAAAGCAAGACCTGGATAATGAAGCAAAAGGTGTTTTAGAAAAAATAGGGGGCTTTGACTATGCTTCAGACCAACTACAGTCTATTAAGAATACCCTGAAGAATGAAGCGGACAAGGTGCACATTAGTGAACTTTGGAAGCCATCGCTTCTGCCCATTCTTGCCATCGGGATCGGGCTGGCCGTATTTCAGCAGTGGTGCGGCATCAACGTGATTTTCAATTATGCCGATGAAGTGTTTACCAGTGCCGGCTATTCAATATCTGAAATGTTGTTCAACATTGTTCTGACCGGCTCAGCGAATTTAATATTTACCCTGGTTGCCATGAAAACCGTGGATAATTGGGGGCGGAAAAAACTTATGCTCATCGGTGCCGGCGGACTTTCGGTGATATACCTGTTATTGGCATTCTTCTACTACACGCAAATGGTTGGTGTCCACATGCTGATCCTGGTGGTGGCAGCCATTGCTTTTTATGCCATGTCACTGGCGCCGGTAACCTGGGTCATTATTTCAGAAATATTTCCCAATCGCATACGCGGGGCGGCCATGTCGGTGTCGGTGTTTGCCTTGTGGGCGGCTTCCCTGGTATTGACCTATACCTTTCCACTCTTAAATGAAGGACTCGGTGAAGGTTCCAAAGGAACGGCCCTGACTTTTGGGCTTTATGCCATCATATGCATTGTTGGGTTTGTGTTAATTCGCCAAAGATTGCCTGAAACCAAAGGGAAATCTCTCGAAGAGCTTGAAAAAGAGCTTGTGAAATAATGGTATCAATAAAAATAGATTTGTGATGGACGATCATAATCCGGTTCGTATTTGGAAAGAAACAATTACCATCCCAACCTATCCGGCGGGTAAGCCGGATAAGAATCCCATGTTTTTTCAGAAGAGGGTATACCAGGGCAGCAGCGGGGTGGTGTATCCAAATCCGATTATCGAGAAGATTCACGATGAAAAAGTAGAAAAAACCTACACCGGACTGTTCCTGGAAAACAAGTACATCAAAATACTGATTCTGCCGGAACTCGGAGGCCGGGTTCAAATGGCCTATGATAAAATCAAGGAACGACATTTTGTGTATCATAACCAGGTCATAAAGCCGGCGCTGGTCGGTTTGCTGGGGCCCTGGATTTCGGGAGGGATTGAGTTTAACTGGCCGCAACATCACCGTCCCAGTACCTTTCAGCCGATAGATTATAAGATTGATGAAAACGAGGACGGTTCGGTAACGGCATGGACCAATGAAATTGAATTGATGTTCCATACAAAGGGAATGGCTGGTTTTACCATCTACCCGGATAAAGCCTACCTGGAAATCAATGTGCAACTCTACAATCGTACCGCTCTTCCCCAAACATTTCTGTGGTGGGCAAATCCTGCGGTAAGTGTAGATGAACACTACCAATCGGTTTTCCCGCCGGATGTAAATGCGGTATTCGATCACGGTAAGCGCGATGTAGCTTCCTTTCCCATAGCCAAAGACACGTACTATAAAGTAGATTATTCGCCGGGTACCGATATTTCAAGATACAAGAATCTGCCTGTACCCACTTCCTACATGGCCATTCAATCCGACTACGATTTTGTAGGGGGCTATGAATACAATACGGAAGGCGGATTGCTGCATGTAGCCAATCATCATGTATCTCCCGGAAAAAAACAATGGACCTGGGGTAATGGCGATTTTGGCAAAGCATGGGACCGGAATTTAACCGATGAGGATGGTCCCTATATTGAACTCATGACCGGGGTCTACACCGATAATCAGCCGGATTTTTCCTGGTTGATGCCCTACGAAGAGAAGTCCTTTTCACAATATTTTATGCCCTATCAGAAGGTTGGGGTGGTAAAAAATGCGACAAAGGATATTATATTAAGTATTGAACCGGTTGATGAGCACAAAGCGGACCTAAAGATTTATGCCACCTCAGAGCAGGCCTGTGTTCAGGTCAAATTGTTTGTAGAGGAGGAGTTGGTATTTGAAGACCAGTCAGACCTCTCACCGGAATCGGTGTATGAGAAAAGCATTTCATTAGATCAGCATATCACCGAGGAGAATTATGTACTGATCATTGAGGATAGCGAGGGGTTCGAGCTTATCAGGTATGAACCATCCAAAAACCAGGAAGAAGAGTTTCCGGAACCGGCAAAACCTGCAAAGCAGCCGGAAGAAATTGAGAGTACCGAACAACTGTATTTGACGGGCCTGCACCTGGAGCAATATCGCCATGCCACTTACCGGCCGGAACCCTATTATAAGGAAGCCCTGAAAAGGGATCCCAAAGATATCAGGAATAACAATGCCCTTGGAAAATGGTACTTGCGTCATGGGCGGTTTGAGGAAGGCGAAGCCTATTTCAGAACAGCCATTGAAAGCCTGACAGAACGAAACCCCAATCCCTACAACGGAGAGCCTTATTACAATCTGGGCCTTTGTCTGAAATACCAGGGAAAATTAGAAGAAGCCTATGCCGCTTTCTATAAATCTGCCTGGAACAGCGCCTGGCAGGACAAGGCCTACTTTTCTTTGTCTGAAATTAATACGGTACGGGGAGAGTTTGAGCAAGCCCTTGAGCAAATCAACTGGTCGCTGGACCGGAATGCGAGAAATAGCAAAGGCTGGTCGCTGAAAGCCGCTATTCTTCGAAAAAAGGAATCATATAAAGCAGCCCTGGTAAATACAGAAACGGTCCTTGGGCGCGACCCATTTAATCTCAGCGCTTATTATGAACAGCATCTGATTTACAATCAATTAGGTGAAAAAGGTAAGGCGGATGGTGCCTTGAACAAGTTCTTGGGTCTGTCACGTAAGTCCGTTCAGAATTTGATTGCCTATGCGCTTGATTATGCCTCAGCCGGACTATTTGATGAAGCTATACAGTTGCTTTCGCATGCCATTGATGGCAACGAGGAAGAATGCTATCCGATGGTACTGTACTACCTGGGATGGTTTCATGCCAAAAAGGGTGATGAAAAATCTGCTCTTAAGTTCTACCAAAAGGCTGCCACTGCCCCTCCCGATTACTGCTTCCCCAACCGGCTGCAGGCGATTCCTGTATTACGCGAAGCCATGGAGTATAACAACGAAGATTCCATGGCACCCTATTACCTGGGATGTCTTTTTTACGATAGACGGCAGGATGAACTCGCGATCCGCTATTGGGAGAACTCCAAAGAAATAAACAGCGATTTTCCTACGGTACACCGCAACCTTGGGATTGCTTACTTCAATAAGCTACAGAAACCTGAAAAAGCCATTCAAAGTTTTGAGAAAGCTTTCTTTCTGGACACTTACGATGCCCGAATACTGATGGAGCTGGACCAGTTGTACAAACGGACTAACAAAGATCCGCGGCAGCGCCTGCAGTTTTTAGAAAAGCACATGGATTTGGTTGAGTTTCGCGATGATTTGTATCTCGAACGAGCTGCCTTGTATAACTTCCTTGGTGAATATGGCAAAGCCTATGATCTCATCATGGACCGCAAGTTCCATCCCTGGGAAGGCGGCGAAGGGAGAGTGTCCGGACAATACGTGTACAGCCTGACCGAACTGGCGAAAGAAGATATTCAATCAGGTTCATATCAACAGGCTATAGAGAAATTGGAGAAAGCCAGGGTGTACCCGGAAAACCTTGGCGAGGGCAAACTCTACGGCACGCGTGAAAACGATATTTTCTATTGGCTGGGCGTGGCTTATGACGGGTTGAAAGAGTCAGGCGAAGCCAACAAATGGTGGAGAAAAGCTACGGAAGGAGATTATGAGCCGGAGCCGGCCATTTTTTATAACGACCAACCTGCAGATAAAATCTTATACCAGGCATTGGCTTTTCAACAGCTTGGAGAGTCTGACAAAGCGAGAGCTTTAAACCAGATGCTGATTAAGTACGGGCAGAAACACATGAAAGATGAGGTCAATATTGATTATTTCGCGGTTTCCCTGCCCGACCTGCTCATTTTTGACGGGGATCTCTCATTGAGAAATAAAATCCATTGCACCTATATGATGGCCCTTGGAAACCTCGGGGCTGAAAAGCTTGAAGAGGCGACTTCAAGCTTGCATAACATTTTGGAATGGGATGCCATGCATGTTGGCGCCAAAACACATCTGGGCTTAAGCAATAACCGAAATAATCCTAACCTGAGTTCAAACGTAAATGTGCGAAATAATGCAAACAGCCTATAGGGTCATTCCTGCGAAGGCAGGAATCTTATTGTTGCCAGTAAGTCAACGATTGATACCTGATAAAAAAATAGATTTCGGGCCTTCGCCGCGAAATGACCTCCAGATCTATTGTAAAATCTACTTTTAGTAATAAACATCAGGTTAACACTTGAAATGGCCAATCAAATATTGAGGCCGGGTTCTGGAATCACATTAACATCAAAATAGAAACTTAAAAATTAATCAAATAGTCATGGGGATGAATAGAATGTTGCAACGGTTAACCTGCGTATTGCTGGGAGCCTTTATGTTTCTGGGATGCTCTTCAAATAAGAATCCCAACCAAATTTCACTATCCGGAGAGTGGCAGTTTAAAATCGATTCTCTGGATATTGGAGTGAGTGAAGCATGGTATGCCAAGAATTTTGATGACTCCATTCCATTACCCGGATCTATGATGGAGCATGGCAAGGGGTTTGAACCCACTTTACAAACCCAGTGGACCGGTTCCATTTATGACAGTTCTTTCTATTATGATGGCCGGTATGAAAAATACCGTCAGCCGGGCGATATTAAATTTCCTTTTTGGCTTACACCACCCAAACACTACGTAGGCCCTGCATGGTACAGCCGGGAGATCACCATACCTGAGCAATGGACCAACAAAAAAATGGAGTTGACGCTGGAACGTCCCCACTGGGAAACAACGGTATGGGTGGATGACAACCAGGTCGGGCCTTCGCAGCGGAGTCTTTCCACTCCGCACAAATATGATCTTACGGAACTGTTGAGCCCCGGCACGCACAAGTTGACCATACGGGTAGACAACAGGTTGGACGAAGTGAATGTGGGGCCCGACTCCCACAGCCTCACCGACCACACCCAGGGGAACTGGAATGGTATTGTGGGTGATATGGAATTGGAGGCCAGCCCACTGGTGCACATCGATGACATAAAGCTTTATCCAGACGTGCAAAACCGTTCTGTGAGGGCAGTGGTTAGCATTGGGAATATGACCGGGGAAACGGCTGCCGGTGAACTTCGGCTTTCTGCTCATTCCTTCAATTCAGACCAAACCCATGAAGTGCCTGCTCTTACAGAAGCCTTCCGGGTTGAAGGTGATTCGCTGATTCTGGAAATAAATTACGTGCTCGGAGAAGAGGTCCAACTTTGGGATGAGTTCAACCCGGCTTTGTACAGGATAACTGCTGAGCTGCTAACGGAAGGCATGGAATCTCACCGCCAGCAGGAAGAGTTTGGCATGCGGGAATTTACAGCCGAAGGAACCCGCTTTGCCGTGAATGGTCGGCCGGTATTTCTTCGGGGAACACTGGATTGTGCCGGCTTTCCGCTTACCGGGTATCCGCCGACGGATATCCCCGAGTGGGAACGGATATTTAAGACGGTCAAAGAGCATGGCCTCAACCACGTACGCTATCATTCCTGGTGTCCTCCGGAGGCTGCATTTAAAGCTGCGGACCGGGTGGGCATATACCTTCAGCCCGAGGCGGCAAGCTGGCCTAATCATGGCGTAACGGTGGGAGATGGTCAGCCTGTAGATGATTACCTGATGGAAGAGACCAGTCAAATTCTGGATGAGTACGGTAATTATGCCTCCTTTGTGATGATGGCATCAGGGAATGAACCCGGTGGTCGGAATCAGGTTGAGTATCTAAATAATTACGTCAACCATTGGCAGGAAGAAGATCCGCGCAGGTTATATACCGGCGCTTCCATCGGGATGAGCTGGCCGGTGGTGCCGGAAAGTGATTTCCTGGTGCGCTCGGGGCCCAGAGGTCTAAAGTGGAAACATGGTACGCCGGGTACCATGTTCGATCATTATGAGAGCATCAAGGATACCGATATGCCTTATGTGGCTCATGAAAACGGACAGTACAATGTATTTCCTGACTTCAGAGAGATTGAAAAATATACCGGCGTGTACAAAGCGAAAAACTTTGAACTATTCCGTTCTCTCTTGGAAGAAAATGGGATGAAAGGGAAAGGCCATGACTTCATGATGGCCTCCGGCAAACTGCAGTCGATAATGTACAAAGCCGAAATCGAGGCGGCACTCAGAACCCCCGGTTTTGCCGGCTTTCAGCTGCTCGATCTGAATGACTTTCCCGGACAGGGAACGGCATTAATTGGAGTATTAAACGCATTTTGGGAAGAGAAAGGATATATCTCCCCGGAAGAATTTCGCCGGTTTTCGGATGTCACCGTACCACTGGCTCGGATCGAGAAATTTGTGTGGGAAAATAATGAAACCTTCCGTGCCAGCGCCGAAGTATCGCATTTTGGCCCCGAACCACTTGAAGACATTGAAGCCAGGTGGATGATTAAAAATACTGATGGAAAAGAAGTGGCATCAGGCAATTTCGATACTAGAATGATACCGCTGGATAACACGATTCCACTGGGTGCTTTGGAGTTGAACCTTTCGGAATTTGAACAGGCTCAACGATTAAATCTGGAAATTGAGGTCGCAGATCATGCCAACGATTGGGATTTCTGGGTCTTTCCTTCTGTATCACCGGAACCGGAGATGGCTGAAATACACGTAGCCGACAGCCTGGATGCCCGGGCCATCCGTATTTTGGAGGATGGAGGAAAAGTATTCATCGATGCAGCCGGTAAGGTGCAATACGGCAAGGATGTGATCCAATATTTTCGTCCCGTTTTTTGGAATACTTCCTGGTTTCAGATGAATCCTCCGCACACATTGGGAATTTTACTAAATCCGGAGCATCCGGCATTCGAGGATTTTCCGACGCAGTATCACAGCAATTATCAATGGTTTGACCTGCTGGACCGGCAACAGGTCATGTGGCTGGAAGGTTTTCCGGATGAGTTTGAGCCTTTGGTACAGCCTATCGACACCTATCACCTGAACCGGAAATTAGGCCTGATTGTGGAAGCTAAAGTAGGCAACGGCAAACTGCTGATGAGCAGCACCGATCTGACCAACCGCCTGGATGAACGTCCTGCAGCGCGGCAGTTACGCCAGAGTCTGTTTAAATACATGAGCTCGGATAAGTTTGAGCCTCCATATGCTGTTGAGATGTCTGTGATTCAGGATATCTTTAGAAAACAGTCGGAACGGATAAATTTTTATACCAATGAAAGTACTGACGATCTGATGCCTGAAAACCAGGATTAATCATGTATCAGCCAACACAGGCTTCATAATGAGATTGAGTTGGCAGAATAAAACAAGCCAGGACAGTGTCCCTCTTTGGAGAGGGCATGCGGAATGAGCGTGCTCATGAAGCGAGGGAGAGGGAAGCCAAGGCTTCTGACGGTGCAGCAACACAAGAAATAGCCAATGGCACTACCCTCTCTGGTTTTTTAGCAGCACAAGGCCGCTAAAAAACCGGTCTCTCCAAAGAGACACAAGGTATGAGACGATTGGAAACTATGAGTTGCAAATTTTGCAACGTTAAGGATGCTTTTGGTTCATAAACCTAATCAAGCAAATAGTTTAAACTGTTTAATTGTAGTATTTTTGTTGTTTGAAGAAAGACTTTCCATCGTATCAATGGTGTGCTCAGGGTTTGGGCACTCAAGCTTAAAGGAAATAAAATGGATGATGATTTATGACGGTATGTAAAAGAATAATGCTGGCATCTATTTGGGTCTTTCTTATATCCCAATCCTTAGCTTTTTCCCAGGTTTCGGAGCTTCCCATGAAGTTCGACTTTGGCACAGGTGAGGTAGCGGAGGGCTATACCAAAGTAACATCTACTACCGGATACAGCGAAGAGCAGGGCTATGGCTTCGATTATGAATCTGAAGTACTATCTGTTAATCGTGGCGGGAGAGATGCTCTGCGTAGTGATTTTATCACCAGCTACGCTCCCTTTTTCTTTTCGGTGAAAGTGCCGGAAGGGAACTACCGTGTTACCGTTACCTTTGGCGATCAGCAGGGCACTTCGCGAACCACAGTCAAAGCCGAAAGTCGTCGTCTAATGGCCAAGCAAATTGACACCAATACAGACGCTTTCATTACAAAATCCTTCCTGGTAAATGTCTATCATCCTGAAATAGAAGGCGGCGGAAAGGTTCAGCTAAAAGACCGGGAGCTGGACAAGCTGGATTGGGATCACAAGCTCACCCTGGAATTCAGTAATCATAGCCCTAAAATAACTTCCATTGAAATTGAGCGCGCAGAGCAGGCCACTACGGTATATTTGGCAGGCAATTCTACCGTTACCAACCAGCAAAATGAACCATGGGCTAGCTGGGGACAAATGCTGCCGGTGTTCTTTAAGCCTGATCGGGTGGCCATCTCTAACCAGGGTTCATCCGGTCTGACACTGAAAGAATTTCAATCTTCCAACCGCCTGAAAAATGTCTTAAGCCACATGAAAGAAGGCGACTACCTGTTTATACAGTTTGCTCATAATGATCAGAAAGAGGGCTGGACTCATGTTGAACCCTTTAAGGGATATCAGGATCAACTTAGAATTTTTATCAATGAAGCCCGAAAATGGGGCGCAACACCCGTGCTTGTCACTTCTATGCACCGTCGCCGATTTGATGAGCAGGGACAAGTTGTTAATACGCTGGGAGATTATCCGGAAGCCATGCGGCAGCTGGCCCAGGAAGAAGAGCTGGCTTTAATCGATTTGCACACGATGAGCGAAGTGATGTATGAGGCTTTGGGCGTGGAGGGCACCCGGGATTTATTTGTCCACTATTCGGCGGGCACTTTTCCGGGACAGGTTAATGCATTAAATGATAATACCCACTTCAGCAACTACGGGGCGTATCAGCTCTCCAAATGCATAGTAGAAGGAATCAAGACTCAGCTTCCTGAATTGGCAGAAGAGCTGGTAGATAGCCTGCCTGATTTTAATCCTGCTATACCCGATTCTATTACACAGTTTGATATTCCGAGAACGCCGATTTTTGATAACCGAAAGCCCCGTGGAAATTGAACGGGGATACACGCGCTAATCAACCCTTACTGCCTCGGTGATGAGATTATAAATCATTGACAAGATTATAAACATGTATAGAGTCTGTGATAACGAAGGATTTTCCCTGTTTTGTCTCTTATATATCTATTTCGTTCAGGTAAAAATATTCCGAAGTATGGAAAAGACTCTATTGATGTTTATGAGTATGGTGCTATAGCCTCATAAGCTTCTTAGCAATTGTTGCATGTTAGTGTAAGGGAGAGGATATAACTTTTACATAAATTGGTTATCAACGTTTTTTCGTTTACAAAAAATGTAGTGCCCTGCCTGACAACAGCTTAACGCACTTCAATTTTTGAACAAACTTGCACCATAGTATCCATTTACTCACAGAAATTGAGATGAGAAGCAGAGAGATTGACAAAATTAATTAATCCATTAAGTTGAGTATATGTTCTAACTCTTATCTTAATAACTATTTAATCTTGCGGTAGAAGCGCTTCCCTTTTTTAAAATAATTGTTTGACTCTTCATTTTGCTCACATATATTTAAAGAAATGTTATCGATAACATTGTGGTTTTCGGATAGAAAAGCGCTTGTTGTTGGAATTTTAAACGGAAAATAAAGGCATTTAAAGTTAACCTTATCAATTATTAAATGTCTTATAACGAGGAGCAAAATATGATACAAAAGTTACTTTATAAGTTTTTGTGTACATCTGTACTGATGCTACTCCTGGTAGGAATGGCAAATGCACAAACTCAAGTGTCAGGTACAGTAACGGAAGCTGATACGGAAGAACCATTACCCGGGGTGAATATATTTGTTAAGGGTACCACCAGTGTGGGAACTACAACAGATATTGAGGGATTTTTTGAATTAACGGTCCCTTCACTCCAAGACACACTAGTATTCTCTTTTCTTGGTTTTGAACGGCAGGAAATACCTATTAATGGCCGGGAGCTAATCAATGTGGTTTTATCTCCCCAAACACTTTCGGGAGAAGAGCTGGTAGTGATTGGGTACGGTACCCAGAAGCGCTCGGATGTTACCGGTGCGGTTTCTTCAGTGCCCAAAGGTCGTTTAGAAAACTTGCCTGTTACCAACGTAACCCAGGCGATACAGGGCACCACGGCAGGCCTAAACATTACAACAAGGTCGTCTGTTCCGGGTGCGGTAGCAGGTGTTCAGGTGAGAGGGCTTAATTCAATTGAAGCCGACAATAGCGCTTTTATCGTTGTAGATGGTACGCCATTCTATGGTAGCCTAAATGATATTAATACCCGGGATATTGAATCTATAGAGGTGCTTAAAGATGCCTCTGCGACGGCCATTTATGGTAATCGTGGTTCAAACGGGGTTGTGCTTATCACTACAAAACAAGGTCAGGCAGGAAAGCCTGAAGTAAGTTATAGTGTGTCCTACGGTTGGGAAGACTTTTCTCATATGTTGGAGCCTATGAGTCCCGATGCCTATGTACAAAAATATGCGGATTACATGGAGCAAAGAGGATTGGAGCAGACAAACATACTGCCTAATACCGCAGAAATTGAAAATTATAATGCCGGTATCACTAATGACTGGATGGATACGGCTACCCGTACCGGTTTGATTGCTGAGCATAATGTAAGTCTTTCTGGTGGTACGGAAAAAGCAAGATATTTCCTTTCTGGTGGCTATTTGGATCAAAAAGGTGTGATTAAGGGATACCAGTATAACCGGCTCAATTTAAGAGCTAAGCTGGACCTGGAAGTAACTGACTGGTTGACAACGGGAGCCAATGCAAATTATGCTAATAATAACTATGACGGTGGACGCGCCAATTTCTTATTTGCCACGGCAATGAGTCCCTATTCAGTGCCAACTGATGAGAATGGCGATTATATCATTTATCCAATGGCGCCGGAACAATTGTTTGTAAATCCTATGCTTGGACTAACCACTGACCGGGTAGATCATGTGCAAAACCTTTCTGGAACGGCCTATGCTATTGTTCAGCCAGGTATTGAAGGCTTGCAGTATAGAATCAACGGTTCTTATTATCGCAATCCGCGATACAATGCCACCTATTCTGGTCGTGCGGCCAATGATAATAACGGTACGGCCTACAAATACAATTCAGAAAGAAACCGTTGGGTACTCGAAAATATTGTTACCTACACCAAGGACATTGATAAGCATCATTTTGACCTTACCGCTTTATATAGTGCAGAGAAGCAAATCTATCAGAATTCCTGGATACGAGGAATCGGCTTTTTTAGTGATGCTTTATCCTATCACCAGGTAGGATCAGCCGATAACATTGAAGGAGACTCTGACAAGAACGAACAGACCTGGCTCTCACAAATGGGTCGGGTGAACTACAACTACGATAGCCGTTATCTGCTTTCAGTAACAGCTCGTAGAGACGGTGCTTCTGTATTTGGTTCGGAAACCACCAAGTATGGGGTATTTCCTTCTGTAGCTTTGGGTTGGAATATTGCCAATGAGAGCTTCATGGAAGATGTGCTTCAGGTGAATGATCTGAAGTTGAGATTCTCTTATGGAACGACCGGTAACCCTGCTATTGATGTATATGGAACTAAAAGTACGGCTGGTACAGTCTTATACCCATTCAGTGGTTCAGCTCAAATTGGTACCTACATAGCTGGTATGGGTAACCCCAACCTGCAGTGGGAATCTACTACTACAGCTAACCTGGGTGTGGACTTTGGATTGTACAGAAACCGGCTTAGAGGTTCTATAGAAGTATATGACAGCAAAACCACGGATCTGATTCTTGCAAGAAATATTCCCAATATTACCGGTTCTGGTAGCATCCTTGATAATATTGGAGAGGTAGGTAATCAGGGTATCGATATCACTTTGAATACCGAGAACCTTAACACGGGGGATTTTAGATGGGAATCTACGATCGTATTCTCTACTTACAAGAATGAGATTTTGAAATTGTATGGTGATAACGAAGACGATATCCCGAACAGATGGTTTATTGGTCAATCTTTAAACGTAGTTTATGACTACCAAAAGTTGGGTATCTGGCAGGAAGATGAAATTGATGCCGGTGAACACTTGAATCATGACCCCAATGCGAGAGCGGGAGATGTAAAGTTTGCCGACTTGAATGGAGACGGACAGATTGATTCTGAAAA
Source organism: Gracilimonas mengyeensis (assembly GCF_900182705.1). Classification (GTDB taxonomy): domain Bacteria; phylum Bacteroidota; class Rhodothermia; order Balneolales; family Balneolaceae; genus Gracilimonas; species Gracilimonas mengyeensis. The sequence goes on along the minus strand of NZ_FXTP01000003.1, from coordinate 89,683 downwards.
CGACCGTAAAATCCTGGGCAGTTCTTTGCCAAAATGGACCGGTGGTTTCACCAATACATTCTACTATAAAAACTTTACGCTGAATGTATTTTTAGAAACAGCACAAGGAATACTAAGAAACAATTCCGATGTGTACTACACCGACGAAGTAGGTCGCCGAAATATTCCTGCTGATGTAGGCTATTGGACTCCTGAGAATCAAAGTAATAAATGGCCTTCCTTAGTAGCCTATGAAAACAACAGAGGCTACGGACATCCACAAGATGCCAGTTATTTGCGAATTAAAGATGTTCGCCTGAGCTACAGGGTTCCGCAATCATTGGTGCAAAGGTATAACATCAGAGATCTGACCGTATACTTTGCGGGCCGGAACTTGTACACCTTTACTGATTGGGAAGGATGGGATCCAGAAAGTAATCAGTATTCAAGAGGATCAGGAGATTGGGGCAACAACTACCCGTTGGTACGCACCCTTTCTTTAGGACTGAATATTTCACTATAACACAAAAAATTTATGACTATGAAACACCAACTAAGATATATTACAGCAGTTTCGGTTTTATTTCTTCTGGTCATCTCTTCCTGTAGCGACAGCTTCCTAAACGAAAAGGTTGAAGACCAGTATTCTACCGACATAAACGATCGGGAAAGCCTCCGGGCAACCCTCATACTGATGTATGAGGCAACCAGTAACTTCTATTCTAAATCTGACCAACAGGGATGGCCTGCCCTATGGAACGTGGGGACCGACATAGCCTGGCCTGTTCAGTATCAGGGCGTTGAAATTCCCTTTTTCAGATACAATACCCTTACTCCGGATGTTCACGCAACATGGTGGATGTGGAGATGGGAATACGACATCATTGAAAATGCCAATAATGCGATCAATAACATTGAAAGCAAAGGCATGGCTATTGAGGGCATGACCGAAGAGAGGCTGGCTGCATATAATGCAGAAGCCCGTTTCTTCAGAGCAAAAGCTTACGAAGAACTGGCCACACTATTTGGTCCGGTGCCCATAGTAACGGATCCCATTGCTGAGCCCAAGTTTGATTTCACACGGGCTCCTTTGAGTGAAGTGAATGCACTTATTGAAGAAGACTTACAGTATGCCGTTCAAAATCTTCCCGATTTCGGCCAAACTGAAGACGAGCAAAGAGTAAGTAATGCAGCCGCTAGCCAGTTGTTGGCAAAACATTACCTGCGAGTGGGTAAATATGCGGAAGCTGAAGCACAAGCTGACCGCGTAATTAACAATCCCAACTTCACCTTAGTGAACGCACGTTATGGAGTTAAAGCCGACCAACCTGGCGATCCTTTCTCCGATATGTTTTGGAAAGGAAACATGCGTCACTCCCAAGGTAATAGTGAAGCTATTTGGGTGCTGGAAATGGAAAACCCTTCCGATGTTCGTGGCGGATCAACTGGTGCACCGCAACAGCGACGTGTTTGGGGCGGCTCTTATCACAGCCGCAATGGGTTGATGCCTGCCGATTCTTTGGGGGGCCGTGGTATTGCCCGTTTGCGCCTGAACAACTGGGTATTGTATAATCTATATGATGAAGGGGACATGCGTAACTCCCGATTCAACATTCACCGCCAGCACTGGTACAACGATCCAAGCAGTGAGCTATATGGACAGCCGGTTCCTTATGAAGGTGCGGATACCTTGTTCATCCTGACACCATACACCATGAAATGGAAACATTTCGATCCAAGAGATACTTTTGGATGGGGGATGTGGAAGGATTTTATCCTGATGCGATTGGGAGAAACCTATCTGCTTAAAGCAGAAGCTCAGGTTCAGCAAGGGGATATGGCTGGTGCAGCTGCCTCCATCAACGTGCTGAGAGAAAGAGCGAATGCCCCTCTGGTTACAGCCGCTGAAATGGATCTGGACTTTGTTCTTGATGAACGCGCACGGGAACTTCTTGCCGAAGAAAATCGCCGCATGGAGCTCATGAGAACCGACAAGCTCTTAGATCGTGCTACGGATGCCTACAATTATGGCGCTCCAGAAAATTCAACCATAGAAGGCCTTAGAGATGCTAACAAGTTGTGGCCCATTCCGATTTCTGAAATTCAGCTTAATACCGAAGCGGAATTGACACAAAACCCAGGTTATTAATTACTAACTACAATTAATTTTTCCGCATAGAAAGCCTCCAAGTTGCCTCTGTATATTCGGGATTGGAATTCGGATCGATTTTTGGTCAAGAAGTCGAGAGAATTCCTTCCCGAATACTTGGGGTGCTTTTTTATTTATACTTGGGATTCACACCGAGTGGAGGTAATCTGAAGGCAGAGTGTATTTGCTTAGCTCTGTTTTTGATCCAATCTAAATCTAATTGAAACAATAATTGCTCATCAGCAGACCTGATTTCCACCCATGAATCGCGCTATTCCTGTTTTACTGATTTTATTATTGATGTGGCCCTTGATGGGCATGTCTCAGCAAAAAGAACTGGGACAGAGGGAATACTATGTAAACATGCTGGTTGATATTGCCGATCCTGTATTGACAAACCTGGCTAATGATCAGCTAAAAAAGAATATGCCTGTAGAAAAGGCAAACAACCCATACGGCGGCAGAGAAGACGTAACCCACTTAGAAGCCGTTGGACGAACACTGGCCGGTATGGCCCCGTGGCTTGAGCTGGGTCCTGATGACACCGAAGAAGGCCAACTTCGGAAAAAATATATAGACCTTGCAGTAAAAGGTCTCGCAAATGCCGTTAATCCCGAGGCTAATGATTACCTGAATTTTTCCGGCGAAGGTCAGCCTCTTGTAGATGCAGCATTTCTCGCAGAAGCGCTCATTCGGGCACCCAAACAGTTGTGGGGCAATTTGGATAAAACCACACAAGAGCGGATGCTCAGGGAATTCAGAAAAACACGAGCGACCTCCCCACCTTATATGAACTGGTTGTTATTTAGTGGGATGATTGAAGCGGCTTTATTGAAATTTGACGGTGAACCTGACATGGTGCGCATGGAATATGCGTTGTTTAAACACGATGAGTGGTATGTAGGCGACGGTACCTACGGTGATGGCCCCGATTTTCACTGGGACTATTACAACAGCTATGTCATCCAGCCCATGATTTTGGATATCCTTTCGGTGTTGGAAGACAAGAAATCGGAATTAAGGCACTGGCGCTATCGCTACAAATTCATTGATAACGCTCATGTATTCCTGGAACGGGCCCAACGGTACGCCGCTGTTCAGGAACGATTGATCTCACCGGAGGGAACCTATCCGCCGATTGGTCGCTCGCTGGCGTACCGCGTGGGCGCTTTTCAGGCGTTGTCCCAAATAGCACTAATGCAGCAATTACCGGATGAGCTCGATCCAGCCCAGGTACGGGGAGCCCTGCATGCTGTCATCAAAAAACAAATGGAAGTACCCGGAACTTTTGATGAAAACGGGTGGCTCACCATCGGTTTTTATGGCCCTCAAAAAGACATTGCTGAACGATACATTTCTACCGGAAGCCTATACCTGAGTAGTACCGCCTTTTTAGTGCTGGGTTTGCCTGGGCAAACGCCATTCTGGTCTGCCCCGGCCAAAGACTGGACCCAAAAGCAAATTTGGGGTGGCAAAGAAGCCCCCATCGATCATGCCTATTACCCAAACCGGCGTCCTCAGGAAGAGGATTGGGAGGTTGTGTTACCCGCTACTTCATTTAGTGATGCCCAGTCTCTCAAAAAGCACTGGAACCTATTCTATCCATGGGGAGATGACCATAATGGCACGGCACGGATGTTTGAGAAGAACATTATTGTGCAGGATAATATGCTGGAGCTGAAAGCCGAACGTTTTGAAGAAGAGCAAAAGGCAAGCAGTAAGCATCCAAACCTGCCCCTTAAATATGCTTCCGGTGCGATTCATGCCAAGCATCAAATTGTCATAACGGAAGAATACCCTGAATATGAAGTATCAGGTGTTTTCAAAGCCCCGACAGCCCCCGGAACCTGGCCTGCTTTTTGGCTCACCGCAGTGGATGGCTGGCCGCCGGAAAGTGATATTCTGGAATTCAAAGGAGATGACATCAACTGGCAGAATACGTTTATCACCCCGCAAAATGTAACGACTATTAAAGAATCCATCCCGGATGCAGCGGGTACATGGCACAGCTATTCGGCACGGATCAAGCGTTTGGATGAGGAACATGCGAGCATCACCTATTTTATTGATGGTAAACAAACCGTTGTGCATTACACCAATTTCACCAATAAACCATTGTGGCTTATCATTAACTTGCAGATGGAAGGTTCTTCGGGAGATGCTGAAGGATTGGAGGGCACCAGTTATTTTGCTAAAGAAGTAACCATCAAAAGAAAGACAGTACAGTGAGTTTAGCGTTAAGATCACATATCATTTCACTTTTTTTATTCCTGTTAGCAGGCCTCATAGCTGGTTGCTCCGAAGAGCAAATAATCAAGACAACGGCCATTGGTCAAGGCTGGGCCAATAACTCAGTGAACGCCGTTATTTTTCGCGGAAAAGCGCTCACCACGTACCAAGATGTGCAATTTGCCGCTTATTATGATGCCGAAGGGCGCATGGTTTTGGCGAAGCGTGAGTTAGGCGATCAAAATTGGAAAACGCACATCAGCAGATATTCCGGAAATGTGGAAGATGCCCATAACAGCATCAGCCTGGCGGTTGATAGTGACGGGTTTTTACACGTAAGCTGGGATCAGCATAATACCCCTTTGCGTTATGTAAAAAGCACCGAGCCATTCGGACTTGAGCTTTCTCAGGAGCTTTCAATGACCGGCTTGCAGGAAGAAAGAGTGACGTACCCACAGTTTTTTAATCTACCCAATGAAAAGCTCTTGTTCAGCTATCGCTCTGGAGAATCGGGAAGGGGCAATATGGTTTTAAATGAATACAATCCTGACACCGAACAATGGATTCAGCTCCAAAACAATTTGCTGGACGGGGAAGAACAGCGCAGTGCTTACTGGCAGATGCATGTTGCAGAAAACGGTGATCTACATCTTTCGTGGGTATGGCGCGAAACCTGGGACGTGGCCTCCAATCATGACATGGCCTATGCCGTATCAAGCGATGGCGGCCGAAGCTGGAAGAAATCCAACGGCGAAGCATACGATCTCCCCATCACGGAAACCGCGGCTGAGCTAGCCTGGGAAATACCTGAAAACAGCGAGCTTATCAATCAAACCGCCATGACGGTAGATGAAAACGGTAATCCGTACATCACCACCTATTGGAATGCCGGCAGTAAACCACAATTTAAGATCATCTACCTGGAAGAGGGCCGATGGAAACTGATGGATACAGGATTCCGGGAAAGTACCTTTTCACTGAGTGGAGGTGGCACCAAACGCATCCCGATTTCCCGTCCCGAAATTTTGATGGACGAAAATTATGTGTATTTACTGTTCCGGGATGAAGAAAGAGACAGTAAAATTACTGTAGCGGGCGCCTCTTTAGATAAAAAGAAGTGGACCTTGAAAGATGTAACGGAGCAGGGCGTGGGACAATGGGAACCGAATTATGATGTGGAATTATGGAATACGAAACGGGAACTGCACATCTTCTCACAAAAAGTAGAGCAAGTGGATGGAGAAGGCGTGGCAGAAGTAGCCCCGAAGCCGGTTCAGGTCATCGAAATAGAAAATCTTCAGCAACTGTTTGAAAACAGAAATTAAGACGCACAAACTCAACTATTAATCATTAGAAATAGCCAGCTAATAATGAAAATTAAACTTCTACTTTTTTTATTTACCCTTAGTGTTTTTGTAGGGTGCAATAGCGAATCAGCGACCCAACAAGATTCATCACCATCCATTTCAACCATTGATAGCACCCTGGAGCTGGCCGCTAAACAGTACGAATATTTGGGCAGCCAAATTGAGCCGGGCGAATATCCCAAAACCTATTACGATGAAAGGGATGAGCTGGAAACCAGCGGCTCGGGCTGGTGGTGTAGTGGCTTCTATCCCGGAACCTTGTTGTATTTGGATGAAGCCATTGATGCTCCACATCTGAGAAAGCGCGCCATGGAAGTCATGAAAGATCTCAAAAAAGAACAGTACAATACTTCTACCCATGATCTTGGATTTATGATGTATTGCAGCTTTGGGAATGCCAACCGTCAGCAGGAGAATGAGCAGTATGAAGAGATCCTGATGAACAGCGCAAAGTCGCTGGCTACCCGTTACCAGGATACGGTAAAAGCGATCCGGTCTTGGGATAACGCCTCCTGGAACAAGGGAGAAGAAGGTGACTTAGTGGTGATCATCGATAACATGATGAACCTGGAATTACTGTTTTGGGCTACGGAGCACAGCGGGGACAGCACTTATTACGACATTGCCGTAAACCATGCGAATACCACCATGGAAAATCATTTCCGCCCTGACTACAGCTCTTATCACGAAGTGATTTATAAAGAAAATGATGGCTCTGTGAAAGCTCGCATTACCAACCAGGGGGCAGCGGATGAGTCGGCCTGGGCCCGCGGACAAGCCTGGGGTTTGTACGGGTACGTAATGACCTACCGCGAAACAGGCGATGAGAAATACCTGGAGCAAGCACAAAATATTGCAGACTTTGTTCTGAGTCACCCCAATTTACCGGAAGACAAAATTCCATACTGGGATTTTAATGCCCCGAATATTCCTGATACCTACCGTGATGCTTCTGCGGGGGCGATCATCGCCTCGGCTTTATTTGAGTTAAGTACGTTATCAGAGGGCGAAAAAGCAGAGTACTATTATGAAAATGCAGTAGATATGCTCTCCAGTTTGCTGACTCCTAAGTACCTGGCTGAAGAAGGCGAGAATGGCGGCTTCCTGCTAAAGCATGGCGTAGGCAGTTTGCCCGGCAACAGTGAAGTAGACGTGCCGTTGACCTACGGCGATTACTATTTCGTGGAAGCCATGATGCGATATAAAGACTCCAAAAAGTAACCTAATGCGTTTACCGTTTATCAATATTCCTCAGCCTACCGCCCCGAGTTATTCGGGGTCTCGCTTGTGGTTTGTTGGAATAAGAGAACTCAGGTAGAATCTACAAACTGGTACAAGCGAGACGCTTGCACCAGTTGCTTGGGAAAACGCTATAAGGGTTTCCTTTTACATGGGTTTTTTTATTCGGTAAACACGTTAACATAATTTATAAAGCCGGAAGGCTCCGGTATCGTTTAAACCATCAGATCTTAACTTATTAAATATGAAGAAGTTTCTAATCCTCATACTGGCTCTAATCGTGCAAACCTTATTTGTACAAGCCCAGCAAAATGAATGGGAAGACCCCACTATTTTAGACCGGAACAAAGAAGAAGGTCGGGCTCAATTTATAGTACATCAGGAAGGTGAAAAGCTGACCCAAAGCCTCAATGGCATCTGGAAGTTTCATATCGTGAAGCATCCCGATCAACGGCCAAAAGATTTTTATAAAACTGATCTAAGTGACTATAACTGGGACGATATCAAAGTACCAAGTAACTGGGAGCTTGAAGGTTTTGATACGCCTATTTATACCAATATCATTTATCCGTTTCCGAAAAATCCGCCCTACATCGATGGGGATTACAATCCGGTAGGTAGTTACCGTACCAACTTCACTGTGCCCTCAGGATGGGATGACAAAGAAATTATTCTACACTTTGGCTCCATTTCAGGATATGCCAGAATCTATGTGAATGGTAAAGAAGTAGGGATGACCAAAGCTTCTAAAACACCCGCTGAATTTGATGTAACCAGCTTTTTGCAAGAAGGCGTGAATTTGCTGGCCGTACAGGTGTTTAGATGGCACGATGGCAGCTACCTCGAAGACCAGGATTTCTGGCGATTGAGTGGTATTGAGCGGGATGTGTATCTGCAAGCACTGCCCAAACAAACCGTCTGGGATTATTTCATAAATGCTAATCTGGATGACAGCTATACCCACGGAAAACTGGATGTAGAAGTGGACTTCCGTCAGTTTGGAGAGGTGAAAGCAGGTGGGCAAAAAGTGTCTTTTGTATTGAAAGATGCGAATGGAAATACGGTATTTTCTGAAGAGAAGCCGGTTAAAAATCTTAGCGCTTCTTTCTCCAAAACCATTAACAATGTGAAGAAATGGAGCAACGAAACTCCGTATCTGTATTCTTATACCATCTCCTGGAAGGATGAGCAAGGCAATGAAAATCACATCAACGGTAAAACCGGGTTCCGCCGGGTAGAAATCAAGGATGCCCAGTTGCTGGTGAATGGCAATGCCATCATGGTAAACGGAGTGAACTTGCACGAGCACCATCCGGTAAAAGGCCATGTGCCAGACGAGAAAACCATGCGTCGCGACCTGGAGCTAATGAAGCAGCACAACGTGAATGCCATCCGCATGAGTCACTATCCCCACGGCATACGACTGTATGAGCTTGCGGACGAATACGGCATGTTCGTGGTGGAAGAAGCCAACATTGAAACCCACGCTATGGGTGCCGAGTGGCAGGGTGGTTTTGATAAATCAGTTCATCCTGCTTATTTGGAAGAATGGGCTCCGGCACATATGGACCGCATTAAGCGAATGGCAGAGCGTACCAAAAACCATCCATCTATTATAAGCTGGTCTATGGGGAATGAGTCAGGGAATGGCCCGGTGTTTTATGATGCATACGACTGGCTGAAAGAGTTTGATGCCTCCCGTCCGGTGATGTTTGAACAAGCCGGCGAAAACCGGAATACCGATATTGTAGCCCCGATGTATCCCGGTCTAAACAGCATGAAAGCCTATGCCGACGATGATAGCAAAACACGGCCTTACATTATGTGCGAATTCAGTCACGCCATGGGTAACAGTAATGGAAACTTCCAGGAGTATTTTGACATCATTGACAGCAGTCCACACATGCAGGGTGGCTTTATCTGGGATTGGGTTGATCAGGGCTTGTTAGACGAAAAAGATGGGCAAGAGTACTTCGTATATGGCGGAGGATTGGGAAGTGAGCACCTGCATCATGATGAAAACTTCTGCGCTAATGGCCTCGTTTCGGCCGACCGATCTGTACATCCGGGACTCTTTGAAGTCAAAAAAGTATATCAGGACATCAAATTTAGTCTGGATGACCAGGACCTGACGGTTCGAAATAATTACTTCTACACCAATTTGGATGCATTTAATTTTAAGTGGGAATTGTTGAAGGATGGCAAAGTAGTAGCCGGTAACATCCTGGATGTGCAGGCTGCTCCGCAGACATCAACAACCGTAACCCTGCCGGTTGAGAATCTGGAAAATGACGGGGAATACTACCTGAGTGTGTATGCATTTACAAAAGATGCCACCGAATTGGTGCCAGCCGGACATGAGTTGGCCCGCGAGCAGTTTGACCTTCAAACCGGAAACTACTTCGAAAACCTGGCAATGGAGAGTGAGGGGCAATCACTGACCTATCAGGAAGATGGAAACTCGCTTACCTTTGAAGCGGGCAACATGCAGGGAAGCTTTGACCTGGAAACCGGCGAGCTCACTTCTTATCATGTGAAAGGAGAAGCCGAAGTCCTTACCGCTTTCCCAACGCCTTATTTCTGGCGCGCCCCAACGGATAATGACTTTGGCAACAGAATGCCGACAAGATTGTCTGTGTGGAAAAATGCGCACAAATCCCCCAAAATAAACGCAGTAGAAGTAGGTGAAGAAACTTCGGAAGGGCTGCCCATCACCGTAAAAATGCAGTTGGCAGAAGCCGGTGTACCATACACGGTATCCTACTTCATTCACAATAACGGAGATATTAAAGTGACGGCTGAGCTGGATATGCAAGGCAACGATCTTCCTGAGCTGCCTCGTTTTGGAATGCGCGTTGAGTTACCAGGCGAGTATGGAGACCTGAGCTATTACGGAAGAGGCCCATGGGAAAACTACTCCGACCGTAAAACCGCCTCCTTTTTAGGAACTTACGAAAGCACAGTAGCCGATCAGTTTACATGGGAATACATACGTCCGCAGGAAAACGGCTACAAAACCGACGTACGCTGGCTGAAACTACAGAATGCTAAAGGTAAAGGTCTCAAGGTAACGGGTGATCAGCCCCTCGGCTTTAGCGCCCTGAATGTATCCGCAGAATCACTGGATCCGGGAGCAACCAAAAAACAGCGCCATACCATTGATGTAGATCCCGAAGACAAAGTGTACCTGCACGTGGATTACAAACAGCGCGGCGTGGGTGGAGATAACAGTTGGGGAGCTTTGCCACATGAGCCATACCGACTGGAGGCCAACCAATACTCATATTCGTACTGGATAAGCCTGATTGAGGAATAAATTATAAATAGTGCCGGAATTAGAACCCCGGCATCTTTAAATAGGAAAACCGATGAGAAGACTTCTTTCAATACTATTCATGCTTGCCCTGATGCAGCCACTTTTTGCCCAGGATAACCTGATTATCAACACGCAGGGCCGCAATGCCGTGTCGCTAAACGGGGACTGGCACTACATTATAGATCCCTATGAAACAGGATTTTATAACTACCGGTATGGAGAGCGAAACGAAAACGACGGCGGAGCCTACTGGAATATTAACGAAAACCCAGAAAAGTCTGATTTAATCGAACACGGCTACAGTGATGAATACAGCATTGAAGTGCCTGGTGACTGGAATTCGCAGGACCGTGTGTTCCTCTATTATGAGGGGACGGTGTGGTATCAACGGTATTTTGATAAACCTGCAATGGCCGAAGATGAAGTGGCTCACCTCTATTTTGGGGCCATCAACTACGAAGCGCATGTGTATCTGAACGGCAAAAAGCTGGGTATGCATAAAGGTGGATTTACGCCCTTCAATTTTGAGATTCCATCGGGACTTTTGAAAGCAAAAGACAACAACCTGGTGGTGAAGGTAGATAACAAACGCCACCCCGAAGAAATCCCCACAGTAAACACCGATTGGTGGAATTTTGGCGGTATTACCCGGGATGTGAAGCTGGTGATTACCCCACAGCAATTTGTACAGCAATATCATATCCAATTGGATCAGCAACAGGATATTAAAGCTGCTTTAGAAAATGATAGCTATCAAATCACAGGCTGGCTGAAGATGAACAAGTCTGCTTCCGGCAATGCTATCATTGAAATCCCTGAACTGGGACTCGAAGAAGCTCTTGCTATTTCCGGCGATTCGGTGGCGGTTAACTTTGAGGCGGAAAACATGGAGCTGTGGACCACATCAAACCCGAAACTTTATGAAGTAAAGGTCAGTTTTGACGGCCATACAATCATCGATAAAATTGGTTTCCGCAAAGTGGAAGTGCAGGGCGATGATATCCTGTTGAATGGCGAGAAGGTCTTTTTGAGGGGCATCAGTATCCATGAAGAAATTGCTCCGGAGATGCGCCGTGCCAACAGCCGTGATGATGCCGCTCAACTCTACGAATGGGTGGAAGATCTCAATGCCAACATGGTACGCCTGGCGCATTATCCACACAATGAATATATGCCGCGCCTGGCTGACTCTTTAGGTATACTGGTTTGGACTGAGATTCCTGTGTACTGGACTATCGATTTTGAGAATCCCGAAGTGCTGGATAAAGCGCAGGCTCAACTGAAAGAAATGGTATCCCGGGACCGCAACCGGGCCTCGGTCATCATTTGGTCGGTTGGTAATGAAACTCCTGTTAGTGAAACGCGAACCGACTTCATGAGCACGCTGGTAAAAGATACCAAGCGTATGGACGACACCCGCTTAGTGTCGGCGGCTCTTGAGGTTGGTTACAACGAGGGTAAAAACTATGTGGATGATCCATTGGGTGAATACACCGATATCGTTTCCCTGAATGAATACCTCGGCTGGTACGGCGGACTTCCCGATGCCTGTCGCACAGCCCAATGGGAAACCAAATATGACAAACCATTTTTTATTAGTGAAACCGGTGCGGGCGCCCAGCCAGGCTTTCATGCCGATAAGCTAACCCGTTTCAGTGAAGAGTACCAGGAATGGTACTATGAGGAGCAAGTAGATATGTTTAAGAATCGTTTCCCGGACAACTTCACCGGACTTTCACCCTGGATTTTGACGGACTTTCGCTCTCCACGCCGCAATCATCCCGAATACCAGGATGGATGGAACCGGAAAGGCCTGATTGGTAACAATGGTGAAAAGAAGAAAGCCTTCTATGTACTGCAGGCTTATTACAAAGAATTAAAAGAACAACAGGAAAAAGCCAGGTGACCTGCCATGAGAAAAGCAATCCTTTGCTTATTTCTGTTCACTGTTGTGTTTGGGCCGCCGATGGTGGCCCAGGCGCAACACCATACCTCTTTTCAACCCGGAGAAATTTGGGAAGATACGGACGGGGTGCATATCAATGCCCATGGCGGCGGCATTTTGTACCACGATGGCGTGTACTACTGGTATGGAGAGCATAAGGGCAAAACCAGCAAGGCCCATGTGGGCATCAATGTGTATTCTTCAAATGATTTGTACAATTGGAAAAAGGAAGGCGTGGCCCTCTCCGTAAGTGAGGATCCGGATTCTGAAATCACGGCTGGCAGCGTGATGGAGCGCCCTAAAGTGATCTACAATGAAAGTACCGAACAATATGTGATGTGGTTTCACCTGGAGTTGAAGGACCAGGGCTACAGTGCCGCCCGTACGGGATTGGCTGTAAGTGATAGCCCGACGGGACCTTTCGAGTACCAGAAATCATTTCGCCCGAATGCCAAACAGTGGCCGGTGAATTTTGAAGAAGCATGGAAATCGCCCAAGCCCGGTGAAGACACTCTTGAGTGGTGGACGCCCGAATGGCATGAAGCCATTGAAGAAGGCCTGTTTGTACGAAGAGATTTTGAAAAAGGGCAGATGTCGCGCGATATGACCCTTTTTGTGGATGAGGACGGAACCGCCTATCACATTCATTCTGCCGAAGACAATCTCACCCTACACATCTCCGAATTAACGGACGACTATCTGGATTTCACCGGAAAATATATACGAGTAAAACCCGGAGGCCATAATGAAGCTCCGGCGATCTTTCAAAAAGACGGATGGTATTACCTGATTGCTTCAGGGGCCACCGGCTGGGACCCGAATGCGGCCCGATCATTCAGGGCAAAATCTATTTGGGGTCCTTGGGAAGAGCTTAACAACCCGGCAATCGGGAAAGACTCGGATGTTACGTTCCATTCCCAAAGCACTTTTGTGCTCCCGGTTCAGGGTAAAGAGGACGCCTTTATTTTTATGGCCGACCGCTGGAAACCGGAGAACCATATCGACGGCCGATATATTTGGCTGCCTATCGAAGTAGTAAACGGCCAGCCGGTGATACGATGGCGGGATGAATGGAGCCTGGATTTCTTTGAGAGGAGAAGATTTCCAATACGGCAAGATGTCCCCCTGGATTCCATCATATTGAGCGATCCGAGCATTTTAGCTGATTCCGAAACGGAAACCTATTATATGACGGGCACCGGCGGTTTACTTTGGGAAAGCAAAGATCTGAAATTTTGGGATGGACCCTACGAAGTAGCTATGACCGACCCCAGTTCCTGGATGGGACTTAATCCCATGATTTGGGCGGCAGAATTGCATCAGTATAAAGGCAAGTACTACTACTTCGCCACCTTCACGAACCGGGATGTGCAAATTGATACGGTCAGGGGCAATGCGATTGATCGCCGTGCCAGTCACGTGCTGGTAAGCGATAAACCCGGTGGTCCTTATGTGCCGATGGAAGATCCTACCTATTTACCAGCCGATGAACCCACTTTAGACGGTACTTTTTGGGTTGGTGAGGATGGAAAACCCTATATGATTTTTTGCCATGAATGGCTCCAGAACTGGAACGGTACGATGGAAAAAATTGAACTGAAGCCTGATTTAAGCGGTACAGTGGGCGGACGTGAAATCTTGTTCCGCGCCAAGGACTCTCCCTGGAGCGAAGAAGAATATGAAGACGGAAGTGCCGGCCCAAGTAAAGTGACCGATGGACCATACCTGTTCCGTACAGAAACCGGCCGGCTTGGCATGATTTGGACCAGCTGGGTACACGATGTGTACACGCAGGGAGTAGCCTACTCTGAAAGCGGCACTATCGACGGCCCCTGGGTTCAGGAAGAAGAGCCCATCACTCCTCCCAACTTTGGCCATGGTATGCTGTTCCGAACCCTGGAAGGCAAGCTGCTGATGGTAGCCCATAGTCATAAAAGTGTAAACGGGAGGTACATCCGCTATCCCCACTATTTTGAAGTGGATATATCAGGCGACAAGCTGAAGGTCGGAAAAATCTATCAACCCAAAAATTGACGGTAAAAATGAGAAAGAGTATAGCATTCCCAACTTCTAAACTAAAGGTTTTCACCTGCATCCTTGCTTTGATGGTAGCCTTTGCCTCCTGTACGGAGAAAAAGAAAACGACCGGTGAGTCCAAACCAGGAGATGATACCACTGCGCCATATGCCGAAATTTCTATCAAAGAAGGAGGGGAATGGCAAGATGGGGATCGGGGGCACAAAGAGTATATAGGAGGCTCGTTCAAGAATGTAGACAGCATGACCGTGCCGGAAGAGCATACCGATCATACCTGGTACATCCGCTATGAAGGTCCGGGCTGGGAAAACCAGCAGGTTGGCTACCGCTTATACCTGGACTGGCGAAATGCCATCGATATTTTTGGTAAGAAAGTGGACACGCTGGCTTTACCGTATGTGGGTAGAGAAGGCTTTGATTCGTACCACGAAATGGCCGGCTGGGGCATGGATATCCTCAAAGTTGGAAATGCCCTGGGTATTGGCGGGTTTGGCCGATATGTGGATGGAGAAGTGTTGCATTTTAATGAGGTAGAAAACACTTCAGTAGATATAGAAAATTCAGATGATAAAGCCTCGGTAAATATTCATTATGAAGGATGGGAAACCGCTGGTACCAAAGTAGACCTGCAATCTACATTGAGCATTTTCCCGGAAGGCCGGCATACCAAAGCAGAGTTTACATTTTCCAAACCCATTGAAGGATTTAGCACCGGCATTGTAGATCATGGTCTGCCGCTGATGAAAAGCGAAGGTTCCAATTGGGGCTACATTGCGACTTACGGCGCCCAAACCCTCGTAAATGATACGGATAAACTGGGCATGGCTGTTTTCTACAAACTGGATGAAGTTAGTGAAGTAACCACGGGCGAAGACGATCACCTGGTGGTATTCAATCCCGCAGAAAAGTTAAGCTATTATTTCCTGGCAGCGTGGGAGCAAGAACCAAACGGCATTACTAACCAGGCCGCTTTTGAAAACTATTTAGGTGATTTGTTGAGGGAATTAGAAGAAGATGGCGAGTTGGAGTAAATCCACAAACCAGCGATCATAAAAATTATTTGAACACTTTAGGATAACCCCGGAAGTGTTTTGGATACAGTATTTACTATTAAAAAATTACATCATAAGGGCCGAATCTGACGGATATCGGAAGTCCTCAGGTTTGCAAAAAACGAGTGGAAAGAAAGACATGACCCGACTCCAGATTTACATAGCCGGTGTACTCACACTATTAGCATTCAACACGCTTAACGCGCAACCGCTTGAAAAAGATTTGGAAGCCTATCTCTTCGCCTATTTTACCGGCAATAGCGTGGAAGAAGAAGCCATCCATTTTGGGGTGAGCCTGGACGGTTACAACTTTTATGTCCTGAATGACAACCAGCCCGTTCTCGATTCTAAAAAGATTAGTTCTACAGGCGGAGTGCGCGATCCACATATTCTCCGCGGTAAAGATGGCAACTTTTATATGGTGGTCACTGATATGACTTCGCACTTGGGGTGGAGCTCCAATCGTGCCATGGTGTTGCTGAAATCCCCGGATTTGGTGAACTGGACTTCCAGCGTAGTAAACATCCAAAACCGTTTTGAAGGCCATGAAGACCTGAAGCGGGTATGGGCGCCCCAAACCATTTATGACGAAGAAGCCGGCAAGTACATGATCTATTTCTCGATGAAGCATGGGGATGAGTCGGACATCATTTACTACGCCTATGCCAATGAAGACTTTACAAGTTTGGAAAGCGAGCCCAAACAATTGTTTTTCCCTTCCAATGGGAAATCCTGCATTGACGGCGATATTGTTTTAAAAGATGATGTGTACCATTTGTTTTATAAAACCGAGGGGCATGGCAATGGCATCAAGCTTGCCACTACCACTGATTTAACCTCCGGTAAATGGGAGGAAAGCCCGGATTACAAACAGCAAACTTCTGAAGCGGTAGAAGGTTCAGGGGTGTTTAAGCTGAATCAAAGCAATGAATATATTCTGATGTACGATGTGTACATGCAAGGGTCTTATCAGTTTACCAAAACAACGGATTTAAGAAATTTTGAGGTGGTGGATCATGAGATATCCATGGATTTCCATCCGCGTCATGGTTCCGTGTTGCCCATTACCCGTAGTGAGTTAAAGCGGCTTTTAAATGAATGGGGTACACCCGGGGATCTTCCCGAAATAAATAATAATCCCGTGCTGGAAGGCTACTATGCCGATCCGGAAATCTTTTATTCGCATAAGGATGAAAAGTATTACCTGTACCCAACCAGCGATGGTTTTGATAGCTGGAGCGGCTATTACTTTCAAACATTTTCTTCGGAAGACTTGGTTAACTGGACAAATGAGGGCATCATTCTAAACCTAAAAGAAGACGTAAGTTGGACCGACAGAAATGCCTGGGCACCCACCGCTATGGAAAAGAAGATAGATGGCGAGTACAAATACTTCTATTACTTCACGGCCGCTCAGCAAATTGGGGTAGCGGTAGCAGATGAACCCACCGGTCCATTCACAGATTCTGGTCAACCGCTCATTGATTACAAGCCTGAAGGCGTGCAAGGTGGTCAGGAAATAGATCCGGATGTATTTACCGATCCGCAAACCGGAAAAACCTATTTGTATTGGGGCAATGGCTATTTGGCGGTTGCAGAATTGAATGATGATATGATCTCCCTCAAAAAAGAGACTATTCAAGTGATGACACCTGATAACACCTTCCGCGAAGGAGTGGAGGTGTTCTACAGAAATGGGAAATACTATTTTATGTGGAGCGAAAACGATACCCGGAGTCCTGATTATCGCGTGCGCTATGCCACGGCGGATAGTCCGTTAGGGCCGTTACAGATTCCTGAAGAAAATCTTGTTATCGCGAAGAAGCCTGAGCCTGAACCAGGTATTTACGGTACCGGGCACAATTCGGTAATTAAGGTGCCGGGCAAAGATGAGTGGTACATCGTGTATCATCGCTTTTCGGTTCCGGAAGGTATCAATATGGGCAGGGCAGCCGGCTTCCATCGTGAGGTAGCCATAGATCCGTTGAAGTTTGATGAAAAGCAGAGAATCTTACAAGTGAAACCTACTTATAAAGGTATTCAGGCTATTCCAAATTAAAAGAATATAAAATGCGGCACTCACAAATTTGAGGCTGCGGACAAGTCTAAGAAGTCACTAATCAGAATCTATCTTTCTTTCCTAAATCTCTAAAGATCTGATTTTTTTAAGCCAAGGAGGGGGATAAAAGCGCTTCTTTTTTTTCAAAGATTTGGTTTGACTATTGAAGATGAGGTTTTATATTATTTAAAATGTTATCGATAACATTAATTTAAAAGCGTAAAAAAGCGCTTACTGTTGGAATTTTAACACAGAATATGAGTCTCAAAGGGGTATCGTTATCATTTCCTTTGATCTCTTAAACACGGAGTTGAATATGGTTTCAAGGTTACGTTTTAAACTTAGATTCTCATTGGTGGTGATGGTATCTGCTTTTATGTTTTCTGTCACTGCATATGGGCAAGGTACTGTAACAGGTGTGGTTACAGATGCCACGGATGGCTCGGTTTTGCCTGGGGTAAATGTAATTTTACAGAATACTACCACGGGTATTTCAACCGATGTAAACGGGGAATATTCGCTGGATGTGCCAAGCCTCTCGGATACCCTGGTTTTTTCTTTTGTGGGATATGAGCGCCTGCAGGTGCCAATTGGTGGCAGGGAAACCATTAATGTAGCCCTGCAACCTGAGGCTATCGAAGGCGAAGAGCTGGTGGTAGTGGGCTACGGAACCCAAAGCCGGCGTACGGTATCCGGTTCTATTTCTTCGGTAAGTGCAGATGAATTGAGCACGGTAGCACGTAACTCGTTTAACCAGATGCTGCAGGGGCAGGCACCGGGCTTAAATTTGCAACGCCGCAGCGCACAGCCGGGTGGCGGACTTTCCGTGAACGTGCGGGGGGCCATTTCGCCGGGCGGAAGCAACCAGCCGCTATACGTAATTGACGGGGTTCCGCTTACGGATAACTCATCCACCGTTCCCGGTTTGTTTGATGAAGGCAGTTCAGGTAGTGTGCTAGGTTTCTACGGCGGGGTGGATCGCGATCCATTGAGTTACTTGAACCCCTCTGATATTGAGTCTATCTCGGTGATGAAAGACGCCAGTGCGGCAGCTATTTACGGCTCGGCCGCGGCCAACGGAGTAGTGCTTATCACCACTAAAAGCGGGGCAGCTGGTAAAATTCAAGTGGATTATAGAGGTAGCGTGACCACACAACGTCCGCATGATTACATTCCATTGCTGAATGCCGAGCAGTTTATGCGACAACAAAATCGTTTAGCCCATGAATATCACCGTTACGAAAATAACTTACCCCCTTACGGTAACAACGATCCTGCTAATTATACCTACACCCAATTATTTTCCGAAAGTCAAATGAACAGTGCGGGCGAAGGCACGTACTGGCCTGACCTGGTAATGGAAGACGGCTGGATGCAGGAGCATAATTTCACCGTAAGCGGGGGTAATGAAACCACCCGAATCTACACCTCCTTTAACTTTCAGGATGATCAGGCTATCCTGAAAAGTTCATCGCTCACACGATACTCTGGCCGGTTAAACCTGGATCAGGAACTGGGAGATTTTGCCAGGCTGAATGTACGTACTTCCATCAGTCGTATTGATGGAAATAATCCTACTACCGGTAGCAGTATTGGCGGGGCCGATTTGTACAATATGATACAAGCTTCGGTGGCTTATGCACCAAACCTGGATGTGTATGAAGAGGGTACTGGCGAATACACACGAACATATAACACGCTGATTATGAATCCGGTTTCTTTCCTTGATATCTCGGATGAAAGTGAAACCCAAAATATTTCGGTAGCTCCCAAGCTGGAAATGGATTTTACCGATAACCTGATGGGTACGGTAACCGCACAGTACAATAGCGAAAAAACGCAGCGTGGTTTTTATTTGCCCCGCACGTCTCGCCATGCTAACCTTTCAGACGGGATGGCCCAGAAAAACCTGAACAGCCGTAAAAATTCAACCGTAGAAGGGTTTTTAACCTGGGATAAAGCATTTGAAAACAGTGAACTGACCGCTGTAGCCGGTGCGGGTATGTACCAGGTGAACAATGAAGGTTTTGGTTTGGTCGGTATCGGCTTTTTTACGGATGCTTTCCGGGATAACAATGTAGGCGCTGCCGAAGATGCCGAACGCAACGAGCTCACTTCCTACAAAGACGAGCGCACCAAACTATCACAGTTTATGCGCCTGAATTATACCCTTGATGATAAATACATCCTCACCGGGGTTGTACGCCGGGATGGCTCCAGCGTATTTTCTGAAAACAATAAATGGGGTGTATTTCCCGGTGTTTCTGCCGCTTGGATTGTCTCTGAAGAAGATTTCATGAGAGATTACAGCGATATCTCTGAATTGAAGGTACGTCTTGGATACGGTCTGGCCGGTAACGAAAGTGTGCTCAGTGGAAATACGCTGCGCCTGTATGGCACCGGTTTCTCCTATCTGATTGGCAACACCGTACGCAACGGGGTGACCCTCACACAAATTGAAAACCCCAACCTGACCTGGGAGACGGTACAGACCATTAACTTTGGATTGGATTTTGGGTTCTTCCGCAATCGCATTCGCGGTGGACTCGATATCTATCAAAAAACAGCCAAAGATCTGCTCGACTTCAACACGCTGCCTTTCAACAATGCGGTGGGGCTTGTGGCTGATAACGTAGGTTCGACGGAAAGTCAGGGAATAGAACTTTCGCTGACCACACAAAATTTTCAAAGTCAAACATTCCAGTGGTCCACCAACTTTAATGTTTCCTACTACCGAAGCTATTGGAAGGAGCGGAACACACGCGTGGATCTGCCAGAATATATAGGCGAAACGGATGACTATGGCGCTATCTACGGATGGGAAACAAATGGCATTATTAAAAGTGAGTCGGATCGACCTTCTCATATGGCTGATGCCAATTTGGGGAACGTAATTTATGTAGATCAAAATGGTGACGGACAACTGAACAGTGAAGATGTAGTTCAGATTGGAAATGGGATACCCAAATGGTCCATTGGTTTGGGCAATAACTTTTCTGCGGGCAATTTCACGCTTAGTGTATTTGTGTATGGTGATCTCGACTTTGACCGCTATAACAACTACACCCCTAACGTAGCTGGTTTGCGTTTAACAGGTGCCCCGCTGAATACCACCAAGCTGGCAAGAAAAGTATGGAGCTCGGATAACCCGAACGGTATACGTCCCGGTGTAGCCGACAATCCCTATACCGGAAACAACCCCGAAGGCGACGATTTTGACCTGCAAGATGCCAGTTTCATCCGCATCGGGGACGTATCGCTAAGTTATAACCTTCCGCAAAGTTTGCTGGCCCGGACCGGTTTGTCCATGCGCTCGGCCGAGCTATTTGTGAACATGCAGGATCTGGGGGTATTCACCAATTACTCCGGCTTTGATCCTGAATACACCGAAGCCAATCCTTATCCAAAGTCTTATTCGCTGACGGTAGGCGTAGACCTCAAATTTTAAACCGGGCATAGGAGAAGACGATTATGAAAAGGATGAATAGCGGAAAATCAACAAACAGAGTTTTTAATTATTTGAAAGAAACAGGCAGAACCATGAAGAAACTAAAATTATCATTACTAATGGTTGTTGTGGTGGGCCTGAGCGGCCTGCTGATGACAGCATGTTCGGATATGCTGGAGCCGGAGGTTTATGGCGATTTAACGCCCGATACCTTCTTCTCCTCGGAATCGGATTTTGACCAAGCCGTAGTGGCCCTGTACAGTCCCTTTACCAGCGACTGGGGCTTTTCTGATCCTGGCGATAACGTATGGTCGGCCGCGCTTTACAATGCAGATCCCAAATCATACCTGGGTCAAAGCATGGTAACCACCGATGAAATGTACGCCCCCGATCACGCTGTGTTTAACAACTTTACGTGGGGCCCGGCTACTTTTACTATGGAAGGCAACGTATTTGCAGCCACTTACATCAAATCCCGCTTCATCGCAAGGGCTACCGATGTAATTGAGCAAATCGAAACTTCCGAGGCCGATGTACCCCAGGATGTTCGGGATCGTTATGTAGCCCAGGCACGCACCCTCCGGGCCTGGCTGATGTTCTCTATCTACGATTTCCACGGCCCGGTTCCGGTTAAACTGGACCCGGAGACCTTGCACGACACGGAAATTAACCCTCGTCCAAGCCAGGAAGAGTACGTGGCAGCCATGGAAAACGACCTGCTGGCGGCTATCCCCAACCTGGAAGAAAAATATAACAACGATGCGGAAAACTGGGGACGTGTTTCCAAGGGAACGGCCCGCATGATTTTGTTGCGTTTGTACATGCACGAGAAAGATTGGCCTAAAGCCGAAGCTGTGGCACGCGATCTCATGAATATGGGATACAGCCTGCTTCCCAACTATGCCGACGTATTTCATGCCGAACGAAACAACGAGATGATTCATGCTATACCAGCCGGTGAAGGCGCCCCCAATTACTGGGTAGCTGAGGTAGTGCCTTCTAATTATGCCAGCGGTATTGAAGGGCTAACACAACCGGGCTGGAACGTGTACTACATGCCCTGGGAATTTTATGACAAGTTTTCTGAAGAAGACGAACGCCGTGCCACCATCGTGGACAGTTATGAGAACTCCCGCGGTACAACCGTAAGCCGTGGCAACGGTATGCAGGGAGCCATTCCGTTGAAATTTACGCAAAACCTTACCGGAAACCCCGGTCAGGGCTATGATTTTGATCAACCTATATTCCGTTACCCCGAAGTGCTGCTGTCGCTTGCGGAAGCGATAGTACGCCAGCAGGGAGTAACCGGAGAGGCTTTGGCACTGGTAGAGCAAGTGCGCAACCGTGCCGGGCTGGATATGGAAGGATGGGCCGGGCTGTCGAGCCAGCAATTTTTGGATGCGCTGTTAGAAGAGCGGGCCCGTGAATTTTATGGAGAAGGCTTGCGGCGTATGGACCTGATTCGCCATGGTAAATTTATTGAAAATGCACGGGCTCGTGGAGTGAGCAACGCCCAGCCGCATCATGTGCTTTTCCCTATTCCGCAAACGGTGATTGTGCAGAGTAACGGCATTGTGGAGCAAAACCCCGGATATAACTAATAGTTGTAACCTGTCAGGTTGCCGGGTAAAGCCCCGATGGTTTGTGATGCCCGGAACCTGGCAGATTTTATCACACCAATACATTTGTAATAACCCTAATACTACCCTCAAACGTGATTTAATTAACCCTAAATGGAGATCTACCTATGAAAATAACGCGACAATTACTACTTGCTACTCTGCTGGTTCTGGCAACGGGCACTGGCCTGTACGCGCAGGAAGTGATAGCAGAGGATGATGCCTCAAATTATACGGCCGCTGAATTTGAAGCCGGAGAAAATATGGGAACCGGTTTTGGTGAATGGAACCGTATAATTAACGGTGAAGATGCTGCTATTACCTTGCAAACCGCCGCAGATAACGGAGAAAATTCTGCCGTTATTGATACCGACGGGATGTCGTTTGTGCTGCGTGCATCTGCATCGGATGCCAGTGACCAACGTGTAGACTTAGGCCGAGCCTTTGCTGCAGCGCTCGAAGACGGACAAACACTTAACTTTAAGATGGCGTGGAACTGGGCTTCTCCCGGTTTAACGGGTTTTACCTTGCACAACGGTGGCTGGGACACAGAAGCCGTAATGCGGTTAGACTTTGATCAGGCCGGTTACTTTGTTAACGGTGATTCTGTGGAAGCACACGCCTCCACGGCTGACTGGGACGAAGGTGACCAATGGAGACAGGGCGGTGTAGCGCTGGATGTTTCCATCACGCAAAACGGCGCAAACCTGGATTATACCGTCGTGGCTATTACCGAGCAATCTCATGTTGATTTCAGTGGAACCGTTGAAGGTGTTACGGCAGATCGTATCAACTTTTTCAATGATGGACGGCCTAACTGGAGCGATACCGGTCAGGGCAGTTTATTTGTAAACAGTTTCTCTATTGTTGAGGGAGGCGCGGTTTCCAATGAAAGAGAAGATGTAGCCCGCACTTTTGCGTTGGCTCAAAACTACCCGAATCCATTCAACCCCACTACCAACATCAGTTTTACGCTGGAGCATGCCTCCAATGTAGAGCTTACGGTGTATGATGCGCTGGGACGTGAAATTCGCACTCTTCAACAAGGCATGAAATCTGCCGGGCAGCACACCTCGACTTTTGATGCCTCGGAGCTTAATTCCGGCATCTACCTGTATCGGTTAAAAACTGAAGCCGGCACATTTACCCGTAAAATGATGCTGATTAAGTAATCAATCGCCATTGCTTTAGTGGATGGAAACTGCAAAGCGCGCTAAGAACGTTGAATTCTCCTTGCGCTCTTAGCGCCTTCGCGGTTTTCTTTTTATAAACTGTTTCTCATCCAAAAAATTTACTATGAAAGATTTTTTAAAAATACCGGTATGTCTTGTATGTATGTTTCTGTTATTTGCCAATCCGGGACAAGCACAAAACCAGGATTTTTATTTTGGGAATGATCTTTCCTATGTGAATCAAATGGAGGATTGTGGGGCCGATTATAAATACCAGGGTCAATCAACCGATCCTTACCAGATTTTTGCTGACCAAGGCACGAACCTGGTAAGGGTGCGGCTGTGGGTGAACCCTTCCTGGTGGCAAGCGCCGCTGCAACAACCCGAAGGTGTAAAGCCTGTATACAGCAACCTGGAAGATGTAAAAGAAACCATCCGCCGCGCCCGTGATAACGGTATGGAAGTGCTGCTTGATTTCCACTACTCGGATTTTTGGGCAGATCCCGGCCGACAGCAAGTACCTAAACATTGGGTTGATATTGCCGACGATGTGGAGGTGTTGGCCGACTCGGTGTATGAATATACCTCCGATGTATTAACCGAGCTGGACGCCGAAGGCCTGATGCCCAACCTGGTGCAGGTAGGGAACGAAAACAACTCCGGCATGATGTTTCACATCCCGGAAGAAGACGGATTTGAGACCGCCGGCCGGGTTCCGAATTCGAATAATTGGTCGCGCCATGCACAGCTGTTTAATGCCGGTATACAAGCCGTACGGGATGTGGGTGAAACAGCCTCCATCGATCCAAAAATAGCGCTGCATTTTGCCGGTTTGAACGGTTTGCAATGGTGGTTTGGCAACATCATAAATAACGGCGTAACCGATTTTGATATCATTGGCTTTTCCTATTACTACGCCTGGCACGATGCCAGCATCCCTGAGCTGGAAAATATTGTAGCTGGATTGGTGGAAGATTATCCGAACCGCGAAGTAATGGTGTTGGAAACAGGGTATCTGTGGTCGGATGATATGGGTGGCATTATTGACGAACCCTCCCCAAATTACCTTCCCGTTATCCCCGAAAAACAACTGGAGTACATGACCGACTACACCCGTGCAGTGATTCGTGCCGGGGGAAGTGGCGTCATCTTTTGGGAACCGGCCTGGGTAGATACGCCCTGCCGCACGCCCTGGATTACCGGGTCATCGCACACGCATGTCGCCTTTTTTACACCCGGCGACTACAACTTTATGGACAACGGCGGCGGCCGCTGGATGAATCCCGAATTTTACAAAAACCCTGAAGCGCCCAAAGCCACCTTCAAAGTAGATATGAGTGGGCAAGAAGTTTCAGAAGAAGGGATGTATATCACCGGTAGTTTTACCGTAGAGGAAGAAGGGGGCGACTGGCAGCTGCTGCCCATGGCCGATGAGCGCGACGGTATCTACAGCTATTATACCTATATAAATGAGGCCGATTCCGGTGCCTACTATTTTGTAAACGGCAACAGCTGGGATGCGCGCGAAACCGTACCAGAAACCTGTGCCACCATGTGGGATACCGACCGCGGCTACACCATGCCAGGTGAGGACACGCTCTTTGATTTTAAGTGGGGCAGTTGCGAGGCCATTTATGCCTCCGGCGAGGTAGAGGTGACTTTTAAAGTAGATATGACGGACGCCGGGGTGGATTATTCGAATGGTGTGTACGTCACCGGAACTTTTACGGCAGATGAGGGAGGTGGTAACTGGTCTATCATCCCGATGACCGAGCAGCAGGAAGGAATATTCTCCTATCAAACCGAATTAGAAATTGGAGACTCCGGCGCCTATTACTTTCTCTCGGGAAATGACTGGAATGCCCGCGAAACCGTCCCCGATGCCTGCGCCGATATGTACGATTCGGATCGCGGATACAACATCACCGAAGACGATACCGTGTTTTCTTTTAAGTGGGGATCGTGTGAAGCCATTACCGTCTCTAACGAACACCAAGGCCAGCTTCCCCGTGATTTTCAGTTGCAGCAAAATTACCCGAATCCCTTCAATCCATCTACATTAATCAGTTACCAGTTAGCCGTGAATAGTACGGTGGAGCTAACGGTGTACGATGCCTTGGGGCGGGAAGTGGCCGGGTTGGTAAATGGACAGCGGAAGGCGGCCGGAGAGCATACGGCGGTGTTTGACGCGTCTAATCTTTCATCAGGCTTGTACATCTACCGGCTGCAGGCCGGGGAGTTTGTGGAAACCCGAAAAATGATGCTGGTGAAGTAATTTGAGTTCAATAAATAAATCGTCATTGTCCCGAGTATTCGGGAACGCGGCAATCTCCCGGATACTGGCCGGATGTTTAACAACGAAATGATGGAAATGGAGTTGCTAAGATTCAACCCCGACTGCTCGGGGCCGCATCGCTTAGCTTAATAAATCAAATTTCAAGCTGGTTAACTCCGCGCGACGACACTCTTTATTTTAACAATAATAGATACGAATGAACCGAAAATTAAAAATGAAATATTTAGGGCGATTAAGCAGTCTGCTGCTTCTTTTTTTATTTGGAATGATGTCCCCACTGGCTGCCCAGAATGCCTTTCATTATGTGGATGAGGATGGTGTGCTGCGTTCACCGGATGGGGAAGAAGTCACCTATTTTGGGGTGAACTATTCCACGCCTTTTGCCCACAGCTACCGCGCGTTAAAGTTGTTGGGCGAAGATCATAAAGCGGCTATCGACCAGGATGTGTACCACTTTGCACGGCTGGGTTTAGATGCCTTCCGTATTCACCTCTGGGATACGGAGATCAGCGACAGCCTGGGTAATCTCATCCCCAACGAACACCTGGATTTGTTTGATTATATGCTGGCCAAGCTGGAAGAGCGGAACATCAAAGTTATCCTCACCCCGCTAACTTTTTATAACAATGCCTATCCCGATGGCGCTACGCCCACCGACGGTTTCGCCAATTACATCTCCAAAGGAGAAGCGCCCCGGAATGAGGAATTCTATCCGGTTATCAAAAATTACCTCGATCAGTTTTTGAATCACAAAAATCCATACACAGGTAAAACCTACCGCGAAGATCCCAATATCATCGCTATGGAAATTATTAACGAACCCTCGCATTGGGGCGATGAACAAGCCATTACGGATTTCATCAACGAAATGGCCGATCACGTGCGCGATACCGGCTGGGAAAAACCCATATTTTATAACATCGCCCAAAATCCCTCGGTAGTGGATGCGGTGATGCGGGCCGAGGTAGATGGTCTCACCTTTCAATGGTATCCCGGCGGATTGGTAGGCGGGGAAACCCAGCATCAAAATTATATGCCTTACGTGCACGATTATCCCATTCCGTTTCGGGATGGAGCGGGTTTTTCCGGTAAAGCCATGATGGTGTACGAGTTTGATGCCGCTGATACGCGTCACACGTACGCCT
Source organism: Gracilimonas mengyeensis (assembly GCF_900182705.1). Classification (GTDB taxonomy): domain Bacteria; phylum Bacteroidota; class Rhodothermia; order Balneolales; family Balneolaceae; genus Gracilimonas; species Gracilimonas mengyeensis. The sequence continues at coordinate 62,631 of NZ_FXTP01000003.1, read as the reverse complement.
ATCCGATGATGGCCCGCAGCTTTCGCGAGGCCGGTTTCCAATGGGCCACACAATTTGCCTACGATCCGGTGCCCATTGCGCCGCACAACTCCGATTATCCCACGCATTTTCTGAACCTGGCGTATTCTCCAAAAAGAGCCCTCAGTATGATGATTGCCTCGGAAGTTTTTCACCAGGTAGATCGCCGCCAAACCTTTGATTCTTTTTTAGCTGATACTGTGTTTGGCGATTTTCGGTTGAGTCATTCCCAAAACCTGGCCGAGCTGAACTCCGGGGAAAAATTTTATTACACCAATCACACCGAATCCGAGCCTTCTTCTCCTTCAAACCTGAGGCACATTGCGGGAGCGGGCTCCTCGCCCGTTGTAAAGTACCGCGGTACGGGCGTGTATTTCCTGGATAAGCTGGAAGAGGGCGTGTGGCGGCTGGAAGTGTATCCCGATGCGGTGCCTGTCAGCGATCCTTTTGCCAAGCCCAATTTTAGCAAAGAGGTAACGCATATTTTGTGGGGTGAACGCGAAATGGAAATAAACCTGCCGGATTTGGGGAGTGATTTTTCTGTTTCCGGATTGAATGATGGAAACGCTCAATTGACTGCAGCAGAAGAGGGTTTGTTTAAGGTAAATCCCGGAACGTACCTGCTCACGCATTCATCAAAGAAAAACAGCCGGCCTGAAGCGGAAACTACCATTGGGAAACAAAATATCGGCCTGAATGAATTTTATGCCCCAGAAGCTAACACCTACGAACAACCGGTGGTCACACATCAACCCGAAAAAAACCTGTTAGCGGGCGAGCCGGCATCTATAAAAGCAACGGTGCTTGGAGTGGGTGAGCGGGAGGTTCGCGTGATTGCGGCTCCCTATGGACGTCAGGGCGGCAGTTTCCCCATGGAAGAAATGAAGCCGGGGATATATGCAGCCGAGTTGCCTGCCGATTTTTTAACCCAAGGACAGCTGAATTACTGGATTACCATTGGGGAAGAGGAGGAGCAAATTACCTTCCCAGGGGGACATCCCGGCTACCCGTGGGCGTGGGATTATTATCATGAGGAAATGTGGAGCGTGCCGGTGCTTCCCGCTGAGGCGCCCGTTCAGGTATTTTCGGCCACAGAGGATGCAGCTGAATTAGATTTTGCTTTCTCACCCTGGTCCAGCGATTACCAGCGCAGTTTGGGGTTTGATCAGAATACCGGCGAGTCTTATGTCCGCGTTTTTGCAGATAGTCTGGAAGGAACACCCGACATTCCCGGTCTAAGTGTATATGTCGGCGGTTATTTAAAAGATCGCACCGGTGAATCTTTTCAAACACTTTCGCTGAAAATATCCGGCGCCACAGCCGCCCGGCAACAGTTGACGGTAGTGGTTACAGACCGGCGGGGCATTCCATACGCCACAGGAATTGAGGTTACTGCCCAGACAGAAACCATCACGCTAAAGAAAGAAGATTTTGAACCGGGAAAAATGGTGCTGCTGCCTCGTCCGTACCCAACCTTTTTACCCTATTGGTTTGAACCGGAAGCGGATGGGCCGCTGGATGTATCAGAAGCAGAAATTGTACAAGTGTTTCTCAATCCGGCAGATAATGAAGACTTGATTGGAAAGGCAGCAGGATTTCATATGGACGGCATTTGGTTGCACAAGAACGAGTAGTAGATAGCGACACAGACCTCCAAGGTTTGCCAAACCTTGGAGGTCTGAAGCAAAAAGTTAAAATTGTAATAACTCTGGAAGGGTTTTAGATCTCTACAGGGTTGAAAATCGAGGCGTGATGATAGATGTTAATAACAGCATAAATATGAAGACAGTGATGGGAATATTCCTGCTGCCGGTATTAATTATTAGCGGGATGATGAGTTTGGGTTCTACGGCCCAGGCTCAAACCAAACAGGTGGAAAATTTAGATCGTGGACTGATAGCTATAGCGCAAGAGAACGGCTATCTGGTTTCCTGGCGATTGCTGGGAAATGAAGCCTACGACACCGGTTTTAATGTGTACCGTGACGGAGAAAAACTAAATGAAGCCCCGATTACGGGTGCTACCTTGTTCACAGATACCGATGGCGGAGAAGCCCCTAATTATACGGTGCGTGCCGTGGTGGATGGCTCCGAACAAACCGACAGCAAGCCGGCAAGGCTGATTAAAAACACAGAAGGCGAACACGCCGGCTATTTTGATATACCGCTAAACCGACCACAGCAAGGCCCGGAGGGCGGCATCTATTCGCCCAACGATGCTTCTGTGGGAGACTTAAATGGCGATGGCCAGTATGAAGTGGTAGTAAAATGGAATCCCTCGAATGCCAAAGATAATTCACAGGCAGGCAAGACTGATAATGTATATCTGGATGCCTACACGCTGGATGGCGCCATGTTGTGGCGTATTGATCTCGGACGTAATATCCGGGCTGGGGCGCATTACACACAATTTATGGTGTATGATTTTGATGGCAGCGGAAAAGCCGAATTGATGGTGAAAACGGCTCCCGGCACTAAAGATGGCAATGGTAATTTTTTGAGTAAAGGACCGGCTGCTTCAGCGAATCATTCCGCAGATTTTCGTAATAGTGACGGTTATATATTGAGAGGCCCGGAGTATCTTACTGTTTTTGACGGGGAGACAGGCGCGGAGCTGGCGACCACTGAATATGTGCCGGTACGTGGTGGTACCATGCAGGAGGATTGGGGCGACAGCTACGGCAACCGGGTAGATCGTTTCCTTGCCGGTGTGGCCTATGTAGATGGCGAAAAACCGAGTGCTATTTTTGCCCGTGGATACTACACTCGTATGGTGGTAGTAGCCTGGGACTGGCGCAATGGTGAACTAACCCAACGCTGGGTGTTTGATACCGACGATCCGGAATATGGAAGCTCCTGGGAGGGACAAGGGAATCACCAGCTTTCGGTAGCAGATGCCGATAACGACGGCAGGCACGAAATTATTTATGGCTCCGTAGTAATTGACGATGACGGCTCCGGTTTGCATAATACCGGACAGGGACATGGCGATGCGCTGCATGTTACCCAAATGGTGAAAGGCGATCCTATTCCCAAGATTTTTATGCCCCACGAATGGGATCAATACGGTGTATCGCTGCGTAATGCGGATGATGGTTCTATGCTCTTTAATAATGATAAGTCAGGAGACATAGGCCGTGGTGCGGCTGCAGAACTGGATTCGGAGGTGCCGGGATTCAAGTTTTGGGCATCCAGTGGAATGGGTTTGTATGATATGGATGGCAATGTGGCAGGGCAGATTCCGAGTTCCATCAACCATGTGGTTTGGTGGGATGGAGAGCTGAGCCGTGAGCTGCTGAACAGCAACAGGGTTACCAAGTGGAGCGTGGCCAATAATTCAGGAACTACATTGCTGTCAGGCAGTGGTACGGCTTCCGTCAATGGCACCAAATCAAACCCGAATCTTCAGGCTGATATTTTAGGTGACTGGCGTGAGGAAGTGTTGTTGCGAACCACTGATAATGAGCGCTTGCGGGTGTTTACTACGACCATGCCTACCGATCACCGACTATACACTTTTATGCATGACCCCGTATATCGTACGGCTATAGCCTGGCAGAATACGGCTTACAACCAGCCGCCGCATCCGGGGTTTTATGTGGCATCCGATATGGATTTCCCATTGTCTACACCTGATGTGGAATTTGCCCAAGAAGATATATCCAGCTGTGCGCTCACTCCCATAACTCCCTTTTTGAAGGTTGGGGACGGTGAGTTTGAGGCTACTGCCAATGCTTTTGTAGAATTTGGTGCAACTGTATCGTTGGCACCACAAGCTGAGGGAGAAGGCAGCTGGAGCTGGACCGGGCCCGAAGGTTTTACAGCAGAAGGACGCGAAATCACCTTGGAAGAACTTAGGGAAGAACAGGGCGGCAGTTACTTTGTTCGTTATACCAATGCTTGTGGCAGCCAAACTAAATTCACTTTTGATATACAGGTAGAACCCGAACCGACGGAAGTTCGATTTGCTGTGGATATGGAGGGTCAAGATACTTCCCGTGGCGTTTTTTTGACAGGGGTGATCGTGAACTGGGATATTGTAGAGATGGAAAATGTGTACGGCGATATTTATACCCACGTGATGGAAGCTGAACCCGGTGCATCAGGGATCTACTACTATATGACCACTGGCACCTGGGATAATTATGAAGAGTATAAAGAGGAAATACCGATTACATGTACCGCCTTCCATACTTCTGGTCGTGGCCGTGGTTATAATATGGGCGAAGAGGATATGATTTTGGCTCACAAATGGAGTTCCTGCGAGACTTTCGATTACGAAATGGCAACCTCCAGTGAAAGCGAGATTAGCCTCCCTGACGAATTTACACTGAGGCAGAATTACCCAAACCCATTCAATCCATCTACAGTGATCAGTTATCAGTTACCCGTGAACAGCAAAGTCAATTTAGAGGTTTTTGATATGTCCGGACGGGTGGTGGCCTCATTGGTAGATGGCAGGATACAACCGGCGGGCACCCACGCTGAAGTTTTTGAAGCTGCTGACCTTGCCTCCGGCATGTATATCTACCAGCTCAAGGCTGGTGATTTTTCCATGACTAAAAAGTTATTACTCATTAAGTAAATATCCCGATAGCGTAGATATGAATAGATCATTTTTAGCTCTTTTATCGCTCTTAATTTTTTCTTGGGGATGTACTCCGTCTTCTGAGGTTGAAACCGTACAAACGCACTTTGACTTTAACAAGAACTGGGAATTTGTGAAGGATATGGATACCACCATAACTCCATCCCTTTTTGATCTTGCTTCTAGCAATCTTAATTGGAAATCTATTCGATTGCCCCATACAGCTAACATTGAGCCCCTGGTGATTGAAGATCAGCAATGGCAGGGCGATAGTTTCTACCGTAAGTTTTTTAGGGTTGAACCGGAACACGAAGGCAAGCATCTCAGCCTGAAATTCGAAGGGGCAATGCACGAGGCCTGGGTGTACCTGAATGGGAAACAGGTTGGCTATCATGCCGGTGGATATCTGCCCTTTGTAGTAGATATTACCGATCAAGTGAGCATCGGAGGGGAGAATACGCTATTAGTTAGGTTGAATAATGAAGACAATCCGGAAATCCCGCCAGGGAAACCCATGGCCACATTGGATTTTAATTACTACGGAGGCATTTACCGGGACGTGTATCTGGTTGCCAAAGATCCTCTGCATATCTCCGATCCTATTGCTGCAAACCGCAAGGCAGCCGGCGGTGTATATGTTTGGTATGAAGATGTACTGAGTGGCGAAGCCAAAGTGAATGTGCAAATCGATGTTGAAAACGGCAGGGCTACAAAAGAAGATGACGTCCGCCTCAGCTTGGTGCTCAGTAATGCAGAAGGGAAATCGGTGGGTTCAACTGTTTCAGACTTAAGTATTCCGGCCGAATCCAACAGGATTCATACCGAAAAAATAGCCGTTAAAAACCCTGAATTATGGTCTCCTGACCATCCATACCTGTACACGCTCACCGCTCAGCTTTATGACGGGACGAAATTAATTGATAGCTGGCAGCAGCGCATTGGCATTCGCACTTTTGGTTTTGATGAAGAAAACCAGTTTACCCTCAATGGCGAGCGCCTGTACCTCCGTGGAACCAATCGTCACCAGGATTATCCGTACATCGGGTACGCCTTATCGAATGAGGCACAGTACCGCGATGCTTATAAAACTAAAGAAGCGGGCTTCAACTTCATCCGTATAGCGCACTATCCGCCCGATCCGGCTTTTCTGGAGGCCGCCGATGAACTTGGACTTTTATTCATGGATGCCATACCGGGCTGGCAGTTTTACCAGGATGGAATATTTGCCGAGCGTGCGTTGAATGATGTACGAACTATGATACGGCGTGATCGCAATCATCCCAGTATTGTATTTTGGGAGGCCTCACTGAATGAATCCGGCATGCCGGATTCATTCATGGATCAGGCGCATTCCGCTGTGAAAGAAGAGCTGCCTTACGGCCAAAATTATACCAGTGGCTGGCGTGACTATGCCTATGATATTTTTATTCCGGCGCGGCAGCACTCACGTCCCCCCGGGTACTGGAGTGGTTACGAGAAAGATAAGCCCCTGTTTATTGCTGAATATGGTGATTGGGAGTACTACGCTCATAACGCAGGCTTCAACCAAACGGCTTTTGAGGATCTGACTGAAGATGAGCGTAATTCGCGGCAATTGCGGGGTTTTGGTCAAAAAAGACTGGCTCAGCAAGCCCTAAATTTCCAGGAAGCACATAATTCAAACCTCAAAGGTCCTTCTTTCGGGGATGCAAACTGGGTGATGTATGACTACAACCGGGGCTATGCCGATAACCTGGAAGCATCCGGTATCAGTGATATTTTCAGAATTCCAAAATTCACCTTCTACTTTTATCAAAGTCAGGGGGATAAAAATCTGGATGAAGCGGAAGCTGAGTTTAATGGCCCAATGGCCTATATCGCCAACTACTGGAATGATCCGGACTATACTACGGTGAAGGTGTATAGCAACGCGGAAGAAGTGGCGTTAATATTAAATGGAGAAGAGATTGCCCGTCAGGGACCTGATACCGATCGTATATCATCTGAGTTAAAGCATCCGCCATTTACCTTTGAGCTGGATGAATTTACTCCGGGCACGCTACGGGCGGAGGCATATATCGGCGAAGAAGTAGTAGCTAGCGATGAGCGTATCACCCCAAAAGAACCTGCACAAATTGAAATGGCCGTGGACCTTAGCGGTAAAAAAATTCAAAGCGGTGAAAATGATGTGGTATTTGTATATGCACACATTACCGATAGCGACGGAAACACTGTGTGGGATGCAGATCAAGAAGTTGAATTTACCCTGGAGGGCGAAGGTGAGTTAATCGGGCAGAATCCGATACAGGCTGAAGCCGGTATTGCAACCGTTCTGTTTCGGGCAGGAGAACAAGCTGGAAAGGTTGTTATCCGTGCAGCAGCAGAAGGGCTGGAAGTGGGTTCCATAGAACTAAAAGTGGAGTGAGGTTTTAATGAAGAAACATAAAACGATTTTAAGTGGTTTGTAAAAAGCCTCTGCCATGGAAAAAAGTTTATTTGAATACAAATAATGGCATGTGAACATAACGATTATTGAACTGGAAGTATGCTGAAGTATCAAAACAGACACTCAAATGACTTCCGCAAACACGTAAAAGAAGAAACATTGTTAGAAGAGACGGCATCCAAAAGAAAAACAAAAAAGGCAATACGGGAAGTTACTTTCGAGAATAAATACATAAAGCTGACAGTAGTTCCGGAAATGGGTGGTAAAATCACAGAACTACTGAATAAGCAGAGTGGTACACAGTTTATCAGGCCTGGAAATGTACCTTTAGATGATATCGATTTGCCGAAATATGCAGAAGCATTCCTGCCTCCCTATGCCTATGGTTTTGATGAGTGTTTCCCTTCCATAGGAGCAGATATCTACGAAAGTAATGGAACGACCCGAAATATTCCAGACCATGGGGAATTATGGACCCAAGCCTGGAGAGCTGATATTCAACCTGATAAGCTGGTGTTAGACATCAGTGGCAAGGCGATGAAATATAATTTCAGAAAAGAAATCAGCTTGCACAAAAATCAGGTGGAATTTAAATACCGGTTGCAAAACACCGGGGATGAAGCTTTTGATTACTTGTGGTCTGCTCACCCTTTGCTAAGTGTGGAAGCTGGAGATGAAGTGTTGTTGCCCCAAAAAACCCGAAAGGTTAGGATACATGCTGCTACAGATGAACGTCTGGAAGACGGTGAAACTGCTAATTGGCCGGAATTGATACCTGGTAGTAGCTCTTTTGATGTGGTTAAAGAAAAGTCTTCAGGTTTTGCCAGCAAGTTGTTTGTTGAAAACCCACAATCCGGTAAAGCGGCTTTATATCGCAAGCGGTTTGATGAAAGCCTGTTGATTGAATTTGATACTGAATCTGTTCCGCATCTGGGACTATGGTTGTGCTATGGGGGCTGGCCCGACGATGATAACTATACAGCGGATTATTCTATTGCTTTTGAGCCAACAACGGCATCTACAGATGTATTGTCGGAGGCAAGACAGTTGAGCCAAAGTGTGTATATACAACCAAAAGAAGTAAAAGAATGGAAGGTTGCCTTTTCACTAATAAACGCAAAACCTGTTGATTTTTAATAGATGATATCGTTAACAAATAGCGCTATCTTCATTGTGGATTCACGAACTGTTGTTAGTTTTGTGATGGAAATAGATGAAAACGGATTGATGCATGACTGACCTTATCAAAAAAATAAAATCCCGGTTTAAAGAACGATTTAACGAAGAACCGGTGCTGATACAATCGCCCGGACGTGTAAACCTGATTGGTGAGCACACTGATTATAATGATGGTTTTGTATTACCAGCAGCAATACAAAAGGTGATATTGCTGGGTATAGCTAAAAATGGTATCGGTAAGATCCGGGCCTATTCAGAGGATATGGATGAAGCCGTGGAGCTGGACCTCAATAACCTTCAAAAAAGTGACAAGCACTGGGCTAATTACATCAAAGGGGCCGTGAGTGAGGTGATGAAAGCAGGTCATAAACCCAAAGGATTTGATGTGGTGTTTGGTGGGGACATCCCCATTGGGGCGGGCTTGTCGTCCTCAGCTGCATTGGAAGGTGCTGTGCTGGTGGGCTTGGAAAAGCTATTTAGTTTAGGATTAGACCGGAAACGAATGGCTAAAATTGGTCAGTTGACCGAGCATAATCACGTAGGTGTGAATTGCGGGATTATGGATCAGTTCATCAACCTGCATGGCGAAGCCAATAAGGTGCTGAAACTGGATTGCCGGTCGTTGGAATATGAACTCTATCCATTTATACGGGATGATATTAAAATTGTGCTTTGTGACTCGAAAGTAAGCCATAACCTTGCCGATTCGGAATACAATGTGCGCCGCAGCCAGTGTGAAGAAGGTGTGGAAGTGATGAAGAATTATAAACCAGAAATCAAGAATTTACGTGATGTGGATCTTGAGCTTCTGAATGCACATAAAGACGAAATGGAGGAAGTCGTCTACCGGCGTTGTAAATACGTGCTGGAAGAAAATGAGCGCGTACATGCAGCCTGCCGCGATTTGGAAAACAACGATTTTGAAGCCTTTGGAAAACGTATGTTCGCGTCTCATGATGGGCTTAGTAACGACTACGAAGTAAGTTGTGAGGAATTGGATGTACTGGTGGATATCGCCAAAAATCAGCCCGGATTACTGGGCGCCCGCATGATGGGCGGTGGCTTTGGTGGCTGCACCATCAATCTGGTAGAAGAGCAGCATGTGGAGGCTTTTACCGATGCTATCAAAGAACAATACAAAGCCCGCACCGGCAAAGATACCGAGATTTATATCACCCAAATAAATGGCGGCACGCAGGTGTTGCAAGGTGATGAAGCTGATATTAAGAAGTGAAGCCTTGGCGCTAACACCCTCCACGTGTTTTGGCAAGCCAAAACCCAGCACCTCCCTCAAGGGAGGACTTCTTCGATGTGTAATTCCATATCGACATCTTACTATGAGCACTATAGCTAAATACGACCTCGAGAAGTCTCTCCTTGAGGAGAGATCAGTCAAAACAGTTATTCCTGTTTTGATTGTGAGAGGTGTTCATGCCAAGGCATCATTTGTTTAATCCATAAAACTGTGATAGATGTGATTTGTATGATGTACTACGATAAATCATGGCTTATCAAAAATCACGGAAGCCGGAGCTTGGTAACGAGCTATAACCCACAACCCACAACACAAAACCCGAAACTCCTAACCCTACACCCATGAATCTAGACTTTAGCCAGCATCCCCACCGAAGATTAAATTTGCTAACCGGCGAATGGGTGCAGGTTTCGCCACATCGTACCAAACGCCCGTGGCAGGGGCAGGAAGAAGACACGGCCGGTGAGAAAAAGCCTAAGTACGATCCGGGCTGTTATCTTTGCCCCGGTAATGAGCGTGCCGGTGATGCCAAGAATCCGGATTATGAATCCACTTTTTCCTTTGTGAATGATTTCAGTGCCTTGTTGCCCGATACCTCTGATGAGGTGTTTAATGAAGGCGGATTGCTGATAGCCAAAGGGGAGCGTGGTATTTGTAAAGTGATCTGTTTTTCGCCCCGTCATGATTTGACCTTGCCGGAGATGGAGCCCTCACAGGTAGAGGATGTAGTGGATTTATGGGTGAAAGAGTACCGTGAACTTGGTGAAAGAGATTACATTAATTACGTGCAGATTTTTGAGAACAAAGGCGAAGTGATGGGGTGTAGCAACCCGCATCCGCATGGACAGATTTGGGCGCAGGAAACCGTGCCGGAAGAACCCGCCAAAGAGTGGAAGCAATTCAAAAAACATTACGAAAAACACGGACGCACCCTGCTGGAAGATTACCTGAAGCTGGAATTAGATAAAAAAGAACGGGTAGTGGTAGAAAATGACCATTTTGCTGTAGTGGTACCTTTCTGGGCGTTCTGGCCATTTGAAACGCTTGTTATCAGCAAGCGACCTTTCGCCCGCCTTACCGATATGAATGAAGCCGAGAAAAAAGGACTGGCTGATATCGTCCGCCGGCTAACTATTAAATACGATAATGTGTTTAAAGTATCCTTCCCATATTCAGCCGGACATCACCCCGCGCCTACCGATGGCGAGGACCATCCCGAATGGCATTATCACATGCATTTTTATCCACCGCTGCTGCGCTCTGCTACCATCAAAAAGTTCCGTGTGGGTTACGAGATGCTCGCCAATCCACAGCGTGATGTCACGGCTGAATATAGTGCCGGATTATTGCGTGATCTGCCGGAAGTGCATTATAAGCAGAGATAAAGCAGTTGGCATCTTCCGTAGGAAGATTTGGTGGGAAGGTCTTGGTTAGCGATGGTATTGAAGCTGGAGCTTCACATTTAGGTTCCCAAGCAGGAGCTTGGGAACCAGCCTTAAGGGTGAAATGAATATTTGTGCCGGGTAAAATAGTTTTTGGCCTTGGCGCCAACACCTCTCACGCCCAATGCGGGAACAGCCGCATTGGGCGATCTCTCCTCAAGGAGAGACTTTTAGATATAGTATTAAACATTGGAAGCTGAATTAGGGACAGGTTATTGAATTCCACTTCGAACAAGTCCTTCCTTGAGGAAGGTGCCTTAGTTTTGGCTCGCCAAAACCGGCGGAGGGTGTCTGTGGCCAGGGAGCGGATTCTACTCATTAACCGTAATCACCCATCAACTACTCACTTCACCACAATTTCCGCTGCATCCCCCTCAAACCCATCTGCACTTACGTTTACCGTAACCTTGCCGGCTTGGTGTTTAGATTTCAGTATAATCATCGCTTTTCCGTAAAAAAGATCTGCGTAGTCGGCCTGGAAGGGCTCGAATGATTGCGGGTTTCCGTTGCCTACGCCTGCAATCTGGGCCGGTCCTTCCAGGGAGATGTTCACGCGCTCATCACTTAGGGGATGCGCATTTCCTTCGGCATCAAAAGCTTCTACAAGGATGTACGATAAATCCATGCCATCTGCGGTGATGGCGGTACGGTCGGGCGTCAGTTTGAGCTTGGTGGCTTCGCCGGTGGTTTTCTTGATCTCTTCGCCGATTTTTACGCCCTCTTTGTAGGCTACGGCTTTCAGCTCACCGGGCTCATATACCACATCATCCCACATTAACCGGAAGCGTTCCACAGAAGTCTCCGATTTAGGATTTTTGCATTGTTTGCCTTGGGAATCACCGTTTAAAAACAGCTCGGCGCAGTCGCCATTGGTGTACACAAAAACCGGGATGGTATCCTGATCAGCATCTTCCCAGTTCCAGTGTGGCAGAATGTGGATGGTGGTTTCTTGCGGTTTCCAGTAGCTTTTGTAGAGATAGAAACGGTCTTTGGGGATGCCCACCAAGTCTACAATCCCAAAATAGGAACTGCGGGAGGCTTCACGGTCAGTCATGCCCATGTCCTGAACCTGGTTGTTGGCGTACGGAGTGGGTTCGCCCAGGTAATCAAAGCCGGTCCACACAAATTCGCCGGCAATGTAAGGTTCCTGTTGCTGCCACATGAAATCATCATCGGCGATTTCGGCCCACCAGGGAGCGTTCAGATCGTAAGAGCTAACCTGCAGGGATTTGGTGAAATAGGTGTGCTCGTCGGGCAGGGGGAACTCATAAAACCCGCGCGTACTAACCGTAGAGGCCGATTCACTGATAATCACCGCTTTATTGGGTTCCATTTGTCGCGCAATACGATACCGGCGGTTGTAGTTCCAGCTGTGCACGTCGTAGTAATCAAAATGGCGCATACGGGCACCTTCGGTTTGGTCGTTCACCAATGTAACCGGGCGCGTCGGGTCGTACATTCTGGTGTAACTCACCATGGTATTTAGCCGCTGAAAGCCATTGTCGACATTCCACTGCACATCGCCGATTTCATTTCCAACGCTCCACAAAAACAGGGAGGGGTGATTGCGGTCGCGCACTACGTGGTTGCGGATGTTGCGGCGTGCAAAGCTATCGAAATCCGTAGTATCCGTGATACCTGCTTTTTCGTCGTATTTGTCAAACACTTCATTGAAAAATAGCAGGCCCATTTTATCGCACAGTTCCAGCAATTCCGGGGCGGCCGTATTATGGCTGGTGCGGATGGCGTTTACGCCCATGTCTTTCATAATCTGCAGTTGACGCTCCATCGCACGCGGGTGAAAAGCGGCGCCCAGTGGGCCGTGACCGTGATGCAGGTTCACGCCTTTAAATTGTACCCGACGGTCGTTCAGGTAAAAGCCGTTATCGGCAGTGAACCGGATGGTGCGAACGCCAAAAGTGGTTTTGTAACTATCCACCAGTTCATCACCATTATAGACCAACGTTTTGGCGGTATATAAAACCGGGTTGTCGATATCCCAGCGCTGCGGATCGGTGAGCGTGATGGTGACTTCTGGCTGGGCTTCACTATTGGCTTTTATTGTTGGGGTGATGTCTCCGCGGCCTACTTCATTACCTCCTGGACTGTAAATAATTTGTTCCACTTTTATATCTGCATCGTTCTGCGTTTTATTTTCAACGGTCGTTCTGATGCGTACGTCTGCATAATTCGGTTTTACAATAGGGGTGGTGATGTACGTACCCCAAATGTCCACATGCACGGGGTTCACAATTTTCATCTGCACCTTGCGGTAGATGCCGGCCCCGGGATACCAGCGGCTGTCGTGTTGACGGGTATCGGCGTGTACAGCCAGCAGGTTTTCTCCGCCGGGACTCAGGTGCTCGGTCACATCCAGGTAAAAGGAGTTATAGCCGTAATCCCATTTGCCGGCCAGTTCGCCATTGACGTAAATCTTTGGGAAGGCCATTACGCCGTCAAACTCCAAGTACACTCTTTTGTTGCCTAAATCAGCGGGAATATCCAGTGTCCTGCGATACCAACCCTGGCCTTTCCAGGGCAGTTTGGCGGTGCTTCCGTCACCATCCATAATAAAGGGACCGGAGATAGCCCAATCGTGCGGAACGGAAACCTGTTCCCAATCCGAATCATCAAAATCCAGTGTTTTTGCCTGGGGATGATTGCTTTTAGCAAAGGTCCAGCCGGTTTGCAAGGTGGTAACTTGCCGGAGGTTTTGATCAGGGCTCTGTTGTTGAAAAGCCATCACCCCGGAAAAAAGAAAGAGTGAGGAAATGATTGATAAGAAAAAAGAGCTAAAAACTTTCATGACACAGTGGGTTGGTTAGGTTGCTATCGGAATATGAAAAGTTAACGTTAACACTCAAAATTAAAATTGGGTAATGGACTACCCCGGCCATCGCCATTCGGCTTGGCCACCCCTTCGCGGGGCGAAGGGGAATGGGCCTGGAAGATTGTTGTGCATTTCCAAATCTGAAAGTCTGTGGAAAATGGGATGTATAAAAAAGCCCCGCTGTGTGCAACGGGGCTTATGGGTTAAATAGTCGTTAGATCACCAGAAAAATGCGTAAAGCAATGCGGTGATAATCAAGATAGTGTAAGCACCAATGTTAAAGGCCGGACCGGTTTTGAACAAGCTGGCCGTGGTGTGGATGGCTTTTGGATCTTCATCGTGGGGGTTGGTGGTTAAGCTTACGCCCGCAATAATAACGATGGTCATGATAAGGGTGTAGAACATCTGATCGAGAAACGGTAATTGCAGAGCGGGTATCTTAAGCAAGATGGCAATGACGATGGAGGACAGCACCCCGTAAATGGCTCCTTTGGTGGTGGTCTTCTTCCAGAAAAGCCCCATAATAAATACGGCCAGGATGCCGGGGCTAACCATACCCGTGTATTCCTGAATGTACTGGAACACCTGCGGAACGCTTTGTAACTGTGGAGCCATAATAACAGCAATAACCAAAGCCACAGCTGCAGTGATGCGACCGGTGTTTACGGTTTGTCGGTCCGTAGCATCTTTCTTGAAATAGGGGCGGTAGATATCCATGGTAAAAATGGTGGCTACCGAGTTCAGCATAGAAGCCAGGGACGACACGATGGCTGCGGCAAGCGCTGCTACTACCAATCCTTTAAAGCCGGGTGCCAAAAATATCTTTATTAGCCAGGGGTAGGCATTATCGTAGTTAATACTGCCATCGGTTCGAGTGAAAGCGTCCAGCACGCCGGGGATGTGCGCGGTGCCTTCGGGCTGGGTATATAATACGTATACGATGATGCCGGGAATAACGACAATTAAAGGAATTAGGAGCTTGAGGAAAGCCGCGAAGATAATCCCTTTTTGAGATTCCTTGAGTGATTTGGCGGCCAGCGTACGCTGAATGATGTACTGGTTAAAGCCCCAGTAATACAGGTTGGCCACCCAAAGTCCGCCAATTAGTACCGCAATGCCGGGCAGATTATTAAATTCTGGATTTGACCGGTCCAGTATCATTTGGAATTTATCACCCGCATGTTCATATAAGTGGCTTAAGCCGTTAAAAATACCGCCTTCGGGGGTGATGTTATGGAGAGCTACAAAGGTGGTTACGAAACCGCCCAAGACTAATAATCCCACCTGCAGCACGTCAGTCCATGCCACGGCTGAAAGTCCACCGTACAGCGAATAGGCTGCGGCAATCAATGCCAGCCCGATGAGAGCATACATAATCAGGCTGCCATCGCCGGTTCCCATAATAGTGTCGAGCGCTTTGGCTCCTAAAAACATTACCGTGGTAAGGTTAACAAATACAAACAATGCTATCCAGAAAACGGCGAGGATGGTTTTGAGGGTAGTGTTAAAGCGGTGCTCAATAAACTCCGGGATGGTGTAGAGTTTCTTTTCAATAAAGATGGGTAGCAGGTACTTACCTACAATAATCAGCGTGATAGCGGCCATCCATTCGTAGGAGGCAATGGCGAGACCTACGGCAAAACCCGATCCCGACATCCCGATGATTTGCTCAGCCGAGATGTTGGCTGCGATTAGCGAAGCCCCGATAGCCCACCATGGCAGGGATTTGCCAGCTAAGAAATAATCTTCTGCGTTCTTTTGATGTCCTTCTTTATCGCGCGATACCCATAGCCCGATGCCCACAATAAGCAGACAGTAGGCGGTGAATACTACAATATCTATTCCAGTCATAAATCAGTTGGTTAAGTGTGTGATAAAACTTCCGTAATGTAAATTTCTGAGCGCACATATGCTTAAAAAAATTTGCTTTATTTGGCGTTTTTGAAGGATTTAAAGTTGATATAAATATAGTTGTGTAAATCCCGCAATGGTATACATATCAGGTGATTAACTAAAACTGTAAATTTCGGTATAAAACAATATGACCCTGTTTTATATAGTTAATTAATCATTATATTTATTTATAGGTATCATTAATAAATTAGGACAATCATTTAAGGACAATGGACATTAAACTAGTAAACCGATCAAAGGTTAAATCATCGAAAAAAAGAACTTCAAAGTTTAAACCACTGCTGGAAGCTATTGAAAAATTAAAGCCCGGTGGACAAGCTGTAGAAGTGAGTTATACCAACGAAAAAAATATTAATTCAATGCGTACGGCTGTTTATCAATTCGGTAAGCAAAACGATATCAAAGTGAAAAGCCGAAGAGACGCTGACAATAAAAAAATATATTTTTTCCGGGATAAATAAGTATATCCTCGGTATAAAGTAAAATTACACCCTGCGGGCTGTGCGTGAACGGAACCATAAATTTGCAGATTCGGTTGAACGCAACTGAAGATCAATTTGGTAAAATCGTTTATGTCCAGCCTAAACCGGTCAAAAAGTATGCTTCGGGAAGTGCAAGAAGGGTTAGCACAACCTCAGAAGTCATTGCCCAGTAAATATTTTTATGATCGGTACGGATCACAGCTGTTTGATAAGATTACGCGGTTAGAAGAGTACTATCCTACGCGAACCGAACGTAAACTGCTGGAGGACTATGCCCTTGAAATAGGTGAATACCTGGGAGACCGGGTATTGCTTATTGAGCCGGGTAGCGGAAGCAGTGAAAAAACACGCATTCTATTAGACAAGCTGAACACCATTACCGGTTATATCCCAATCGATATTTCCGGCAAGTATTTGCAGGAAGTAGCCAAAGAACTACGGCGTGAATATCCTGACTTAGAAATTTCGCCCTTAGGGGCAGACTATACCCGGCCGATACAACTACCTGAACTTTCTGTAGAGGGAAGGAGAATCGTTTTCTTTCCAGGCTCAACCATTGGCAATTTTAAGCGTGAGACGGTGCATCGTTTCATGAAAGTAGTTACTGATCTTACGGGGCGAGAAGGGGCTTTTCTGATTGGCGTTGACCTCAAAAAAGATGTGGAAGTCCTGGAAGCTGCTTACAACGACTCGAAAGGCATTACGGCTGCATTCAACAAAAATATACTTACGCATATTAATGATGAATTGGGGACAGGTTTTGACCTCGAGAAATTTAATCACCGCGCAATTTGGAATGAGCAGGAAGGGCGGATTGAGATGCATCTGGTGTGTAAAGAAAGCCACGAAGTAACCGTAGGTGATAAGACCATATCATTCCAAAAAGGAGAAAGTATTCATACCGAGAATTCACATAAATATTCGCTGGAGGAATTCAGGGATATGGTTGCTCCATGGTTTGAGGTAAAACAAGTTTGGACGGATGAAAATGACTGGTTTAGCTTACAATATCTTGAGCCTTGCTAACGCCGGCCCACTCCAGGTACCTATCCCGCAGCTGTTTGATATGCTCATCCATGGTTTCTTTTTTCCACTCGGAAGTATCTACCGGGGGATGAATGTGTGCATTAATGGTTCCGCTTTTAGAAAAGAGTGAACCGCCCAGGCTGAGTTCCTGATTGCCTTCAAAGTAGATGGGGACAATAGGCAGCCCTAGATCAATGGCCATATGGAAAGCCCCCTTCTTGAAAGGACCGATAACACCGGGATGCTTGCGAGAACCTTCGGGAGCTACCATGATGGATAGATTATCCCGGTGAATACGGTCGTAGGTGTTTTGTAATTTTTGGATGGCCTTGGCACTTCTTTTACGTTGAATAAAAATCTGTCCTGTAAGTCTGCCAACAATAAAAAACAGGGGATTATATTGAAGCTCCCATTTGGCTACAAAGCGGATATGTGGCAGCCCAAGGGCAATCATGGTCACAAGGTCTAGCGTAGAGCTATGGTTTATGGTATAGATAACGGGAGGATTCACAGGTTCTCCGTGTTGAATCACATTGAAACGAATGCCTAAAGTCCAAAGTACAGGGTAAGCGATGATGGGACCAAAGTTCTCGACTATGAAATTGGTAGCCCGCCCAAAGCTAAGCAAGAGCAATACAGCAATCACCGGTGTGCAGATGGCGAACATCAGGAAAAAAACGATAATCGCCAAAATGCTGCGCAGGTATTCAATAAAAGTTAGTGAGCTGGCCATAGGAATAAATTTGTGCCTGAATATAGCGGAAGCAAAGCAAAATGTAAGGGGATGATTTGTTTATTGAGTGATTGAGCTAATCGCTCAATCTGAATTTTGCTATAGGCCCGGAATCCAATTGCTTTTCAGGTATCAACTTTTGATTTACTAGCAACAATTAGATTCCTGCCTGCGCTGGAATGACTCTGATGGTTTTTTGGATTAATTCTCACATATCTTAAAACCAGCTCATGTGTTCCATAAATCAAAAAATATTTGATACCTTCTGTGCTTTAGTAACCATAGCAATTTCAGATGGGTACGCAAGTTACAGAGAAGAAGTCCCAGCGTATTAGAGAAACCTTTCAACCGGTTTGGTGGGCATGGAATACCCATGTGCATACGATCGTACCCTCGCAGTTTGGTAAGGTAGAAAAGCCTGATGTTAGACGGTTGGAGATAGATACCCCGGACGGGGATTTCCTGGAGATTGACATCTGTGAAGGTGAGCCTGAAAAGCCGGTAGTAGCTTTATTTCATGGCCTGGAAGGGTCCAGTGAGCGGTATTACATCCGAAATCTGATGAAGGTATTGAAGGAAAAAGGCATAGGCTCTGCAGCCTTAAATTTTAGGGGATGTGGAAGCCGCCTGAACCGACAGCCCCGTTTTTATCACTCCGGTGAAACCGATGATTACCGGTTCTTTTTTGACTGGCTAAAGCAGCGTTATCCCGATAATGCTATGTATGCGGTGGGATACTCATTAGGTGGAAATGCTTTGGTGAAATATCTTGGAGAGGAGGGCTTTAAAAGTCAGGTGGAACGTGCTGTGGCTGTATCACCTCCGTACGATTTGAAAGCTGGTTCCATCAATTTGCATCATGGATTTAACCGGGTATATGAAATCAATTTCCTGAAAACCCTGGTAGAGAAACTGGAAAACAAAAGGCGGGAATTTCCGGATTTACCCTCATTTAATGGAGATTCGGTATATGAGTTTGACGACCAGGTTACGGCTCCCATTCATGGCTTTGAAGACGCCGACGATTACTACCATCAATCCGCCAGTATGCATTTCTTTGAAGAGGTGAAAACGGATTTATTGATCATTCATAGTAAAGTGGATCCACTGTGCCCTATTCAATATGCACCGTTAAAAGAGATGAAAAGCAATCCTTATATCACTACTTGTTTTACAGAAGAAGGCGGGCATGTAGGTTTTTTGAGTGATCCTCCAGGCTGGACCTTTAGGGTGATTTCGGAGTGGCTTGAAGACGGGGAGTAATATAGTGATTTCACCTGATTACCATCATGCCAAAAATAGCAGTGAGAAAAACAGCTACGGCGCTGATGATGATAGCGATGATTTGTCCCTGTCGGGTCTCGAATTTGAGATAGGAGTTGAATCCAAAAATAGCTGAAGAAAGCGAGAGTCCACAAAAGGTAACGGTGATCCAGTAGGGGTGGCGGAGCTTCTCGGGGAAATAGCCCATTAGCTTAGTTACTTTTTCGAAGTAAGTAAGGGTTTCATCTGTAGAAATAGGGTACCATAAAGCAAGATATAAAACCGGTAATATCAACAACAATACACTGATGCGAATCAGGTTGGTGGCACGGCTTTTGGTTTTGGATGTTGGGGTGATGGGCATATAAAGTGGGCTAATGTTTGTGGCTGAATGATACGGATTTATCGCTGGAATCATTGCGTTCCAACGCAGAGCGTATGGAACGAGGGGGGACTAAATTGATGCTCCTTATCAATCAAAAATTATGGAAGCGTTGGCACCATTTACCCACCCCTCAATCCCCGCCCAAGCGGGGGTTGAGGGGTGCAATAGGAGGTTGAAATATTTAGAAAATGCTTGAATTTATCCATCGGACGGCTCTTTTCAGGGTTGGAGGTGCGGAGTGTCATGACAGCCGTCAGTGGAGTTGCTACATTTTAGTAGACAGGAAGTTAAGGTATATTGTGTCTGGAAAAACAAAATATAGACATGGGAATAAAACCAACACGCAAACAATATAGCAAGGAATTTAAGCTGGATGTGATCCAACAAAGTTACTTGCGAGATAACATCCGGGAACTGGCCAGTGAATTAGGGTTGCGACCGGCGTTAATTTACAAGTGGCGAGCCGCTTATGAACAGCGCAGCGGGTCAGATACTCCGGTGTTTACCGGTCAAGGCATAGCTGCGATGAGTCCGGAACAACAAGAGATTGCGCAACTAAAGCGTCAGCTGGCCGATGCCAAGATGGAGCGGGATATCCTAAAAAAGGCCATTGGCATCTTCGGCAAGAGCGATGGGTGATTTATCAGTTTATGGCCGATCACAGCCATCGGTTTCCCATTCGGAAGATGTCGCAGGTATTTGGGGTTTCCCCCAGTGGATATTACCGGTGGATGGGGCGCCCACCGAGCAAACGTACCAGCGAGAACATGCGACTTAGAGAAGCCATTCGACTGGTTTGGGTCTTGTCTAAACGTAGGTATGGAGCTCCGCGCATTTACCAGGAGTTACTGCGCCTGGGCTGGCAGGTATCACGCCCGCGGGTAGCCCGTTTGATGAGAAGTATGGGTATTGCCAGCCAGTTGCGCAAGAAGTGGGTAAAGACCACCGACTCGGGCCATCGCTATCCGGTGGCGGCAAATCTGTTGGATCGCCGGTTTAGCCCCGGGCAGCTCAATCAGGTGTGGGTCAGCGATATTACCTATCTGCCAAGCGAGCAAGGCTGGTTATACCTGACCACGGTAATGGATTTAGCCGACCGTCAGATAATAGGATGGGCCTTAAGCAGGACATTAAGTGCTGAGCAAACCAGTATAGCAGCCTTTAATCAGGCACAAACCAAGCGCCGGACTGCCCCGGGAATGATGTTCCATTCCGACCGGGGCAGTCAGTATGCGTGTTCAGAATTTACCAACCTGCTTCGTAAATACCAGCTGGTGCAAAGCATGTCCGGCAAAGGAAACTGTTGGGATAATGCCCCGGCGGAGAGTTTCTTTAAGACCTTAAAAGCAGAATTAATCTCCCATACAGGACGCTTTAATAGCTACCAGCAAGCACGGACAGCGCTCTTCGAATATATTGAGAGCTGGTACAACCGAAAACGCTTGCATTCTTCCCTGGGATATAAAACACCGGCCGAGGCCGAGCAACAACTTAAACATAAACTACAACAGGCCGCATAATCACCCTTAACCCATTGTCCACTTTTTTGTTGCAAGTCCAATCTGTAATCTGCAATTTTCAATCTTCAATAAAAATTGCTCTTAGTTTCTACTGGATAACTCCAGCTTGTATTGATACTCCTCCGGCTCATCCCGTAAGAAATTCAGCTCAAAAAGCTGACTTGTACGCCAGGCTTCAATGGTGTTATCGTAATTGGGCGAGCCGGGGTTGCCGGATTGTCCGCCGGGGTATACGCCCCAGCCTTTCACTTCGGGGCCCAATTCTACGACCATTCTCCAGGAGGGGCCGTGCGTGCCTCTTACCGCGTTGATGGCTTCGGCAGAGCCACTGGTAAATAAATCCTGAGCTCCAAAACCGGGGATTTGAGCAATATGGTTCAGGTCATTATCAATATCATATCCCCATTGCCAGCTTTCTATATCCGGGCCATATTCTTCTGTCAGTTCAGCTACGGTTTCCTTAAAAGTTTGGGTGGCCAGCATACCAAGGGATTCGACTTCCGGTGTGTTTATGTCATCCACAAAAGCCATCGTGGGCTCATTCTTGATAACTTCCACAAATATATCCCGAGCCGGATAGCGAAGGTTGGCTTCCGTGCCCTCAAACTCATCACTCCAAACCGCCCGATAAAATTGATTGAACCAGCGCAGGTATACCGAAGGGGCTGATTTTTCGGCATCCATATGGAAATCCCAGTTGCTCATTAGATCCAATACTTCCAGTTCGGTTTCATCTAATTTGGAGCGGTCCGTCCATGCAATCATTTCGGGGATGATGGTCGCCGCATTATACGCATAGCTATCCATTTGCATACGCTGCATATCCTGCGGGGTGATGTTGTTCATTTCTGCGAGCAGATCATTAATACGTCGCCCGCGCTCGTAGGGAGCAAAATCATCATCCAGGTAATAGGGGTAGTTGGGCGCTGCGGATTCCTGGTTGGCAGAGCTTACAAAACCACGCTCGGGGTTTTTAATGTGGGGATTTTGTCCGGAAGGAATCCAGCCTTGCCAGTCGTAGGTAGCATCTGTGCCATCGCTGACGGTTCGCCCCTGATGCTCCCATTTCTTCGGAAGCTTGCCGGTAATCCAAAGTGCAATATCGCCGGCCGTATCAGCAAAAACGAAATTCTGGGCGGGTGCGGTGTAGTTGTTTACGGCCTCCCGGTAATCCTCATAATTTTCCATCTTGTTGAAGCCATAAAACGTACGAAGGTCATTGGACGCTTCGTGGGCAATCCATCGCAGGGCATGATACACCGGCCCGTCTTCCCCGGTGGACGTCTCTACTTCAAAAACGGGACCGTGATGGGTATAAATAACCGTATCCCGTACCGTGTTTTCTCCACGGACTTTGATTTCTTCAACCCGTTGGGTGGTAGGCTTCCATTGGCCATCGTGCCAGTATTCCTGCTTGCTTTCGTCGCGAAACTGGATTTCGTACCAGTCCATCACATCCGAACCTACGTTGGTTGTACCCCAGGCCGTCTGCTCGTTGAAACCAATGATAATGCTTGGCGAACCCTGTAATCCTACACCATACACGTTGATGCCGGGCGCATGCAGTTGTGTTTCATACCAGATGGAGGGTAGCGATAGTCCCAGGTGTGGATCGTTGGCCAGGATGGGGTAGCCTGAAGCTGTTTTCTCACCGCTTACTACCCAGTTGTTACTGCCAATACCTTCCTGAAACGGAAAGGGATCAATCACTTTAGAAACGGAAGGAGTGAAGAGAGAATCGGGCGAAGGGGGGATGTCGCCGTCAAAGTCCCATTCTTTGGAAGGTGGTATGATGGGGTCGTTGAGCTCGGGTTTGCGGGTGAAGTATTTCTCCACAAAATCATCCCCAAAATATTGGATGGTGTTGCTGGTGCGTACATCGTTATGCCGACCAGCCAGCATGCGGGTCATATTTTTGAGCAGGTAAGCGGTTTTGATGGGTTCCCAGGTTTCCGGTTCAATGCCCAGAATTTTATACTCTACGGGATAGTCAGCCGGAGAAAGTTCATCGATGTAGGCATTCACACCGTCTGCATACGCATTTACGATAGAGGAAATAAGTGAATCCTGGTTGATAGCCTCCATTGCCTGTTCCGCTCCATAGGCCATCCCGCGCCGGCGGGTGTTGAGGTCTCTTTGCAACAACTGTGGACCTACAACTTCAGCCAGTCGGCCGGCCGCATCGTAGGTTTGCATTTCCATCTGGAAAAGTCGGTCGCGGGCGACGATGTATCCTTGGGCTAAAAACAGATCGTGTTCATTTTGGGCGAAGATGTGGGGCACATTACGTTCATCAAAATACACGGTTACTTCTTCTTGCAAACCCGGAATATCCAGTGTTTCAGATTCCGCAGTATTAGTCACTGCATTAGCCCAAAAGCCAGCCTCCGGATCTAAAAAAGCACCTAATGGCGGCACCGGACCAATTTTAGCATTAAGCGTAATAATAACGGCAAGAAGAATCAGGAAGGAGGCAGTAGCTTTGATGGGGTTCATAGGGTGGTGTTACAGTGCGATGGTGTTAAGGTGTTACAGAGTTTTCTTAGAAATTATGTAAGGAATTGGCTTGATGTGGCTCTTAGTATATACATCCTAACCAATAATTGCACTATGACAAAAATTACACGATTTGAAGATTTAAACTGCTGGCAAGAAGCTCGAATATTGGTGAAAGAGATTTATAAAACGAGCAGTAAAGGGAAATTTGGTAAAGATTTTGGGCTTATAGATCAAATAAGAAGGGCGACTGTTTCTATTATGACGAACATAGCGGAAGGATTTTCAAGATTCCATCGAAAAGATTCCGTTCGGTTCTACGATTTCGCCCAAAGCTCTGCCGCAGAAGTACAAAGTTTGCTATACGTAGCAGAAGATTTGGAATACATTCCCGAGGAATTCGCAGAAAAGCTTCGAGAAGATGCTTTGCATTGCCAACGGATGATCCTCTCCCTAATCAAACATTACAACAAATAAGCACCCAAAATAGTGTTATAGTGTTATGTTCCTTCCAAAGGTGGAAACTCTACCCATAAAACTCTAACACCATAGCACCGTAACACTTTAACACCCAAACACTATATCACCACAACAACATCTTCATACAAAAAACAGAGCCGCCGCTTTTTAGGAATTCGTAGGTGCTGTATTCGTGTACTTTAAATCCAGCTTCTTTGAGTTTATGATTTACATCCACGCAGCCTTGTTGGATAAAGACGTTTTTGCCATCGGGACAGGTAGCGTTGCAGGCAAATAGTTTTTCCGCCTCGTATTTGGAAGCCTCGATTACATTCTCAAAAATACTTTCGATCAGCTCAATGCCTTCATCGGTAAAAGCTTTTGGATAGATAAGGGCGGTGGCCTCATCCAATATGCACAGGCAGGTATCCAGGTGGTAGAAGCGTTCATCGGTCAGTTCTAAGGCAATCACCGGCGTGTCAAAAAGGTCAGAAATGGGCTCATACACTTCCTTGGAAGTTCGGAAGCCATAACCGCCCCAAATTAATCTCTTTTTATGATGCCAAAGTGCATCGCCCATCCCTTCAAAGCTGTTGAATTTGGATTCATCCAGGTAAAGAATTTCATAACTGCTTTCTTCGTACACCTTTCGGATAAAAGGTACTTCCCCCTGGCGTTCCCTGGCATGCATCACGCTCATAATCACCTGCTTCTTTCCATCTTTGGTGATGTTAGGAAAACTTTGATTGGCACAAAAAACCATATCGGGGTAACCGCGCTGTCCTTCCACGACGTGAGTGTAATAGCCGAGCTCATCGTAGGCACTTTTCAGGTGATCCCATTCATTTTGGGCGGCCAGTTTATCTACATCTCCAATATGTCCCTCCATATGCGGGTTGATGACATACTCCACCGTAAAATAGGTGGGCTTCACCAATAGAACTTTTTCAGGAAGGGGCATGCTTTCAAGCTCTGAAAGCGAAAAATCCAGTTGACTGGAAGATGCGATAACTTTTGCCATATAGATTAAGAATATTTATTTGGGGTAATCAGATAAGTGCACAGAATTACAAATATTGTAAATATCATACTGAGGAACAAGCTGCATGTCATTCGAAATAGTTAAAAAATATTTGATAAGCTTAATGATCCCGCTAAAAGCAGATCTCACTATCACTGATCTTTAAATTTTCATTTTTAACTTCCATCTATATCCGTCCTGTAATTATCCTCAAACAATCCTATTTTCGGACAAAATTTTAGTCACACCATTATGTCTCAAAAAAATCTGATTGTTGCTTTCGGCGGCGTTTCGCCAGAGCATGAAGTTTCTGTGCTTACCGCTATACAAGCCATCTCTGCACTGGAAGATTCAGCTTATAACTGCATTCCGCTGTATGTGACCAAATCGGGGCGTTGGCTGACGGGTGAGAAACTTCTGGACCTCAGCAATTTCAAGGAATTGGATAAGCTGGAAGAGGCGTCGAAGTCTTGTGCCTTTGTAAAAGACGATACCGGCAAAACCTTGCTCAGGGAGCAGGAAGGTGGCGGGCTTTTTTCCAAACCCAAGAGTTACCCGGTACATGCGGTGGTGTGTGCTTTTCATGGAAGTGAAGGAGAGAACGGTAGTTTTCAGGGTGTTTGTGAGATGATGAACATCCCGTACACGGGCAGTGGAGTTCTGGGTTCGTCCGTGGGGATGAATAAAGTGAAAGCCAAGTTGGTAGCTGCGGCGCAAGGAGTGCCGGTAACCAGAGCCGTGAATTTCTACGAAAGTGATTGGCAGCAGGAGCAAGAGGAAATTATTCAAGTGGCTGAAGGCTATGACTATCCACTGATTGTAAAGCCGGTTTCTCTGGGAAGCAGTATTGGCGTGGCCATAGCCAATGACCGCGAAGAATTGATAAATGCGGTAGAGACCGCCTTCCGCTACGATGCACATTTATTGATTGAAGAAGCCATCAACCCGCTTATGGAAATAAACTGCTCGGTAATTGGTACGCCGGAAGACTGTCGTCCCAGCGTTTGCGAGAAACCCCTTGGAAAAACCGAAACGCTTTCCTTCGAGGATAAATACCAAAGTGGTGAAGGCGGCGACAAAGGTATGGCTTCGGCCGATCGTGTGATACCAGCAGATATTTCATCGGAACTCACCAAGAAAATTCAAAACCTGGCCACCAAAACCTTTTCAGCCTTGAACGCTTCCGGCCTGGCCCGGCTCGATTTCCTGGTAAATGCCAATACCGAGGAAGTTTATTTTAATGAAATCAATACCATCCCGGGCTCCTTCTCTTTTTATTTGTGGGAGGAAACCGATCTTCCATTCGACAAACTGCTGGAAGAACTGGTAGATATTGCCCTGAAACAGCATCAAGCCAAAAATGGCCGCGTTCGCAGCTACGATACCAACCTGCTGAGTGAGAAAGCAATGAAGGGGATTAAAGGGTTGAAGGGGAGTAAGTAATCCCGCAATCACATAAAAGTGAAAGTCTGTCCGCAGAGCGGCTATGGTTGCTACCGTTTACGCTGTCATTCTGAACGAAGCGAATGCGGAGTGAAGAATCTACTTACAACTGCCTTTGAGCCTTACAGATGCATTATTTGCAATGGCACTATGTGGAAGCAGAGCTTCCTGCAGGCAATCCGCAGTGTCTACTCGAAACATTGACCTCACCTCAGTCCTCTCCTTCACAAGGAGAGGAAGTGTTCAGAGTATAATTTGGCTACGAAAATAATTCTTATCTAAAATGCCATACAAGCGTCTTTCTCCTTGAGAAGGAGAAAACAAAAGAGGTCGGAAAGTAGCCAAAGTCGATATGGGTCTTCTTCATTAAAAAAAAGCGATGCCTTGGCTAGATTTACCCACCCCTTAATCCCCGCCCAAGCGGGGAAATCTTTGGGTGCGGTGTTGCCCGTATTAGGAGATCCCGGTTCTGCACTTCCGCTACGCTACGGCCTGACCGGGATGACTGCTTTTGGGATTTAAGATGTGGTATCAAATGCTCCCAATCTTCCATCTTTCTATTTTCAATCTGTAATCTGCAATAAACAATCTGAAATTCCTTCAAACATTCATTTACAATTTGAAGAACAAGCCCTTATCTTTGCACCTCACTAGGTTGGGGGTGCTTGCACCGCGGGCTGAGATCATACCCTAATACCTGAACCGGATAATACCGGCGTAGGGAAACCTGTATCCGCACAGTAACGCAAGTTAACCTCCTCCATTAATCTGTAATAAATGGAGGAATTCATGTTTACCATTCACTTCAAGAAGTCGGTATTACCGGCACTTTTATTTCTATTCACTTTTCTTTTTTCATCCCAGGCATGGGGGCAAACTAATTCGTTAGAGGGCGTTGTGTACGATGCCCAAAGCCAGGAACCATTGGCGGGAGCCAGTGTGTATGTGCCCGGAACCAATATTGGGACTTCAACAAGCTTCGATGGTTCATTTAAGCTGCAGTTAGCTGATGATATTGAGTCACTAACCGTTAGTTTTGTAGGCTATCAAACCAAAGAAGTAACCGTAGCGCAGGATTTGGAGATTTATCTTGAGCCGTCTGTAAACCTTGAGGAAGTGTTGATTCAAGGCGTACGCGCTGAGGTCAACGATCCGGTAGCGCAAAGTACGATTCAACGCCGGGAGATCGAGCAGAAATACAACGGCGAACAACCCGTATTTTTGCTGGAAGAACTAACTCCGGCTATCTTTTCCTATTCCGAGTCGGGAACCCGTCTGGCTAATTACGGAGGGATGCGATTAAGGGGAATTGCCCAGGAGCGTATCAATATGACCCTGAACGGGGTGCCGCTGAATGATATGATTGACCATGGCGTGTTCTTTTCAAACTTCACGGACATCAGCAATAGTTTTGAGTCTATGCAGGTGCAACGCGGCGTAGGAACCAGCAGTAATGGCGTGGCTTCGTATGCAGGATCGGTCAACTTTGAGTCGGTCAATATTGAAGACCGGGCGCAAGGCGGGCAGGTAGAGCTCGGGATGGGATCTTTTGATACTTACCGGATGAACACCAGTCTTTCTTCCGGGATGATTGATGATAAGTGGTCATTTTATGGAAGCTACAGCCGTATTCTATCTGATGGCTACCGCTATAACACCAGCACCGATGCTTCTTCCTTTTTCTTTTCAGGAGGATATTTCGGTGAGAAAGATATGATCAAAATCAATGCCTTTAATGCCAGCTCTAAAAACGGTTTGGGGTATTCAGCTGTGGCTGAAAGCGATTTGGAAGCTGATCCCCGAACCAATTATCTGAATGAAAACGATAAGGACGATTTTGGTCAGCGACTGGTGCAGCTGCAGCACACGCATATCTTCAGTGATCAGTTTAAAACCAATGCTTCTCTTTATTATGGAGGTTCAGGTGGGGATTACTTGTACACGTATGCCGATTCTGATACCACGCTGGCTCAAATTAATTATCCGTTATACAACGATCACTATGGATTGATGGTGAACGGATTCTGGGAAAACGAAAGCTGGAATCTAAGTTCAGGCATCCACGGCTATATTTTTGACCGTGTTAATGAAGAATCCTTCGCACCCGATTTTGAAAATCCGTATTACTACGAAACCTCGGATAAAAAGGAATTCAGCTGGTTTGGCAAGGCCGAGTGGAATAGGGATAAGTTAACGCTTTTTGCTGATTTGCAGATCCGTACTGCTACCTTATCTATCCAACCGGATTACAGCTACATCGGGATTGCCCCGGAGGGTGACTTGGTGAAAGACTGGACCTTCATCAACCCAAAAATTGGCGCAAGTTATACGTTTAGCCGGAATGTAACGGCTTACGCTTCTGCCGGACGAATGGGACGCGAACCAACCCGAATCGACATTTTTGGAGGATTTAGTCTTGGCGCCGCCAACTACGATCAGGCCAGGGCAGATAGTTTTGCCCCGGAATATGTGAACGATTACGAGGCCGGTGTGAAGCTTACCTATCAGAAGCTAGCGTTCAATGCCAACTACTTCTTCATGGACTTTCAGGATGAGATTGCACCCATTGGTGAAGTGCTGGCTTTTGGTGTACAAAAACGCCGTAATATCCCCGACAGTTACCGCACCGGCGTAGAGCTGGAATGGAATTATCTGCCGATTGATCTGCTATCTTTAAAAGGGAATCTGATCTACATGCAAAGCGAGATTGAATCCTTTACAACCGGCGTAGGGGATACCTACACGAACAAGACTCCTATTTTGAGCCCGGAATGGATTGTAAATCAAGAGGTTCAAGTTCGTCCTGTAGAGAGGTTTACGGTGGCGCTTTCAGGTAAGTATGTAAGTGAGTCCTATCTTGAGCTTACCAATAATCCAGACCTAACATTGCCCTCGTATTTCGTGCTGGATGCTTCGGCAGCCTACGAGCTTGATCACGTAGCTCTGCGGCTTGAGCTCAACAACCTGGCTGACGAGCCCTATTATTCGAGTGGATCGCCCGTGAGTGGTGAACCTGGTTACCTGGTAAATGCTGGATTGAATTTCTTTTTAACAGCCAGCCTTAGGTTTTAAAGAAAAAAGTAAGAGTGTGTAATAAATTAAGCCCAAATGACGCATTTGGGCTTAATTTTTATTAGTCATTTTTGCATTAACGCATAATTATTTAAAACATAATGATTGTTATTATTAATTTAATAACGTATTAAATTCTAATAGACTTAAAAATTTATTAAAGTATTTTTCTGTTTTTCTGATTATGCTATCTTTGAGCTGATTCACAACGTGGCTTGTGAATAACATAGCCACTGAAACCTCAAATATATCATCTAAATAAATTGTAAATCATTCACATTTTGGTTTCTGCGGTTGAAAATCTATAAATAAATACAGATTTTGGAAGCGGTTCCAGAAATAAATGATTTATGGTAGGCAGGTAGTTTAATTATGACAGAAGCACCCGTAAAAGAAGTTAATGCAGGCATTAAGAAAGATGCGGATTTTCCCGTTTTTAATGAACTGGCTAACCATGGCCACGAACAAGTGGTGATGTGCTCCGATCCCGAAACCGGGCTAAGGGCTATCATTGCAATCCACAATACTACACTGGGACCAGCCTTAGGGGGAACCCGGATGTGGATGTATGAAAACGAAGAGGCTGCAATGAAAGATGTACTTCGTCTTTCACGCGGTATGACCTACAAAGCCGCTATTTCCGGATTGAATTTGGGGGGAGGAAAGGCTGTCATTATTGGAGATCCTCACACCGACAAAAATGAAGCGCTATTTCGGGCCTTTGGTCGGTTTGTAGATGGTTTAGGAGGCCGGTACATCACTGCAGAGGATGTAGGGATGACCGAACAGGAAATGGAATGGATTTACTCCGAAACCAAATTCGTAACCGGAATTCCCAAAGCATTAGGCGGTAGCGGCAATCCTTCGCCGGTAACAGCCTATGGAGTATATATGGGAGTGAAAGCCTGTGCTCAGAAAGCTTACGGGAGTGATTCTTTGGAAGGAAAGCGAATAGCCTTACAGGGTGCCGGTAATGTGGCTTCCTCTTTTGCGCGCTATGCCGCTAAGGAAGGCGCAAAGTTATTCATTTGTGATATTTATGAAGCCAAGGCTAAAGCACTGGCAGAAGAAGTGGGTGGCGTACTCGTCTCCCCGGATGAAATCTATGGACTGGATGTGGATATTTTTACGCCCTGTGCATTAGGTGGCATCATTAATGATGATACACTTGGTGTGTTTAATTGTGATATTATTGCGGGTGGTGCTAATAATGTGTTAGATGAAGAAGACCGCCATGGTCAATTATTAATGGATAGTGGTATTATATATGCGCCCGATTATGTAATTAATGCAGGTGGTATTATCAATATTGCAAGCGAATTGGAAGGCTACAACGAAGATCGGGCGATGCAAAAAGCCGCTAAAATCTATGATACCATCACCGATATTTTAAATTATGCGGAAGAACATGAGATTCCTGCCCACCAAGCATCGAATGCTCTGGCTGAAAAAAGAATTAAGCAGATAGGAAGTATTCATAACAAATACTCTTCACAGTCATCTGTTTCTGGACGATTGGGAGAAGTTTATAAACGATTTCGGTAAATAGCACAATTACTCTATGAGGTATGCTATGAGGTTAAGAACCAGCAAAGGCGTCTGATAAGGCGCCTTTGTTGTTTTAAGGGGTAATTATCAAATGCTGTTAACAACCACAGGTAGCTATGATGATTAT
This sequence comes from Gracilimonas mengyeensis, assembly GCF_900182705.1. GTDB lineage: Bacteria > Bacteroidota > Rhodothermia > Balneolales > Balneolaceae > Gracilimonas > Gracilimonas mengyeensis. The sequence goes on along the minus strand of NZ_FXTP01000003.1, from coordinate 31,406 downwards.
TAAGTAGGTGGCGCCGGGCTGGCCGAAGAAATTCATCAGACGGTTCTTTGCAGGTTTTAAGGTGCGAGGCGCAAATTCAGCCGTCAGATGAAGTACGGAATGAATCCACAATTTGCAATCTGTAATTTTCAATCTTCCATCAACAAAAAAACTACAAATGCTCTTGGATATGAGTAGCAATCTGTTCAGCGTGTACGCGGGAGTTCTCAATAAAAAGGCGACTCGTATCCATGCCGCCACAAACTACTCCAGCTACATAAACGCCTTTACGGTTGGTTTCCAGGCTGTCCTCATCGTAGATAGGCATGCAGTTCTTGTCTTCAGTAAGCTCTACGCCCAGACTTTCCATCAGAGAAAAGTTAGGGTGATAGCCGGTCATTGCTAATACAAAATCATTTTCGAGGGTTACTTCTCCATCAGGAGTTTTCAGTACAACTTCCCGTTCTCGAATTTCTTTCACTTCAGAATTAAAATAAGCCGGGATTTCTTCATTTTTAATCCGGTTTTCTATATCCGGTTTCACCCAGTATTTAACAGTAGGTTTGATGGTGTCATGTTTAAGTAGCATAGAAACTTCAGCACCACCACGCCAGCATTCCAGTGCGGCATCTACGGCCGAGTTGCCGCCCCCCACTACCAATACTTTTTGCCAGGCATAAGGATGTGGCTCATCATAATAGTGTTTTACTTTTGGGAGGTCTTCACCGGGTACATTCATCATATTAGCCTGTCCGTAGAAGCCAGTTGCTGCCACTACTTTTTCTGCTTTATAAATGTCTTTGTCGGTTTTAACCGTAAAGTCGCCGTCCGTTCCCTCAAGTGAGGTTACGGTTTCATAGAGATGAATAGGCAAATCATAATGCTCAGCTACCCGTCGGTAATATTCAAGTGCTTCACTTCGTGTAGGCTTAGAGCCATGTGAGATAAATGGAATATTACCAATCTCTAGCTTATCCGAAGTTGAAAAGAATGTCATATTAGTAGGATAGTGAAAGAGAGAATTAACCAGACAGCCTCGTTCAATGATTTTGAAAGGAATGCCTTGTTCCTGAAGTGCAATTCCGGTAGCAAGGCCGATTGGACCGGCACCTATTATAATGACCATTATATATAGTATAATTTATAATTAATAGAGTGAGTGATTAACAATCAGAAGATACGAATCGTTTTGGTTGGAATTAAGGAATATGCATTTCATAAATCAGTAACAAAACCATCGAAGGCAATTACGGACCTCCAGCCAATCAGATAAAATAATAGGAGCTGCTTAGCTATCATTTTAGAGCATGTATCCTGAAGCGAACAATAGTGGGGATTATAAGTTCAGGTAGATGACGAACATAAATTTAAGTTTTTCCGTTAAAATGCCGAAAAGCAGAATTGCGGAAGTCTAAGTTTCCCATAATTTTATTCTTGTTTTGTAAGAACAAGACCTTATCTTTAGTGCCCCCTTTCAAGAGGGAGAGTTCTTTAGATAATTTGATAAATGAAATCAGCAATAGCGAATAGTAAAGAAAGCTAATTGCACGATATTGCACAAAAAAGCCATTTATCCGGAAGTTAAATGAAGACAACAGAAGTGAAAATAGATAGGTTTTGTGATGCTGTTTATAATTTCCAATCACTGAAAGCACATAAAGCCAGAAAAATTACAAGGATTCAAGTTTTCTGCATTAATGGAATGCATGTGAAGTATTAATAGTTACTTATAGCATACTATCAAGCAGTTGATATATTCTGAAGATCGACAATGCTTCTGGCATAGTCTTCGGATAAAATTTTTATATTATTGAAACTTGAAAGAATGAAAAATATTAGTAATTTGGGCTTGTCTGTAAACAATGTACAATTTAACTTCTAACAAAAATTTAACCCCAACAGATGGATGAGTAAATTTGCTGACTTGTATGCGAAAATCGGGATGCAATACACTCATTTTCAGGTGAATAACTTGTAAGATTTGTAAGGTTTTAAAAGAATTGTAACACGAACATCAATCATTTTATAATACATAACCAATACACAAAGTAAATCACTATGAAAACTGCTTCAATAATCAACGACGTGGGTATACCACGCTCAAAACCTAAAATAACAGAGGAGCCAGGTATGAAACCTCCTAAATTGCTACGAACGGTAGCTTTTTCAATTTTAACTTTCTTATTTGCCGTAGCGATGGGTGTGACAACGTCGTACGCGCAAACAACATATTATGTGGATACCGGTGGTAATAACACCAATAACGGTCTTGCCCCATCATTGAGTGGTAGTGACGGTCCGGTTGAAACCATTACACATGCGCTGTCACTTGCTAGTGATGGTGATATCATTAGTATAGAGGCTGGTAACTACGCCGAAAACGTTACTGTTGGTAAAACAGTATCTTTCGTTGCTAGAACTACTGGTACTCAAACTGTGGTTAACACTCAGGACCTTACGATAAATGGTTCAGGTAAAACACTGACGTTTACTGCTAACGGTGCAAACACCTTTTCAGTAGATGATATTTATCTGACGCAAGGTAATATTGTTGCTGGAACTGATCTTGTAACAACTACAGGTGGAGATATTTTTGTTGGAAACGGAACAACTGCTGGTACGCTTACCGGTACAATTGATTTCCCTACCAATGTTAATGTTAATTATAATGTAGCTGCTGATTATACAACCGGTGATGAGCTTCCTGCTGATCTTGGTAGTGGATCTCTTATTGTTGAAACCAGAAATGCAGGAACAGCTTTGGATCTTACCAAAGATGTGACTGTTGCTGTTTTTGACCTGAATGACGCTTCTGGTAATGGAGATGGTGTTATTGGTAGCAGTATTGTTACCGTAAATGCTTCTGCATCTGTTGATCTTGACGATAGTTTTACTGGTAATCTTGTAGTTAATGCAACTGCAGGAAATGCTCCTGGTTTAGACCTTGCAGCTGGTAAAGCAATTACTGGTGATGTAACTATTAGTCAGGCAGATACAGATAACGGTGCCAGTGGTATTGGTAGTATTGCGTTTAACGGTAATGTAACTGGCGAAGTTTCTATAACAAATGCTGGTGATGCTGGTGTATTAACTACGACTATCGCTGGAGCTGCTACGCTAACTGGTGATTTGACTATTAATAACACGAGCGATGTTGGCGGTACAGGTGCTGTTGCTGGTAATGGCGACATAGTTGGTAATGTGTCACTAACTAGTACTACTGGTGATATTGCATTTAACCTTGCCGGAATGGTTGATGGTAATGTTGACTTGGATGGCGCGCTTGACTTGGCCGCTAATGCTGAGGTTACTGGTACCGTAACAACTGGAAATGATATTACCACATCTGGAGCTGGTGCTGAAATTGGTGACTTAGTTGTTACTGGTAGTAACGCTGTTGCTTCTGTAAATCCACTGGTTGTTACAAATGATATTACTATCAATAGTGGCACCATGACTACAGGTAATTCTGTTACTGCTACTAATGTTACTATTAATTCAGGCAATGGCCTTGATATTTCAGGTCAGACTCTAACCTTGAATAATGGTTCTTTTATTAACGACCAGGGTACATTTACTGCTACGGCTGCTTCTGTTCTTTCTTTTACAGGAACGACTGCTGCTGCAACATTAACGCCCGGATCCAACTTTAGCGTTGGTGCTATCACTATGAATAAGAGTGGTCAGGCACTTACTCTAACTGACGATGCTTCATTGTCCGCAAGTGGTGCTGCTGCTCTTACTGTAACGGCTGGTACATTCAACTTGCAAGATAACACATTGACTATTGCGGCTGATGGGCAAGTTACTAACACTACTAATGGTACTATTGTGAGTGATACACCTACAGAAGGTGGTTTGTATTTTACAACCCCAGGTGCAACTCTTGCTGGTAGTGGATATTCTAACATTATACTGAATACCGGTGCAGCTGCTAACAATATTTCGCTTAATGCAGATGTGACTTTTAGTGGAAACCTGACTTTTATCTCTGGTACCATTTCTGGTGGTGCATTTGATATTTCACCAACTCAGGCTAATCAACAGCTCACTATAAATCCTCAGCTTTCTGACGGAGTTACTGGTGGTGCTTCCTTTAATGATGCCGGACTTGCTTATGACATTAAGTACGATGGTGCTATTACAGCTAACCAAACTATTGGTGCAGAACTCACCTCTGATGTACGCAATGTTACCATTAGTACTACGGGTGCTTTCTCTGTAATCATGCCTTCCGTTGATATTGCCATGGTGAACTTGACCATTGAAGATGGTGCTACTTTGCAAGCCGCAGGTGCAGCCCAGTCTAACGAGATCTCTGGCGTACTTACGATTGAAGAAGATGGTACATTGCTTTCTGATGCAGCTACGGCTTCCGATTTTGAACTGTCTGGTAATAATCAAACACATGATGTTTCCGGTGCTGTTGTTGACGGAGGTACTCGTGCAACATTTACTGTTTCCGGTGATAATATAACTGTAGCTGGTAGCGGCGAAGAAGATGCTAACAACAACTACGCTGTAGCTGACTTCACTGTTACTGGATCTGCTGCTACTATTTCTGGATTCCAGTCAATGGGTGCTCTTACTGTAAACGGTGGTACTTCTACTGCTGCAGTGACTGTTGACCTGATTGCTACTGACGAAGCTGCTCCTAACGCAAGCACTGACTACGGTGTGATTGACGGAGCGGTTACTACAACTGTTGCTGGCGATGCTGTTACTATTTCCTCAGCTACTCAAGCAAACGGTGCTCTGAGTATTGCAGATGATTCTGATCTTACACTTGCTGGAAACAATTTGGTAATTAACGGTGCTGATATTACAATTGGCGGAGCTGATGCTACTGTTAGCTCTACAGGCGGTGCACTTGTATTTACAGGTGGTACTAACCTGGAAGCTAACGGCGCAACTATTCCTTACCTGTCAGTGTTGTCTCCAGCTACATCAACTTCAGCTTTAGTTGTTTCTGAAGCCCTGACTGTAGAAGGAAACATTACCGGTGGTGGTGTTGTGACTCTGGAAGGCGCAGAGGTTACGACTGATGATGTAACGATCGCTGATCTGGAAATTGATGGTGATACTGAGCTGATTACAAACAGTACAGCGTCTCCTACAGTTGCGCGTACTATTACCGTAACAGGTACTTACACTCACACAAGTGGCGATATTGAGTTGAATAAAAACTCAATTCAGATTAATACTAATCTGAGCCTTACTGCAGGTGCATATACCTCTTCTACTGGAACAGGTGGAATTATTATTGATGCAACTGCTGCTGGCCGATCTATCATTACTGGTGGCGCTAATGTTTCTATTCCGAACCTTACTGTTCAGGGTACAAACAACGTAACGCTGACATCTGGTGATGTGCTGACCGTTCAAAATGGTCTGACCCTGAATACTGCACTTTTAGTGCCTTCCGGGGATAGCGAAGATGTTGTTATTGCTGACGGTGCAACCATTACACGTACCGAAAATGCACACACCATCGCAGTAGCCCCTACATTTGAAGGCTCTGTTGATCTGGTTTACAATAATAATAATGCGACAGCCGCTGGTGCAGATGTAATTAGCACAGGAAATGAAGTGCCTGCAGCTGCTGCTGGTAGTGTAAATGATGTCACTGTTGTTTCTACTGAAGCTGCCGATCAGCTTGCTATCACAACTGCATTTGACGTTAATGGTAACTTCTCTATTACAGGAACTACTGTTGATAACTCAGGTGCTAACCTGACATTTGTAGCTGGTTCTTCTATTGAGCTTGAAGATGGCGTTGCAGACTTTGCTGCAGCTATCGATACCGATAGTGAAGATTACACTGTGATCTTCCGTACTTCTCGTACCATCGATACAGATACACCAGATAACTACTTTGCTGGAGATAATTTCTCTATTACAGTTGATAACGAAGCTGCAAGTACCATCACTGGTACACTTGCTGCCAATTCTGATACCTTTGGTGATGTAGAAATTGGCGAAAACGACGCTATCAATATCAACACTACACAAGGAATCAATATTCAAGGTGACTTGGATACTGAATCTGCTGCATTCTTTACAACTGACGGAACCAACACTATTACCTTTAATGGTACAGGTGTTCAGAACGTTAACTTTGGTGGTAACTACCAAGTTGCAGAGGGTGATGCCTTAGTATTCAACGCAGAAAATGTATATATCCAATCTGGTAATATTACATTCGCTGATGGTTCTAACAATGCAGTTGATCCTCACTTCCAGACTGGTGTTGTTTGGACTGGTGATAACAACTACATCCAGCTTGTACACACTTCTACCACAGATCAAGGATTCGACAGAACTGACGGCCACGTATTTGGTAACGTTCGTAAACTGTTGCCTGCTGGTAGCGGAACTTCTGAGCGCATTATTTTCCCTGTTGGTGGTAACAACCAGGACGAATTGAATGGTGCTCCTGAAGATGAGTACAGCCCTGTTGCTTTTACTTTCACTAACACCAACTCTCTGCCACAAGGCATTTACATGACTGTTGGTCACGAAGAAGGTAACCCAGGCGGCCAAAACGGATTCCCAATTGTTGACGGTGTTCGTGAAGGTGTAAATATTGTTCGTTACCCAGATGAGTTCTACTGGCCAATTAAGACCAGTGCTTCTCTGCCATCTAACCTTACTTATGAGCTCGAAATGGAGCGTCAGGGTTATGGTGAGTACACGCAAGACGGTGCTATTACCGATGTTGAAGACATCCGCATTATCCGTCGAGCTGCTGGTAACGTAGATAACGACTGGAGACTGCAAGGAAATGCAGACGATTATGATAACTACCAGACTGGTTCCGTTGAAAACGGAGACATTTATCCAACAGTTATTGGACTGAATGTACAAGGTGGTATTCAGGCAGGTAACGGTTCTATCTTTACCTACGGTCTGAAATCTAACCTCGAGATTCTGGATGTTGATACATTACTTGTTAACGCTGGTAATAACTTAGCATTCGACCTGGACAGCTTGTTCTCAGGTGGTACTGGCGATCGTAGCTATGATATCTCTGTAGATGATGCTACGGTAGCAACTGCAGATGCTGATGGCGACACATTAAACATCGCTGCTGGCTCTGAAGGTGTAGCCAACTTTACAATTACTGCTACTGATGAACTCGGTGACAGCAATACTGGCTCACTCACAGTTAAAGTGAACGCTGCATTTGTAGCTTCAATTGACGATCAAGTAGCTAACGTAGGCGACACTCTTGCTATCGACTTAACCACAGTTTACTCTGGCGGTTCTGCTCCTTACACATTCACTGCTAGCTCTTCTGCTGATTCAGTAGCTGAAGCTTCTGTAGATAGTGTAACTCTGGAGATGCCTGCTCTTACAATGGGTAACACCACGATTTCTGTGGTAGGTGTTGATGCATCTAACGATACAGTTAATGTATCCTTCACACTGAACGTTGGCGGAGTATTCGGCACAACTGGTACTATGAATAATGTTGTAGTACGTGCCGGTGATGATGCTAACCAAGCTGCTGGTACTGTGTCTGTAGATACTCTTGCTAGCTTCTTTGCTGGTGGATCTACTCCTTACACATTTACAGCTGCAAGTTCTGCTGAAGATTCTGCTTCTGTAAGCGTAAGCAACGATACACTGACAGTAACAGGTGAAATGGGATCCATTGATCCGCAGCCAATTACGATTACTGTAACAGCAGAAGACGCTACTGGCGCAACTGCAGAGCAAACATTTGAAGTAACAGTTAACCCTGCTTACGGTGATGTGAATGCTGACGGTACTGTTAACTCTTCTGATGCTTCTCTCATCTTGAGCGCTGCTATTGAAGAAGTTGACTTCACTGCTGCACAAGAAGGTGCTGCTGATGTAAACGAAAATGGTACTGTAAACTCCTTCGATGCTTCTGTAACATTCCGTTACTTCCTCGAAGACATTACAGAGCTGCCATTTAGCACAAGTGCAAAAGTTGATCAAGCAATCGTTGCATACGGTAAAACTCAGTCAACCAACGGAAGCATTAGCGTTCCTCTGAACGTTGAAGGTTCTGCAATCTACGCTGTTGACTTTATCGGAAGCTTCGACGCTTCTGCTGCAAGCCTTGAGTCTATTGACTTCAACGGTCTGCCAGAAGATTGGATGGTTGTTAAGTCTATCGACGAAGGCAAAGTTAAATTTGCTCTCGCAGGCTCAACACCTATCTCAGGACGTCAATTTGCTACGCTGACCTTCTCTATCACTGATGAGTATGCTGAAACATCCTTCTCAGGTAAAGGTTTTGCTAACAACAGTGAATACCTACTGGATGAATTGAACATGCGTGCGACTCCTCAAGAGTTTGCCCTTGAGCAGAACTATCCTAACCCGTTCAACCCTACTACAACTGTAAGCTATGCACTGCCTTCAGCTGCAGACGTAACCATCGAGTTGTATAGCATTAACGGACAGAAAGTTCAGACTCTGGTAAGCAAACGTCAGGACGCTGGCGCTTATAAAGTGAATGTAGATGGATCTCGACTTGCAAGTGGTGTATACATCTACCGCATCCAGGCGAAAGCAGAGAACAAGTCGTTCACGACCACAAGAAAGATGACCTTAATTAAGTAAATTGAATGGAAGGCGGGCAATCCTGCCCGCCTTCTTTTCTTTCTATGAAAGGAAATTTATCTCAGTTATATAGAATCTCATATACAAACAAGGGAATCATCTTATGAAGAACTTTAAAACAATAATATTTAACTCGCTGTTGGCACTGCTGACGCTGTTCTTAATAAACGGCACGGCATCTGCACAACAAGTGGAGCTTGACTTTGGAGGGGATCTTGCCGGCCGACCCGGTGATGCATTCACCATCGAAGTTACAGCCGATCTGGGCGAAACCGAGGTCGATAATTTCGATTTCGAATTTGAATATGACACGTCTCTCGTTGAGATTGATGTCGATTCAATTGAAGCCGGATCTATAGTAACCGGAGATTTTCAGGTGAATGAACCTGAAATGGGCCGAATTATTCTTGCAACGTATAATAACAGCATCACTGGAGAGAATGTACTGTTCACAGTTAAAGGAACATTTAAAGATTCAGGAGTAAACACTTCTGGTGTACAGTTTACCAATATCAATATTGGCGATGACCTGGCTTACAATGTTTCAACTCCTTTCGATATCAGAACTTCAGCCAGTGACGTATTAATAGCATTACCTGATGTTAACGGATCAGTTGGCTCTTCTGAAGAATTGGTTATTACTACTGATGACCTCAGTGGTTTAGATATCTATTCTTACGAGCTCAGCTTTACCTACGATTCTGACGCTATTTCTATTGATGGTGTTAGTGCTGACGGTACTGTTTCTGAAGGCGGACTCTTAGACTTGGGAACAAGTGCTACAGATACTGCCAAAATCGCTTGGGCTGGTAGCTCTGCAATTTCTTCCAACGGGACAGACCTGTTAAAGCTGGATGTTTCTTATCTGGCAGAAACAAGCTCTGAGTTGGAATTCGTTAAAGTTGATTTCTTCAACAGCAACGGAGACCTGGTAGTAATTACCGGAGTTGATGGTAGTGTTACAGTTGGAGAAGGTGGACTTATTGAATTCACGTCTGCACTTCCAGATACTGTTGTTGACGCAGGATCTACTCTTGAGTACAACTACATGGCATCAAGTGAAAGTGGTACTATAACTTATTCCATCCTCGAAGGACCAGCTGGTGCAACTATCGACGCTAGTACAGGTGCTTTTAGCTGGGAAACTTCAGAAGGCGAATACAGCATTGTTGTAGAAGCAACTGATGGTACCTCTTCTGTTACCGATACTGCTGCAGTAACTGTTGCAGGAAGTGCTCCTTTCAGCTTTGAAAATGGCACGCTCGGTTACTGGTATTTCCTCGACGATAACAACTATACTACGTCAGGTGAAATTACCGATGATCAAGCTTATGACGGCGATTATTCCGTTATGTTCACCGTTGGAAGCGATGCTGCTAATGGCGCATTTGTGAATGATAACTCAGAAGCTGCACCAGGCGATACGGTTAGATTCCATGTATACGTACCTGCATCTTCTCTTAGTGCGATCAATGGCATTCAGCCTTTTGTTCAGAATAATGGATGGGGCTGGAACAGCAATTGGTACGGTTCTGGTAACATTGCCGCAGACACTTGGGTAACTATGGATATTGTAGTTCCTCCATCTGAAACAATTGAGCGTATCGGCCTTCAGGTTGATGGCTCAGGTGCTTCAGCTACCCCAACTGTTTATGTGGACATGATCGAAATCATACCAGGTAACGCTGCTCCTACATTTACAAGTGTATTGGAAGAAAGTGCTACCATTAACGAGGAAGAAGAGTTTGAATTCACTTACGAAGCAGAAGATGCTGATGGCGAAGAATTGACCTTTAGCTTGGTTGAAGGACCGGAGGGAGCTTCTATCACTGGTGGAGGTGTATTTACTTGGACTCCATCTGAAACCGCAGGTGATGATGGTGACAGTTATACCATCACCGTAGAAGTAACCGATGGTAATTCAACAGTGTCTACTACTGTGGCAGTAATGGTAAACAATACTGTTAGTCTTCCTATAGACGGAACTACTCCTAAGTCTTTTGCACTACAGCAAAACTATCCAAACCCATTTAACCCGACTACCAATATAACATATGCAGTACCTGAAGCAAGTACTGTGCGACTTGATGTATTTAACGCTCTTGGACAAAAAGTATCAACGCTTGTAAACGAGCAAAAGGGAGCAGGTAACTATACTGTAACCTTTGATGCTACAAATCTTACAAGTGGCGTGTATTTCTTTAAAATACAAGCCGGCAGCTTTACAGACACCAAGAAGATGTTATTATTGAAGTAGCATACATACAGGCTCAATAAGAGAGACTGTTTGAGAAGGCTCCCACTTACCTGGGAGCCTTTTTTTATGTTTTGTGATTTTAGTTTATCGCTTAAAACCCGATAACTGATAAAGGCATTATTGTAGGAACATCCTATTTATTATCAGGTATGTCTAATAGTTGCCACAACTAATGGAAGAAAAATCTTAATTTTAGAAGCAGAAAAATTATAATTATACTTTTCCATAATGTAATTAAGAGTTGTTACGGAGAGTTTTAATCAAGAAATAAACCTATGAATATTAAATATCTACTATCGTTATTATTCGCATTTTTGCTTACCCAAATAAGTGTTGCTCAGGTTGTTGAGCTCGATTTTGGAGGTGATATCATCGGCATGCCTGGTGATACAGTTGAAATCAATGTTACTGCAGATTTCAAAAGCTACGAAAGTGACAGTTATAGCTTTGAATTTAACTACGATACCACTTTAATCAGTGTTAGCGAAGATGATGTCTACAATGGTGCAGGAGTATCAGGGATTTTCAACGCTAATGAACCTGAAAAGGGTAGAATAAAATTTGGTGCGTATGGCGGAACTATTAGTGGAGAGCTGATCCTATTCACAATCGAAGCCATTTTGAAAGACAATGGAGAATCTAGTGAAGGTTTTAATTTCTCAATTATTGATGTTGGTTATGATGGCAGTACCAGACTACAAACAAATATTACAGCGCCATATAATCTATCTGTTTCTGTAGTGGATGAGATCCCAAATCAAAAACCTGAGTTTCAGGGCGCTTTATCTGATACCACAACAAAGGCGGGTTCGGTTCTGAACTTCACTTATACAGCTCAAGACCCTGAAGGTGATGCCCTAAATTTTAGTTTAGGTGAAGGAGCCCCCGAAAATGCTTCTATTGATTCTGAAACCGGAGAGTTCACTTGGGTCACCACAGAAGGAATTTTTAAAATTGAGGCAATTGTAAGTGATGGAGAGCTTTCTGATACAACCTATTCCACAGTAATTGTTGATGCAAATTCAGCCCCTGAATTCACTAATGTATTGCAAGATACTACAGTAGATGCTGGTAGCACTCTTGAATTTACGTTTACGGCTGATGATCCAGATGGAAACACTTTGAGTTATTCATTGGCTGATGATAGTCCTGCAGGAGCTGAGATTGATCCAACCACTGGAGAATTCAGCTGGGAAACATCAGCAACAGGTACTTTTGATGTTACAGCCATAGTTACCGATGGAGCCTATTCTGATAGTACAACTGCAACAGTTACTGTAGCAGTATTGAATAATGCACCTGAATTTACAGCTGTTTTACCAGATACAACCATAGATACTGGGAGTACTTTAACTTTTACTTATGAAGCCGAAGATGCTGATGGCGACGACATTGTTTACAGCTTGTTAGACACAGCACCCACTGGGGCTACTATTAATGAAACAACAGGTGAACTAAACTGGGAAAGTGAAACAGGTGAGTACAGCTTTTCAGTTGTTATCTCTGACGGTTCCTTATCGGATACAACTACAGCAGCTGTAACTGTTGAAGTACCAAATAATGCACCAACTTTTGGTACTGCATTGACATCCTCCGCTACCCTTAATGAAGGAGAGTTATTTGAATTTACATATGTTGCGGTTGACCCTGAAGGAAGTGAAGTTTCTTATTCAATAGTAGAAGGACCAGAAGGTGCGACCATTAATTCTGAAACAGGTGTATTTACCTGGACTCCAGAAGATGGTCAGGATGGTGAGCAAACGATCACTGTTGAGGCCTCCGATGGAGTTAATTCAGTAACAACCAGTGCCACAGTGAATGTAAATGATACCATTAGCAATGAACTTGCAGGCACTCCAGGCAGTTTTGCCCTGAATCAGAATTACCCAAACCCTTTCAACCCTACTACCAATATCAGTTATGATGTTGCAGAAGCTGCAACGGTACAGTTAGAAGTTTACAACGCACTGGGCCAAAAGGTTACTACACTTGTAAACAGACAGCAAGGTGCAGGTACATATACTGTTACTTTTGATGCAAACAATTTAACAAGTGGGATTTACTTGATGAAGTTAAAAGCAGGAAGCTTCACTGAAACAAAGAAAATGCTATTAATGAAGTAATAACTTCAGAATTACGGCAAATTTGCTGAAACCCTTTGTATAAGCCTGACTATCAGCATTATATGAAGGGTTTTTTTATATCTGTACATGATGGGGGAACGGTGAAATGCAAAAAAATGATAACAAATATGTAGATATTAGCTAAGACCTTCCTTTTAATTTTATTTAGTTTACAAAAAAGACCGGCTTTTAAGCCAGCCAATAACCAAGACTTGACATCAATAAAAATGAGGTGATACTATGTTTAACAAGTTAACATCAACAGACGTTAATAAATTTATATCTGTCCATTATTCAGTTCTGTTACTAAGGATTGGCGCGGGTCTATTTATATTTACCCATGGACTGCCAAAACTGATGAAAGTTATAAATGGTGATTTTGGATTTGCCGATCCCATTGGGATTGGGCCAGAACTTTCTCTCATATTGGCTGCATTTGCTGAAGGAATTTGTGGCTTATTCGTGACTTTAGGATTATGGACACGCATAGCTTCATTCATCCTGGTGATAAACATGGCGGTAGCCGTATTTTTCGCCCATGCAGGGGATCCTTTTAGTCAAAAAGAGAAGGCACTAATATTTTTGCTAATGTTTATGGTAACCCTATTCACAGGTGGTGGAAAGTATTCAATAGATAGTAAGCTGTAAAACGATATTACAATCATTTCAGTAGATTAGATCATAGACCAGCTTGAAAAGAATACAGGCTGGTTTTTTTATTTGTAAAAGAGCTAGGGTGCAGCTTATGCTTTCCCTTTTGCTACTCTTTACACTTAGCACTCTTTTTATATATTTGGGGAGGGGAAATAAAGTTGGATAAATGTAAATGAGGTAAAATTATGCAAGCAAGTTGGGTAGCTGCGGTATCGCTTATACTATTTTTTGTTGGGTACAGATACTATTCAAGATTCCTTGCTGAAAAGATATACCAACTGAACCCTAACTATATTACACCTGCACATGAGTTTCAGGATGATGTCGATTATGTACCTGCAAACAAATGGGTGCTCTTAGGACATCATTTTACCTCTATTGCGGGTGCAGCTCCTATTGTAGGCCCTGCAATTGCTGTTTACTGGGGGTGGCTCCCTGCTATGCTTTGGGTAGTCTTAGGAACTATTTTTGCAGCAGGTGTTCATGATTTTGGAACCATGGTGCTTTCGGTACGCCATAAAGGTCAATCTATTGGGACCCTTGCTGACCAGTTAATCGGTCACCGTGCCAAGCTATTATTTCTTTTCATCATTTTGATTTTGGTATTGATGGTAAATGCCGTTTTTGCCTGGGTAATATCAAACCTGTTTATCAGCTTTCCTGCAACAGTACTCTCTATCTTTATTCAAATACCGCTGGCCATTTGGATTGGAGTAAGAGCCTATAGAAAAACGGGGAATATGGTCATCCCATCCGTTTTTGTACTGATAATAATGTACTCAACAGCAGTAATTGCCAGCTATGTACCGTTATTGCAGATTGATCTGGTCCAATATTTTGGAGGAGAAGAAGGGAGATCTCTGTTAGGTTTTTCAGGCGTAGAGATGGCATTCCTGATCTGGATTATTGTTTTGATGGTCTACGTTTATTTTGCCTCTACACTGCCAGTTTGGATGCTTTTACAACCCCGTGACTTAATCAATGCATATCAACTGGTGTTGGGACTTTTAATACTCTATCTCGGCTTATTCTTAAGCAGCCCTGAGATAACAGCACCTGCAACCAATCCTGAGGCAACCGATGTTAGCTGGTTTCCTCTTCTATTCATCACAATAGCTTGTGGTGCTATCTCTGGTTTTCATGGATTAGTGTCATCCGGTACTTCGGCAAAACAGCTTGATAAAGAGACCGATGCACGCTTTGTAGGATATCTTGGTGCAATAGGAGAAGGTTCACTGGCCTTAATAACCATCGCGGCCATCATAACCTATTTTAATAGCACCGGAGAGTTCATGAACGTCTATCATTCTTTTTCAGAAGCAGGTTCGGTAGGCTTAAATATTTTCGTAGAGGGTGCCGCTGAATTGGCTACTGCCTTGTGGATACCTTTAGAGGCTGCGAAGACCATTATAGCCGTGATCGTGATAAGTTTCGCCGCTACTACATTAGATACTTCGGTGCGACTGATGAGATATATCATAAATGAACTTGGGGAGGAATACCAGGTTGAACCACTCACAAAATTACATCTTTCTACCTTGATAGCAGTAGGAGCAAGTGCCGCTTTGGTATTATTACCTGAAGGTCCCAAAGGACTTGGATCTGGCGGCTATTTGTTGTGGCCTCTATTTGGAACATCAAACCAACTGTTGGCAGGTATTAGTTTATTGCTGGTGACCATTTGGCTAAAACGGAATGGCCGTAGCATCGTTTATACACTCATACCAATGATATTTGTATTAGCCATGACGCTCTGGGCTATGACGGAACAGGTTGTTTTAGATTGGTCGGGTTATGGAGCGAATGAAGCTAACTTCCTTCTTTTCGGTTTTGGGTCTATCATTCTTGGCTTCACCCTTTGGATAATTTTGGAAGCAATTATCCTTGTAAGAAAAGAAGAAAGCTAAATCTTCAAAGTAATTTAGCCCCTAAATAAGGAACTGAGAAATTTTCGGTGTTTGTCTTTGTTCTTGACTACCAGCAGTGGTATCCCAAAAGAATAATAAGTCATCTTATCCGTGAAGTCGTCGCGCAAAATACTGGTAATTTTCTTACCAGATTTAGCACCTACCACAATCAAATCGGCTTGATTTCGTACGGCTTCATCATACACATCGTCGCCCATTCGGCCTTCTTTGTGCAGGGTCAACGAAAAATCTACTTCAGCGGGGATATCATATTCTTCCTTGAATTCAGATTCTTTTTCTTCCAAATGATTTCTGAGCTTTGCTTTTTCTTCATCAGACGGCATATAGGGGAAGAAGTGAGAAGGGTATTTAAAAATATGTTGTGCTCTCACTTTACCGTCTTGAGATGAAACTAATTCAAGGCTTGTTTTAATAGCATTGGCTGATTGTTCTGAATAGTCGACAGGGGTAAGTATGGTATTGATGGCGTATCGACTGTTTTCAGGTACAAACAAGATGGAAGAAGGAACGTACTTAACAATACGCCGGGCAATCACGCCTTCTCCTTTATAGCCGGTTTTCTTTCCCATAACCAACAAGTCAGGATCCATACTATTCATAAGCTCGATGATCTCGTCGGTTGGGCGACCTTCTTTAATGATGACCCGCGTTTCAATATCATCTAAACTTTCAAAATTTGAGGAAATCTTATCTGATATTTCTTTTCGGATTACATCTTCAAAATCATCCTCAGATTCGATATCGGGAAACAGCTCAACCATCTCATCAGCAACAGAGCCCGATTCTACCACATGAAAAAATGAAATAGTTTTAGGTTTTACGACAGAGGTTAAAAAGTTAATGTACCCAATTAGGATATCGTCCATCTTGGAAAGATCAAGGCAAATAAACCAGTGTTCTAAATTTTTCATGATATAAATAGTACCTCCTAAACTTCGTCTTTTTGTTTTTCTATAGTGTCTTTAACCAGTTCTCTATAGGTATCGCGTTCTTCCTGTTTTATTTTGTTGTGTTTCTCTTGGTATTCCCGCCTGAGGCCCTGTTGCAGGCTGTAACACATTACCAACAAAATAAGAGCAAAGGGTAGGCCGGTACTAATTGAGGCTGTCTGAAGGGCGCTTAAGCCACCGCCGACTAAAAGTATGGCCGCAACCAGTCCCTCCGTTTGTGCCCAAAATATCCGTTGCCCAACAGGCGCATCCAGCTTGCCGCCACTGGTTAGTCCGTCAATAACCAGGGAGCCGGAATCAGAAGAAGTCACAAAGAAACTCAAAATTAGCACAATAGCGATTACCGAAGTAATCATCTCGAGAGGGAATTGCTCCAGGAATACAAATAGTGCCGTTGCTACGTTTTCATTAACAGCGTCTCCAATGTTGCCTATGCCTTGCATTTCAAGGCTGATGGCGGAGCCGCCAAAAGCTGACATCCAAAGAAACGTGATAATACTTGGAACAATGAGAACGCCCAATACAAATTGCTTAACCGTTCGGCCTTTAGAGATACGGGCGATGAACATCCCAACATAGGGAGACCAGGAAATCCACCAGGCCCAGTAGAAAATGGTCCAGCTGTTTTGCCAGTCACTGCCGGCATAGGATTCGGTCCAAAAGCTAAAGGTTGCTACAGAATTCAGGTATCCGCCAAAGTTCTGTACAAAACTATCCATGATAAAGATGGTCGGCCCAACAAATATCACAAACACTAAAAATAGCGCGGCAATACGGACGTTAAATTCGCTTAGTACCCGTACGCCTTTATCAATCCCCAATACCACAGAAAGTGTAGCGACCCCGGTGATAGCTATGATAATACCGACTTGTATATAAATATTATCAGGCAAACCAAAAACATGTTCTAAGCCTGCACTCACCTGTAATACGCCTAATCCTAAAGAAGTGGCTAATCCAAAAAGGGTAGCCAACACCGCAAGTACGTCAATAACGTCACCCATCCAGCCTTTAATACGATCACCGATAAGGGGATAAAATACTGAGCGGAATGATAGAGGGAGATTGCGGTTAAAGGCAAAGAAAGCCAGCGACAGGCCAACAACGGCATAGATACCCCAGGCGTGAAAGCCCCAGTGTAAATAAGTGATGTTCATGGCTTGTTGGGCAGCTTCCGTGGTTCCGCCCTCAACGGTTGGTGGGGATAAGTAATGAAAGATGGGCTCAGCCACACTCCAAAACATAATACCAATTCCCATGCCGGCACTAAATAACATGGCAAACCAGGCAAGTGTGCTGAAATCGGGTTCGGCTTCATCGCCACCGAGCTTGATATCACCAAACCGGCTAAAAGCAATAAAAAGCGAAAACAGGATAAATACGTTAACGGCTATAACAAAAAACCAGCCACCATTATTACTAATGAAAGCCTGGATGTTACTAAAGATATCTTCGGCACTGCTGCCCAATGATAGGGTAGCAACAATCATTGCAGTAATTAGTAATACAGAGGGCCAAAAAACGGGTTTATGGATATCAAAATATTTGTTTAAGCCCGTCTGTTTACCAGGCTTTTTTTCTTCTCCTCTTATTGCCATGATGGATTGTTTTAGGTTAGAATTAAATACAGCACTAATGGTGAGAATTCAGTCGCATTAAACTGGACTTGAAATAAGATGTCTGGCCTGGTGGGGTAAGCTGCTAAAATTTGATAAAGCCCCAAGAATTAAGTGCCAAATTCAACAAATGTGGATCAGGCAGACATAAAAAAATTGATGCAACTACATCTATAAAAGAGATCAAGACTTAAATAGTTCATCAATCCTAAACAAAAACCTGCCAATTATCAAATTGGGGCTAAAATCAACAGCATTAGCAGTTAGGCTATGCATAGTAAATAGCCTGCAAAAGTTTGTCTTTATTTTTTGCCTCTATGTACACAAGTTTGGTGTAAACTGAAGGTTAAGAATAGCTATGTTTACAAACTAAGCAGGGATAAAATTTGTTTAATGAGGATAAAAACATTAAATACCTGATAATTATAATGTAAAAAGCGAAAAATGGTTAATTAATTACGGTTTGATGTCACAATCTGCCTTTTAAAAAACCTGATATGGCACCATCAAAAAACATGAGTATAAAAACGGCTGGTACATTTGAGCAGATCCAAGAGCAACTACCCGCATTAACTGAAGCTATCAGCGAGATGCGGGAAACTATTTTAGCAAATCTTGTTTTGCTGGGCGAAATCCCCGCTCCCACATTTAAAGAAGAACGACGAAACAAAATGCTGGTAAACAGATTCAGTGAAGTCGGGCTTCTGAATACGGCTATGGATGAGAAAGATAACGGCTTTGGCGTGTTAGAGGGATCTGAAGGAGAAGGAAATATTTTGGTATTGGCTCATACCGACACGGTTTTTTCAGAGAAAACCGATCACACACTAAGTGTAAAGCCCGATGTGGTTACAGGCCCTGGCGTAGCTGATAATACGTTAGGTCTGGCGGCCATTGCTTCTTTACCGGATATTTTAAACAAACTGGATATTGAGCTTAAGAACGATCTTATCCTGATGGGTTCTACCAAAAGCCTGGGCCGGGGCGATATTGAAGGGTTGAGGTTCTTTCTGGCCAACAATGAACATCCTATAAAAGCCGGTATCTGCGTAGAAGGCGTTCAGTTTGGCAGACTCAGCCATATGTCAATTGGGATGCTGCGCGGAGAGATTGTATGCCGTATTCCGGCCGAGTATGATTGGACCAGCTTTGGGGATTCAAGCGCTATTCTTACCATTAATGAAGTGATCAACAAGATTAACGATATCCCGCTGCCTAAACGTCCCCGTTCCAGCATTGTGTTGGGTAAAATGGAAGGCGGTGCCGACTTCAACAAACGCGCTACAACAGCAAAGCTTGGTTTTGAGATACGTTCGGAGTCAGGCAGTGTAGTAGACGAAATTGGTTATCGACTGGAAGAAGCCGTGGCAGAAGTGGCTTCAAAAACCGGCGATTATTTGAATTTGGATATTTTTGCTAAAAGGCAGCCGGGCGGTATTGAATTTTCACATCCCCTGGTGCGCTGCGCCCGACAGATATTGAAGGAATGTGAAGTAAATCCCCGCTATGAACCGAGTACTTCTGAGCTCTCGGGCTTCATCGATTACGATATCCCGGCATTGACCGTAGGCGTATCATCTGGAAAAAACCTGCAAATGGAAGACGAATTTATAAACATTGACCCCATGTATAAAGGACTTGCACAACTGGTAGCTATTATCTTAGCTGTGGATGGAGGGCACTGCAATGAACATTGAGAAGTGGTTAGAAGAAAATACCTATCACCATTCCGATTTTTGGGATCTCAAAAAACTTATTCAGCGGAAAGAAGAGCAGGGGCTTACAATTTCGCTTTGTATCCCCACGCTGAATGAAGAAGAAACCATCGGTAAAGAGGTGGTCTTGTTTAAATCCGAGTTAGTGAACCGGTATCCGTTGCTGGATGAAATTGCAGTGATTGATTCCGGCTCCGAGGATAAAACGCTGGAAGTAGCCTCCACTTTTGGGGCTGACACTTACCTGGCTAGCGATATTTTGCCCGATCTTGAACAGAAAAAAGGTAAAGGCGAAAACCTCTGGAAAGCAATCTACCAGTTAAAAGGAGATATTATTGTATATGTGGATGCTGATATTAAAAACATCCATCCCCGGTTTGTCTATGGTTTGGTGGCGCCGCTTATCTATCGTGAAGAAATTAAGTATGTGAAGGCTTTCTATGACCGCCCGCTTGCCGTTTCCGATACTGTGAGGCCTTCAGGTGGTGGGCGTGTAACGGAGATTCTCATCCGTCCCTTGTTTTCTCTGTTTTATCCTGAACTCACTGCTATCATTCAGCCCCTTTCCGGGGAATATGCCGTACGACGGGATGTACTGCAGGAAATTCCCTTTCCAATTGGATACGGTGTGGAAACCTCACACCTGATTGATGTGTACAGCAAACATGGCCTCGGTGCTTTTGCCCAAACCGATCTGGATAAAAGAGTGCACCGAAACCAATCCACCCAGGCACTTGGTCGCATGGCATTTGGACTCTTGCAATCTTTTTTAACCCGTGCCGGCGATCAAAACGTAGTGGAGGTTAAGCAAGCGTACAACACGATCTTACGACAGTTCCAGGCCCGCAAAGAGAAGTATGAGCAACTGGAGCATGAGATTCACGAGGATGAACGCCCGCCAATGATTGATATCCCCGAATACCGCAAAAAATTTAATGTGGACTGATGCGTAAACCACGCGTAGCCATCTTGCACTATCATCTCCGGGGCGGAGGCGTTACCCGTATTATTGAGCATACTGTTGAGGCCCTCAAAAATAAAGACGTGGAGCTGTGTATAATCACAGGCGAAGAACCTGGCGATTCCTTTGATGTGCCGGAGGAAATCGTCAAAGTAGTTAAAGGGTTGTCTTATGGTAATGAAAATCCTGAACGGGATTACGAAGAGATGGTTTCCGAAGTGAAAGATGCTGCGAAAGATCAACTGGGAGCTCTGCCCGATGTGTGGCATGTTCATAATCACTCCTTAGGGAAAAATGCAGCTTTTACCCGGCTGGTTTTGAGGCTGGCCGAGCAAGAACACCGAATGCTTTTTCATATCCATGATTTTGCCGAAGATAATCGTGCAAAAAATTATCGCTACCTATCAGGTGAGTCGTCTGTTTCTCAAGAACATTCATTGGCTCAACGGCTTTACCCATTAGCCCCGAACATTCACTATGCCGTACTTAATGGACGAGATCAGGATATCCTGGCGGATACAGGCATCAAAAAGGATCAACTTCATTTGTTGTCCAATCCTGTTTCTTTAGATCTGGAGCAAGAAGAAATAGCAGGTAACGAAGATAATCAGGGGGGTTCAGGAAAGCTTTACTTGTATCCCTGTCGGGTAATCCCCAGGAAAAATATTGGTGAATTTTTGCTTTGGTCAGCTCTCGCCGGCGAAAATGAACACTTTGCGGTAACCCTGGCTCCTAAAAACCCCAAGTATCATGACAGTTATAATCAGTGGAAAAAGTTTGCTGAAAAGGAAAAGCTGCCGGTAACTTTTGAAGCAGGCCAGAAATGGGACATGAGTTTCCCGGAATTACTGAACCGTGCCGATGCCTTTATCACAACCAGCATTGCTGAAGGTTTCGGGTTGATTTACCTGGAAAGCTGGCTGGCAGGTAAACCTCTAACCGGGAGAATTTTACCCGACATTGTGGCTGACTTTAGAGAACGGGGAATTCAGTTTCCCGGGATGTACGAGCAAGTAAAAATACCGGTAGCATGGATCAGTAAGGCTAAGATAACCGCACGTTTCAGGAAAGCGATACAAAAGAACCTGAAGCGTTACGGGATTGAATTTGAAGAAGAAGATCTGAGCTATTGGATAAACACGTTATTAGACGAAGACAAGGTTGACTTTGGGGCGCTGGATGAAGAGATACAGCGAACGGTGATTGCACGTCTCAGGAAAGAGCCTGCCCTGAAAGAGCAGATACAGCCCGTATCCCTAAGTAGCAAATGGCCGGATGAGGCAATTATTGAAAAAAATAAAGCGATCACGAAAAAGGAATTTAGTTTGTCGCGCTACGCTGAGCGATTACTTGAGGTGTATGATGCACTTCAAAATGGCGAGACAGAAAAGGTGAAATATGCCCGGTCTTCTTCGCTATTAAAAAGATTTCAATCTCCCCAAAACTTCTCACTCCTCAGAACCTGATATGTCGGCAGAATTTACATCCAAAGAACTAAAGAAATTTAAAGAGATTATTCGAAAAAGGTCTGTGGCCAAAGACCCGATAGAAACCGGTTTTGAGCCACAACTATCTCCATTAAAAAATATAAAAGCTGTGTTTTTTGATGTGTATGGAACCATTCTCATTTCCGGGACCGAGCCCATGCAACAAGATGGGAAAGAGCGGCAAATTAAAGCCATGCAGGAGTCTTTTCAGGCTTTTGGCATTTCGATGGAGCCTGACGTGGCTAAAAAAGCGGTAAACGTGCTGCACAAAATCATACGGAAAACCCATCATAAGAAAAAAGAAGAGGGAAAGGATTATCCCGAAGTAGATATCATTCGTGTTTGGATAGAAGCAGTTCGGGAGCTGGAAGAGGAAGAAATGATTGGAGGATTCGATTTTGATGATATACCCGCTTTGGTTACTGAATTTGTAACCCGCTACGATGAACCCTGGCTGATGCCCGGCTTGCAGTCAACTCTGGATAGCCTGCAAGAGAGTGATCGCTTATTAGGGATCATTTCAAACTCTCAGTTTTATAGTCCACTCACATTGGAAGCCTTGACAGAGAAATCGCTTGAAGAGATGGGCTTCCATCCGGATTTATTGTTTTGGTCTTTTTCGGAAGACATCGCCAAGCCATCGGTTCATTTTTATGAGATAGCCAGCAAAAAGCTTCGGGAGGACTATGAAATTGAACCAGAAGAAGTACTATTTGTGGGTAACGATATGCTCAATGACGTATACCCTGCTGCTGAGGCCGGTTTTAAGACCGCTCTGTTTGCAGGAGATCAACGTTCACTACGTCTAAGGGAGAATGATGAACGGTGCCAAAATATAGAACCTGATATTAGCATCACTCATCTTAGCCAGATTCCCGAATGCCTTGATTAATAAGCGAAAAGAAAAATAGTATACAGCTTAGCTCAGCATTTCTAAGAGCTGTAGATTTCCAAATTAATACAAAGGATTTGAGCATTCTTAAGATAACCATGCGGGGGTAAAAAGAAGCTAATTTGTACCTCTGAATGTTCCATAAATACTGTCGATGAGGGTTATTGTAAATCTATTTAAATAAGGAGTTGAGTAATGGAACCAATCCTGTTTAGTATTGTTTATTTAATTGAATATTCACAAAAACAAAGTAAGTTGCACGATGGATATTGAAACACTAAACGGAGTATCAACCATGGAAGTAAATATTGGGATCACTGAAGAGAACAGAGAGAAAATTGCTGAAGGACTCTCAAAAGTATTGGCAGACAGTTATCTGCTGTATTTGAAGACACACAATTATCACTGGAACGTTACAGGTGAACTTTTCCATCAACTTCACGAGCAATTTGAAGAACAGTACACGGAACTTGCTGAAGCTATTGATGAAATTGCGGAACGTATTCGTGCCATCGGTTTTCGGGCTCCGGGTTCTTTTAAAGAATTCAATGAATTAACATCTATTGAAGAAGATGTTGACCAGCCCAAGGCCAAAGAAATGGTGAAACGCTTAGCTAAAGCCAACGAGCAGGTAATCCGCACTGCACGTGAAGCACTAAAACCTGCTAACGAAGCCGAAGACGAAGCTACAATTGATCTGTTAACGGAACGTCTGACGGTACACTCCAAAACAGCCTGGATGCTTCGAAGCCATTTAGAAGATTAAAACAACGACTTACTAATATAGAATATACCAAGAGCAGAAGGCGGCTCGTCTGCCTTCTCTCTTATCAACTGATACATATAATTAAAGCAAACAGGAGAGCATTATGAATGACCTTAACATAAAAGGTAACTGGAACGAAACTAAAGGAAAGCTGAAGCAAAAATACGGTGAGCTTACCGATGACGACTTAGCTTACACAGAAGGGCAGGAAGATGAGCTGCTCGGAAAGCTTCAGAAAAAACTTGGTAAAACAAAAGATCAGATAAAAAAAGAAATTGCTGAACTCTGATTTTAAAAAACTTGTATTTGAAAGGAGGGTGAACAGCCCTCCTTTTTTTATGGCTATAAATGATACTGTTTAATTATTTTGCCATATTTGAGAGTATAAATTTTAAAATTAGGAGTATAGTAAATGGATAGTTTTACGATCAGTTCAGAAGAATTAATGGGCTTTGTAATGGAGTTTGGTCCTAAACTGCTGGCGGCAATTGCTACGCTGGTCATTGGTTTATGGATTGTAAAGATTTTGGTGAAAGGAGCCGTAAGGGTGCTAAATCGCAGTAATGTGGATGATGCACTGGTGGCATTTCTGAAAAGCCTGATATCCATTTTATTGAAAGTACTGGTCTATATTACAGCCCTGGGTATGTTGGGCGTTCAAATGACGTCGTTCATTGCCATTCTTGGTGCAGCGGGTTTGGCGGTAGGTTTGGCACTGCAAGGCAGCCTCTCCAATTTTGCAGGCGGTGTACTGATCCTGTTCTTTAAGCCGTTTGAGGTTGGGAATTTTATAGAACGCGGAAGCGAGTCTGGTACGGTGGAGAAAATTGATATTTTGCATACCACCATCAGAACTCCGAACAACCAGGTGATTATTGTTCCCAACGGCCAGCTTGCAAATTCACCTGTTACAAACTATTCAAGAAAAGAAACACGAAGAGCCGTGTTTTCGGTAGGTGTCAGTTATGATTCAGATGTGAAACAGGCCCGTGAAGTAATTTTGAATGTGTTGAATAGTGATGAACGTACATTGCCAGATCCAGAGCCAGTGGTTGTGTTGACAAATCTGGGAGATAGCTCCCTTGATCTTTCCGTGCGCAGCTGGACCAAGACCGAAGACTACTGGAGCTACTTCTGGGAGAATCTGGAGAAAATTAAAGAAGAGTTGGATAACAACGACATCGAAATGCCTTTTCCTCAGCGCGATGTGCACTTGCATAAAGAAGAGTAAGAAGACAGTTTCGTGCTTTTAGGTGACGATCTTTTAATAGCAGCGGTACATATCAACCCATCGTATCTGCCTGATCTGAATAGGTTTGTGGTTTTTTAGACGGCATTGCCAAAAATTGGTTAGATATATTATCTTAACAAGTCTAACGAAGAAGGCTTAGAGCCGTGAAATCATAAAACTGTCCCACGAGGAAAGGAAGGTTACTGTGAAGAACCTGGAGCAAAACAACACCGATACCAAAGATCAAAATACCAACGCTGAAGAAAACAACACTTCTGCAGGCGAAGAGAAGCCTACCAAGCAGGAAGAAGTGACTGAAGAGACTTCGAAGGCCACTGATGAATCTGTTACAGAAGACACTCCTGTTGAAGAGGAAGCTGCTGTTGAATCTGAAGAGAAGCAACAAGAAGCACCGGAAGCTGAAACTGCTGAAGAGTCCGCAGAAGAAGAAAGTGCCGAGGCTGCAGATGCCGAGGAAGCTGAAGAAGAATCAGCTGAAAGTGAAGACGTTGAAGCCTCGGAAGAGGAGGGTGACGGTGAAGCCGAAGAGTCTGAAGTAGACGCTGAGAGTTACTACGAGGAAATCGTGGAGCGTGCCAAAGAACTGGTAGTTCAGACAGACTGGACCTTTGTAACTACAGAGCTGGCTAATCTCGCACAGCAGGTTGCTGATGGTCCTGAATCCGTTAGTGATAAGGCAAGCAAGCTCATCGATGAATTTAATGAGTTGCGTGAAGGCTTTGAGGAAAAGAAGCGCAAGCACTACGAAGAGCAAAATCGCCGCAAAGAAGAAAATCTTGCCAGAAAAAAAGAGCTCCTCAAAGAGCTTTCCGATATTGTTAGTGAAGAGAAATGGACGGCTACTCGCGAAGTAGGCAAAATCCGAGGAAAGTGGGACTCTATCAAACTGTTGCCACAAGGCGAAGCTGAAGCCCTGGACAAACGCTACAATGAACTGCTGGCAGAGTTTGAAGACCACAAAGTAGACCGCTTGGTTAAAAAGCTTCAGAAAGAAGAAGAAAACCTGGAGCTTAAGCTTCTTCTGCTTGACAAAATGGATTCATTGGCCAATTCTTTAAGTGAAAGTACTTCCAACTTTAGCGAGATGGAAGACAAGTTCAATAAGCTCATCTCACAATGGCGTAAAGTAGGTCGTGTGCCTTCCGATAAAAATCAGGGCTTGTGGGATCGCTTTAATGCGGTACAGGATAGGTTTAACGAACTCCGGTTCAAGTTTGATAAGAAGTATCGCGAGAAGATTGAGAAGGCCCTTGATAAGAAGAAGAACCTCGTGAAAGAGGCCGAAGCGCTGGTTGATATGGACAATATTGCCAAAGCGGCACGCAAGGTGAACAAACTGCACAAGGCCTGGAAAAAAGCAGGTAACCTCCCACAGAAAGAAGAGAATGAAATGTGGGACAAGTTTAAAGCAGCCACGGATGCTTTCAATCAGAAGAAATCAGATAATATTGATGTACTCCGGGAGCAGGAAGAGAAGAACCTGGATAAAAAACATGAGTTGATTGAAAAAGCATCTGAAATAAAAGACACCGACGATTTTGATAAAGGGCATCAGATTATGCAAGATCTGATGAAGAAGTGGAAGAAAATTGGTCCTGTACCCCGGAAGAAATCATCCAAGATCTGGAAGAAGTTCAAGGGTGAAATGGATGTCTTCTACGATCGCCGCAGAGAAGCCTTTAAAGGCCGGCGGGAAGATCAGAAGGAAAACCTGGAGAAGAAACAGGAAATCCTTAAGAAACTCGAAGAGCTGGGCTCCCACGACGATCCTGCGCTGGCAGTACAAGAAGCCAAAGAATTGCAGCAGGAGTTTAAGGATATCGGCTATGTGCCCATCAAAATGAAAAATAAAATCTGGAAGCAGTACCGCGAGGCTTGCGACGTGATATACGATCGCTACCGCGCACTGGGTTCTGATTTGGGCATGGAAAAGAAATTAGCTTCGCAAGGTGTTGATCCCGATGACCGCAAGAAAGTCATTAAATACCGCAAGGAAAGTGATAAGCTCAAGAAAGAGGTATCCAAGCTCGAAAGCGAAGTCATTCAGTACGAGGAGGCACAAACCTATTTTAAGCCAACGAATAAAGGAAGTGCGCTTCGCGATGAATTGCAGGATAAAATTGATAAAGCGGAATCTTCCATCGAGGAGAAGAATGACCGAATCAAGTACCTGGAGAAAGAAATTGACCTTATAAAAAACAACAGTGCCGACCTTGACGATGAGGAGGACGGCGACGAAGAAGAATAATTTTCTTTGGTTTAGCGGGTGAGATTTCTGTACAATTCAGCATAATTCATGAGACTGGTATATCTCAGAATGTATTTGCCGTATAAAAGGTTACTTTGCTAATGCGGTAATAAAATGTGTAGTTTTTATTTGAAAATACGCGTTTTATGAGGCGAGAATAAAATACCCGGAATTTGGAAAATGCGATTAAAATAATTTTGTGGGGAGTCAGGGGCTCAACCCCTTGTGCCAACACTGAAAATATGCAATATGGAGGGAACACCACTTGTGTGCAGGTGGAGATCCCTTCTCAGGATGAATTGCTTATTTTTGATTGTGGAACAGGGTTGCGAAATCTTGGTAATGCACTCGAAAACGACACAGATGCTGCTAAAGGCCGTATTTTTATCACGCATCCACATTGGGATCATTTGCAAGGCTTTCCTTTCTTTAAACCTTTTTATGATCATAAAAACTGGTTCCGGATTTATCTTCCCCCTCAGGGAGAGATGGGGTGCCGGGAAATTCTGCAGGGACATATGTCAAAAACCTTTTTCCCTGTCTCCATGGATATGCTGCAAGCAGATATTGATTGCGAGAACTTTGAAAACGGTAAGAAAGTATTTGAGCATTATACCATGGAATATATGTGGGCAAATCATACCGTACCTACGGCCATATTCAAACTGAGAACACAGGATAAATCCATAGTTTTTGCTCCGGATAATGAAATCCCGGATGAAAAAGGAGGCCGTTCAGCCGATGAGTTCAATAGCAAACTATGTGATTTTTTGGAAGGCGTGGATCTGCTCGTTCATGATGCCCAGTATTCAAAAAAACAATATCAGTCGAAAAAGGGATGGGGACATTCCGCCTGGGAGCTGACAGTAGATATGGCCGCAAGAGCGGGCGTGAAACAATTATGCCTTACACATCATGATCCCGATAATTCAGACGGTGTACTGGCTCGCCTGGAGCACACGCTTATGAAGGAGCATGCTGATAAATTTGAAAAAATATGGCTGGCAAAAGAAGGGCAGGAAATAACCCTGCCCTGTATCAAATCTGATAAAGTGTCGGTGCAGTAACCGCAGATTAGAAGTAGTAGCGGATACCCAATGCCCCGTTGCCATCAAACTCGGTGGCAGGAGTTAAGTTTAAGATGGGCACAGCTTCAATAAACACATCAACCGGCGCATCTTGTATGTGATAATTTAACCCGAATGGTACACGAACACCCACTTTGGAATCAGGGTCTGCAAATAGGAAGCGGGCACCAATACCATAGTAAAAGGCAAGTTCACCCTGATCAACTTCGTTAAACCAAGAGTGTAGCAGGTAATCACCATGCAGGTGCAAGGCGTCATAGGCGCCGAAAGACCATGCTGCTCCAAAAGCCAGGGCCGAACGGTCATTATTCCAAAGTTTAAAAGAAAGTCCCGTTGGTTCACCTAACATTACGCCTATCCCAAGGTCTCCGCCTTCCTGGGTTTGTGCTTTGGCATCGGGTGAAGAAACGGCTATAATACCAGCCATTATAAATAGAAGTGGTATCAGTTTATATTTTTTCATTCTGAAAATAAATTTTGGTTAGAATTCTATTCACTTAAAGGTTTGAGACAGGAAAAAGTTTCAACTTGAAGTTTTAATTCCTGTTCAAAATAAAACAATAAAGCAGCTACGAATTATTTTATAGGATGTTGAGGTTGATTATACCACATCGTGCCTATGAGATTTGCATAAAACTATTAACCCATTTTTTAAGCATAACAAAACTATTATGGACAAGACCTATTACAAACCAGAGGATTTAAAGAAGTTTGGTGATATTACAGAATTCCAGGAAAAGCTGGGAGAGAAGTTTTTTGATTACTATGGCGAGGTATTTGAAGAAGGGGCACTTACCAAAAGAGAAAAAGCATTGATAGCCCTGGCCGTAGCACACACGGTGCAATGCCCCTACTGTATTGATGCCTATACCACCGAAAGCCTGGAAACCGGGGCCAGCGAGGAACAAATGATGGAAGCTGTGCACGTATCTGCGGCTATTCGCGGAGGATCCTCGCTGGTGCATGGCGTGCAGATGATGAACAAGGTGAAGGACTTGTCTATGTAAGGTATTGCACACTTTGTGTATCAATTATTTTTATTCTATTAATTACATCCTATGAAGAGTTTACAAGCAGAAGCGCATACGCTGTCGGACCCGGCCGTGCAGCTTGATATCATTAACCATCATTCCGAAAAACTAAAAAGCCTGCCAAAGTTTGGTGAAAAGCTGGAAGAGATAGAGCTTCATCCCCTTAAACCGACCGGCATAGATATTTTTCAGATGAACGTGGGCTACATGTGCAATATGACTTGTAAGCATTGCCATGTGGATGCCGGGCCAGACCGGCAGGAAATCATGACCAGGGAAACTTTTGAGCATTGCCTGGATGCCTTGCGTGAATCCGATATCCAAACCGTGGACCTTACAGGGGGCGCTCCAGAGATGAACCCGCACTTCCGCTGGTTTGTGGAAGAAGTTTCAAAAATGGGAAAGCGCGTGATTGTGCGATCAAACCTTACTATTCTCACAACCAACAAATTCAGCGACTTGCCAGATTTTTTCAAAGAGCATCAGGTGGAAGTAACCTGTTCGCTGCCTTTCTACAGCAAGTCGCGTACCGACCGTCAGCGGGGTGAAGGAACCTACGATAAATCCATCACCGCTCTTAAGACCCTTAATGATATTGGCTATGGCAAAGACAACACGGGATTGATACTCAACTTGGTATATAATCCCGTAGGTGCCTTTCTGCCGGGTGATCAAAAGACATTGGAGGCAGAGTTCAAGCGACAGCTCAGTCGCAAGCATGAGATCGAATTTAACGAGTTGTTCACCATTACCAATTTGCCCATCAGTCGCTTTCTTAATTTTCTGTTGATGAGCGGTAACCTGGATGAGTACATGGAGAAGCTGGTGGAGTCATTCAATCCCGGCGCGGCCGCCAATGTGATGTGCCGAAATACCATCTCGGTAGGCTGGGATGGCCGCCTATATGACTGTGATTTCAACCAGATGCTGGAAATGGAAACCCATCCCAACAGTGTTCAACACATCCGTGATTTTGATTTAGAAAAGCTGAACAACCGCGAGATTCGCATCAACCAGCATTGCTACGGCTGCACCGCCGGTGCTGGAAGTAGTTGTGGTGGAGCTACGGTTTAATTGAAATGGATTGGTTTATAAATTAAATGCCCTGATTGGTTATGATCCATAATTGCAAATTACCATAGCCCCCGACTTCCGTCGGGGGGGTGAAATTGTAGTAGAGTAAAGCTTCGCCCTGATGGTGGTTGGGATTATTCCATTTTTCGAAGCTTTGGTTGCGATCTTTCCAAAGCTATGGGAGCTCAACCCTCGATAATCAATGGGGCTTTTCTTTCATCTGGGCTCGGGTTTTGGTGCCTCTGTCATGCTATCACCGGCCTGAAAGCCGGAGCTATTTTAAGTATTCCATTCGAAGCGGTATGTGTAGTAGAGACTGTAACAGCTAATGTGTCCTTCGCAACTATAAGATTCTCGCCTTCGCGGGAATGACGGGTGGATATAATAGAATCGGTGGTTTGGGATATTTTATAAAGGGGTGAAAGAGGAACAGATACTATTAAGATGCCTAAATCTCTACAAAGAGTATCACTAAAACGATTTCGTTGTTTGCTCAACAATGTTTAAACAATTGACATAAATTTACCCTTCGTCCGACCGCTTCGGGAAGATGTTACAAAGGGTCGGATAAGTTCAGCGGTCTCATATGTTAGAGGGAGAACTATTTACCAACAGGCAAAAGGTTGTATAAGTAGCTTGTGATCTTTACTCTCTGCCTGTTTTATTGGAATCGAGCCAGCCTGGCACCTTCAGTATTGGTCTATGCACTGCCTGCAGGCAGATGCACTTCGTCAGGTATATCCAGGCTGGTTTTTTCTGCCGTTGAACCTCAACAGTACCAACAGAG